>NZ_JACBFD010000020.1 GCF_013391405.1 Staphylococcus sp. GSSP0090
TATAAAAATAATTTACGATCTCAGCCATTTCAAAATACATCGGTGTGGCCTGCGTTGTATGATTGAAATTAAGTTTATGATAATAACAATCATATACGCCCATTGTTCCGATAATAGCAACTTTTTCACCAAGTTGTGTTAGTAAATTACCGATCATATGGCTCGTCGTAGTCTTACCATTAGTCCCTGTGACAGCAATAAATTTCATCCCTTTTATAGCTGGATTATAAAATAATTTAATCAAGTTATTAGCAACTTTAGGGAAATCATCGACATAAACGATAGGTGTATTCACTTCAAAATGTTTGAATTTAGATGGGTGTGCATCTGTAATTATAAACAGAGGTTTCAATTCATAAGCTTGTTGCATATAATAAGTTGCATTCTCTGAATCTTTTAATACAAAAACAGTTGATTTCGTTATACCCTGATACATTGATGTGATTTTTGAACAAAATTCATCGACGTTTACACTTATATTCTTAGAATTTAAAATCGTATTTTTTTCAATGGCTAATAAAATATCTTTAACAGTAATGCCCATAGACTTTACTCTCCTTTAGTGGTTTTCTAATTATAATTAAAGTTTTAAGCATCTTTATTTAAAAAGTAATTACTAAATATACGTATAATAATAAAAAAAAGATTACATAACTTGTGATTTTTAATTTAAATTACTATAGTCCTGTCATTAAATTTCTTTACTAGCCATGATCATTTGTCCCTTAGGCTCATTATTGTTTGGAGAAGGTTCCAACGTAAGCGCAATCGTGTCATTCTCATCTATATCCATATCACTTAAATCAAATACAACCATCCCTTTATCATTCTTCGTTGCAAATGCACCTGTAGGATAAGGTTTATTATCTTTGATTACCCAAACTTGATAGACTTCATTACCTTTTGTAGCTTCAATGTCGTTGGCTTCAACCATTAATTTACTATGTGTTTTATTACTGGATACGTAAGCTTGACCTTGTGTCTTATCTTCATCCATAGATTTCAAATTGATGGATTGAGCGTTATTCGTATTAATCATTGGAGTAGGTTGGTTTTGCGATTCCTTTTGTTTAAAGTATTGAACACCATTCCCTATCAAAGATAACAATAATAATGCCGCCATAATGCCTATAGAAATCCGTCGGAGCAAAGGTATTTTAGGTTTTTTATCATCGTTTTGTTTAGGTGATGTCGTTAGCTTTTTATATTGATGTGTTTCGCTTGAATCGCCCATACCACTTCTATATGATTGTGCAGCAGTTAAATGGTTATCATCCTCTTTATCCTGTTGTTTTTCAACTTCTGAATTTGTATCGGCACCATTTTCTTCGTTTAAAACTGACTCTAAGATTCTTTCTTTCATACCCGTCGGAGGGTCAACTTCTTTATTACTGTAAGGAAGAGTTTGATGAAGAATATTAATACTATCTAAAGTTTCTTTGCTTTCAGATGACAT
>NZ_JACBFD010000021.1 GCF_013391405.1 Staphylococcus sp. GSSP0090
TGTTGATTATTTTGGTTGGCTGACCAACATATATTCTAGCACGTAGAGATGCATTTTTTGTGACAACGGTATAACCTTTTCTGAACCATACGCATAGCGTATGGTTTTCTTTCTATAAAAAAAACAACCACTCTTTCAAGTGGTTGTAAAAGTATATTTGAAGTGGATGGTTACCACCTAAATCAGTATAGCCTTATTTTTTAAAATTGAATATAAGGGATATCCCTATATTTATTGTTTCCATACTTATTAATTTAAAAAACTTATTTATAATCAATTGAAATTAAGCGGAAAAATATATTATAATTAATAATAGATTTGGCACTATATAATATTTAAGGAGTGATTAATATTGAAAGCACTTGAAGAATTACGTGAAGAAAACGGTTTGAGCTTATCAAAATTAACAACTATCTTAAACAAACGGTACACTTGTGACATTAAAATATGTCAGGTGTGGGAATGGGAAAATGATCATACTAAAGTTTCCAATGAAGAAGCACAAATTTTAGCTGATTATTTTCAAGTTTCTAAAGACAAATTTATTAAATGACCAACATTAAAAAAAGACCCACCTGCACATGCAGGTGGGATTAGTAATATATTAATCTTGCTCATGATTTAATACTTTTCCATTTTTAGCATCAACTGTTATTTCATGTTTCGTATTACCCTTTTGTAGATCCATATCATAGACTAATTTACCATCATCTTCAGATAAAGACCATTCTTTGATATCTCCATCAAATTCTTTTTTGGCATTTTTAATTGCTTTTTTATAATCAATTGCATCACTATATTTAAATTCATCATTTTTGTTTATTGAATCTTCTTTTTCAGTTTCTTTATTTAATACTTTTTTATTCTTATCAGAAATAATGACCTCTGACTCTGTACCTGTCTTTTGTTGTTCTATTTTATAAGCCCATTCGCCATTACTTTTTTCATATGAAATACCTTTTAAATTTTGTCCACTATATACTTCTTGCGCTTTTTTTACAGCTTCTTTAGGACTCGTTTTAATTTTATCCAAAGCAATGACTTGTTTGTTATCCCCTTTTTCATTTGAGCTTTCAGATCCTTTACTGTTATCAGAAGCGTCATTACCACAAGCGGTTAATAAGAATGCAGATGCCGTTACAGTTGCTATCGTTTTAAACTTCATAAATTATTACCTCCTTGATTAATCAAGGTTAATTGTTCCCTATAAGTGGGTATTCAAAACATTTTTTATCATATTATATAGATAACTTTTTTATTTAACGTATTTATGTCATTGCCATATAAATGTGTATGCAGTCAAAATAATAGAAATGAAAACATCGTAAACTTTTTAATTTTAATCACATTACTTATTTTAGATAAAAAAGTGAAGGTCATCCCCTAAACAGGTTAGATGATTATTTATACGTCATATTTAGAGACGGGAGTAATTGAAACATTTTCAAAGTTGTTTTATATTATTCAAAAATAACTAATTCCTTCTTATTTACTAATCGTTATTTTTACCTGTTTTGATTTCTTCATATTTTCTAAGTTTCGGTTCAAAAATCGTATGATTATAATTATTACGAGCAAAGTTTCTCATCTTTTCTGTAAATACATAAACTTCCTTATCTAAATTAATTTTAGATTTAACGATATTTGTTTTATCACATTTATTTGTTTCAAAATTGTCTGCGTATATTTTATAAGAGACTTTAAATTTATTAAATTGTTGTTCTAATGGTTCAAATCGTTGAAGTAAGTCCTGTATTGATTTATTGGAGTCATTATCATAATGACTCATGTTATTGATGAGATCTTGTACTTGATTATCTAAAGATTTAAAATCCTGTTCAATATCATAAAAAATTTCTGTAGTATATGTTTTATTTAAAATGGCAGTGTTTTGATCTAATTTAGTATTTCTTATCCTCGCTACTTTATAAACAATTAAATCAATCATACTTTTTATGTCACTTTCATAATCTATACGTTTATCCCTGTCTTCTTTGCGAAATTGTAACCACACACCTATTAACGCTATAAGCCCACCTGCTAGTGCCGAAATAAACTCTGACATTTTAATCACCTCTTGTTAAAAATTAATTTTATTAATTTATAACCTAATCCCAAAAAACAAAACTTGTTCACTATATATTTTTATAATTATGTCCTTTCCTTATATATAAATTTATAGTTATAGAAAATATTTACTTATATTGTTATAGACCACCTTAAAATTTCACATTTTATAAAATCAATATATTTTTTACAAATAACTTTTTATCCCTTTTTTCATTTTATATATAGTACAATAAGTTTAGTTTTTTAGAAATAAAATAGCTAACATATTACTAAATTAATCATGTGGGGTAATTAACATAGATGTAGTTAAGATTAAAGAAGATACATTATCGAAACAAGTAGGATTAAATTTTTTCTTGTTAAAAGCGTATCTATGACATCATGCATTTCAAATATGAAGGGAGTGAAATTTATGTATCTAGTTTTAGCAATATTCACCTTTATTAGCGCAAGTGTGAGTTTTGGTTACTCATTACAAGCTTCTATATCATCTAGAAATATTAATGCTTATTATGCATTAACAAGAAGCTTGCCGATAGTGATACTGTCTATTTTGACATTCATTATCTATAACAACACATTTTTATTAACAGTATCTATATTAATGATCGCTATACAATTTTTGGATAGCATCATCGGTTTTATTAATAATGATAAGTTTAAATTTTATGGCCCATTGTTAACCTCATTAGTAAATTTATTATTACTCATTTTATTTATAATTATAGATTAAACTTCTAGAACTTTTAACTATGTCTTTTTTTAGATATTATTTTAGTTATCAAATTAAGCCAAACAAATATGATACGTGTGACGCATTTGCTTCATGTTATGTTTGACAAAAGAAAGGGAAATGAAACATCTAACTATTTATTGAAAGGTGGTGGAAAAGTGAAAGTAGGCATCTTACTCATCAGATTAATGTTAGGAATTATTTTTATGGCTCATGGTGGTCAAAAAGTGATGGGTGGCTTCAGTGAACCCATGGCTATGATGGAAGGATTTGGTTTTCCTGCATTCTTTGGTATTATCTTAGGCTTGTTTGAATTGATTGGAGGCATATTATTATTCCTTGGTATTCTAACTAACTATATTGCTAGCGGTTTTATAATTATTATGTTGGGAGCTTTATTTACCGTTCATTTAAAAGACGGTTATATGGCATCTGAATTTGTCTTAACATTATTAGTAATGAGTATCAGTATGATTGTTTCATATAAATGGAAAAAATTAGTTCAGTTCTACTAACTATGTCTAGCCATATGTAACTGACTTAACTTTAAAGGCCCGCCTATTCATTTAGGCGGGCTTTACCTTGGCTATGTTGTTTTTGAATTTAGTTCTATTTAATCTAAATATCTTGTCATTTAATTAGTACCATTAAGAATTTGTCACTCATTAACATCAAATTATATTCCCGACTTAAGACTGAGGCAACATAATTCAAAATATATTATACTCAAATTTAATTAATAGCCAAAAGGATGGTTCACAATGAAAAAGTTAAATATCTCAGGAACAGTACTACTTATTTTAGGTGTTTTAGCAATAGTCATCAAAGGGTTTACACCTGAGTACCTAGATTCGAACAATATTTTACATGAATATTTCTTCCTAGTACCATTAGGATTTTCATTCATTTTTGTTGCTTTATGTATATTTCTATCAAGCATGGTCATTTTCTGTATAAAAAAGCTACAAAATTAATTTAATCCAATTTATCTTATTAAAAAAGGAGCCACCCGATGATGGGTGGCTCTGTCTGAAGAATAGTCTGAACATACACCCTAGGGCATATATTAGATCTACTCTATCTGACTACACCATAGGGTGTACTTGACAATAATACAATATACTTTAGTTGATGTAAACATAAAATCCATCCAGTCAGTCAGGGATTATATTCATATTGAAAAAACATCCATCTATTCCAAATAAATAATAAACGATATGATGTTTTTATTTTGTGAATTATTCCCATGCGCAATCAGTTTCAAAAAATGGACATATATTATAATTTCACTTTTTCAACTAATTTATTATCCATATTGTAAACCAGTACATCTGGAAAACTTAGTTTTTTAAAATCCTTATATCCAAATGTATGTATTGTTAACTCATTAAGTAAAACTGAAATAGATGTACCATGTCCAGAAATAATTATATTTCCATTAGTTTCAGAAATTATCTTATCAAATGCTGACAAAATTCTACAACGAACATTACTCAAAGACTCCCCATCAGGTAACTTAAAATCAAAGTCATTCCATTGTTTATAACAATAGTTGTCAAAATCATTTACCCATTCTCCAATTTCTCTTTCTTTCAATTTATCTACTATATTAATTTCTATTTTCAAATATTTTGATATGGGCGTAATAGTATCAATTGCTCTTTTATATGGACTAGAATAAATACTTGCTATTTCCTTATTTTCAAACAAACTGACCAATTCTATTGATTTTAAATGTCCTTCTGAAGTCAAAGGGGCAGTATAATCAACTTTTATATTCTTATCTCTTTCAGCATGTCTCACAAAGTATACTTTCCTCCCCATAACAACACCCGCTTCATTATCCTACATTAATAAATCATTGCTTATACATTACTTTTCGACAGTTTTAATGAATTACTTTATTCATGTTTCCCCTTTTTGGAAAACAATTTATAAATATTTAAAACAACATTATTATTGTTCACAAACAGACAGAAAAATGTCATTAAAGATGCAAAGATTAATGCTGCATGTAATGTTTGAAAGAAAATTTCTTTTTGACCCCAAATCAATTCAAACACATATAGAAAACAGAAATAAGATAAAAAGAAATACAGAAAATTCATAACATGTTTCCCAATCGTTTTCATAAGAGGCCCCCCTTTAAAGACGTTTTTCAGAATACTACCTCTGATACTTCATTTTAAATGACTCATTATATCTAAAACATAACATAAAATAACTATTGGTAAATATAATTTTTAGAAAATAACATTTTAAAGTCACTTCTATTCTTTATGTGTAGTACAATTAAACTAATAATTTATTTTTTGAGGAGATGTATAAATGAAAAAAGTCTTATTTTTATTATTATCTAGTTTTTTAGTTTTAGCAGCGTGTGGAAACCAAGAAGAAAGTAAGTCAGATGATAAAAAAGCAGCACAATCATCTGATAAAAAAAGTGATAAAAATGATAAGCAGTCTGATAATCAAAAAGATGACAACAATGACAACGCAAATGATCAAGCTAACGCTTCTGACAATGCAAATAAAGCAGATAATGTGACAACTGAACAAACAACAAACGAAAATGATTCGCAAAATAAAGCATTAACTAAAGAAGAAATAACTCAACAAATGAAAAATGGTGTTAATGTGAATGGCATGGTAGATGCCGATGGTGATACATGGTATCAAGCACCAGGAAACGGTGATGTCGTTGGTTATACCAAACCTGATGGCACACAATGTACAGTTGGTGGATGTGTCACACCTGAACAGCAAGAAAAAATGAAAGAGACACAAAATAATGAGGAACAATCTGATCAAACAGATGATGTAAATGCTGAGATCAATGCTGCAAAAACTGAAGATGAACAAGTAGAAGCATTACGTAAAAAATATAATGGTGGTTTATCTTCTGCTGAGCTACAAACTAAAACAGCCATTGAACAAGGTTACTATGACGGAGATAATGCTGATGAAGTTTATCAAAAAATAGAAGAACGCGAAGCTGATATTGCATCTGGAAAATATGACCAATACAAAAATAAATGACATCTACGATGATTGTGCTTTTTGATATCATTACTTTTTAATCATAGAAGTATTCAAACTATGTCAGACGCAACTAAAAATATAATGCTGATTTAACATCTTGATATTAAGCAAATTGTTTTAATCAAATAATAAGTGGAATTTAATTAATGTACGTAATTTTATGGAGGCGTTTTTAATGATACAAACTTTAGATGAAGTTCAGGTTCCAGACAGTAAAATTATTCAAGATGCACAAGACATTGTTAGAGAATATGGTAATGAACTTATTTGGAATCATTCAAATAGAGTTTATTTATTCGGAGAAGTGAAAGGTATGCAAGACAACCTTAAATACGATAAAGAATTGCTTTATATTACCTCTTTATTTCATGACCTAGGATTAACAGAAACATATAGTAGCGATGACTTAAGATTTGAGGTTGACGGCGCACATGCAGTGAGACAATTTTTACAAAATTATAATTACAATGACCGTGATTTACAACTCGCTTGGGACTCAATTGCCTTACACACTACATTAGGTGTTGCTGAACATAAAGAAAATAATGTCGCTCTCCTTTATCACGGTGTAGGTATGGATGTTATGGGTGATAATTGGAATCAATACTCAGATGACATACGCAAAGCGATCGCAACAAAATTCCCTAGAGGAAACTTCAAACATGATGTAATTCAAGCTTTTTATGATGGTTTCAAACATAAACCAGAAACCACTTTCGGTAATATTAAATCCGATGTTATAAAATATTTTGAACCTGAATATCCACAGAACAATTTTTGTTCGTGCATTTTACGTTCAAAATGGGATAGCTAAAAATAGCATATGATTCATGTTAAATATCAACCCCCACCTAATATAAAATAGGTGGGGGTTTAACTATGCAATTTTTTCTAATCTATTCACTTATCAAAGTGATAATTCATTGAAGCATAGTTTATCTATTTACTTTTTATTTTTTAAAAATGCTTTTGTTTCTTTATCAAAGATTAATCCATAAGTATCATTACCATTACTAGCAAATGTTGTACCAATCACATGATTTTTACTATTTAAAATGGGTGAACCTGAATTCCCACTTGTAATATACGCATCTAATATTGACATTTCTTTATCATGTTGTACTATTTTGCCTCTACTCTTCCATAATGTGCCATATTTTTTATCAACTGGGTAACCGATCACTGAAACTTTACTGCCTTTTTTTAACGATGCAATTTCTTTATCGCTGGCAATATCCAATGGTTTTGTTACTTTATTAAAACATTTTTTGGATTTGTCATTTTTTACTTTAAGCACTGCAAGCTCAGAGTCTTTAAAGTATTTCACTTTTTCTAATTCATAAGATATATACTTATTTTTTCCTACTTTTACCTTTGCTCTAAGCTTTTTTAAATTATTAGAAGCTTCTTCAACCACATGCTTATTAGTAATAATGTAATTTTTATCGTATACAAACCCTGTTCCATAATCTTTATCCGTTTGTCCTACATATTGTAATAATACGACAGAACGATACTTTTTATCTTTAGCATTTTTTACTTCTTCACGATTATATTTATCCTTTGCTTCGATATCATTATTTGGAAAAACACTAACTAGACAACCTATAATTAATGAAATTAAAAAAACAAGTTTAATTTGCTTTTTCACTACTTTCCTCTTCCCTTCAAATATTATATGTTCTAACACACAAAATATTTCAATCCTTGTGTGAAATTACATTCACTAATATAGCATGATTTATATTTTTTAAACAACTATTTATATTTATTTTCTATAATTTTATTATCTTGATATTTATTTTATTAAATGGTTATAGATAGAACATAAATAACCACCCAGTTAGTATCTGGATGGTTGATATCTTCGTATATGCAATTCTGTTCACTATAGTGATCAAAGCTGTTTATATCACATTAATGCTTTTCATTAAAACTTCTCAATACTCGGACAAACATAGATATAGTAGGTAAGATCATAATAAATAAGACATAATAATAAATATCTACGAATGTATTTTCCCAACTTGGAGGAACAAAAAAGCCAATAAACGAAATACAAAATAATATAACTATATTTATAAGTATATTGAGACCTAGATGACTTAACTTAGATGTTCCCTTATAGTTAAATATATTTTTCCAGTATTTTAGATACATTACTTTCTCCTTCGACAATTTAATAAAAAATAGTCAGCACAAATCATCAATCGTTAAATATAAAAAACCACCCTTTGACACACATGAGTAGTTAAAAATACTGATCATAGTAAGTGATTATTTTATGCTAAAAAATATTATAGCACAAAAATCATTATAAGCACTTTTATTGTAGAATTCAGTGCATTATATAGGTTTACTGTCTTTTTACATGTCGAGTCTAACGTTATTTTAAATTGTTATTAATATATGCAATTACTTTATTTATATACGTTAAGGTATTCCAAATTATTAGGATTTACAGTCCATCCAATACTGATAATTGTTCAAGCGTTAGTTACGTTTTAACTTAATTTATTAATCATGGATTTTAACATGACAATTTGACCAAAGTGTCGATTCATATGGATAACCGCAAAATGGCTTGATTCTTCAAAATTCTCCATTACAATACCAGCATCTTTAAGTTCAATAGGCTTACTTCTAACTTTTTTAAATTGTGCTTCTAAACCATTGACGATGCTATCAATCTGTTCATTTAATAATAATTTCAATTCCTCGAATGAAGGCTCATTTCCATCAAAATCCATTGGTGAAGTTCCCCATAAAAAATATTTTGCATTTGGTTGCTCAAGGACATTTTCACCATTCATCGTTTCAAATACTAAAAAGTCGTTTAGTAGTATTAAATGACCTAACTGCCATTTGATATTATTATTAGTGCCATCTGGTTGAACTATAGCTTGCGCTTCATCAACATCCTTTAAATGCTTATTCAATAATTTGTATGAATCTTTAAATTGTTGTTTTATCAATTTTTAACCCCTAACTTAAAATATATACATTGAAATACAAACTGTTTTTAAAAACACCATAGCATTGATTGTTCTTATTTCAAAATCTTAATATACACATTTTTTAAAATTTTCATCACATTGCTTGGGTAACAAAAATAAAAAGCCCTCAACCGCAATGGTTGAGAACGTTATAGTAGAGATTGAAAGTATAATATTTTTTTATTGCTTCAGATTAAAATATGAAATCCGAAAATCACAAAAATTTAATGGCCAACATATGCATGTTCATCACTTAATAAGCTTCTATACTACTACGTTCCATTCATTTGTCACTGTCTTTATTTTTGTGAAAATGGAAATTCAACCATATACATATAAGTCCAATAATAATAAAGCCACTATGACAAGTAATTTCTATTAATAAAGAGCTTTCCAAATTAAAAGTGTTGAATACAATTTGTTGAATGATCATTATAGCCACTAAATACAAACCCACTTTAGTAGCAGTGAAATACTTCGCCATAAAAATACGCACCTTTCTATTTTATTGATGCTTAATCATTTATCGATTCAACACAAATATTCTTATAAAGCGTTTATTTTTTTAATACATCTTCATTTAATATCAAAAAAGCTAAAATACCAATTGGTATCCCTAATAATGGTGTTACAAAAAGACTTGCTATGAAACTATATAAAATTACCATCCAAACATCATCAGATTCCCATTTTTTATTTAATAAATAATGCCACATTTCTTTCAAACTCATATGAATGCACCTTCTAATATTTAATGTAAATCGAACTATTTAAATACATGTTACCACACCATATTATATGTTTAAAATCATTATAAAATTAAAACTATACATCGCACTACTTTAATAATCTGTTTTTTGCGAGTAATAATTTCATGTGTTGCACTTAATTGTCTCATCATATGATTACTGAAATGTATAAGTTAACGCGTTATTAATAAAACATCATCTAATACTTAATCATTATTAATGACAATCATACAGTACAATTAAACGTTTAGTTATAACTGTGCCATTGATGTCAAATGAGTATATTATTATTTTTATGAATAAGTAAAATTGTATGACAATTATTTTTATCATAAGTTTTTGTTATCCCTATCCCCTTTTATGTATAGTACAATTAAGTTATCAAATTATTTTTTAAGGGGATACATAAAATGAAAAAGTTTATCGTTTTATTACTTACAAGTTTTTTAGTTTTAGCAGCATGTGGCAATAAAGAAGAAAGTAAATCAGAAGATAAGAAAGAAACTAAGTCATCTGAGAAAGAAGATAAAAAGTCTAATGACAGTAAGAAAACAGATGATGACAAGAATTCTAACTCAGATGAAGAAAATAATGAGCAAGTAACAACTCAAGATGAAACTGCTCAAACACAAGAACAAGTGAACACTCAAGAACAACAAATAGACAATGAATCATCAAATGCTCAACAAAGTGAACAAGATAGTTCAAACAATCAACAAGCTTTAGATAACTCAGATTCAAAATCTAATGTCTCTTCAGAAAATCCATATTTAAATATGCCTAATCAAGAATGGAGAAATAATACAAGTAATGGTTTATCATCTGGAGAAATGCAAACTAGAAATGAAATATTAAAAGGAACTTATGAAGGTGAAGATGCTGACCAAATACTAGAAGCAATTAACCATTATGAAGAAGAATATGGACAATAATTATCGGATGGAGAAATATTAAATGAAAAAATTTTCACTAATATTTTTAGCAAGTTTTCTAGTATTAGCAGCATGTGGCAATAAAGAAGAAACTAAGTCAGATGAAAAAGAAGAAACTAAGTCGTCTAATAAAGAAGATAAGAAATCAAATGACGATAGAAAGTCCAATAAATCAAACTCAGATGATGAATCTAATGAACAAGTAGCAACACAAGATGCAACTGCTCAAACACAAGAACAAGCACCGATAGTTGAAGAACAAACAGTTCATCAAGAACAAACTACACAACAAGCACCTGTAAATTCTGCAAGACTACAAGCTTTAGATGAAGGAATTGACTTTGATAATCCCACAGATGCAGAAATAGAAAGAATGCGCGAATTAAGTAAACAATCACCATATGGCATGCAAGAACCAACTCAAGCTGGTCCAATGGAATAAATTTCAAGGCACTCTACTGCACATTCTTTATAACACTAGATAAAAAAATTAAAATTCTTATATACATAAATTCAGGAAAACTTTATGTACATTTTTATCAAAACATAACAATACACACAAATAACGAAAACCTTAACGGAGTTACCAATCTAAAGAGTTGGGTTAAAAACCCAAAAATATTATGTGAAACATGTTTAAAATATGAATAGCTCCATTGATATTCTGCCCACTTATTAATTTAAGTGGGTTTTTAAATAAAAATAAACACCTAATGACAAATGTAGGTTTTTTGATATATAATATCAAAAAATTTCTAAAACAAAAAATGGAGGATAATTTATGAAATACATAATAGCTTTTTTAATAATATTAGGAACAGCTATAATTTTCACATTAACTAAGTGGTTAGATGGAAAATTAATACAAAAAAGAACTGGAAAAACGTCAGAAGAATTAAAGAATAATAAAAAATGGTTAGTAATCACATTTATAAGTGGGTTAATAATTGGATTACTCTACGTAATACTATTTTATATTTGATTATAAAATTGATTTATTGACGTTAAGCTACTGAAACCTTAACGTCAATATTTTTTCTCAGTATAAATGCGTGTACTATTTTTTGTTTTCTGAAGGTTTCCAAAACAAAACCACAACCATAAAAAACAAGAAGTAAATAATAAACCAAAAATCTAAATGACTTTGGTTTACTTGCTGATATATAAAAACAAACATCAAAATAGACATAATTAATTGCACAGAGAAACGTAGCCACATAGAAATATTCTCCTTTTTTCAACAGACTTAAAATAAATATTACCTCTAAAAACAATACTCTACCTGTGAATTTTAACACAAAAAATAGGGCGAGCACATAAGCGCCCACCCTGTGGATCTCATCTACTTAATCACATATTTAGTATTAATAGATAATACAAATATAAAAAATAAGTACAAACATTTATGTAGCTTTTTTAACAATCTAATAAAAAAATTTGTTTCGCTCTACCCTCAATCATATAAAACATATCACCTATTGCTTTATATTGTGAAACCCATCTATAGATTAATCTTTTATTGGATATTTCATATTTCTTTGTTAATTCTCTATAACCTAATGTACTATTGAAATATTCTTGAACTACCTTTACTTTAAATTCATATTTATCCATAAAATATACCTCAAAATAAAAACCTCTCAACAGCAATTATTGAGAGCTCTACAGTGGAGACGGCGAGAGTTCATTATATCGTTTATATATATGTTTGAGAGTCGCTATAAGTATTGTCATATCAACGTTTACAATCCCTTAATGACTGAGTGCAAAATATAGAAATTGAAAAAACTTATTTTCGGGGCTACGTATATGTGTTTATTCTCATGTGTGTGAAATACATAATAATATTAGATTGTAAGGATTAAATTTTTTAAATATTTACTCTCTTATTTTTTATACTCAATATACCGCTTCACTTCTGAGTAATTTCTTTTGTCATATTTCAATTCACATTTTTTGCTAACACTTAATGCCGAAGTATCGAACATATCTATCATTCTATATAATGATTCTTGTATTTCATTTCTATTTAAATGTGGATAAGTAAAAATTAATTCTTCATTTTTTATAGTTTCTAAGTAATCAGGTATATATTTATAATTCTTTCCAAAGTTAATTTGAAATTCAAACTTATGCCCTACATCCCAAGCAATCATTAGGAATAACATTTTCCGACATATATTCAATTGATCTATAGAATATATTAATTCATTTCTCCATATACCTTTCATAACATTGGTAGAAATCCAATAAAACTCATTTATACATTCATCAAATATTTTTTGATATGGTTTATTAATCCAATGACTAGAATCACTAGGACTATCAATATCTGGTAACAAATTATTTTTATCAAGAAGTACTTTTACCAAATTATCTTCTGCTAAATATTCAGATAGTTTATATTTAGATATTAATGTTAAATCTATTCTGCTGTGATCATCAAACAACATTAGTATTGGATAGCGTTCTTCTAATTCAGATGGATATAAATCTTGTGATTCTGGAAATTGTGTTATTATTCTATTGCCAAACTGATTTATCCATGTCAAATCAACAATCATACTTTCTATGTTTTCTACAATATAGACAATATCAAAATCTTGATACTTGTCTGGTTCAACATTTCCGTTGACTCTAGATCCATTCATACACACAGCTAGTATGTTATCATCATGTTTAGCAACATTAAGAATTAAGTTAACCATTTCTTCCTCTGTTCTCATAATTCACCTCTCAAAATATTATTACAATAAAAATAAACACAGTCATTCTTTTCATATATTACTTTTTATAGTTCTTCTGTCCCTTGATGAAATAATAATTTCCAATCGTTTTCATAGTATTTCCAAATAACTTCGATTCGAAATGGTATTATTTGTTGTGTTAAACAAAGTATAGGTACATAATATGCAATCTTCAGACAATGTAGTCTCTGAAAAATCACTAATTTTATAAATATCATTATCCAGTTGGGATTGATTTATATCAGTTTTATAATAAATTCCCCAGATTTTCCAAACTCTTTAAAGCTTGGATGTAAAATATCTAGAATTTTACTATTAGCTCTATTTTCACTTTTTAAATGAAACCATTCATATTCAATCATTTCACATCATTCCATTCAGAGATAATTTATATTTTTCAATACACTAAATAATCAACCCATCATGAAAAAGTTCCAGGTCTAACAGTAGCGCTGTTTCGCAGCATAAAACAACTTCACATCTAGATATCTTATTTATGATATTCGCTTTTTAAAATCCCCATATGAATATCCGTTTCATATTCCCCATTAATATAGGCGCCTTCTCTTTCCTCACCTTCAACCTTGAATCCTACATTTTTATATGCTTTAATGGCTCTTTTATTATATGCAAGTACCTTCAAATAAATTCTGTGAAGTTTTAATTCAGAAAAACCAAAACTTAAAATTGTATTTGTAACATTTGTCCCAATTCCTTTATTCCAATATTGAGGATTGAAGATACCTATAGCAAATTTGCCTTTATTGTTTTCATCATCTATTGTTAATCTCACTTGACCAATAAACTTACCTTTGTATTCAATTGCCCATTCATAAGGGTTTGAATTGATCTCAGATACTAATAATTTGGCTTTATCTAATGACTTTTCCGTACTTGGGCTCATACTAGAACCATACATTTTCAGCAATTCTTTATTGAATGGTATTTTAAAATATTCGTAAGCATCCTCATCAATAGCACGTCTTAACTTAATATTTTCATTTACAGTTAGTCTCTGTTTCATTAAAATCACCTTTTTAATTTTCTAAGAATGAATGCTGTATATCTATTTGTTCAACTTTATTAGTAATAACGCAATTAGGTTCGGAAATCGATGTGTCTAAATGAAAAATAAGAATATACAAAATTTTCGAAGTTCCTTTTGCAATGTTTATTCACTAATACCTGATGATTCAATGACTATTACTTTTCTTTTTTATATACCCTTCTGTATCAAAAATTCTCTTAATTTATGATATTATTATTTAAATTGATAGAATATTTAAATAATTATTGTTAAGGAGCTTTAAATTATGATAAAAGCAATTTTATTTAATTTAGATGGAACATTATTAGACAGACAATCTTCGTTAATAAAGTTCATCGATTATCAATATGAGAAATTTACTGATCACTTAAATCACATTAATCAAAACACTTTTAAAAATAAATTTATCGAATTAGATCAACATGGTTATGTTTGGAAAGATAAAGTTTACACACAATTAATTGATATTTTTAATATCACAGGTTTAAACACAAATGATTTACTAGAGGACTATATTAATAATTTTTGTCATCATTGTTTACCGTATCCTAACTTAACTGAAACTTTGGATATATTAAGATCAAATGGTTACAAATTAGGCATTATTACGAATGGTAAATATCCTTTCCAATACGATAATATTAAATCATTACAAATCGACCAATTCATGGATGTGATTTTAGTTTCTGAAAAAGAAAACATAAAAAAACCTAATCCTCTTATTTTTGAAAGAGCGGCTAAAAACTTAGATTTAGAGTTATGCGAATGTCTATTTGTTGGAGATAGTTTAAAAAACGATTATGAAGCATCTAAAACAGCTGGAATGTATAGTATATACAGATTAAACGGAGAAAATAATTTTTATAGTGTAAGTGATAGTATTAAAAATTTGTATGAGTTAATTGGTATTGTAAAAAAGGCTAACAAATTTTTGTAATTCTTCTACCTTCTAAAATAATTACACATAAAAAAACCACTTCGAAGAGTGGCGAACTTTATAATTTCTAATTTATTTGTCTCTTAACATAAATAAAACATTAAGTAATATATATGCTCAATATAAAAACTCAGCTCTACATCTTTCGATGCAGAGCCTACAAACATATAGTTTATTTCCTTGTCTATAATAGTAAGCTATATGTTAATACTTTTCAAGTACTTTAGTAAAGAATCAGTACACCGATATAAACCTTTCATCATAAATATTTTTATTTCTTTTAGCTCGATTCATAAAATCTTTAAATTCCATTACTCTATGATCTTTCATGCTTGAACTCATAACTACATTGTCATATACGAAAAACATAGCTAAAACATCATGTATATTATAATTTCTTAATCTTTTATCTAATAATTTTTTGCTAATACCTAATTTTTTTCCATATGTTAAGGCTATTATACATAGATTTCAACATAAAGGACAATAGTATAATTAATTTATTTTATCTTATAAGTCTAATTTATTTAACAACTCATTAAACATTTGTCTAACTTGTTACGCCTGCACATCAAATATACTTCATATCTTTTCTTAACTAACATCCTTACAAAACTCTCTATTTATCGTTGTTTATTACGTTCTAAACGCTTACGATAATGCACTTTATATAAATCTACCTGTAACTTATCAATCGTCCTAATCGCCCTATTATGTCCAAATTAAGCATGCACTTCATAAATTTTCGCTGATCCAAAAATAGTTTGTTATCTGCACTCCAAAATAAAGAGCCCTCAACCGCAATGGTTGAGGGCTCTTTAGTGGAGACGGCGGGAGTTCATTATACCGTTTATCTATACATTTAAAAATCGCTATAAGTATTGTCATATCAATGTTTACATTGCCTTACTAGTTGAGTGTAAAATGTTAAAATTGAAAAAACAACATAAATTTGTGCACTCTAAACGTATTCATTTACCGTATGTGTGAGATACCTATTTTTATTGGGTTTGAAATGCAATTCACATTTTACAATATAAAGAATAATCGTACTTATTAAATAAAAAGTAAAAATACAAGAATTAAAATCACGAAATAATAGCCATCACATTATTAACTGAATCTCTCACAAAAACACCAGAAATTACTGTTCCTAAAATCACCATTTCGGCAAATACTACTCCAATTCCAACCAGACTCCCAAAACAGACACTAATTCGTTCAACAACAGCACCTGAACCACATCTTGGACAACCACGCCAACCATTCACTATGTTTCATCTCTTTAATTTCACACTATCTATTTAGTGTATATATAATATAGTTATATACTTTTTCATCAATTATATTCAAAACAGTAAATTCGATTATTAATTATAATTTTCATTTAATAACGTCCACTTTTGTATATCCATTAGTAATATACAAAGTTGTACATAATATTCAATAAAAGCTAATTCCTTTTCAGTATCATTTAAATCTATAAAATATTGATTTAAATCTGTCTTTTCTTCATTAAACATATATGAGATATTATCAATTATTTGCCTGAACAGAAATAATTGTTGTTGTTCCTCTTTTTTTAGATTTATAATTTCTTTACTTATCATTAACTTATTTAACAGTTTTCCAAAATAAAGAAAATTGTTATATGTATAATCCTCTATTCGAATTTTTTTAATACATTCCTGTTCAACTAAGTTATAGAACAAATCCTTTAATTCTTCTCTATTTATTTTAGTCGTATAATTATTATTAAGTATTGTATTTTTTCTATGATACAAATATCTATAGATCTTACGATTTTCAATAAAATGTGCACTTATCTTATCAATCAATTTAACAATGTAATGCATTGATAAAGTTAGATGAGTAACAATCTGTTCTCTTTGTTCTTCTCTTTCATTCTCTCGTTGCATTTCAAATAGCTTTCTAGCATTATCTCCTGCTATTTTAGCACCTAGATAAGCACCACCAAATGTAGCAAAAATTCCAATAAAACTAATTGCTATTGCATAACCTTCCAACTTATTTTCAGGATCTATATTACTTAATATATAACCAACCGTAAAAATAAAAGTAAATATCATTAAACCGATTACACCAATAATTGTTATAACTGTTTTACCATCCAACCTATTCAAGTATCACTCACCTCTTAATTAGTGTTTTTATAATTATCTTCTAAAAGTTATACTAATACAAGATGTATTTTAAATTAAAATTACTACATAATGTTTATAATTGAATTCTGATAATTTAACACGCTGACATTCAAACTGTGCTGCATCGAGAAATGAATTTACGTATAGTTGTTTTAAAATCATCTCCATATTATCACTAACTATAAACAAATTCCTAAATTTTAAGTTTTATCATAACATTTTGTTATCACTTTTATTTTTTAAGTATAGTACAATTAAGTTAATAATTTATCTTTTAAAGGGGATGTTTAAATGAAAAAGGTCTTATTTTTATTATTAGCAAGTTTTTTAGTATTGGCAGCATGTGGGAATAAAGAAGAAAGTAGATTGGACGACAAAAAGAAAAGTGAATCATCTAAAAAAGACGACAAGAAATCAAATGACAGTAAAAAATCTGATAATGAAAAATCTAAATCTGATGACAAACAGAATGAAGATGTAGCAACACAAGATGAAACTACTCAATCACAAGAACAAGTTAATTCTCAAAATCAACAGCCTGTTCAGTCGCAAGAACAAACGCCTGTAGCTGAAGAACAAGCTACACAACAAGAGCCTACTGAACAAGAAAAGATGGAAGCTAACGCAAAAGTAGCTAAAGAAAAAGGATATACAGGCATACCAAATGGTGATGTAGGAATGTTAGATGAAAATTATACACCAGAAGATGATTCTGAAAAAACTTTCGATTACGAAAATAATGGTGTTTTACGTACTCCTAGTCAACAAAAAGCACATGAAGAATGGGTTAATGGACAAGATGAATGGATGAATGCTAGTGAATCTGAAAGAGAAGAAATTAGAAAAGCAGATGCAGAAAAGTATGGATATGAATATGATCCAAGCGATTATGGAGAATAAACTTTAAGAGCAGTCCCTACTGCCCTATATATTTTTATCAAAAAAACGCCTAACTTGGTTAGACGTTGAAAGGTGGTGATATTGTGAGTAAGGAGTATTATAATAAAGAGCAAATAGATTATGAAATTAACGGTAAAACAGAAGGCGAAAAGAGAAACCAAGAATCTGGAGACAAAAGTAATCTGACGGTTGAAGAAATGAAAAAAAGACTTAAAGAAGCTAAAGACTAACCTTATTTTTTCCAAAAATAATAATCAAGTTTAACTCTATTTTCAAAATCAATATATACCTCTGAAAACTCTGATGTTTTAATAATTTCGTCTTTTAATTCAGAGTATTCTCTACTAATAATTATATTTCTATTAGACTTTTTAGAAAAACTTTCGATTATTCCTTCGTCTATTATACTGTTGTCCATTTCTTTAATAATAACATAAATCATATACTTATCATTTTCATATCTTTTAATGTGAATAGGTAAAGTATTTGTTAAACTTAAATTTTTTCTAGCTCTATTTGTATTAATGAATCTATTATATATATCTAGTAGCAATGGATAGATTATTTCAGTTAGCAATATAACTAAAATTATGCTACTAAAAAGGGATAAACTAATTTTTGTAAAAGATAAATTATTTAATAATTCATTCACATTATTTATTCCTGAAAACAAACTTAAAATTAACAAGAATATTAGTATAGATATAATAGAAAAGAAACTGAGTATTACATTTTTATTATCGCTATTATAGTAAATTATGTTTTTACTAGATAATGAATAATAAGTATAAAAACCTGGAATACCGGAAGTAATTAATAACAATATAATTTCCAACATCTCACCCGCTTTTTATTTAATTATAACATAAGATTATCAATTACAATAAGTTTATGTTATATATAGGTTTTACATTTTTCGGGTAGCAGCCTACCCTTATTATTTTTTACCTTAATTGACATACAAAACAACCCACCTATTCATTTAGGTGGGCTTATTTTATTTCCAATATATCTTTTAAATTCAACACACTCATTCCAGTTTCTTCATATATATGTAGTGTGTTGGTATGCACATCTACTTTGTGGATGTAACCTACTTTAGTTTTGATATTTCCATTTTCGAAATAACTTAATTCAATGGATGGGTCGTTATACATTTTGAAAATCAATGTGTTATTCAACTCATTCAATTGATCGTCGTCTAATATTGGTTTATCAATTTTATCTTGGTCTTGTATGTATTGTTCTAGTTGCTCGTATTGTTCGGGCATTGTCTTGAACGCTTGCCACTTAACTATCCCTCTACCTTGTGGAATTTTAGGATTAAGATATTCTCTAGGTATTTCTCTGTAGTCACTTATATATTTATATTCATCTGGTACATCTGGATTGATAATTTTCATGTAATCACCTCATGAATATAATAGAACGCTTGTTCGTATGTGTAAATAAAAAAATAACCCACTTATAAAGTGAGTTAGTATGCACAATAGAATTCTAATAAAAACGTTTCTATAGTGGAATGGTTTTTATTATTAAACCAAGTTAATGCTGATTGTTTGTTATGAAATGCATTATTATAGTGATTTGCAATATCATTTAAATATTGTTGCTTTCCACCTGCTAGGATAATATCGCTTTGTAGAGTCGAATCATCAGCATGTAATCTATCACCAATTTCATACTGTGCAAGCTTATAACAAACAGCATTAAAGTTGAGGGTATTAATATAATTCATTATAGTCATTTTAACTAGCACGCCTTTCTTTAATTGTTTTTCTATATTGTACACCTTTTTATTGTTATATCAAGAAGTTTTTTACTACTTACATAAAAAATAGGGCAAGCAGATAAGTGCCTACCCCATAATCATTATGCCAACTTATCTAACAACTCATTAAACATCTGCCTAATTCTAGGCGCCTGCACATCAAATATACTTCCTATCTTTTCATAACTAACGCCCTTACAAAGTAGCAAGAACAAACAAAACTCTTTATCCGTCCCTACTCTTTCTACTATAGTTTCTAATTCATTGAAAAATATCGCATCTTCAAAATTGTTATTATCTAACACGTTATTTACTGGTTGATCACTTACATTAAAGAATTCATCAATACCAACTTTTTCATCATGTGTATCACTACTATCAATTGTCTTATGGTAGTTTAATATAAACTCTTTTACAGTAGCTTTATCATAGATCATATATATTCTACCGCCTTTGCAACACGCTTTAATATTACCTCTCTAGCATGTCTTAATGTTAACTCACTAACATCTATTACATCAGCTATCACTTCATCTGTATACTTCTTATTATCCCACCACGTGAGTTTTATAATCTGTTGTATTTTGACTTCACTATCGTTATACACCTGTGTAACGCCCTTCACAATTGATTCTAGGTTCATATATTGCAATTCATTCATATCACTAGGTTTATTCTTATAAGTATCAACCATACTATGATAGTTGCGCATATATCGTTCTAATATTGGATAGTCTTCTTTACCTAAACTTTTTATCACACGACCAACTCCTCACGTTCATTATTTAGCGATTCTTTTACTTCTACTACAAAGTTTTGATATATAACTTCACTTTCTTTATGACGCTGTTTATTGCGCTCTAAACGCTTATGATGATGCACTTTATATAAATCTACCTGTAACTTATCAATCGTCTTAATCAGTCTTTTACGTCCAAATTATACATGTATTTCATAAATTTTCTCTAATCTTTAAATAGTTAGTTGCTTGTGCACCCCAAAATAAAAAGCCCTCAACCGCAATGGTTGAGAGCTCTATAGTGGAGACAGCGGGAGTTCATTATACCGTTTATCTATACATTTAAAAATCACTATAGGTATTGTCATATCAACGTTTACATTGCCTTACTGATTCAGTGTGAAATGTTAAAATTGAAAAAACAACATAAATTTGTGCACTCTAAACAAGTTCGTTATCCAAGGATAAGTCACATGAATTATATGAGTTAAGAATTTATAATTGAAGTTACATTTACTATTTGCCTTTTTTTACTTACTGTAGTTTCTATAAATTCTCCTTCTTCTTTCCAATCACCAGCAATAGCAATTTTAGCTTCGCGTTTTCCTATATCAAATATTTCATCTCTCACTTCAAAGAAATAATTTTCATTTTTGAAATTTACTTTTAGAGTTCTGTTGCCATAATTAAAAAATATTACTTTTTCATTTGTGGAATAACGATGAAAAAGAGGTACAACTACAACTTGACTCTGAAAACCATCTAAATAGTTATTGAACACTCTACCATCAAGAAAGCAATCTCTAATTAACATATCACCTATATAACTGTCTGGTGAGTGTTGTCTACAAATTTCAACAAAGGATCGTAAGTTAGTAATTTTATTAGTTCTGTCATAATCCTCATTACTTGAACTATTATTAATATTACGTTTATTTGGATTATTAATTTTTAGTATATTTTCAATAAAAGACTCAAAATTAAAATTTTCTCTATCTTTATCACTATATCCACCACTTTTATCATAATCGCATCCTTCTTTATGTTGATTATCTTTAAACCTAGCACTAAATGTATTGAATTTTCTATCTTTACTAGAAATTACTAAAGTTAACTTTATACCACATCCTATACAATAATACGTTTTGTTTCTATCATTGTCATTCAAATCATAAGCATTCACTTCTTCATAGATAAACTCATTATTTATATCTTTACCTTTAATAACTTGCGCAGTAGTTGCCATAAGTACCCCCCTCTTTATTGTTGTTTTGATAATCATCTTCTAAACAATACTATAATACAAGATGAGTTCACAAATAATCCTATCGTTTAATTTATATATATGTACAAATAGACTTTTTTGTCCGTTTGCTGACGTCCACTTTTGAACAATACCTGCTAGTCTTTTTTGGATAACAGTAAGTGGTCATTTTTGACCGTGTACTGTTACATATTGATTAGACACTTTTGTTTAACTAAACCACATACTCATTTTTGAGTAATAGCTCTTATTATATAACTAAACATACATTACATGGCCATAATATAGTTCTGACATTCCCCTTGTGCTGCATCGAGAAATGAATAAATGTATAGTTATTCGTTTGATGTTCAATATCTATTAATGCATTTCGATTTTATTCTAATTTTTTAGAGAATCCAGATGATTTATTTTCAAATCCATTACTTTTATAAAAACTATGTGCACTATCTCGTTCTTCTCTATTACCACTATTTAAAGTTATTGCTTTACACCCTAATTGAGTTGCTAACATTTCTGACTCTTTTAATAAAAGTGTTCCATAGCCTTTTCCTCTGTAATTAGAATTAATAACAAACGCTAGTAAGCGCATGTATTCCCCATTCTTTTCATAGAACATCATTTTGCACATACCACTCAAACCGATTATCACATCACCCTTAACTAAAAGTAACAAATAATAATCTTGATGATTATATATATTGTTCAAGCGAATTGATAAATCCTTTGGTATTGTTGGATAACCTAAATCTTCATATAGTACTAACAATTCATTTATTTTGTTTAAATCATGTTCTTCAAATAACCTTACTTCTATAGTCATAATATAACCTACTTATATATAGATTTTCATATGTGGTTTTTCTTCTTTATAATAATCTTACCTATCTTGTAATGTACCGGTATGTAGTTCTAACTTGTGGCCGTCTGGATTAGTGAAGTATATTGAATTTTTATCTCTCATATCTCTAGTACGCCCCTCTAATATATTCACATCGTTATCATTTAACCACTGATACCATTCGTAAAATTCACTTTCCTCTATTGTAAAAGCCATATGTGTATATGAGTATTGAATTTCATTTCTAGGTATATCCTTTTCTTCATTTAAAGCTAGCCACAGACCTCCTAAAGTGAAATAAGCAGTTTTATCACTTTCTACTAGAATATTAGCTTTTAAAATATCTTTATAGAAAGTTATGGATTCCTTAATATTCGATACTGAATAAGTCATGTGGTTTATAGATTGAATCATACATTATCACCTCGTATTAGAGATTTAGTTATTAAAATTTTTTCTATACCCATGAAAAATTCTAAACCCTTGTTTTTCGTAAAATTTTGATGGATGGGTTGTTGCTAATAAGTCAATTCTTGTATCTGGAAACATTTTATGTAAGTGATTTATCAACTCATTACCTATGCCCCTACCTCTTTTCTGTTCTATTATAAGCAACTCACAGATAAACATAGTCGTGTAACCGTCTGTTATGCCTCTAATAAACCCTATAACATTACTGTTTTTATCGACTGCAACAATTGTTATAGAGTTTTCTAAAGATTTTCTGTACATATCTTTATTTTCAACAAGATTTTGCCATCCTTCTTGTTTATTCAATTCATTAATTTGTTCCCAATAACGTGAATGAAATTCTACCAATGTATAATCTATATAAACACACATCCTTATTTTTATAATTCACAGAATATTCTAACATAAATTCACATAAAAATACCCACCCAGAGACATGGGTGGGTATTTTAATATGTAGTATCAAGACAAGAAGAAACTCGTTCCACTCGTTTTTCAATCCACTCTATTCTTGATTTTAATTCTTTTTTAAACTAACCCACAAAGTAGTAACACCCGCAATTAATGTCGCAATAGGAATTACACATACATAAATGTCATAACCTCTATTTATAAAAATAAAGAGTATAATAATAGAGGCTATAATAATAAATATGTCAAAACTAACATTAAATATATTCTTCATAAAACTACCCCATTAAAAATCTTTTTAATATAACCAACTATAGCTAAAGACCCTCGTTTATATTATTATTCTCTTTATATCTTATTAAAAATATAAAATCAACATCAAAAATCGCAAAAAATGTAAGTTCGAAAAAAGGAACAATTGGTGAAACTGGAGTCTAATCAACTATGTTGCTTTATTGACGTTGAGCCTCAGAAACCTTAACGTCAATAATTTTTCTCGGCATAAATGCGTGTTCTACATTCTTCGTTTAGCATTCCAACCAATTAACACGTTACAAATAAAACCAAAAAATCCACAAAATAAAGCCACAGAAAACGAATTATCTCCCATATAATAAACAACTAAAAACATCAAAACTCCTGTTATCAAACTAATTATGAATGAACCTAAATTCATAAATAAAATACTCCTTTTTAGAAAAATTCATAGCAAATTTTTGTTATTTAAATATTAACATAAAAGCTAGGGCAAGCACATAAGTGCCTACCCTTTATGAATAAATATCATTTTAATTCATTAATTTTAATAACATATCTGCAACATATGTTTCAGTAAATGCAGCTAGGACAATTAAAGGTAAAGACACTAGAAAATACAATTTAAATAACATTATTAGACTATTTCTTAAAGAGTAGTTACTCTTTTTATTTTTTCTAAAAATATTACTTATCTTTCGTATTATAGTTTTGTTTAACATATAAAGCCCACTAATCATTACACAAAAACTAAATATTTCGAACATATAATGTGGAATATACGATATAAAACCTGTGAAACCTTTATAAGGATCAAAATTAATCAAAAAACCAAACATTATACCTGGTATTATTATTGAGACTATGAGATTAAGCGTATATAAAAAAGGTATAGGTATTAATGCTAATATTAACATTTGTATAGGTACGTAAAATCCATTAGTTTGCATAAATCCCCATACTTTTGTTAAACCATGTGTTTCACTTACTCTTTCAGGTGATTTATTTCCTAGCTGCTTTAATAATTCTTCTCCAGGATTAAAAATGTAAGCTATGACAATAGTTATTAATAATAAAAATGTTGCCATTGTAAAAATTTTTATTGCTCTTTTTATATAATTAAAGTCTATTAAACCAGATATATTCAACATATTCTCTCCTTTACATATAAGGATTTTTTAAGTAAACCCTTTTTTCTTTTGTAGCCTAAGTGAAGTTAGAGATTTAATTACATTTAGTGAAAAACAATTAAAAATAAAAAAAAGAATAAATATTGAATAATTGATTTAACTACTTAAATTTTATGTTTCGATAGTAATGTTATTAATTATATGACTTCTTCTGATTTTTATGAATATAAATTGAAAATAGACACTTTGCCCCATCCATTTTCAAATAACTATAATGTTTTTAGAAACAATATGCTGAAGATTTTAATCCTATTACACACAATATAATATAGATTTATTAACCGCTACAACCAATTATAAGGGTGTTTTTGTGCTTGTGGCAATACTGTTGCAACAAAAATAAAGGCTGTATACTTTTAACGGTTGGTGAGTAAAATCATCAATCGTTATTTTTTATGTTTAGATACAAAAAGAGCACAAATATCTCTATAATTATAAGTGACCAAACCATAATTAAAGGAGAGATATCTGTGCCATATGCTTATAATAAAACAAATCACCTCGGTTTAAAAGTGAATAATCTATATTTTTTAAATCAAACACCTAAAGAGATGTACTATAAGTGTATAAAAACGTTGTTTTATAACGCAGTTTTAACCTATGATGCGATTGCCTGTGAATGTTGTGGT
>NZ_JACBFD010000022.1 GCF_013391405.1 Staphylococcus sp. GSSP0090
TCCATTTTGTATGTGCTAAACTGTTTGTGTCGGATGACATTAAATAGCATCTCCTCGTGTTGATTATTTTGGTTGGCTGACCAACATATATTCTAGCACGTAGAGATGCATTTTTTGTGACAACGGTATAACCTTTTCTGAACCATACGCATAGCGTATGGTTTTCTTTCTATAATAAAAACCAGCTAAGGTAGACTACCCTTAGCTGGTTTCAACATTTCATAATGCATTTGTTATATAACGTGCTTTTATAATTTAAATACGTCTGTTTGACTTGTATTTTACGCTTCAGTGTTTGAGAAATAACGACGTACTTGTGATGCAACATTATGGCTCATGATAATTTTTGCATAGTCGTTTAAATATACTTCTGATTTATCAGTTGGATATGCGAACTCAAGTAATTGACTATAACTATCATTAATTGTTTCTTGATCTACTGATTCATCAAAGTGAACAGCATAATAATAGACATTATTAAGACTATATAAAAGATCTTCGAACTCATCTGTCACTTGGTTATTATAATGTGCATATTCAATGACTTCTTCTAAATCGTTGAATTTAACAATTACAGTACGTGTATTTTGACGGCTACGCTCATTGTGGTCTTGATTTTGCTTGCTATCTTTTTGTTGTTGACGCTGATCAAATAAATCTTCTAAACTATCATCTTGGTCAAATGTTTGTGACAATAAATCATTTACTTGATAATCAAGTTGCTCATTGTCTTCATCTGACATATTAATAAGATCTTCATTTTTAGATTTAGATATCGTAACTTCAACACCTTTTTCAAAAGCATGCACTTGTATCCATAATGGGCCTTCTACTACAAAGTCTTCTTCTTCATTGATTTCTTCCATCATATTCCAGAAAAATTCTTCTCCACGTTTGCGATTTGTCCATAAATCTTCTCGTTTAAATCCTCTAGACTCAATATCACTATATGTTATAAATAATTTAACAGTTGTATCGTCAACGCGCTCTATTCTCATATCATCTCACTCCTTACAGTCGATGAATAGTAATCATATTGTATTAGAACGTAGTAAGAATTACAATTGATTTGTTTGATTAATTTTTACTAAATCCTATTTGGTCTTTAATATTAACATATCCCTTTGAATTAGCCAAAAAAACAGCACTAACTTAAGAAGTGCTGTTGCAATCATGTCATAACTTATTCACATATTAAGAAACACATCATAAAAACAAGGTACAACCATCTTATCATTTGACGTGAATCCTTAATCATTTGTTATATTAAATATAATAAAACCACAAAGCAACATGCTTAAATATTGCTTTATGGTTCGTCTAGTTCATGTATTTAATGTATTAATCAACCATACGTTGCGCTTCTTGCAATTGGAACGTACGAACTTTTCTTGGTAAGAAACGTCTGATTTCGTCTTCATTATAACCAACTTGTAGACGTTTTTCGTCTAAAATAATTGGGCGACGTAATAAACCAGGATTATCTTGAATAATTGAATATAAATCTTGAAGTGGTAATGCATCAATATCTACATTTAATTTTTGGTAAGTTTTAGAACGTGTAGATATAATTTCATCAGTACCGTCTTCAGTCATTTTTAAAATTTGTTTGATTTCGTCAATTGTTAAGTGTTCTGAAAAAATGTTACGCTCCGTATACGGAATGTCATGTTCTTGTAACCATGCTTTCGCTTTACGGCAAGATGTGCAACTTGGTGAAGTAAATAATGTTACCATACATCTCACTCTCCTATTTTTCATGAATGTAAATTCATTTGATTTCAATATTTATATGATTAAGAAACTACTTAAGTTATTTCGTCTTCCTTAACCTTACAATGAAAGTATACCCTTTCAACATTAAAATTAAATGAGAATTCTCTAATTTTTTCAAAAATTTTAAATTAAAAGTATATCTCAATAAATTCAACTAAAAATATTGATATGTCTATAGTCTAACATAACTTACAAATGATTGAAATACTGTTATAATAAACCTATTATGTAAAAAATTAAATTTAAGAAAGTAGGCATTATAATATGGAAACATTATTTTCAGGTATCCAGCCTAGTGGTATTCCAACAATTGGTAATTATATTGGCGCTTTAAAACAATTCGGTGAAGTTCAAGATGATTACAATTGTTTCTTTTGTATCGTAGATCAGCATGCGATTACTGTGCCACAAGATCGTTTGAAATTACGTAAACAAACTAGACAACTCGCTGCAATTTATTTAGCTTCTGGCATCGATCCAGAAAAATCAACACTATTTATACAATCAGAAGTACCAGCACATGTTCAGGCAAGTTGGATGTTAACAACCATTGCTTCTATTGGAGAATTGGAACGCATGACACAGTTTAAAGATAAAGCAGTAAAACAAACAGAAGGTGTCCCTGCTGGCTTATTAACATATCCTCCTTTAATGGCTGCAGATATCGTTATATACAACACAAATATTGTGCCAGTTGGTGATGACCAAAAACAACACATAGAATTAACAAGAAACCTAGTTGATAGATTTAATTCTCGCTACAATGATATCTTAGTTAAACCAGAAATACGCATGCCTAAAGTTGGCGGTCGTGTCATGAGTCTTCAAGATCCAACGAAAAAAATGAGTAAGAGTGATGATAATCAAAAGAACTTTATTTCTTTATTAGACCAACCAAGCGTTGCCGCTAAAAAAATAAAAAGTGCTGTAACTGACTCAGATGGTATTATCAAATTTGACCGCGACAATAAACCAGGTATCTCTAATTTATTATCTATTTATTCAAGTTTAACAGACGAATCAATTGATGCACTTCAAGAAAAATACAAAGATTCGAATTATGGTGTGTTTAAAGCAGATTTAGCAGAAATTGTGAGTGATTTCTTAACTGCTTTCCAAGAAAAATATGAATACTATTTCAATTCTGAAGAACTTGACACTATTTTAGATAATGGTAGAGACAAAGCACAACAAGTATCATTCAAAACATTGAAAAAAATGGAAAAAGCAATGGGATTAGGTCGTAAGAGATAAATTACTAACTTTAAATATTCTATGATATAGATAAAAGGAGAATCCATTATTTTGGATTCTCCTTTTATCATGCTTTTTTAATTTTTATTAATCTTTCTTTTTACCAGTTTTAGGATCGATATCTTTATCAATTTTGACATGTTTTAATGTCGTATCTCCACCAATTTGATGATATACCAAACCTTTAACTTGAGGATTTGTTAAATGCGCTTCACCTTTTTGATAAATTGGTGCAACCGGTGCATCATTTAACATTAATTCTTCAGCTTTTTTCATAGCTGCATTACGTTCTTCTGGTTTTTTCAATAATTTTCCATTTGCATCTTTTACTAATTGGTCATATTCTTTACTACTCCATGCTGTATTATTATTAGAATTGCCTGTTGTCATAATATTTAAGAAAGTCAATGGGTCTGGATAGTCAGGACCCCAACCTGATAATGATGCTTCAAAGGCTTCAGTCGATTCTTGATTTAAGCGTTGTTTAAATGGCAATTGCTTAATTTTCAAAGTAACACCAGGTAAAGTGCTTTCTACTTGTGCTTTAATATATTCGGCAGATATTTTAGCATCAGGTGTATCTTCAGTGTTCATAGTAAACTCTATATTTTTCTTCCCTAAATCTTTTTGGGCCTTTTCTAGATGTTTTTTAGCAGCTTTAGGATTATAAGTTAATGGCGAATCAATAGATTCTGAAAAATCTTTACCATCAGGTGTCTCTGCAGTTAGTTTCGCAGTAAAACCATTTGTTGCTTCTGAGCCATTATTTTTAACTGAATTAACATAGCCTTCTTTATCAATTGACTGTGCAATTGCTAGTCTAAAATCTTTATTTTTAAATTCTGGTACATTATCTTGATTCATTTTAATGTAAAACGTACTTGCTAACAAACGTTTTTTCAAACCTGGATTATTTGCGTATTTATCAACTTGATCCGCAGTAATCGTCGTATCATCAACTGATCCAGTATCATAAAGTGAAGCACCAGCTTGTTGGTCTTTTAATACTTTATAATTTACACGATCTAAGTTTACTTGCTTTTTATCCCAATAATCTTCATTTTTCACAAGCTGTATTTTGTCTTCAACTTTCCATTCTTTTACTTTGAACGGACCGTTAAACACTGTTTTTTCAGCTGTTGTCCCATATTGGTCTCCATTTTTCTTCACAACTTTTTCGTTTAATGGCATGAACGTACCAAATGCGAACATTTCATTAATGTATGGAATCGGTTTAGTTAATTCAACTTTTAAAGTATGGTCATTGACGGCTTTCACACCCAATTCATCTACATCTTTTTTCCCCATATTAATCGCTTCAGCATTTTTCAAATCATACATGATATAGGCATATTCAGATGCCGTATCTGGATTCACAACACGTTTCCAAGCATACTCAAAATCATGTGCCGTTACTGGATCCCCATTCGACCACTTGGCATCTTTCCGCAAATTAATTGTAAGTGTTTTTCCCCTATTACTTTCTTTCGGCATAGATTTCGCTACCCCTGGTTGTGCTTTATCATTTTTATCCAATGTGTATAAGCCTTCGTATATTTGATTGAAAATATCAAACGATACTGTATCTGTTGCTAATGCTGAATCTAATGTTGAAATATCTTGTGGTAGTACTTTCCTAAAAACTTGTCCTTTATCAGAATAGACCCCTTCTGCATTACCGCAACCAGCTAATACAACAGATAACGCAACCAAAATAATAAATAATTTGAATTTCTTCATCGTAATCCCCCTTCCCTATGTTATACAGATGCTTCTTGTGTATGAGATTTTAAATCTTCCGCTTCGTCATCTGTTGTAAATACAAAATGATTCGGTCTTATTTCATGCAATGTACGTTGGTCATTTTTAGTCTCGTCTTCTTTGAAAAGCGTTCTCTTTCTCACACGTTCACTTTCTGGATCAGGCTGAGGTACAGCTGACAGTAGTGATTTCGTATAAGGATGCATTGGGTGGTTATAAATTTCATCCGCACTACCAATTTCGACAATTTTACCAAAGTGCATCACTGCAATTCTGTCCGAAATATATTTAACCATGGAAAGGTCGTGAGCGATGAATAAAAACGTAATCCCACGCTCTTTTTGCAATTTAAGTAATAAATTAACAACCTGTGCTTGTATTGAAACATCTAAAGCTGAAATAGGTTCATCCGCTATAATAAACTCTGGTTCAACTGCGAGCGCTCGTGCAATACCAATACGTTGTCTTTGGCCTCCAGAAAACTCATGTGGATAACGATTGGCATGTTCCTTACTTAGCCCTACAGTTTCTAATAAATCATAGACACGTCGTTTACGGTCTTTGACACCAGTAGCAAGTTTATGAATATCGATTCCCTCTGCAACGATGTCCATTACTTTAAGTCTAGGATTGAGCGATGCGTATGGATCCTGGAAAATCATTTGTATCTTTTTATTAAATTTCAAGGAATCTTTACGATTTTTAATTTTTTGAATGTCTACATCTTCATATAAAATTTCCCCATCTGTAATATCATTTAATTTAATAATCGCTTTACCTGTCGTCGATTTACCACAACCAGATTCACCAACTAAACCAAATGTTTCACCTTTATATACGTTAAATGAAATATTTTCAATGGCTCTTACTTCATTGCGTTTACCTTCGTTAAAATACTGTTTTAAATTTTTTACTTGTAATAACAGTTCGTTTTTATTTTCCATCGAACGACACCCTTTCTACCTGTTGTGGCTTATCGAAATTATTTGGCATCTTACGCAAACGTTTTTTCACCATTTCAGGTGGTTCCATATGTGGTGCGCGTTCATCTAATAACCAAGATTTCGCAAAATGAGTTGGTGACACTTGGTACCATGGCGGTGGTGTTTTAAAGTCAATATCTAAAGCAAATTGACTTCTTTCTGCAAACGAATCACCTTTAGGTGGATGTAACAAATCAGGTGGTGTGCCTGGAATTGCTAATAATTCAGTTTCTGTACCCGTTGTCAAATCTGGCATAGACGATAACAGTCCCCAAGTGTATGGATGTTTAGGATCGTAAAATATTTCATCTACGTCTCCTGTTTCAACCATTTGTCCTCCGTACATGACCGCTACTCGATCAGCAATATTCGCAACGACCCCTAAGTCATGTGTGATAAATATAATTGAGGTACTAATTTTATCTTGTAATTCTTTCATTAATTCTAATATTTGGGCTTGCATTGTTACATCCAGTGCTGTTGTAGGTTCATCGGCAATGAGTACTTTAGGTTCACAAGCTAGTGCAGTGGCAATAACTATTCTTTGACGTTGTCCACCTGAAAATTGATGTGGATATGCATTAAATCTTTTATCTGCATTTGGCAGACCAACTAAGTTCAATATGTCTAAAGCTCTTTTTTTAGCTTCTGTCTTACTATAATTTTTATGTTTCATAAGTGGTTCCATGACTTGTTTCCCAATTTTCATGGTTGGATTTAATGACGTCATAGGATCTTGGAAAATCATTGAAATATCTTTGCCACGTAATTTGATTAATTCTTGTTCTGATTTTTTAGCTAAATCTTCCCCTAAAAAATTAATTTCCCCTTTTTTAATACGTCCAGCATCTCCCTGGAATAATTTAGTGATTGCTTTCGTTGTTACTGACTTCCCTGAACCAGATTCACCAACAATTGCAAGGGTCTCTCCTTTATTAATAAAGAAGTCGACACCTCTTACTGCTTGCACTTCCCCTGCATCGATATCAAAGGAAACATGCAAATTACTAACTTCCAATACTCTTTCTGACATAAATGTTGCCTCCTTTTGTTATCTACGCATTTTAGGATCAAATGCATCACGTAATCCATCACTAAACAGATAGAAGAATAAGATTAATAAACTTAATACAAGTGCTGGAATAAATAATTCATGTGGATGAATTAAGAGCATTGCTCTACCTTCATTCACTAAAGAACCTAATGATGTTCTTGGTGCTGGCACCCCAATACCGATGAAGCTTAAGAAAGCCTCGAAGAATATTGCGTTAGGTACTGTAAACATAGATGTAACTACGATGACACCTAAAGTGTTAGGTAGAATATGTTTGAATATTAATTTTATTTTTGATGCGCCTAATGTTTTAGATGCTAATACAAATTCTTGGTTTTTTAATTTTAAGAACTCACCACGAACCACACGACTCATGCCTATCCATCCTGTAATGGCCATAGCTAAAATAATTGTCCAAATGGATGGTTCAAAAATTAATACGAATAATATTACAACAATCAGTGTCGGTATTGATGCAACGACTTCAATAATACGCTGCATGACGTTGTCTATTCGTCCTCCAAAGAAACCGGAAATAGCACCATATACGACGCCTATGAAAATATCTAATAAGGCAGCTACAACACCAATAAATAATGATACTTGTGCACCTTGCCAAGTTCTAGACCATAAATCTCTTCCCAATTGATCTGTCCCAAACCAGAAATTTTCTTTAACGCCTGCTTCTTTATACGCATCTACGCCCTGTGCGCCTTCACCATCAAAAGGTAAGAATGGAATTTGGTCCAAAACAGGAATTTTAGCAGGTAAATTACGTCTCTCTACATCTTGCTCCGCATAGTCATGTGAACTTAATAACGGTCCAATCAATGCTAGTAAAATAATAATAATTAAACCTATCATACCAACGACGGCAAGTTTATTTCTTTTGAGTTGCGCCCAAGCATCTTGCCAAAAGTTTTTACTTTCTCGTTGCATTTCAGGCTCTTTCTCTATATCATTTTGACTTCTAATGAAATCCGAAGCCGGTATCGCTTCTGAGGTATGTGACATAACTGCATTTGAATGGTCATCATTGCGTTTTTCATCTCTTTTATCAGCCATTATTTTTTACCTCCTTGTACACGTATACGTGGATCAATCACACCATATAAAATATCTACAAGGAAAATAGAAACAATAAATAGTGTACTGAATAAAATTGTCGTTGCCATAATTACAGGGAAATCATTTGTTGTAATTGAACGTACAAATTGATCCCCTAAACCAGGTACACCGAAAATATTCTCAATTGTCAAAGTACCCGTTAATATACTTGCTAACATCGGTACAATAATAGTGATGACTGGGATTAATGCATTTCTTAATGCATGGCCAAATAACACTCTCATTGTTGAATTCCCTTTTGCACGTGCTAACAAGATATAATCCGAACTTAAAACTTCTATCATTTCCGCTCTTATGTATCTTGCAACTGTGGCCAATACTGCTGCTGATAATGCTAATGATGGTAGTACAGCCGTTGATATGCCTTCCCAACCTGCGACTGGAAACCATTGTAATCTAACTGAAAATACATATTGTAGCAATACTGCTAATACGAATGACGGTACTGAAACTGCAATTACCGATATGACGGTTGCAGTATAATCGACCCACGTATTTTGCCGCACCGCTGCAATGACTCCTAATATTAACCCTATAATGACACCAATCACCATGGCAGTTAAGCCCATTTCAAGTGATGGTATTAATCTCGGTTTAATTAACTCCCATACAGGTTGGTTATCATATTGGAATGAGTTACCAAAGTCCCCCGTAACAACATTCTTCAAATAACTCACATACTGTACTGGTACTGGATCATTAAGACCATATTTTTCATTTAATATTTGCTTCTGCTCTTCATTTAACTTTTCATCATTAAATGGTGAACCCGGCATCAGCTTCATTAAGAAAAACGTAATCGAAATGATAATGAATAATGATAAAATCATGTACCCTAAACGCTTCATAATATACTTAAGCATTTGTTGTCCCCCTTAAATTTCAGAATAAACATTCCCTTTGCAATATTCAGAATATTTAATAACAGTATACTTATACTTCATATTTTAATCAATATGGTTTTGCTTTACTTTATTAAAGAAATTAAATTTTATTTTATTTTCATCTCTTTAAAAGTGTTGGTATAAAAGAATTTATAAGGTAATATATTCATTTTTTTGATTATTTAAGTTACAATAAATTTATTAAATAAAGGAGACAATAAATATGCGGAATTTATTCACCAACTTGTTTTGGTTATTTTTCACACCGATGTTAGCATTGCTATTTTGGTTATTCTCTTCACACCATTTCGTTCAGTATTTAAATATCATATTTTACATATCTATTGTGCTATTTATTATCTTTTTTATTATTTTGATCGTGCAGGAAGGTATTTTAGATCCGACAAGTTATGGTTTTAGAAGACTTAAATATCAACTGACAAATAAAAAACATAAAGATACGTTAGAGAACGATGAATTTTTCAAGCCAACACAAGCAAAAAAATCATCTTATTTTGTACATCCATGGGTTAAAATGGGTTTGGTATTTAATTTATTTTATTTAATTATCTCAATTATCATTTCTTTTATGATATAAAAAAAGACTGTATAAGCTATTGTGAACACACACAATAAACACATACAGTCTTTTGTTTATTTTGTTTCAATATTTGGGTTATGAAATAATGCATAATACAATAATATGAATCCTAGAAGTACAATAACCCCTACATAAATAGACATCATCCAAGGCAGAATAAACGCGCCAATAATTAGTCCGAAGCGCGCTAATATATTTCCCCCATAAAATGAAATCATCCCAAACGTATTATAAGTACTGCGTTTATCTTCAGGAATCATCAAAAAGCGTTGCGCATTTTGAATTGGAGAATAAATCAATTCGCCTATTGTCGCTATAATAGCAAATAGCACTAATATCCAAAATTCAGAAACTGACATCAACACACTATAACCAATGGTATATAATACAATACCTATCATAAATGCAATTTTCTTAGAAGTAACCTCTACGATTCTATTGACCGTAAATGTTAATGTCGCTACCACAAGTGTATTAACAATCATAATTACTGTAAACATTCGGACACCATCTATATAAAAGCCTAAAAAGTGCAAAGGTTCAAAATCGTTTTTTAGCCTTACGACAACATAAGAATTCAAACTAAGTTCAGCCATGATCACCATCATAAATCCAATGTTAAGTAACATATAGTATTTGTCTTTAATGACAACATGATAACTATCTATAAAATGTTTGAATTTAGAAGTTAAGTCTTCTTTTTTAGTAATGACCTGCGCCACATCATAATATTTTTCAAATAAATACCAACTAATTAACATAGCAATAAAGAATAAAACAAATAGTAAGTGTTTATGACCTAAATATAACAACGCGCCTAATGCCATGCCAATCGCTGTCCCAATATTAAACATCCAATAATTTAATTGATAAACATATTCCCGAACATCTTCATAAATAGCATCCATAATTGCTGCTTCAAAAATAGGTTCACTCGCAGCGAATAATAATTCAAAAATAAATACTGTTACACAAAATATAATTAAACCTATCCCGTCCATTGTCACCGTAATGCTTAAAATAATTAAACATAGTGCATAGAAAAAATGGATATAATTAACCACTTTCTTCCTATTATAATTGTCACCTAAATATCCACCTACGAAGGACACTACAAAACTTACGATGATGTTGGCAATTAAAAATGCACCAGCAAATACAGCATTTACTTTACTAGTTAAATATAAAGCCATAAAGGGTAAAATCGCTTGACTTGCTATAATTAAGATGAAATCTGCTATCATTCTTGTTTTCAAAGTTGTTGATAATGTGAGAAACTGTTTCATCTGAATTACACCCCGCTTTATAATTTGATTATTTACATTATACACTATGTGTATATCTTGAACAGACATTTTATCAAAACATATTTAACTTATTTTTATATTTTAACTTCTTTCTTATTTTTCACAATATAAATTTCAAAATTTACAATAACTTTAAATACTTAATCATTTTAAAAATCATCGTAATTTAATCTAACTGTCACTATCCTATGTAGCTTTATTTTTTACCTAGTCATTCATAAAATAAAAAGCAAGATTATCCTAATGTGATAACCTTGCTTTTGCAAACTGTAACTTGCTTAAATTAAATTAGTCAGTAAATTTTTTCAGTATGAGGACTGCATTATGTCCACCAAAACCTAAACTATTACTCATTGCATACGTAATATCTAAATCTTCTGCTTTATTTGGTACAATATCTAAATCACATTCAGGATCTGGTGAATCAGCATGAATCGTTGGTGCAATGCGACGATCTCTAATAGAAAGTGCAGAGAAAATAGCTTCTAAACCACCTGTAGCACCAAGTAAATGACCTGTCATTGATTTTGTAGAACTCACTTTCAATGTTGCGGCAGCTTCACCAAAAGTATTCTTAATAGCTTGGATTTCAGTCAAATCACCCACTGGTGTACTTGTACCATGGGCATTTAAATATTGGATATCTTTGGCTTCTATGCCAGCATCATCCATAGCCGCTTGCATTGCGCGTGAGCCACCTTCACCTTCTGGGGCAGGTGCTGTAATATGGTATGCATCACCAGTTGAACCATAACCTACGATTTCAGCATATATTTGCGCACCACGTGCTTGTGCAGATTCTAGTGATTCTAAAACAACAATACCTGCACCTTCACCCATGATAAACCCGTCACGCCCTTCTTGGAATGGACGACATGCAGTTGCTTTATCATCATTTGTTGACAACGCACGACTCGCACTAAATCCAGCTAAAGCCATATGCGTAATTGGTGCTTCTGTACCACCAGTTATCATTGCATCTGCATCGCCACGTTGAATAATTTTAAACGCCTCACCTATTGAGTTCGTTCCAGTAGCACAAGCTGTCACTGTAGAGCCATTCGGTCCTTTAGCACCTAAATCGATAGACACTTGGCCTGTTGCCATATCTGGAATAAGCATAGGAACGAAGAATGGGCTGACACGTCTTGGTCCACGGTTTAATAATTGGCTATGTGAAATTTCAAAAGTTTCCATACCACCTATACCTGAACCAATCCAAACACCCACTTTATCAGCCGTACTTTCGTTAATTTCAAGTTTAGCATCATTCACTGCTTCTCTTGCAGCTACGACTGCATATTGTGTAAAGCGATCCATACGTCTCGCTTCTTTTTTAGGAATATAATCTTCTATATCAAAGTCTTTTAGCTCACCTGCTAAATGGACATTATAATCTGTTGTATCTATACGCGTAATCGAATCTATACCGCTTACACCTTTTAATGCGTTATCCCAAGTAGACTTCGCATCATTTCCTATAGGTGATAATGCGCCAATTCCTGTAATAACAACACGTTGTTCTTTGCTCATAATTTATCCTCCTATTTTCCCCATCTTAGTGTAACTGCGCCCCATGTCAAGCCGCCACCAAAACCTACTAACACTAAGACATCATCATCTTTAATCCTACCATTTTCTAACTCTTGTCCTATACTTAATGGAATTGACGCTGCTGAAGTATTACCAAAGCGATCCACGGATACGCTCATTTTTTCCTTTGGAATACCTAAACGTTCTCTAGCTGATTCCATAATTCTTATATTTGCTTGGTGAGGCACAAACATATCTACGTCATCTGGCGTTAAATTAGCTTTTGCAACTGCATTGTTAGATGCTTCACCCATAATTCTTACTGCAAATTTAAATACTTCGCGACCATTCATAAATATTTTTCCATTTTCTGGATTTAAATATAGATGTTTTGCACCTGAACCGTCTGAACCTAATTCATAACTTAAGATACCTCGACCTTCAGATACTTCACCTAATACGACAGCACCAGCGCCGTCACCAAATAAAATAGCTGTTGAACGATCTGTAAAATCAGTAATTTTAGATAATTTATCAACACCGACAACTAAAATGTTTTTATAATCACCAGATTGAATAAATTGTTTAGCATTGATCATTGAATACATAAAGCCACTACATGCAGCCAATTGGTCCATAGAGGCAACTTTGCCTAAACCTAATCTCTCTTGTAGAATATTGGCAACTGTTGGAAACGGAAAATCCCCTGTTGATGTTGCAACAATAATCATATCTATTTCTGATGCTTCAATTCCTGCATCTTCAATTGCTTTTAAACTAGCTTGATAAGCCATATCTGAAGTTTCTTCGTCTTCACTAGCCCATCTACGTTCTTTAATACCAGTCATTTGAGATATCCATTCATCTGATGTTTCTAAAAATGATTCAAAATAGGTATTTTCTACAACTTTTTCAGGTGCGTATGCACCAAAACCTTTAATACCCACGTCCATGGTTGTACACCTTCTTAATTTTAAATTTAATTATAATTTTAATACCAGGTATTAATTTAACATAATACACATTTCAAATACAAGAACTATACTTATTTCAGTGCGCGTTTTCCATAAATAATTATAAAGGACTTAACGTATTATCACAAAGTATAACCACAATTATTACTTATCTACTATACAAACTACAGTTTATTATTTATACTATAGATATATATATGATATTGGAGGCATTACATAATGAAATACCTCGCAGTTTTATTCTGGTCTATTGTCTTATTACAAATGATTAATTTCGTGCTTAACAGCTTAAATGGTGGCGGTGCATTAAACTTTGTTACACCCCTCATAGGTGCAGTTGTTTTCACGATTATTATTATCTTATTTGATTTGGTAATTAAACCTAAACAAAATAGTACAAATGAACAACATTAAGCAAAGTGTATTGTAGGAAGAAATCAAACTGTCAACAGGGTCTATTGATCGACGTTGGCAGTTTTTCTATTGTGTACTTTTAAGACTGTACACTTTTAACGGTTGCTGCGTATAGGCATCAATCGTTATTTTTTTATTCTTACAAAAATGTAAAAAATCTCTATTCATTATGAATAACGAAACCTTAATTAAAAATGAACTTGCTTGTAAGATGAAATATGATAAATACACACCTCATCTTCAAGTTTAATTTATTAATTATAAAAAAGTGGCGCATAAACCAAATTGAAATTATGGTTTATGCGCCACACTATTTTGTTAAATTGAGTGATACTTACTCATCAAATTCTGGTTTGTTTTCAGTAAATGTTAAACCATCATCAGATAAGTCGATATCTATTGTAGTGCCTTCTGGTAAATTTTCTCTTATCATTTTACGTGCTAATGGTGTTTCTATTTGTCTTTGCACAAAACGTTTCAACGGTCTTGCACCGAATTGTGGTTCATACGCTTCTTCACCTAACCACGCTTTAGCTTTATCTGACACATTAATTGAAATACGTTGTGCCATCAATCTAATATTCAATTCAGTCAATATTTTATCTACTATAGAACTCATATCACTGATTGTTAATGGTTTAAATAATACAATATCGTCCATACGGTTAATAATTTCTGGTTTGAAATATTGATTCAAGCTATTCATCACAGCTTTTTCTGTATCATCCGTAATTACACCAGCGTCTTTGACGTTTTCTAACAGTATTTGTGAACCAATATTACTTGTCATAATGATAATTGTATTTTTGAAATCAACTTCGCGTCCTTTAGAATCAGTAAGTCGACCTTCTTCAAGTATTTGTAACAATACATTAAATACGTCTGAATGTGCTTTTTCAATTTCATCTAATAATATGACAGAATATGGATTACGACGTACTGCTTCAGTTAACTGTCCACCTTCATCATGACCAACATAGCCTGGAGGCGCACCAATTAAACGAGAAACGGAATGTTTTTCCATATATTCACTCATATCAATGCGTATCATATGTTTTTCTGAATCAAATAAAGTGGACGCTAATGATTTAGCTAATTCCGTTTTACCAACGCCTGTAGGTCCTAAGAATAAGAAGCTACCAATTGGTCTACTTGGATCTTTAATGCCTGCACGCGCTCTTACAACAGCGTCAGAAACTAAATCGACCGCTTTGTCTTGACCGACAACACGTTCATGTAAAATATCCGAAAGATTTAATAATTTCTCTCTTTCTGTTTCTACAAGTTTAGAAACAGGAATGCCTGTCCATGAACTAACAATGTCTCCAATTTCTTCGTCTGATACAATTTCACGTATAATGCGTTCATTATCACTGTTTTGTTCATTTTGGAATGCAGCTTCTAACTCACGTAATTCTTTTTCTAATTCAGGAATTTTACCATGTTGTAATTCTGCCGCTTTTTCCAAATTATAATTATTTTCAGCATCTTCTAAAGCTTTTCTACTTTCATCTAATTCAGTACGTTTTTCTTGTAGTTTGGCAATTTTGCCTTTTTCTTCTTCTACACGTGATTGAATCGCATTTTGTTTTTCTTTTTCATTAGATAATTCTTGTTGTAATTCTTGTAAGCGTTGTTTACTTACGTTATCTGATTCGTTTTTCAATGCGCTCTCTTCGATTTCTAATTGCATAACACGTCGATTGACTTGGTCTAACTCTGTAGGATTTGAACCCATTTCCGTACGAATCGTCGCACACGCTTGGTCTACAAGATCAATCGCTTTATCGGGTAAGAAGCGATCTGTAATATATCGATCTGAAAGCTCTGCCGCAGCGACTAACGCTTTATCTTGGATACGTACACCATGATAAACTTCATAGCGCTCTTTCAGCCCACGTAAAATAGAAATTGTATCTTCAACATCTGGTTCAGACACGTTTACTTTTTGGAAACGACGTTCTAATGCAGAATCTTTTTCAATATATTCTCTATATTCATTTAATGTTGTTGCACCGATACAGTGTAATTCACCACGTGCAAGCATTGGTTTAAGCATATTGCCTGCATCCATCGCACCTTCTGTTTTACCTGCGCCAACAAGCATGTGAATTTCATCGATAAATAATATAATTCTACCTTCTGAGTCTTTCACTTCTTTAAGTACTGCTTTTAAACGCTCTTCAAATTCACCACGATATTTTGCACCTGCAACAAGCGCACTTAAATCCAATTCAAATATTGTTTTATCTAACAATGATTCTGGTACATCTTTACGCACGATGCGTTGTGCCAGACCTTCAACAATTGCAGTTTTACCTACACCAGGTTCACCGATTAATACTGGATTATTTTTAGTCTTTCTACTTAAAATTCTCACAGTATTTCTTATTTCTTCATCACGTCCAATGACAGGATCCATGTTCCCTTGACGGACTTCTTCAACTAAATCTCTACCATATTTTTCTAATGCTTCGTAATTTGCTTCTGGGTTTTGTGACGTCACATGATTTCCTCCTCTTATTTTTTTAATGATTTCTACAATAATTTCTTTTTTATTATCGACAAATTTAATTGTTGTTTCATCTATATCCATTGCAGCTAGAATAATATGTTCCATAGAAATATACGTATCTTCATACGTATTCATGTATGTTTCAGCTTTATTTATTAATTCATTCGCTTTTTGACTAATATACTGACCATATTGTACGTTATCTCCTTGTACAGAAGGATAATTTTTCAATTTTTCATTGTATGCTTTATTTAAAAGTTCCGTATCGATATTTGCTCTTTCCATTACACTTTTAAATAAACTTTCACTTTCTTCAAGTGAAGCTTTTAATATTGCTTCTATTTCGATATTTTGGTTTTCGTTGTCTTTTGCTAGTTCTATCGCCTTTTGTAAAGCACCTTGAACTGCATAGGTCATTTGATTAATATCCAAAATGATTCACCTCACCATTTAGTTTTTGATCAAAAACAAAGTAAGTTTGACTTTGACTTTCTTTGACCTTAACTTTATTATATTCCTTTTATTCACTTTTATCAACCTATATGACTAGAAATTTAAAATAATTTACGCATTCTATAACGCTGTATATATCTATGTTTTGCCCATAATTTATATATGCTAAACAATAACTTTGTTGCTTTTAAATACAGTATATTAAATGACACTTAGTTATGAATATGCATGTTACGCACGCCATAAATTAAAAGGCATAACCTCTAGTTCATTGTGAGGTTATGCCACTTATTGTGCTTTAATATTCTATTTTATTCAAAGCATAATCTAATTAAATTTAGTAAATTGAAATGATATCCTTTTAACTTTTGCTATTTAGATGTTGATTTCTTTTTAATATGTTTTAGTATTTCATCTGTCAATGCGTTCACGCCCGACGGTTCTAAATGAATACCATCAGGTGCAAAGTAATTACTATGCCCTTCTGAACGTTGATACCAATCAATCAACGTTACGTTGCTATGTTTTTTCGCTGCATCTGCCATAACTTGGTTAACGTGATCTTCATAACTTCTTGGTACACGCGTGTTAATCAAATACACATTTGCTTTTCCGAATTTACTAATTAGTTCCTCAAGTTGCGATTCAGAAAAATCACCATTCGTTCCTAACTCTAAAATCACTTGCTTAGATTTACGATTGTAAGCTTTATATTTTTCATCTGCTAACGGTATTGCTTCATATAAATTACGGCCGACTTTACCATCAATGGTTGCATTTGGAACATGCGCTTTAAATTTTTCTCCTATATCAACCATAACAGAGTCGCCAATGAGCAGTGGACTCAAATCAGTATATACCTCATTATCTTTATCTTTTTTAAAATTTGAATCACCTAAAAAGTTAACATCATCAACTGGTATAGGTCTAACCAAGTACTTATCAATCTCTTCAGTATTATATGAAGTAGACTTATGATTAATTTGATCTTTGCCTAAACGATCAAATGTACCTGCCAAAATAAAAATAGATGGTAATAACATTACACTGATTAATATGGTTCTTATAAACGCAGACTTTCTATATTTATTAAAACTAAAAGCCTTAAAACCTTGTTTTCTAAACGGTGTTTCAATATATCTATAAGATATTTCCGCAAAGAAAATAGTCAATAAAATGTCTAAGACATATACATATAATGGTACTTGACCATCGACATAATATGAATGTAAAAAGCTAATAATTGGGAAATGCCATAAATATAAGCTATAAGAGCGTTTACCAATATAAACAAACCATTTATTTCCTATTAATTTAGCAAAATAACCAGATGGATGTACTGCACTAATGATGACAAATAAAGTAATACCAGAAATAAGATAAAATCCGCCATTATAAATCCAATCACTATTATCATCCACTTTAATAAAAAGTAATAAGAGTACGAAAAGACCTATTGTCCCAATACTATCTATTATAATTTTAAGTAGATGATTAGGATGTTGCTTTAATTTAAACGGTGGCCAAATAAAAGCTATGATGACACCTAACAACATCGTTTGTAGTCTTGTATCAGTTCCAAAATAAACACGAGAATGCTGCATATGTGGTTGAGAAATCAATACCATCAACAGTAATGACATCAGTGAAATAATCCAAAATATTAGTGTCACATTACGATATTTCTTGATCGTTAATAACAATGTGATTAACACAATAGGAAAAAATATGTAGAATTGTTCTTCAATTGCTAATGACCACAAATGTTTCAATGGCATAAAGGCAAATTGTTCAAAATAATTTACATCGGTTGCAATATACCACCAATTTGATACATAAAAAATGGCTGCAAACGCATCATGCTTGATACTTATAATTTGCTCTGGCTTAAAAATAAGTGTCGCTAACGTTACTGTAATAACTAATACCAATACAGCCGGTATCAAGCGTTTAATTCGCCGTAACCAAAACTGCTTCAAATTGATAATGCCGGTGTTTTCATATTCAAATAAAAGTAAACTCGTAATTAAATAACCGGAAATCACAAAAAATGTATCTACACCAAGAAACCCACCAGATAACCATTGTTTATTTAAGTGATAAATAATAATACCGATAACTGCAATGGCTCTAAGTCCATCTAAGCCAGGCATATAACGCGTATGTCGTTTGACTTGCTTACTATGATTAGAATTTTTGTTCATTGACAACCATACTCTCATCCCCAAATATATTACCTTTAATGATTTAATTTTAAATACCAAGATATTGTAATACTTTCGTAATATAACTGCAATTATTTTAATGAATTGCACTATAGAAAAGTTTTATTTTAAGATTGTTACCACGCTTTAAAGATTTCAAAAAAATACTAGCCTATAGAATTTGGGAAATCTACAGACTAGTATTTTTCAATTTATATTTGTTTAAGTTAGCCAATGCCTAATGCAATTTTAGCATAGCGAGACATCATGTCTTTGCCCCATGGTGGACTCCAAACAATGTTTACTTCTGTATCTGAAATTTCTGGAATCTCAGCTAAAACCATTTTTACTTGGTTCACAATTTGTGGTCCCATTGGACATCCCATAGATGTTAATGTCATTTCAACTGTACATAAACCTTCGTCATTAACATCAACATTATATACTAAACCTAAGTTGACAATGTCGATACCCAACTCAGGGTCAATTACCATTTCTAAAGCATTTAATATGCTATCTTTTAATCCTTCATCCATTCATATCACCTCTTCGAATTTAATGATACTAACAATATATCAAATATCTTACAAAACGCCAATAAAATGCTATGATATTCATACATCAATAAAAAACATTAAGGAGAATTAAATGGAATCTTATTTAATTTGTCTAGATTTAGACGGCACATTATTAACAGATGAAAAAGTTATTTCACCATATACAAAAAGCGTTTTAACTACGCTTCAACAACAAGGTCATAAATTAATGATTGCTACAGGTAGACCTTATAGAGCCAGTCAAATATATTATCATGAATTAAATATGGATACGCCGGTAGTAAATTTCAATGGGGCATTTGTGCATCATCCAAAAGATGATCAATTTGAGCCAATGCATGAAGTATTAGACTTGGATTTATCTAAAAGCATCATTGAATCATTGAATGATTATGGGGTAACCAACATGATTGCTGAAGTAAAAGATTATGTATTTATTAATAATTACGATCAAAAATTATTCGATGGGTTCTCTATGGGGAATCCAAAAGTTGAAACAGGCGACTTACTCAGCTCGTTAACTGAACCACCCACATCCATATTAGTTGAAGCAGAAGAATTTATGATGCCAAGAGTAAAACAAATGCTTACACGTTTTTATGCTGAAAACATTGAACACCGTAGATGGGGCTCACCATTTCCAGTGATAGAAATTGTTAAACAAGGCATTAGCAAAGCGCGTGGCATTGATTATGTGAAATCATATCTAAATATTGATAGAAATCATATCATTGCTTTTGGAGACGAAGACAATGATTTAGAAATGATTAAATATGCTAAACATGGTATCGCAATGGATAACGGTTTGGATGAACTTAAACATGTTGCGAACCAAACGACTTATTCTAACAATGAGGATGGGATTGGTCGTTATTTAAATGACTATTTCCAATTAAATATGCCTTATGAAGAAACAGTGAAATCTAGTATAGAGTCATAGATAGATTACTTAAGGAGGCTATACGTTATAAATAAAATTGTTGTAGTAGGTGCAGTTGCCGGCGGTGCAACAGTAGCCAGTCAAATTAGAAGACTTGATCAAGAAAGTGAGATTGTTGTCTTTGAAAAAGATAGAGATATGAGTTTTGCTAATTGTGCCTTACCCTATTATTTGGGAAATGTTGTAGATTCACGCAATAAGGTACTGGAAGCCACACCTGAATCTTTTTATGAATCGAAAAATATTATTGTCAAACCGTATCATGAAGTGACGGCCATTAATGACACAGAGAATACAATTACAGTCTACGATCGAACACAGGATACGCATATTGAGACTGATTATGATACTTTAATATTAAGTCCTGGGTGTAGCGCCAATTCATTAGACTTAAATAGTCAAATTGCATTTACACTAAGAAATATGGAAGATACAGATGCAATTGAAGCATTTATTGAAGAAAATAAAGTGAAAAATGCATTGGTCGTAGGTACTGGATATATCGGTCTTGAAATTTTAGATAATCTATATGAAAGAGGTATCTCCCCTACACTCATCCATCGTTCAACGCATATTAATAAACTGATGGATCAAGACATGAGCCAAGCAATCCTTGATGAAATGGATAAGAGAAATATTCAATATAGATTTAATGAACAGATATCAAAAGTTGTGGGCAATGCAGTTCATTTCGAATCTGGTAAAGTTGAAAATTATGACCTCATTATCGAAGGCGTTGGCGTTCAACCCAACTCAAAATTCATTGAAAATTCTAATATTACTTTAGATGACAAAGGATACATTCCAGTTAATGATCAGTTCCAAACGAACATCCCAAATATTTATGCATTAGGTGATATTATTACATCTCATTATCGTCATGTTGATTTAAATGCACATGTTCCTTTGGCATGGGGCGCACATCGTGGTGCAAGTATTATTGCTGAACAGTTAGCTGGCGATAACTCAATACACTTTAAAGGCTATCTAGGATCTAATATTGTAAAATTCTTCGATTATACATTTGCTAGTGTCGGTGTATCACCACAAGAACTTACGGAATTTGATTATACAATGGTCGAGGCTAACCAAGGGGAACACGCAGGTTATTACCCAGGAAATACTAAACTGCACTTACGTGTTTACTTTGATAAAACAAATCGACGTATCATTCGTGCTGCAGCAGTAGGTCAAAAGGGTGTCGACAAACGTATTGATGTACTATCGATGGCTATGATGCATAAACTCACGATTGATGAATTAGTTGAATTTGAAGTGGCTTATGCCCCACCATATAGCAGACCTAAAGATATTATTAATATGATTGGATACAAAGCACGTAATAAATAAGTATAAAAAAAGTCGTACATACGCATTAGGCATGTACGACTTTTTTTATTATACAATTACGTTTATAAACCAAACATTTGTGTAATTGGACCCATAGGTAAAATAACACCTATAATCATTGTTAAGATAATCACTACAATTGTCGTCCACATTAAACCATGACTAGGTTGCCCTTTTTTACGTTTCGTAATTGTCACTTCCATTAATGCAACTACAGCCACACCACAAATCATTTTCAATGTCAGTAACATGTGTCCACCAGCATCTCCTGATGAAAATGCTTGAATCCAAACCCAAAATCCAGAAATTAAGACTAATACCATAAATAATCTTAATAGCATATGAATTGGTTTAAAATACGGTGACGCACCTTGTTTTTCTGAAAAATTAAAATAAGCAGCAAAAAACAAGATAATTAATAAAACCCAACTTGCAATATGCATATGTAACATAACCTATTACCCCCACACAATTTTTACTTCGAAAATATATAAAAACAGAAGCATATTGTAGTCTTTCAACTATGATGTCAAAAGATTACACTTCTTATCATACGCAATATAACTGTACAATTCAAAAAAACTACATTAATCATTTATAATAAATAAAAACTGGCCAATCCTTTATGGATTAACCAGTTTACAAGTATCGCTAATTATTTTTCAGCAATAAAGTTTGTTAAAGTACCAATATTATCTATTGTTACTTTAACTTCATCACCAGGTTGTAAGAATTGCGGTGGGTTCATTCCTGCACCAACGCCTGCTGGTGTACCTGTCGCAATGATATCTCCTGGATGTAATGCTACGTATTTTGAAATTTCTTCAATTAATTCATCGATTTTAAGAATCATTTGACCTGTATTGCCATCTTGACGAATATCATTGTTCACTTTAGTCACAATATTGACGTCTTCTGGCGTAGGTAATTCATCTTTCGTTACAATATATGGTCCTACAGGGCAACCCCCTGTTAAACTTTTAGATAAGAATGCTTGGTCTTGTTCGTTTTGAGCTTTACGGTCTGTTATATCATTAATAATTGTATAACCATAAACATAATCTAAAGCAAGTGCTTTCGGTATTTTCTCACCAGATTTACCAATGACAATACCAAGTTCACCCTCGTAATCTAGTTGATCAGTAATATCTTTATGATTCGGTATCGTGCTATTATCACCAGTTAGTGACGAAGCAGCTTTCGTAAACACATATAATCGCTGTACTTCGTGATTTAGCTCACTAGCATGATCTTGATAATTACGGCCAAAGGCAATCACATTATTAGTTGGTGTGACAGGTGGTAAAAATTCAATGTCGCTAAATTGGACTTTATAATCTTCACCCTTACCACTATCTTCCGCTGCAACAACCGCTTTACGAACTTGTTCTTGAAAATCTACGACTTGATTTTGTTGAAGACCATTTAATAACGTCTTAGGATGGAATGAACCTTCAGCAAAATCTGCAAATACTTTCTTCAAGTCCCATGCAGCTTCTTCACGTTTTACTTTCACACCATATGATGTCTGTCCTTCATGTTTGAATGATAGGAATTTCATTCATAATCAGCTCCTCATCTATATCTTATTTCATATTATAACTATATTTACCACTAAATAACAAATATATAACTAGTATATACAAAAATCTCAGACCTTTTACCTAATCTGTCACTACGATTTTAAATATGTGAACTTTCGCCACAACCATTCTATTGGGCCCATATTAAATATTTTCAAATAATAATAGCAGCCTATTACTTGTAAGCCATAAAAAATAATTACCATAAGGTAAGCTTGATATAAAGGTAATTTATAGTATAGCCCTAAGGCAAATCCCATAAAAATAAATGTAAACACGATACTTTGCGTGATATATACAGATAAACTCAATTTACCTGGATACTTAAATACACGCATGATTTGTGACGTAGGCTCATTTTGGCATAAATATACGATGATTATAATATAACCTACCGCTACTATCGGGCCTCCTACTGCATTGATAATAGCAAAAGCACTATTATCGTAATCAATAGCAAACGGTGCTTTAATCAAATAGCCTAAAATAGTGATTAAACTGCCCCACTTCAAAAAAGATTGTCTTTTTGTCCGCATAAGTTCAATTAAATTCATCTTATGTGCTGCAATGCCAAAAAGGACATAAGGTAAATACTCTAAAAATGCTGACCCCATTATGACATCCAACATACTATATAGGTTTTCTAGCATGTTTAACTTTATAAATGACAGATAATCACCATTCTGTTTAACATCGATAAATTGTGACAGAGAAATGCCTAGATAGTTGTTTGTTTCATAAACACCTTGCACATAATTTAACATTGCAATAGGTATCACTATTAGTAAGATTTTTAACAAAAATAAAATACTGGCAATCTTCATTAGCTTTTGCGCTGTCATTTTAATAAACAATACGGCGAAAAGTCCTGTAAATGCATAACCAAATAGAATATCACCAGAAAAAATAAACAAACCATGAATGATACCAATGACAATTAAAAAGCTAAGCCTTCGATAAATTATGGGATAAAATCGAACCTTTCTAATTTGGCTATGTTCAAACATGATACCTAGGCCGTATCCAAATAAAAAAGTGAAGATTGGATAAAACGAACCTATGACAAACAGTGTAATTAACTGGAGAATGACTGTGTTGAAGCCTTTTATCGTTTGGGACATTAAAGCTATCTCATACGGAAGGCTAAAAGCTAAAATATTCATTAAAATAATGCCGAATAAACTTATTCCACGCAAAGCATCCAATTCAAATATTCTCTGTTTTGTAGGCACGTGTAACGCTCCTTTTTTATCTTTCTATAGACAATTGACCAAATTTAAAGAAATACAAGAATCCTTTCACATCTGTCTTTAATATTGTTTCTAATGTATTGCGATAGTAATCCATTTGAACCTTATAACGCGCTCTTAATTGCGCACCAATCTCTTCATCAGACATATTTCTCCGTCTATTAAAAGCATCCGTCTTATAATCTACAAAATAATATTGTCCATCTTTTACAAATATAAGGTCTATCATTCCTTGAATAATTGAAGCATCCGCTTCACTATGCTTATCACGGTCTACCTCATTTTGATTAACAACAAATGGCAACTCCCGATAGATTGCATCACTTTCAGCAATGAATGCATACAAATCACTTTCTATAAATTGATAGATATCTTCAAATCGGATATCTTGCTTCGCATCTTCAGGAATAATATGTTGAGCAATCAGACGATTTATGAGACGGTTCACATCATCCTTAGATAATCTATCCTTAAGAAAAGGTAAATGTTGCATTACTGTATGCATCAATGTACCGATTTCATTTGCTTTTCGTTGCTTACTATGGCTTAAAAATGCTGGTCTCTCATAGGAAGTTGAACCAATACGGTATTGTCTTACCCTATCATAGTTCGTATCCGATTGTTCCGTTTCATGTTGACGCTTCAACTCCGAAACCGATTGCTTCGAGGGCTTTTCTATAGCAGCTTGATAAGGATATTCATAGCTTAATTGATTATGAATTTGCGTTTTAAGTGCATCATTGTTCGAATGGCGCTGCTCTATATCTTCCACTGTACGTGTCTCACTTACATCAACAACTGCTTCTGAGGCAATATCTTCATAAAAATCCGTGTTTAATTGTACATATGGTCGCATTGCTCGATCAACATCATCTATCGATTGCTCAAAGCGCAACGCTTTAGGCAAATCTGAAGACTGATATTTAGCTAAAATAGGATAAATCATATCAATAGGACGTTGTGCTGTAATACGATAGCTCACCGGTAAATGAGATTCTGATACTGACACTTGTTCAAACTGTGAAAGTGTTTTCTCATCTTTAACTCTACCAATTAGGAAAAGTTGTTCTTTTGCACGAGTTAAAGCAACATAAATAAGTCTCATTTCTTCTGATACCATCTCTTTTTCAGCAATCGCTTTATATGTCACAGAAGATAAAGATGGATAAGATAAATTACTTTCAACATCATAATACGCCATACCTAACCCATAACTTTGATTTAATATCACTGGTCGATGCAAATCATCTCGTCTAAACTTACGAGAAAGCCCCGAATAAATTACAAATGGAAACTCTAGACCTTTACTGCTATGAATGGTCATCATTCGGACAACATCATCATTGGGGCCAACGATATTCTCTTCACCAAAATCTTTACCACGTTCAATGAGTTCATCAATAAAGCGAATAAATTGATACAGTCCACGGAAACTGGAATTCTCAAATTCAACCGCTTTATTAAATAATCCATATAAATTCGCACGACGACCTTTACCACCAATAATGCCACTAAAGTATTGTATGACATAGTGATCATTATAAAATTTATCGATAAGTTGATAAACTGGATGACTTTGACTATAGTCCTGGTAATGTTCAATATCTTCAAGAAATGATGCTAGTTTAGCAACTAATTTTTTATTAGCTACATCATTAGCCATGTAGTGCTTTATTGATTGATAAAAATAATCATCATTCGGACTAAATATACGTATATTAGATAACTCATCCTCAGTAAATTGATAGATAACAGAACGCATGAGACCAACTAAATAAATGTCTTGTAATGGATTATCTACTGTTCTTAAAAATGATAAAATCAATTGCACTTCTGTTTGTTCAAAATACCCTTCCTTACTGTTTACATGAAATGGGATATTATGGTCTTTAAATGCTTGTTGGATCTTACGCGCTTGTCCATATGATCTTTCTAAAATAACAATATCTTTATAACTCGGTTTTCGATATTGCTCGGTTTTAATATCATAAATTTCATGTTGAGACATGATCTTTTCAACTTGCTGTACAATATATTCTGCCTCTTGTTCTGAACCATTTAAGTCTGATGTTGCATCTTCAATTAGCATATTCAACTGTACATCATGTGGTTTATGATCAAACGGAGCTCCATAATATAACTGTGCTGCGTCGTCGTAAACAATTTCTCCTACTGACTCGTCCATCATATGCTTAAATAAATAATTCGTTGTTGTTAATACCTCTTCCCTTGAACGAAAATTTTGAGATAAATCAATGCGCATACCATACTCAGAACCATCAAGCGTAAAACGATTATATTTTCCTATAAAAAGACTAGGGTCAGCTTGTCTAAATTTATAAATAGATTGTTTCACATCACCAACCATAAATAAATTACCATCGGCTTCGCCACCACGTTTTATACAAGCAATGATTTTTTCTTGAACGCGATTGGTATCTTGATACTCATCAACCAGTATTTCCTCAAATTGCTTACGATACATAGCTGCAATTTCTGAAGAATTACCTTCTGAATCCATTAATATACGCAATGCGAAGTGTTCATAATCAGAGAAATCTAGTAAGTTACGACTTCTCTTTTTTTGATTAAATTGCTCAATCACATCCGCTGTAATTTGCGCTAAATAAGCGACTCTTGGTGCTAAACGTTGCATATCCGTTTTTAAGTCAGCGGCTTCACGTGAAAAGTAATCTTCTTGTACCTTAGTCACTAATGCTTTGTAATCATCATAATGCTTTTTACCATCATCATAAGCATCAATCATCATTTCATTTGCTTCTTTAATCTTTTTGTTTTTTGCAGGAAAACGCGATTCAAATTGATGTTCAGCAATTTTCTGTGTATTTAATAAACCGCCTTCCATCGCGTCAGCTAAGAAACGTCGTTCTTTATCTAATACAGCGACTTGCTTATCTACTTCTTCCAACATCATAAATAAATCGTAACTCTTATTGAGTGCCTCTAACGCCGAATTCATAAATATCATCGCTAAATCATTAAGTAAATTAAATAATGCTTCTTGCTGCGATTCATCTTGATATGGCTGTGACAAATGCTGTAGCCAATTCAATGGGTTAGGATTAGCAACACTAAAATAATACATTTCTTTAATCGTATTTCTTAATTGATCATCATTACGATCAGATGATAATTGGTCTGTTAAGTCAACAAAATGAGGGTCCAATATATCGTAATGGTGTTCTAGTACCTCATCGATGGTTTGCTCTAGTAATAATATGTTTTCCGCTTCACTACTTGTTCTAAAATTAGGATCAATATCTAAGACATCATAATGTTGTTGAATAAGTTTCAAACAAAAGCTATGTAATGTAGATATTTGTGCTTGATGAATTTTCACACGTTGATTTTTCAAATGTGCATTATCCGGATTTTCAATTGAAGCTTCTTGAATACGTTGATCTACACGTTGTTTCATTTCACGTGCACTTGCATTAGTGAACGTAACAACAAGCAACTTATCAACATCGATTTCATCTTTGATAATGCGTTGAATGATACGTTCAACAAGTACGGCTGTTTTACCTGAACCGGCTGCAGCTGCAACTAAAATATCTTGCCCTTTGGCATAGATACTCTTCCATTGGTTATCAGTCCATCGTGTCCCTTCTGGTTTCACTGGAATGGCATTCATCATTACTCATCCTCACTTTCTAAATCTACATCTTGTATTGCTTCTAATGGGTTGATAGATTCGTCAACTGTGCGATAGCGTTTGCTATCAATCATGCCATCTACATGACAGACTGATTTATAATTACAAAATTCACACGGCAATGTTTGATTATATTTCATTGGTGCAACTTCGGTATGACCATCCATGATATTTGAAGCAGTTTCAATAAAGTTCTTCTTATTATGTTTAATTAATTTATAAATAGTATTTTCATCTGCAACTTTACTATTACTTTTTATTTCGCCATCTTTTTTCAAACCTAGTGGTACAATATCGGAATTGTAACTTGGTTCTAAACGTGTATCAAACGCATCTAATACAGATTTATCACTATTTAATAAACCACTAAGTTTAAATGAATTAATAAATTCTGCATCTCTTTTATCTTCACTTAACTGATTCCAAGCTAATTTAATGCGTGGTTCATGCACATGAAAATATAGTAGTCCTCCCGGTTTGGTCATATCCGTTAAACCTAGTCTTGATTTATTTTGCAAAACAATGTCCATATAAGTCATCATTTGCATTTGCATACCATAATAGACTTTAGTTAAATCAAGCGTTCCACTATATTTGGAAGATTTATAATCTATAATGTTTACAAAACTTTCCTCTCCCTGTTGGTATGTGTCAATACGATCTATTTGTCCACGAATATTAATTGGAATACCTTGTTTCGTTTGTAAAGGTGCAGCTAATAACTCACTTTGATCTTTCGGTTTTCTTCTAAAACTAGCTTCAAAACGTTGTGGCGTAAACTTCGTATGACTCCCTTGATATTTGAGTGCTGTCAATGTTGTCTCTACAATGGCACCAATGCGTTGAGATAAATAACGATAATAAGCGGTCGAATTAAGTAAATTAAATTGAACCTCTGGTAATATTTCACTCAAAGCTTCTGTTGTTAATTTGTGTATTTGTTTAGGATTTAAATTTTTAAAATCACCATTTACGCTTTCTGAAATAAATTTTAAAACACGGTGGAATATGTCACCTAGGTCAAAGTTTTCTAGTTTATATTTTGTACGTTCATTCAGCCTTAAACCATGAGATGCAAAATGTTTAAAAGGACACGCCTGATATCCTTCAAAACGAGAAACACTCGCATTAATCGTTGAACCATATAATGCTGTCGATAATGATTCACTGAGTTGAACCGTCTTATTATCGTAAGTTAAAGCTGAAAGTAAATAGGCTAAACCATCATTTAACCGTGTATCATCTCTCATAACTTGATAGGTATCTAGCCAAGTTTCAGCTACCAACTCATCATCTAACCATGCTTTTAAAGATTCAAAAAGCGCAATTTTAGTTTGATGTGGGTGTTCCATCAATCTTAAAGGCTCTGCTTGGTGTTGGTGATGAATATTTTGTACTTCTAAATTGGTATATAACTGTTGAATTTGATTCAGGAACGGACTCGGTTCTTTCACATCCCCACTCGCTCCCATCAATGCATATGAAAATGTCACATGCGCGCGACTTCTTGTCATAGCAATATAACAAACAAATGCTTCATCCATCTGTAAAATATCCGCTGTCGGACTTAATTCAATGTTTGACTGTTCTTGAAAATATTTTTTCTCATCATCTGTAATTAAACTAGATGCAGTAACTGTTTGTGGAATCACGCCGTCATTAGCACCCACAAGGTAAACATGTTGTTTATTATCTACTTTCGCTAAATCCATTGTTCCAATACTGACTTGATCTAATGTCTGTGGAATCATAATAAATTCTAGCTGTTCTAATCCAATATCAAATAGTTCTAAAAAGCGTGTTTTTGACATGCTTTGGTCACCAAACACTGTAACTAAATCGTCCAAGGTTTGTATGAGGCCGTTCCATATTTGATCAATCTCTTCAGCTTTTTGATGTTCACCATTCACATCTAATGTATCTCTATCTGTCATTAATTGACTTGGCAAATCGAATGCTTCCATCGCTTCATAAAATGCAGTGGCGTAAGCGATTGCTGTATCCGCGTTATTCATTTTTTCCTCAAATAGCATGACTTTATTCATCACATCGGATTTTAATTGAATCACACGTTCAAATGTTTCACGTTCTTCATCTGTTAGAGGTTGGCGTTTCAACCCCATTTTTCTAAATTGTTCTATATCAAAATATTTATCGTCTATCCAACGCTTTCCATAAATACCACGCTCTAATACAAAGTTCTCTAGTATATCAATCAGATACTGACTCTTTTTAAATTTTTTTGATAAAATATTTGTTTTAAATAAACGCATTAATGGATCGAATTGCCATCCAGTTTGAATAACTTCGATAAGAGACCGTATCATTTCCATAATAGGATGGTGCGTCATGGATGATTTTACGTCTATGTTGTAAGGTATGTCATATTGTGGCAATATAGACTCCATTAAATAAGCATATGCTTCGTCTCTATATAAAATAGCAATATCTTGGAAGCGGCGACCTTGTTCTCGATTTTCCCTTAAAATACGTCGTGCAATTTCATTAATTTCTTCACGCATACCAGAAGCTTCTAGAATTTCAATATGGCCCTCCGTTGGTATTGGTTCAAACTGCAAGGCGTTGAAATTTTGTTCCAAGTGTTTCAAGTCGTTATGTATAAATCGTTTGACATCCTTAAACTGCTTGCGATGTATTTGTATATTTAAATTATTCGCAATTTCTTCAATATGCGTAAGTGATTCTGATGGTTTTCTAAACAAACTAAAAAGATCTCTATCACCATCAGTCGTTAATACAACCGTCACTTTTTTCGCGTACTTCACTAAACTTTGTATGATTTGATATTCTAAGGTTGAAAAGTTGTGGAAACCATCTATATAAATTTCTGCACGTTTAAGCCACTGAGATTGATCCATCATTTCTATAAATCGCTGTAAACTGTCCTCTGTGGATACATATTCACCATTGATTCTATCTTCTAAGTGTTTGTATACCATCGCAATATCTTGTAATTTATGTTTTGTTCTTGTTTGTAAATCATTTTCCGTAATATATGTTTCTAATTGTTGTGGGGTCACGGCATATTTCTTAAAATCTTGAATTTGTTCATATAATTTCTCACTAAAACCATAATATTTTACCTGTGATTGGTATAATCTTAACTCGGATTGATGTTGTTGTATGATGTCATATATCATCATTTCTGTGCCTGCTTTTGATAATTGTTGTTCCATCAAACCGCCGACTTCTTGAAAGACACGATAGCTTAAACGCTCAAAATGCAGTACTTCTGTTCTTAAACTGCCATTTAATGTGCTGTCATTTACAAATGCTTGCTCAAGTTGAAACGTATTTTGCGTAGGCGCAATTAATACTATCGGATCACCTAATGGATCTTGTTTCATTTTTTCTTTAATTTCTTCAATCATCGCTTTTGATTTCCCAGTACCCGCTCTACCGATAAACGCGTTTAATTCCATTATCTACGCCAACTCCTTTGAATCACATTTTAACATATATAGCTGACTGTGATGACTTCTTGCATCTATACATTTTAATGAATATAAAAATTTTACATATGCATACACAATCCATTCCATAATATACGTATCCTCCGTTATCGTATACTTACTTTCAATTTATTATGAGACGGTGTGTTAACTTGAAACATAAAAAATGAACTGGATACCGTCTTGGTTTCCAGTTCATTTTTAAGTTATTGTATAGACTATGAGATTGTCTTTTATTATTTATCCTACTATCTCATAGTCATGTTATCTACTTACCATAATCTGTATCCGGATTGAATCCAAATTTCATTTCATTTAGTGGCCAGAAACTGAATGATACTTTACCGACTACTTGATCTTCGTCAATTAAGCCGAATGAACGACTATCTTTACTTACTTCACGGTTATCTCCTAACACTAACAATTTACCTTTAGGAATTTTATTCTTCTCGTCTACTTGATTAATATCTTTCGTTTCGAAACTTCCTGTAATGTAATTATATTGTTTGTGTTTCTTATTATAATCCAAGTAAGGTTCATCTACTTTTTTTCCATTAACATACAATTGGTCTTTCTTGTATTCAACATTGTCGCCTTCTTTACCAATAACACGTTTTACGTAATCATTTTCTTTTGTAGCATGGAATACTACAACATTCCCTTTATCAATGCCACTTAAATTTTTAGAAAACAAATTGACTATAACGCGTTCTCCATCTTTCAATGTAGGGTCCATAGAGTCACCTTTAACTGTATAAGGTTTAGCCACAAAGTTAACAATCAGTAATACTAATGCAACTGCTACAACAATGGATATAATCCATTCGATTATCTCTTTTCTCAATTTTTACACCTCGTCTATTTAATTGAAGTTTACCGTGAATTTTTCAAATGGGTAATATCTCATACTAACATTACCGATAATATCTTCTCTTTTAATATAGCCCAATGTCCTAGAATCATGCTTATTTTCGCGTTGATCATTAAGCACAAAATAAGCGTTTGGTGGTATGATATCACCTTCAGAATTTTTTACATCCCTCAGTGACAAATTTTCTATGCTTTCTTGCGTGTAAGGTTCATCAACTTCCCTATCATCTCTAATAAGTTTACCGCCTTTATATGCAATTGACTGACCAGGCTTACCAATAATCCTACTAAATTGGATATCATCACCACTACGATACATTATAATATCATTATTATCTAACAAATTAAATGTTGATTTTATTTTATTAACAAATATACGATCATTTTCCTTTAGATTCGGAGCCATAGTATCGTCTTTAACCACCGAACCTGTAATAACAAATGCTTGAATCAACAGTACTATAATAATCGCAATTATAATTGAAATCAAATGTTTTATTATTTTACGCAAGTCGTCACTCCTCTGAAGAACTCATAAAATGTTTCTCAATCTTCCTTCCAACGAACCAAACGATGATAATTACTATCACAATTGTAATCAACCGTATTGGATTAGAGAATAAAGTCGTAATATCATTACCTAACCATCCTACAAGCCCAATCATGATAAACTTAGATATAATCAGTACAGTTAGATAAGCATGCGCTTTAATATGGGACATACTCGCAACGATATTTACAAGTGCACTTGGCGTAAATGGGAAACACATTAAAATAAAGATAGGAATAACGCCTCTTCTATCGATAAAGTGAATCAATCTCTGTACAGACGTACGTTGTTGAATCTTTTTCATATATTTTGTATTATTTAATCTTCTGAAAAACAAGAAGACAATATAACTCCCTACAACTGTCCCAGCCCAAGCTAATAATGTACCTATAAACCATCCAAAAGCATTGACGTTTACAATTACAAACACAATGATTGGTAAAATTGGAATAAAAGCTTCAATAAAAGGTAGAAAGAAACCTGCAATATAACCTAAGTTTCCAAACATATCAAACCAATTTTGTACTTGCTCCTCTGTCATCAAATCAATCCTCATTATAACTTTTCTATCTAAGTATAAGTGTAAAGTTCCTTATTTCAAACTATAAAGTATTCATCATAAGATAAATCAGTCTCAGGAACGAACTTTGTATCATGTGATAGATGTATGTATACAAAAAAGAGTGTGACGTTATCAACGTCACACTCTTAAATAAAATCAATTTTAAGTTTTATTTTCACTCAAATAACATACCTTTATGAAAGGATGCATGCTTAATTCAAACTGCTAAAAAATATTATAAACGTTTTTCTAGCTCTTCTTTTTTATCTTCGAATCCAGGTTTACCTAATAAAGCAAACATATTTTGTTTGTATGCTTCTACACCAGGTTGGTTAAATGGATTAACACCTAATTGATAGCCACTCATTGAACAAGCTAGTTCAAAGAAATAAACAACATAACCAAATGTTTCTTCGTCAAGACGTGGAATATTTAAAACAATATTAGGTACGCCACCATCAGTATGAGCTAATAGTGTACCTTCAAATGCTTTTGTATTCACTTCGTCAATTGTTTTACCAGCTAAATAATTTAATCCATCTAAATTATCGCTATCTTCTTCAATTGTAATGTTATGTTTTGGATTATTCACTTTAACTACAGTTTCAAATAAGAAACGACGACCTTCTTGTACATATTGACCAAGGGAGTGTAAATCAGTTGTATAATTTGCGCTTGAAGGGTAGATACCTTTGTAATCTTTACCTTCAGATTCGCCAAATAATTGTTTCCACCATTCATTGAAATATTGCATTGATGGCTCATAGTTAATTAACATTTCTGTATCGTAACCTTTGGCATATAATACGTTACGAATCGTTGCATATTGGTAAGCAATATTATCTTCTAAATTCTCAGATGACAATTCTTCGCGTGCTTTTGCTGCACCTTCCATCATTGCTTTAATGTCAATACCTGCAACTGCGATTGGTAGTAAGCCAACTGCTGTTAATACTGAATAACGACCACCGATATCATCTGGTACTACAAATGTTTCATATCCTTCATTTGTAGCTAATTGTTTCAATGCACCTTTTTCTTTATCTGTAGTAGCAAAGATACGTTTTTTCGCTTCTTCTTTGCCGTATTTATTTTCTAAAAGTTGTTTGAACAATCTAAATGAAACGGCTGGTTCAGTCGTCGTACCAGATTTAGAAATGACATTTACAGAAAAATCTTTGCCATCTAAATAATCTATTAATTCTTGCGTATAAGTAGATGATAAATGATTGCCTACGAACACGATTTCTGGATATTCATCGCTATTTCTAAATGAAGAAGTTAGCATTTCAATCGCAGCACGTGCACCTAAGTAAGAACCACCAATACCAATAACTACGAATACTTCTGAGTTGTCTTTGACACGTTTTGAAGCTTCTAAAATACGTGAGAATTCTTCTTTATCATAATCAACAGGAAGATCAATCCAACCAAGAAAGTCGCTGCCAGCGCCAGTACCTTTATGGATCGTATTATGAATTGATTTAACTATATCTTTTTGTTGTTGTAATTCATGTTCGCCAAAAAATTCTAAAGTTTTACCATAATCTAATTGAATATGCGTCATATTGAATTGCCTCCAGTGTTTTTAATTTCATTATCATTTTACTAAGTTTATTTTGACTATTCAAACAACTAGCCTATCGTTTATCAAAAATAATAGTCAAATCTTATCATATAAAATAATCTCCTCTTATTATTTATTCACTATTATATACAACGTAAATATTCAATACAAAACAAAAATCCATTTATAAAGCCTATTAAAACAACTTATAAAAGAGTATCAACATCAATATTTGCATATTTATGTAAAATAATGGTTTTATTTTCATTATCCATCTGCTATACTATCCATATCAAATTCATAAAAAATACAAATTCAATCAAATTAAATGAGGTGGCACTATGAAAGAGAAAATCGTATTAGCATATTCAGGTGGTTTAGACACTAGTGTGGCAGTAAAATGGTTATTAGATAAAGGCTATGATGTTGTAGCATGCTGCTTAGATGTCGGTGAAGGTAAAGATTTAGAATTAGTACATCAAAAGGCACTAGATATGGGCGCTATAGAATGTCATATCATTGATGCTACAGAAGAATTTAGTCAAGATTATGTATCATATGCAATCAAAGGTAATCTTATGTATGAAGGTACATATCCATTAGTATCAGCACTATCAAGACCTTTAATTTCCAAAAAATTAGTTGAAATCGCTAGTAAAACAAATTCAGTGGGCATTGCACATGGATGTACGGGGAAAGGAAATGACCAAGTTCGTTTCGAAGTAGCAATTAAAGCATTAGATCCCGAATTAAAAGTCTTTGCACCAGTAAGAGAATGGGCATGGAGCCGTGAAGAAGAAATCGATTATGCAATTAAGCATAATATTCCAGTCCCTATTCAACATGATTCTCCTTATTCAATTGACCAAAATTTATGGGGGAGAAGTAATGAATGTGGCATTCTTGAAGATCCTTATGCTACACCTCCAAAAGATGCATATGATTTAACAAACGAATTAGAAGACGCGCCAGATGAAGCCGAAGAAATTGTACTCTCTTTTGAAAAAGGTATCCCTATCGCTTTAGATGGCACAGCTTATAAATTAAGTGAACTCATTTTAGAATTAAACAAACTCGCAGGTAAACATGGAATTGGTAGAATAGATCACGTAGAAAATAGACTCGTTGGTATCAAATCAAGAGAAGTCTATGAGACACCTGCAGCAGAAGTAATTATGAATGCACATAAAGCGCTAGAAACAATTACACTGACAAAAGATGTTGCACATTTCAAACCCGTTATTGAAAAACAATTTTCCGAACAAATATATAATGGCCTATGGTTCTCTCCGCTTACTGATAGTTTGAAAATATTTATTGATAGTACACAAGCACATGTAACTGGTGATGTACGTCTTAAATTGTATAAGGGTAATGCGATTGTCAATGGCAGACAATCACCATATACGTTATACAATGAAAAGTTAGCAACTTATACAAAAGAAGACGCATTTAATCAAGAATCTGCAGTTGGTTTTATTGATATCTTTGGTTTACCTACAAAAGTCAACTCCCTATTACATGGTGGCTATAAAGATGAGTAATAAAGCATGGGGTGGTAGATTTAGCGAACAACCAGAGGACTGGGTTGATGAATTCAATGCCTCTATCCACTTTGATAAAACGTTAATTCAATACGATGTGCAAGGAAGTATTGCACATGCGAAAATGCTAGCGAAACAAGATATCATTACAGATTCTGACTGCGATCAAATTATCGAGGGTTTAAATGCCATATTGACCGATTATGAGCAAAATAATTTAGAACTAGATGCTTCATTAGAAGATATTCATTTAAATATTGAACATGAACTTATTAAGCGTATTGGTGATGCCGGTGGTAGATTACACACTGGTCGTAGTAGGAATGATCAAGTAGCTACAGATATGCATCTCTATACAAAAGCAGAAGTCAAATCCATCATTGCGTTAATCACACGTTTTCAACATACAATTGTAAATACTGCTGAATCACATATAAACACAATTATGCCAGGCTATACGCACTTACAAAGAGCGCAACCTATTTCATTCGCACACCATATACTGACTTATTATTGGATGTTAGAAAGAGATAAATCACGTTTTCAAGATAGTTTAAAACGTATTGATATGTCTCCTTTAGGTGCAGCCGCGTTAAGTGGTACGACTTATCCAATTGATCGTCATGAAACACAATCACTTTTAGATTTTAGTGCTATATATGAAAATAGTATGGATGCTGTTAGCGATAGAGATTATATTGTTGAAACATTGCACAATATTTCATTAACGATGGTCCATTTGTCACGTTTTGCTGAGGAGATTATTTTTTGGTCTTCTGCTGAAGCAAACTTCATCACTTTATCTGATGCTTTTTCAACTGGCTCATCCATAATGCCTCAAAAAAAGAATCCAGATATGGCTGAACTTATAAGAGGTAAAGTTGGACGTACGACTGGACACTTGATGAGTATGTTGATGACGCTTAAAGGCCTTCCATTAGCCTACAATAAAGATATGCAAGAAGATAAAGAAGGATTATTTGATGCTGTTCACACTTTAAAAGGATCATTGCGCATATTTGACGGTATGATAGATTCAATGACAGTAAATGTCGAACGTCTACAACAAACGGTTTACAACGATTTTTCAAATGCGACTGAACTCGCAGATTATCTTGTAAATAAAGGGGTCCCTTTCAGAAGTGCACACGAAGTCGTCGGCAAAATTGTACTTTGGTCTATTCAACATAATATATATTTATTAGATGTACCTTTAGCACAATATCAAAGTGCACATGAACTGATAGAAGCTGATATCTACGAATATTTAAAACCAGAAAATTGTGTAAGTAGAAGAATTAGTTACGGTTCGACAGGTCAATCTTCAGTAAAACAACAACTCGAAATCATTCATAAACAACTCAATAACTAAACATATACATGGTCGACAGCGTTAGACATAAACTTGATGACCTAAAAGGACATATTAGCAAAGAAATAGAACCATTCTAAAAAATAGATGAATCCACTGATAAGCTCCCTTCAAAGTAGACATTAAAGAATGTAAAATTTGAAGGGAGCTTTTCTTAATATATGTTCACCAATGAATGAAATCGAATAATCTATAAAATGTTTTTACTAAAGTGGTCAACATATTTTACTTTTAACCTTAATAACTATGATTTTAGAAAAATAAATCTAATGCTATATTAAAAATGTAATCACAAAAGCTTTTTTATTCATATAACTATCGATACCATACCAACTTTATAAATTAGCATTGTAAGCAGTTTAGATTCTATGATTATATATTACTTTGAATATTGTAAGGCTCAAATTAATTTTATTTAATTTGAATTATAATATTGTAAATTCTATTCTCATTCTGCTCTTTTTTATGTACTGTGAGCATATAGTTCATATTAAGGAGTGACGTCATTATGAAACACACACAGAAGTTAATCGTTTCTAGCATAGCAGCTTTAACATTATCCGGTTTGTGGACTTCATCATTTATTGAAGCTTCGGGAAATGGTAATAACTATTCTGAACATACAAATACTAATAATCAACAAAGTGAAAATAACCATCATTCACACGATAACCAAAAGAAAGTTCAAAATTTAACAGGTGAAAAATTTACAACGATTGCCCATAGAGGTGCAAGTGGATATGCCCCAGAACATACTTTTTTCTCATATGATAGAAGTCACAACGCAATTGGTGCCTCATACATAGAAATAGATTTACAAATGACTAAAGATGGCCATTTAGTTGCAATGCATGATGAAACAGTAGACCGTACAACAAATGGCACAGGTAGAGTTGATCAATATACATTGAAGGAATTAAAACAATTAGATGCAGGTAGTAAATTTAATAGCCAAAATCCACAATACGCGAATTCAAACTATGAAGGCGCAAAAATTCCAACACTAGATGAAATTTTAGAACGTTATGGAACAGAAGCTAATTATTACATTGAGACAAAATCTCCAGATGTGTATCCAGGTATGGAAGAAAAATTATTGGACTCCCTTAATAAACATCATATGCTAAATCAACAATCATTAAGTAATGGACATGTTTTAGTACAATCTTTTTCAAAAGAAAGTTTACTTAAAATGCAAGGATTAAACTCAAATGTGCCATTGATCCGGTTACTGGATAAAGGTGAATTATTATCTTTATCTCAACAAGATTTTGATGAGATTAGAAATTATGCCATTGGTGTAGGCCCTGAAGCTTCTGATTTAACAAAACAGAATGTTACAAACCTTAAAAAGGCCGGCCTTCTTGTACACCCTTTTACAGTTAATGATCCCGAAGATATGAAACGGTTAAATGGCTATGGTGTTGACGGTGTATTTACAAATTATCCGGATATATATAAACAAATCATAAGTGATGGAGAAAAGAATAAATATTAAAAACAAAGTCTGGGACAAAAATAGATGTCTCAGACTTTTTTCCATTTAGGCAGTAAATGACTGAATTGAAAACACGCTTATATCAAGCTCTTTTCAATCCTAGTCATCCTTGCCTTGATTGCATAGGTAAGACTACGAAATCTCTATTAGAAAAATTGATTTCTGTCCCACTCCCTACCATCTGAGATAAAAAAAACGACAATTACTATTATACATAGCAATTGTCGTTTTCATTATGTCTTAATCGGTTTATGCCCAACCACGGTAACGTGCAGCTTCTGCCGTACGTTTGATACCTACAATGTATGCAGCTAAGCGCATATCAATTTTTCTATTTTGAGATAATTCATAAATTGTATCAAAGGCTGTAGTAAGTTTTTCACGCATCTTCGTGTTAACTTCTTCTTCACTCCAATAATAACCTTGGTTATTTTGTACCCACTCAAAGTATGAAACAGTCACACCACCAGCACTTGCTAATACATCAGGCACTAGCAAGATACCACGTTCAGATAATATACGTGTTCCAGCTGGTGTAGTTGGTCCATTCGCAGCTTCAACAACGATATCTGCTTTGATATCATGTGCATTTTCTTCAGTAATTTGATTTGCAATAGCAGCAGGAACTAAAATATCGCAATCAATTTCAAATAATTCTTTATTTGAAATGGTTTCATCAAATAAGTTGGTAACTGTACCAAAACTATCTCTTCTATCTAATAAATAATCAATATCTAAACCTTCAGGATCATGTAATGCACCGTAAGCATCAGAAATCCCGACAATGGTTGCACCCATATCATACAAGAATTTAGCTAAGAAACTTCCAGCATTACCAAATCCTTGGATAACAATACGCGCACCTTTAAGATTTAAACCTCTTCTTTGTGCCGCTTGTTCAATCGCAATTACAACACCTAATGCAGTAGCACGGTCACGTCCTTGTGAACCACCTAATACAATCGGTTTACCTGTAATAAATCCTGGTGAGTTGAATTTATCTAATGAACTATACTCATCCATCATCCATGCCATAATTTGTGAATTTGTAAATACATCTGGTGCTGGGATATCTTTGGTTGGTCCAACAAATTGAGAAATTGAACGAACATATCCACGTGATAAACGTTCTACTTCATGAATACTCATTTGACGTGGATCACAAACAATACCACCTTTACCACCGCCGTATGGTAAATCCACAATGCCACATTTCAATGTCATCCACATTGATAATGCTTTAACTTCTTCTTCATCAACGTCAGGGTGGAAACGAACCCCACCTTTTGTTGGTCCAACAGCATCATTATGCTGTGCACGATAACCAGTAAATGTTTGTACCGTACCATCATCCATACGTACAGGAATTCTAACTTGTAGGAAACGTAAAGGTTCCTTTACCAAATCATACATACCATCGTCAAATCCCAATTTATGCAATGCTTCCTTAATAATTTGTTGCGTAGAAGTAACTAAATTATTATTCTCAGTCATGATTCATTTCGCCTCTTTTTCGTTACTAATGATTTCGCTTTCATGATTATTGTAACATAAGATTTACCTTTTTAAAGGGGTTTCAGAACATATGTTACAGAAGTGTGAATTTATTCAAAAACACTTCTAACTTTGTCTAATGCAAAGTCTAATTCTTCCTTAGAAATAATGAGTGGTGGCGCAAATCTAATCACAGTATCATGCGTTTCTTTACATAATAATCCCTTAGCTTTTAGTGATTCACAGAATGGTCTCGCAGCTTCATTGAGTTCAATACCGATGAACAATCCACGTCCACGTACTTCTTTGATTGCTGGATGATCAATTTTCTCTAATTCTGATTTAAAATAATCGCCTAGCTCTAAAGAACGACCCGGTAAATCTTCATCAATAATGACATCTAATGCAGCATTTGATACTGCACAAGCTAGTGGATTACCACCAAATGTAGACCCATGTGAGCCAGGTGTAAATACACCTAATACTTCTTCATCAGCTAAGACAACTGAAATTGGTAATACACCGCCGCCTAAAGCTTTACCTAGAATATAGACATCAGGTTTCACATTATCCCAATCTGTTGCAAATAATTTACCTGAACGACCTAAGCCGGCTTGGATTTCATCAGCAATAAATAGTACATTATGTTCATCACATAATTCTCTGATTTGTTTTAAATAACCTTCTGGAGGTACATTAATACCTGCTTCTCCTTGGATAGGTTCAATCAAAATAGCTGCAGTATTTTCATTAATTGCTGCTTTGACAGCCTCAATATCACCAAAATCCACTTTACGGAAACCATCTAATAGCGGGCCATAGCCACGTTGATATTCAGGTTCAGAAGATAAAGATACAGGTGCCATTGTTCGACCATGGAAGTTACCATTGAAAGCAATAATTTCTGCCTTATCTGGTTCTATATTTTTAACATCATAAGCCCAACGACGTGCCGCTTTTAATGCAGTTTCAACTGCTTCGGCACCAGTATTCATTGGTAAAGCTTTTGCTTTACCAGAAAGCTTACAAATTTTTTCATACCATTCACCTAGATTTTCACTATGAAAAGCACGTGAAACTAATGTCACTTTATCCGCTTGCTCTTTCAAAGCTTGGATGATTTTAGGGTGTCTGTGACCTTGGTTTACAGCTGAATATGCAGATAACATATCCATATATTTATTTCCTTCAGGGTCTTTTACCCATACGCCTTCCGCTTCCGAAATTACAATTGGAAGTGGTACATAGTTTTGAGCGCCATAATGATTTGTTACTTCAATGATTTCTTCTGATCTTGACATGATATCTCCCCTTTGTAAAAATTTAAGAGCAAAAAATTGACTCCTAAGCAATACTCACTCATAGCATAACGTATTTACACGCTAACTGAAACTATTTTCTAAAACAGTCTGTTCAATCGTTGTGAAACGCCGTTAAAACGCTATATCTTCGCATCACTCAATTTATAATTTAGTATAGTAAAAATTTATGTAAGCCCTTACATATATAATGACACAATCTCGGTTAGGATTACAAGAATATTTCCTTAATTTTAAAAATTAAATTGACTATTATTATTTTTGCATGTAATTGTATATTCAAGCATTAAAATTATAATAAAACGCATAAATTTTCTGTAATCATTCATCAGAAAATTTATGCGTTTAAATGCATTATTTATTATCTGTTCTTGGTAATGGGTAAAATCCTCTATTGAATTGTTCCCATAATTTCGGTGGTAAATGGTGTCTGTCTTTTCTTTCAGGATCGAATTCAGAAATAATTTCATCTTCTTTGCCATCTTTAATTTTACTAATAAAATTATGATCTAATAATATTTCTCTTCCTAGAGCGATAAGTTCCACTTGTGTAGATGCAATTGCTTCGATGGCTTGATCAGCCGTGAAAATAGAACCAATTCCGATTAAAGGCATACGTCCATCTATCCATTCTAATAATAATTTCACACGTTCTTGATCTTTATACTTACCTTCACGTGTTTTAGAATGAATATCCATTAATGATACATGTAGATAATCTAATGGTTTCTCTATTAAATGCTTAACTAATGTTTCAGTAATTTCCATACTTATACCTGGAGATTCTGCTTCTTCTGGTGAAAATCTATAGCCAACAATAAAATCTTTGTCACCATGTTGCTTAACTGTTTCAGTTACTTCATCAACAACGGCTGAAGCGAATTTCAAACGGTCTTCTCCCCATTCGTCATCACGGCGATTATAATAAGGTGAAACAAATTGGTGAATTAAATAATGGTTTGCGCCATGGATTTCCACACCATCAAACCCGGCATCTATAACTCTCTTTGTCGCTTCTCCAAATGCTTTAATCGTTTCTTTAATTTCGTCTACTGTAATTTCACGTGCATGGTGTTCTTCTTGTTCACCAAAGCTTTTCATTGAAATTGGGCTTGGTCCAGCAACATCTCCACCTGGCGTTAAATTAGGTAATGCTTGAGCGCCACCATGATGGATTTGAACAACAGCTTTAGCACCATTTTTCTTCATTGCTTGTGCTAAACGTTTTAAACCTTCTAAATTAGCATCGTGTGCAACGGATGGTTGACCAGGGAATGCTTTCCCTAAGTCTGTGACGTTACTCGCTGCAGAAATAGCTAAGCCAACATCTTTGGAGCGTTGTTCCATGTATACAACTTCTTCATTAGAAATAGAACCATCATCATTTGATGATACGTGCGTTAATGGTGCTAATACAAATCGATTGTCTAATTCAACCTTATTGGGTAATGTTAATTTTTCAAATAATGGTTGGAATTTTTGATTCATGTTTACTGTTCCTCCTAAAATATAACGATTGAAAATTTTAATACTTTTTTATTTTAGCTATCTCAGATTCAATTTTAAATAAATATGCTCACGCATATATTTTTATATAGCCATATTGCATGATTTTAAACCGAACATCACTTTATTGTCACATTTAATAAAATTTAAAAACAAAAGGCTGTATACTTTTAACGGTTGGTGAGTAAAATCATCAATCGTTATTTTTTATGTTTAGATACAAAAAGAGCACAAATATCTCTATAATTATAAGT
>NZ_JACBFD010000023.1 GCF_013391405.1 Staphylococcus sp. GSSP0090
AAAAGGGAATTTTAGGCTGATTCATCGTTTATTTGCGCAGATAGACAGAATTATGGATATAAATGGTTTAGATAAAATAAGTACAGAATTTGTAGAAACAGCTAGAGATAGTTTAGTTATAGGTATTCGATAATAGAAAAAGCAACGCATTTTAATATAGTGCGTTGCTTTTCTCATTTATTAGGTAAAGTCATTCTCATATATCGAATAAAGTGACAATCAGTTGATTGATGCGTTTCTGTTGCTGCATATGTATTGCCATTTAACGGAATCAAACTACATAATAAAGCTAATATGAACACGATACTACCTAGCATTTTTCTCTTAAACATAAAAAACCTCCATCAAAAAATTATCTATTTAAATTTAATGATTTTTCAGAAATTAATCAAATAATTGTATTATTAGCTTAGAAATTTAGGTTTTTAAATAATTAGCATCATCTATTATTAACTAATTTTTTAAGAAGTATAGGCAACACATGTTCATCTTTGTTGTTTAGACAATATATGCATAAACATGTTGTTTGCATTAGTTACACTTTCGGTATACAATCTTTTTATACAACACGTGTTAGTTAGTTATCAAGTGTTGTAAATACAAGTTAAGGAGGGATAGACGTGACAACAATTCAAAAACACAATGGTTTCAAACGGACTTTTCAACAAGGTCATTTAACTTTAGGATTAATGCTACCTTTTGATAATTCTGAAAACATCGCATTGTCGTTTGAAAATCAAGTTGATTTAGCACAGTATGCTGAAAACCTTGGATTTACAAGCCTTTTTGTGAGAGATAATCCACTTTATAGTCCACATCTAGGTAATGTAACGACAAACTACGATCCGTTTGTATTTTTATCTTATTTAAGCGCCAAAACATCGAAAATCGCTCTCGGAACATCTAGTATTGTTGCTACATTACGTCATCCAATTCACACAGCTAAGGCTGCTACTTCTCTTGACTTGATATCAAACGAGCGATTTTTACTAGGTTTAGCAACAGGAGATCGTCCATTTGAGTTTCCAGCTTTTAAGATAAAAGAAGAAAACTTATCTAAACAATTTCAGGATACGATATATGCAATGAAAGATTTATGGCAATCACATTCGCCCAATATTTCAAATTCTATATTTGAATTATATGAAGATTCCGGGCTACAAATATTACCGAAACACAATCAGATTCCAATGTTTGCAACTGGCTATTCAAGACAAGCACTCTCATGGCTTAAAGCAAATATGGATGGGCTTATGTTTTACCCACAACCATTTCAACAACAAAAGGCTTTATTAAAAGAATGGCATAACAATGATGTATTCAAACCATTTATGCATCCATTAGTTATCGACCTATCTTCAAACCCTAATGAACTCGTTAAACCAATCAAAGGTGGCTATCGTTTAGGTAGAAACACTTTATTAAACATTTTAAAATCATATGAAAACATTGGTACAAATCATATTATGTTGCATTTAACATCTAATGATAGACCATACAAATCATTATTAACTGAGGTCGGTGATTATATCATTCCACACTTCCCACCTCATTTATCACAGGAGGAAATAAACAATGACATTACTTGAAAGAATTAACCAACTTGCAAATAAAGAAAAAATCCAAACATTAAGTATCGAAGAAAAAGAAGAACAACAAACGTTGAGACAAGAATATTTAAAAATGATACGTGGTCAGGTGATTCACACATTTTCAACATTAAAAGTAGTGGATCCTTTAGGTGAAGACGTAACACCAGACAAAGTGTACAAATTAAGAGAAGAAATGGGTACACTTGATATGGATTAACTTAAATGATTCATTGAGAGACAACATTTTCATTAATAAGGGCGGAGACATAATCATTGTCCCTGCCCTTGTTTTTATTGATTTAATATTTTCTGCATTGAACGATCAACGCTACTTGCATACATTCCACCAAATTTAACTAGATGTACCATTAAAAGATACAGTCTATAAAATTCTAAACGCACATTTGCACCATCACTCAGTGGATAATGCTTATGATAAGCATCATAAAATGCTTGTGTGAATCCTCCAAATACCGAAGTAATCCCTATATCAAATTCTCTATCACCATATAATGGTGCAGGATCAAATAGTGCTGGTGTGCCATCTGTTAAGAACATGTAATTGCCGCCCCATAAGTCGCCATGTAATAATGACGGTTTGCTATGATGATTTTCTAATTCACTTACAATCACACGACGCACTGCCTCATATTGCGTGACATCTTCTTCAATCCATAATCCTTGTTCTACCAATCTATCTTTGAGCTTATCTAAGCGTTTTTCAACAAACAAGGTAATCCAACTATCCGTCCAACTATTATCAAATGAAATATCGCCACCTTCATATGGTAAATCAAAGCCAAATTGGTGGTCTGGTTGTTGTTCGCTATGCAAGCGCGCAACGAGTTGACCTAATGCTTCTTGACTGCCTGACATACCTTCATCTAAATATGTTAATAGTAAATAAGCATCACCTTCGATTTCACCACTATCAATGACTCTTGGTGCAGTAATACCAACTTTTTCAAATAAGTTTAATCCTGCAATTTCAGCATCAAAAAAAGTTGCTTTCCTATTATGTTGTACAAGTAGAAAATAATCTTCTTTATCCGTTTCAATACGATAGGCATCATTAACATCGCCACCACTTACAGGTACGATATTTTCAATATGCTTTAAAGGCAATTGTGCCTGCCATGTTTGTTTCATGTGTTTTCCCTCCACTACTGTCTTAAAATTAAGTTATATATATCATTATTTCCTTTTTCTTATATACTTAATCACATATAGCTATACGATATTTCTGTGAAACTTGTATTAATTATTTTCATTTGGTCTAGGCATATATTCTGTAAAATGCTAGTCTATTAAAGACATCATTTTCAATTTAGCATGTTTACATATTGAACTTAAGTTACATAATATTTTATATTTTTATTTAAATTTGATAAATGGAGCGATCACTATATGTATAAACTCATCAAACCAATGTTATTTCAATTTGATCCTGAAAAAGCGCATGGCATGACGATAGACGCGCTTAAATTTGTTCAAAAACATCCCAAATTATTACCAGTAATTAAACAAGTCTTTCACTACGAAAACGACTTATTAAACCAAACCTTTAAAGGCATTCATTTTGCGAATCCCATCGGTTTAGCAGCTGGTTTCGACAAATCTTGTGAGGTCCCTAAAGCTCTAGAAAATGCAGGCTTTGGCTCAATTGAACTTGGTGGTATAACACCTAAGCCACAACCAGGCAACCCAAAACCACGTATGTATCGCTTAGTTGAAGATCAAGCACTAATCAACCGTATGGGATTTAACAATTTAGGTATGAATAAAGCTTTAAGTAATTTACGTAAGTATAGTTATCAAATTCCAGTAGGTTTAAATGTTGGTGTAAATAAAGCGACACCTTATGCATCAAGATATGAAGATTATATTAAAGTTATTGACACTTTTAAAAATGACGTCACATTCTTCACAGTCAATATCAGCTCACCTAATACAGAAAATTTACAAAGTTTTCATGGTAAAGATGCATTCTCACAATTATGTGAAGCAATTCAAACATATAAACATAAAGAAAATCTTAATGTCCCTATTTTTATCAAATTGACTTCTGATTTATCTTTAGAAGGTCTTGGTCAAATGCTACCACCGATTACGCAAACTTTTGATGGGATTATTCTAGCCAATACAACACAGCAACGTGAAGCGTTACATTCAAATCACCGCGAAGAAACTGGTGGCTTGAGTGGCAAACCATTATTCGAGCGTAATCTAGAACTCATTTCTTACGCTTATAAACAAACAAATGGCCAATTTTTAATTATCGGAACTGGTGGTATTTTTAACACATCCGATGTCATCAAGATGATGCGTCAAGGTGCTTCACTTGTTCAAATCTATAGTTCTTTAGTCTTTGAAGGACCTGGACTAACACACAAATTGAATAAACAATTGGCGCATTACCTTAAATCGAATGGCTACAACAATGTTAATGATATCATCGGTTTAGATGTAAAATAATGTTATATTAATAAGTGTTACCCTATTTATTTACACAATTGCTTAATCGTGCATTTTAAATTATTACTTTGATTTTTATAGGGTATATGAATAAAAAAGGAGGCGCTATAATGTATAAAAAAATATTATTAGCTTACGACTTTGACAATTCGTTCAATAACGTGCCTAAGGAATTGGAAAATTTAACCTACGGCGTTGAGAATGCAGAAGTTACAGTTTTTAATGTCATTCCAGAAGGTGAACTAGAAACATCGGTACGTTATGATAATAAGCATTTCGAAGATTTAGCAAACGAGAAAAGCGAAGCTCTTTCACCTTTTATTCAAAAATTAGAAACACTTGATTTAAAAGTGAATGTTAAGTTTAAAACAGGTTATATTAAACAATCGATTTTAGCTGAAATTAATGAAAATGCATATGATATTGTTGTCATGAGTAACAAACGTGAAAAATCTGAACTTAAAAATATTCTTGGTAACGTGACTCATAAAATAGCAAGTAATGTAGACATACCTGTACTAATCGTAAATTAGCAATTAAAAAACTCAATTTCAGTTATGATTATGCCTTTATTTATTGGCATCCATAACTAGAAATTGAGTTTTATTATTAACATTCCATGTACTTGATTATTGTCGCAGATATCGTTCAATCACTTGTAAGACACCTGAATCATCATTAGAAGGCGCTCTATGTTTTGCAATTTCTGCTAATTCAGCACTACATTTTTCCATAGCATAACTATGCTTTGTTAAGCCTAGCATTTCTAAATCATTATTAGCATCACCAAAGGCAAGTAATTCATTTTGTGGTATATCCCAATCGTTTAGTAATGCTTTAATTGCAACACCTTTATTCACGTTAGGTAAGATTAAATCAACACTATCATTGCCACTTGTCACTGCGCGTATCTTTCCTCTATACCGTTGTTCTATATCGTTAACCACTTGCTTAACTAAGTCTTTATCTTTAATCCGTAAAGCGATTTTCACAAAGTGATCATTGGTAATTTCATTAAATGAAGCTACCTTTTCTATATCATAATAATAATTTCGTATAAAACTTAAGAATTCATCACTGCTCTGGTCATTAACATATGCTGAATGTATACCACTTAAAACAACATCCCTTATATGATAGGTTTGATGAATTGTTTCTAAAACTTCAAATATGAGTTGTTGGTCAAAATAATGCGCTGCCAATAATACATCATTTTGATAAGTTACTGCACCATTTTCCGCTACAAAAGTGATGTTGTCTATCTTTTCTGGAAAAAATGAACGTAGCTGTGCATACTGATTACCACTGGCTACAATAAATTTTATATTTTGCTGTACAATATGTTTAAATAAACGATCAAAGTACGCTTTATCATAGGTATGGTCAGATTTAAGAAATGTGCCATCTTTATCTACCCCAATTGCTTTTATCATACTGCTACTCCCTTCAATGTTAGATATAAATACTAACGTTATTACTCCAAATTACATTGCGATAATATTAAACAAGTGACCATCAATATCGCTAAATAAACCGCCATAAAAACCTTCATGCTTTGTACCACGTTGAAGTACTGTTCCACCTGCTGTTTCAACAAGATTTAATAATTCATCTACCTCTGCTGGCGCTTTAACAGAAACAGAGACAAGTGCTTCGTTTCTACCTATATCAGATTGTTGTGCTACTTTTTTAAATTGTCCTTGTTCTATCAGCATAATGATTTTATGATCTACCGTTTCGATGCCCCTCATTTTATCTAAAACTGCTTCGTTCTTTTTAATCGTAAACCCAATATTTTCAAAAAAAGTCGCGCTCGCTTTTAGGTCTTTGACTGGTAAATTAAGCCATGCTGATTGTATGTTCATAATAAATCCCCCTCATTCGTTTAATCTCAAATTTAATAATAGCTTACCATTTACATTAGAATAAAACTATAAATCACCGTTCTTAATATATAAAAATACATCCCTTAAGCAAAGACAAATGCGTCTAACTTTTAGGATGTATTTTTATCATATAATTAATATAATTTAGTATATATAAGACAAAATGCTTTAAGAACTTTCAATGTGATTTCTTCAATTAAACTTTAAAATCTAGCTGAATGTAATACCTTAACACATAAGTTAAACATTCTGAATCAAATTTGCATATATAATGTCATTACGCTTTATTTCTATTTCTCTTTAATAACATTGCGGAACCTAAAATAGCTAATAATGTTGCAAATAAAGTCATCTTATCTTCTTTATTACCAGTTTTTGGCAATTGTTCAGTCTTTTTCACATCATCTTTCACAATTTCTTTATGTGTTTTAGATAACTCATTATTATTATGGTTATTTACTTTTGTAGTTACATTATTTTGATTTATGTTATTGTTCGATATATATTGATAACTTCCCACAACCATTCGTTGATCCTTAGTATCCGTTATTTGTTTATTGTCTTCCAGATTAGCATGATTATGGTTATTTGACGTTGTATCTTCTTTGATTTTTTGATTGCCATTATTTTGACTATGTTCATCTGGGATTGTGTCTTCTTCCCAATCTATCGGTGTGTGCCCTCCATTTTGATCTATTGGTTTATCTTGATTAGTATCTTCTTCGATTGTTTGATTTCCATTATTTTGGCCATGTTCATCTGGGNTTGTGTCTTCTTCCCAATCTATCGGTGTGTGGCCTCCATTTTGATCTATTGGTTTATCTTGATTAGTATCTTCTTCAATCGTCTGATTTCCATTATTTTGGCCATGTTCATCTGGGATTGTATCTTCTTCCCAATCTATCGGTGTGTGACCTCCGTTTTGATCTATCGGTTTGTCTTGCTCTGTATCTTCTTCGATTGTTTGATTTCCATTATTTTGACCATGCTCATCTGGCAATTGCTCATCCCAATCTATCGGTGTGTGGCCTCCATTTTGATGTATCGGTTTGTCTTGTTCTGTATCTTCTTCGATTGTTTGATTTCCATTATTTTGACCATGTTCATCTGGCAATTGCTCATCCCAATCTATCGGTGTGTGGCCTCCATTTTGATGTATCGGTTTATCTTGATTAGTATCTTCTTCGATCGTCTGATTTCCATTATTTTGACCATGCTCATCCGGTATCGTGTCTTCTTGCCAATTGATATCGTTGTTTTCTATAATGACATCGTCGCCATTCGCATTAGCATCATTTTGATAAAATACTAGACCATTATTCCATGTAGCAGATGCAGCATAATAAGGATTATGCTCGGGATAGCCAGATACATTCGTTTGGAAATTTAGATTTTGTGCATCATTTTGATATTCTCCTTCATATCTAATAAGATAGCGCTTATTTAAATTTTCAAAGTCTAGTTGATATTGACTGTAACCAACTTGCAAATTATTTTTAACGTCTTCTGTTACATCTTTCCACAATTTCGCATTGTTTGTATCACCGTATACGCTTTGCGGCATCGTTTCATTGCCTATATATTCATAGACTTTTACTGTTGGTAATACACCATTATTAGTATATCCACTAGTAATTCTCCCATAAATAGTCGCACTTTGAATTTTATTGCCTTGAGGATTAATGTATGCAATATGGCTAAATTTATTTTCCTCTTTATCTATTTTCTCAATCGCACCGTTGACGCTAACGCCCGCATGATTTGTGCCATTTAAATACTGAACGTTTATCCTTCTAGATATTGTTTTACCATTTAAAGTGGATGTTATCGTTTGTTGACCTTCTTTTTGAACTACTTTTGGATCAATGAAAAGATTTAAAGAAAGCTGTGCTGTCACGTTAACTTTATCTTTTATAAAATCTGTAAATGTATAACGAATGCTACCATTATCTAATACTTGTCCTGTAGCCATGACAACAGAACCATTTTTGATATCTGGCACTTTCCTTCTTACTGATACACCATAAGTGTTCACATTATTTGAAATGTTGAAATCAAAATAGTCACCTGGTTTAATTCCTTTTTCGAAAGCTAAATTGTATTTCAGCTGACTACGTTGCCCTCTATGTGGGTTTACTACATTTTCACTAATGATTTGTGAATCATCTTTAGCTATTACTTTATTAGAGACATCCACACCCTTTTGAACTTGGTTATTTTCATTTACTGGGTTATTTGCTTTTAGTATTTGAGACGTAACTTGTCGCTTATTCACTTCAGCATTACCATCATTTGTTGCTTTTGATTGTTGGTTCGATGGTTTAATTCCATGATTACTTTGCTCTTTATTTATATCTTCCTGCTGCTTATTTGAATTATTTTGTATATAATTCGCTTGTACTTCAGGTTCTTTGAGTTCTTTGGATTCTTTAAGTTCTTGGGGCCCTTCAATTTGTTTTTCTTGTTCAACCTCATGAACTTCTTCTTTATTTTCTTGTTTCCGTTGTTTTGAGTCTTTTGGTATTGCTGTATTTAATGTTTCTGTTTTTTGTTGTTCTATGGCATTGTCGTCACCATTTTGTGTGCTATCTTCACTTTGCTTTACTTTGTTATTTATCATTTCATCATGAAAACGTTCTTCCGATGTTTTCATTTGATTATTTGGTATTTGTTTATCGCTAGTTATACTTTGATTATGTTTAAATTCTTCTGATGAAGTTGTCATCTGTTCAGATTCTGTTTGATTATCTTGTGTTATTTTACTTTCTGCATTATCTGATTCAGAGGCTTGAGCTGTTCTAGGTTCAAATATACCCACAGCTAAAATCGTTCCCAGTAACACTGATGTTGCACCTAGTTTATACTTTCTTATACTAAATTTCTCTCTACTTATTTTATTCACTTTTCTACTCCTTTGATAATTTTAATTATTTAGTATTTAAAAAAATAAGAACAACCATTAAAAGATTGCTCTCATTTTTTCTCGATGATTATATAATAAAAAATTATGAAATTGTGTAAAGTGACAATTTTGTAATGAAAAATCATGTCGAAAAACTGAAAAGATTTAAAATAACTGCCACTTAATAAATTATTCATTATTTATTATCTTTAGGAGTAATTTTTATTTAACTAAATTATGTAAGGTTTTTACTTTGAAGGTAATAAAAAATCCGAAATTTATTTTAAAATGAACGTACTTCTAAGTGTCATTCCTTCCAATAAACAACTACTTTTAAAGAAATAGAATACCACGTGTACATTTACACATATTTTTATAAAATTTTTCTGAATATTTAGACATATTTGTGCTATGATATACATTATCATAAATTAGTTATTAAGTTTTACGATATATTATTCATTGGGAGAGGTTCATTATGAAAGGTTTTTTTAATAAGATTTTAAAAAGAGAAGATCCTTCCGTTTATCAAGTGAAGGATGCACATTTAAATAGAACATTACGTGTCAAAGATTTTCTAGCTTTAGGTGTTGGAACCATTGTTTCAACTTCCATTTTCACATTACCTGGTGTAGTCGCCGCTCAGCATACAGGACCGGCAGTTGCACTGTCATTCCTATTAGCTGCGGTTGTAGCAGGGCTCGTTTCATTTGCTTATGCTGAGATGTCATCAGCAATGCCATTTGCTGGGTCAGCGTATTCTTGGATTAATGTCGTATTTGGAGAAGTATTTGGTTGGGTTGCCGGTTGGGCATTGTTAGCTGAATATTTCATAGCCGTCGCCTTTGTAGCTTCTGGATTTTCGGCAAATCTACGCGGGCTCGTCTCACCATTGGGGATTGAATTACCCAAGTCATTGTCCAATACGTTAGGTACAGATGGCGGCATCATTGATATCGTTGCCGCTGTCGTCATATTACTTACGGCTGGCCTCTTATCATACGGTGTTTCTGCAGCAGCACGTATTGAAAATATACTTGTTGTGATTAAAGTTTTAGCTGTTTTACTATTCATCGTAGTAGGGTTAACAGCGATTGATTTAAGTAATTATGTACCGTTTATACCTGAACATAAAGTCACTGAGACAGGTTCTTTTGGTGGTTGGCAAGGTATTTATGCAGGTGTATCCATGATATTCTTAGCATATATCGGATTTGATTCTATCGCAGCCAATTCAGCTGAAGCCATTAATCCACAAAAAACAATGCCTCGAGGTATCTTAGGTTCATTAGCTATAGCTGTCATTCTATTTGTCGCAGTATCTCTTGTACTTGTTGGTATGTTTACTTATTCTGCTTATGCTGATAATGCTGAACCTGTAGGTTGGGCATTAAGACAAAGTGGTTTTGGCGTTGTAGCAGCGATTGTACAGGCAATTTCTGTTATCGGTATGTTCACAGCCCTTATTGGAATGATGCTAGCGGGTTCTCGTTTACTCTATTCCTTTGGTCGTGACGGTTTATTACCATCTTGGTTAGGAAAATTAAACAAGAAAAATCTACCTAATCGTTCGTTAATTATTTTAACAGTGATTGCAGTTATTATTGGCTCAATGTTCCCATTTGCTTTCCTTGCACAATTAATTTCTGCAGGCACATTGGTCGCATTTATGTTTGTTTCTATTGGTATTTTTGGATTACGTCCAAGAGAAGGAAAAGATATTCCTATGCCAGCTTTTAAAATGCCATTCTATCCTGTAATGCCAATCATCACCTTCCTTAGTGTTGTTGTTGTATTCTGGGGCTTAGGTGCTGAAGCAAAACTATACACACTCATTTGGTTTATTATTGGATTACTGATTTACCTTCTATATGGAGTGAAGCATTCTAAAAAACGTCATTCTTAATATATACAAAAGGGCTAAAACATGCGCACATGTTTTAGCCCTTTTATTTATAAAAATACTCATTTTATCGATCAATCAAATCTTTGTACTTTTATTTATCCATCAACACTGTTGCTTTGATAGATGATATGCCTATTCATCTATATTATCTATTTGAGAAAGCTTACGAATATTGGAAAAGCTAACTTTTGAAATCAGACTTTCATACGTATTCAAAGCTTTTTCAGTTATGCGCTGTCCTGCTTCAGTTAAATAAATATACATCGCCCGTTGGTCTTCAAGACATTCTTGTCTTACGACTAATGCTCTCGTGGGTTGCTCTATTCTTACAATTAAACGTGACATTGCACTTTGGCTTAAATCTACAATTTTGATTAAGTCATTAATTTTATATTTTTTTCCTTTTGCTTTGTGAATCTCATACAAAACATAAAATTCTTTTAAACTCAAATTGTATTCTTGTTTTAATTTTTTCTCAATCATTGTATCGATATAATTCACATATTTCGTAAGCTGTACCCAATTATCAACTTTTTGTTCCTGTTTCATATTAATTCTCTCCTAACAAATACAACAACATTATTTTAAATCTTATATAATTTCCCTTTAAGTGACATCATAAATAGATTGTTCCCTTATCTCCCATTTTACATCAGCAACTTGTTCAACAAACGCAGTATCATGTGATGTGAATAAAATAATACCCGGATAGGCGTTCATAAATAATTCTAGTGCTTCTAGCGTCTGAATATCCAAAAAATTAGTTGGTTCATCTAAGATTAACACATTCGCATTTGTAGTAAATAATATTGCCAGAGATAATTTAGTTCTCTCTCCTCCACTCAGAATTTTACATGAACGGTCTAAGGCTTCGTTTAATCCTAAATTATTTAAAATTGAACGTGCAAAAGCTTCAGTCGTATCTGTTTCTTCCATTAAATAATTTAACAGTGTAACGTCTTTCATTTCTTCATACGAAAGTTGTCGATAGTACGCCATCTTCACTTTGGGTGATATATCAATGCACGCATTATATTGATATATTGCCTCAAATAATGATGTTTTACCAACACCATTTTCACCAATAATAGCTATATTTTGGCCATAAGGGATTTGAAAGCGCACATGACTTAATAAAGTTATATCTGATTTCATTAACGTCAAATCTTGCGCAATAATGGGATATTTATTATATATGCTATATATCTTATTTTGTGGAAATTGAAATCGTTGGTGCACTTGTGGCTTTTCTACTTTTTCTAATTGCTCTAAGCGCTTTTCTATATGTTTCGCCTGTTTTTGCACCGCTTTTTCTACAGAATCTTTTTGTTTAGATGCACTATACCTATCAGGTTTAATACTTTTATTTCTTTGTTTATCAGTAACTTTATTTACTTTTTGAGCTTGCTTGCGCTTTTCTACGCTTGCTTTTTTTAATCTCCTTTTTTCATTTTCGTATTGTTCATATTCCTTTTTCTGTTCAATCTCTTCTAATTTAATTTGTTCCTGATATTGACTGTAATTCCCTTTAAAGACTCTTATCTTACCGTTATTTTGAATCTCCCAAATTGTATCTACAACTTTATCAATTAGATACCTATTATGACTCACCAAAATCAAAGTACCATAATAATATTTTAAATGGTTAATTAAATATTCAATACCATTACTATCCATATGATTGGTTGGTTCATCCAATAATAAAATTGGTCTATAATCAGAAATAATTTGACTTAATTTATATTTAGCGATTTCTCCACCACTCATCACATTTGTATACTTCATCGATAACTTGAATTCACTAAGCACTTCACCATCTAATTGATTATAGTCACTATCTATATCCATGTTCAATTGTTCAAAATATTGATCATCTTCATTAACTTCAATATGACCATGGTCAGGTGTCACTGTTTGATGAATCATATTTAAAATAGTGGTCTTTCCCGTACCATTAGCACCTATTAATGCTATTTTCTCGAATTGATACGCATGTAACTCATTGATCTCAAGTGATCGAAAATCAGTAAGTTTGTGCCTTACTTGGTTAAATTTAACTGTATATTGTTCCATTTTTATACACTCCCTATTATTAAAGGAAATGCACGCATAAAAAATAAGACAGGTGCCTCCCGTCTCATTCACTCTTCACACATAAATAATTTCATAGAAAATAAAGCCCTAAGTTGTTTAATTATTTAGCGAGGAAAAAATGACATACGTCACCCTATGAGTTCATCTAGCGAACAAGACCTTTTTTGAATTTAAAACTGTATATGATTCAAAAAAGTCTTAGCGAAGTCTCATAGAAGCTGTCATTATATTCCTCCTCATCAAAAATATTTAAATCAAATGTAACATCATTAAAACAAAAATTCAATACGTTTATCATTCAACAAAAATATACGCCTAATGCACTTATTAATCAAAGTGCTTCAGGCGTATAGATGTTAAAATCTTAATGATTTAATAATTTTTCTTTTAAATCTTTACGTTCATAGTCTAATGAATATGGATCATTTAACCAGTAAATACCTTCATCGACTTTAAATGTTTTACCATTTTTTACTGCTTCTGTATTTTTCCAAATATCTTTATTTTCAAATGATAAGTCGGCACCTTTAGCAACAGGTGTTACAACATAATCACCTGACATTTCAGGTATTTGTTCTTCAGATATATCAGCTAAATCATTTTTCTCAGTTGCTTTTTCTACTTGTTCAGGCATTTTCAAACCAAATGAATCATATAAAATCTCACTACCATGGCCATATGTTTTACCTAAGGCATAGATTTTTTTATCGAAATCTTTAATGATAGATACCGTTGTATCTTCACCGATAGCGTCTTTAATTTCTTTTCCATCATCTTTTGTTTTTTCGTCCCAGTCTTTAATCCACTCTTCTGCTTTATCTTCTTTACCTACAATTTTACCTAACTCTTTATGCTGTTCTTTATAATCATGTTTCATATAGTCAAAAGCAATGGTTGGTGCAACTTTATTTAATTTTTTTAAATTTTTGTCTGTGTTGTATGTAATAATTAAATCTGGTTTAAGTTTCGCTACACTTTCAACATTTTCAGCATCTACTTTATCGACATCTTTAAATTTATCTTTCAATACTTTACTATCATCTACTATGTTTGCGACACCCACGATATTTGCATCAAGTTCTTTCAATCCACCTGCATATGTTGCACCTAATACTACGATACGTTTAGGATCTTTAGGTATCTTTACTTTTTTACCTGAATCTTGTGTATACGTCGTTTTTTCTTTATCCTTTTTCGAAGTGTCATCACTTGAATTATTGCCACATGCCGCTAATATAAGCATTAATGCTAGCAATGGAAATATTAATTTTTTCATTTATTTTTTCCCCTTTTCTCATCTTGTTCTCAATTATACATTATTTTATATTAATCTCAATCATATATCACACATTATTTTTGAAATTTAAATATATTTCATTCTTGATATTTTCAAAAAATTCTCTAGTAAATAGAAAGCAATTCAAAATATAGGCAAACCTTACACAAGTTATGAACTGACCCCAAATGGTAGGAATGAAATAAAAATCTTTTCCTATTGGCAGTGATTTATGCCGACTTCTGTGGAATAGCGCTAGCCAAAGACTACAGGCTAAGGCAGTACACGTGGAAAGCATGCATAAAAAACTGCCAACAAAGTTAGAGACTTTGTCGACAGTCTGAAATTACTTCCTAGTAAATAGAAAGTAATTTTTTAGTATATTCATGACGCGTATCATTAAATAGGTCTTTTTTATCAAAATCATCTACGATTACACCATTTTTCATTACAATGAAGCGATTAACGATTTGATTGAGAAATGCAAGGTCATGAGATATTAATATCATGCCTTTCTGTGTGGTTTTATGATAATGTTCTAATATTTCAATCATGCGTCGTTCTGCAATCACATCTAAACTTGCTGTCATTTCGTCACAGATTAGTATGTCTGGTTCTAACATGAGCGTACGTAATGCATTGAAACGTTGCAATTGACCACCGCTTAATTCTTCAGGTAATCGACTCATCAATTTTTCATCTAATTGCATATATATCATCAAATCAGACAAGCGTTGTCGTACCTTTTTCGAATCAATGTTTCGTTGATACTTTATCGGTTCTTCCATGGATGTCTTAATTTTAACTTTAGGATTAAAACTATCTATGGCATGCTGGAATATTGGTAAAATACGTTCGTTATGTGTAGTGATATCACCATGTGTTGGTTGGAGTAAACCGAGCATCATTTTTGCTAATGTCGTCTTCCCCGAGCCACTTTCTCCAACGATTCCGATAACCTCATCTGACTGAATAGATAAATGAATATTTTTTAAAATAGGTTCATGTTTATAGCTAAAACTAACATCTGTCAAACTAAGCATGATAATCCCCTTTCTTTAGTTGGCTTCGGGAATTAAATAATTTTAAACTATAGGGATCAACGTCATTATTTTTAAATGCAGCAATATGATTTGATTCAACCATTTCACCTTGCTTAATGACATGAATCCAGTCACTAAAATCTAATACATGCGATAGATTATGTGTGATTAATAACAAAGTCACTTTATGTACTTCAGCTAAATGTTTAATCAAATTCATGATATTAAATCCTGTTATCGCATCTAATGAAGCCATTGGTTCATCAGCAATAATGACTTTAGGATTTAGCATTAATACACTAGCAATTTGAACTCTAGCTAATTGTCCCCCAGAAAGACTGAAACGGTACCTTGTCATCACTTGAGCAGGGTTTAACTCGACCCATGTCAGTGCTTGTTCCACAATTTTTTTTGCAGCTTTTTTATCTATCTTGTAGTGTTGTCTGTATATAGCAATCAATTGTTTCCCGAGTTTTGTATGATCGTTAAAACTATGTGTATAATTTTGAGAAATAAAACCAATCTCTTTCCCTAA
>NZ_JACBFD010000024.1 GCF_013391405.1 Staphylococcus sp. GSSP0090
GTCGTCGTGTAGACTGCCTTGCTTCTATTAGAAATGGTGAATATTTATTTAGAAAAGAAAAGCCTTCATTTTCAACAGCATTGGACATTGATAGAAAAACAAAATAATAGAACGATTAGATTAAGGCTATTCATTTTTGAAGAAGAATGAATAGTCTTTTTTAAATTAAATTTTAGTGACCAAATGATCTTTTGTTTTACTTCTGTATGAAATTTCAGTGAAAAAATTATTTAATTATTGAATTGGGAAAAATATTGTGTATCATTAAAATTACAATATAAAATTTTTGAGGGGAAATTGAATGAAAATGAATGAAGGTAGCCGCCTTTTTGTAAATAAAAAAGCGTTAATGGGAATGGTAACTACAGTAGTAAGCATAGGAATGATTGCTTTAGTGAGCGGACAAGCACAAGCGAGTAGCACAACAACTAAATCGAAGACAACATTAACAACGACGAAGCAAGTGCCAACGATAACTCAAAAGTCAACGACAACTAAAGTCATTAAACCCGTAACAATAAAATCAACGACAACGATAAAAAAGCAACCAACGACAGCAAAATCTATCAAAACAACAGTGCCAACGACATCAAAGTCAATTCCAGCCAAAACATCAACAAGTAAAACGGTAGCATCTGTGACACCAACGAAAAAGCCGAGCACACCGGTAAAAACTTCAATGACACCAGCGAAGAGTTCAAATACGCCGACGAAAACATCAACGACATCGGTAAAGAAACCAAGTACGCCGGTAAAAGCACCCACAGCATCAGTGAAAAAGCCGAGTACGCCAGTTAAAGCACCTACAACAGCAGTGAAGCAACCGAGTACGCCAGTTAAAGCACCTACAACAGCAGTGAAGCAACCGAGTACGCCGTCAAAGACGCAAACGACACTGGTGAAGCAACCAAGCACACCTGCAAAGGCACCCACGACAGCAGTGAAAAAGCCTAGTACACCCGCAAAAGCGCCAACGACAACAGTGAAGCAACCGAACACACCTACACAAACACCAACGACGGCTGTGAACACCCCAAGTACGTCAACAAATGTACCATTAACACCAATCGCAGTGCCGGTTAAGCTAACAGAGACAGGAACAAGTGCTTCAAGTACTGCTCAAGATACAAAAACTGAAGCTGTTGATACTGTAGTAGGTAATGCAGACACATCATTAGACATACCAGTTGAAACACGAAAATCAGATTATTATAGCTCTATGACAGAATTGTATAATGATACAAAAGAAGGTGTCGATTGGAAAAAAGACACACGTGATACAGGAAAATCAGTACTTATCGTGGCGCCACATGGTGGGAATATTGAACAAGGGACTACAGAATTAACGAAGTTAGTAGCGAATAATGGTAATTTTGATTATTTTTCTTTTGAAGCTATTAGGCCGTCAAATAATACACAATTACATGTAACTTCCACACACTACGATGATGCAACGCTTCATGATATGATCCAAGATCGAAGTGCAACAATCTCAATTCATGGTGCTCAAGGTGACGAGCAAATTGTATATTTAGGTGGTTTGAAATCTTCATTAAGGGATGCGATTCAAAGCCAACTTGAAGGTAAGGGCTTTAATGTGAAAGTACCACCAGAATATATCGGTGGTGCAAATAGTAATAACTTTATTAATAAGATAGAAGGTAGTACAGGTATACAGTTGGAGTTAACGACCGCGTTAAGAAAAGCGTTCTTTAAAGATGGCAATTCCAATACAGCGGCACGTAAAAATATAGACAACTGGACTTCAACAATGTACGATTTCGCTCAAGCATTGAATGCGGCAATAGACGAAATTTATAATGTAAAGTAAACCTACTCCTAAGTTAACTAAATAAAATGTTTTTAGGCCGCCATTGATTGGTGGCTTAAATACTTTATAAGGCTTTTGTTGTACACATTACATTCAGTATCCTATACTAAGTAAATATTAAAAAAGCGGGAAAATAACAAAAATGACATTTTTAGGAGGCATCCCATTGAAACAATCTACAGAGTTAGCGCAATTATTAAAATCTTTAGATGGCCAGAAATATGGAGCATATAAACGCCTCAAAGGTGAATATCAGTTTAAGCAATTTCGTTTAGCCATTGATCATGCACAAGTGGATCCTTATGCGCCACCCTCTAAAATGAGAGTCATTATAAATCGTGAAACTGCAAATATTCCCAATGATTTACTAGATTCAAAAAATAAAGAGATAGCAGTATCAGACTTTTTAACACGTGCATTTAGAGAAAGTATCGAATCATTCAAGCGAAATGATCAATATTCGAAAAGTGTAAGAAATATCTTTATAGATCATTGTGGCCAAGAGATATTAGAGCGGACGTCAGTTGTCATTAATAAACATGACATCGAAGTGAGACTTGAAATTGGTTTGCCTGCAGCTGGTCGAAAAATTTTAGGAAAAGTTGCAGCGCATATACTGATAGATACGTTACCTAAAATTGTAGCTGATGCATTACTTTATCAAAATATGAATCAGGCTGAACTTAAGAATCAGGTTACACTAATGTTAGATCAAGTATTTATTCGTGAAGAACTTGAACGAAGACAACTGGTATCTTTTGTTGCAAATGGCGCAATATTGCCACGTCAAAGTGGTGTTTCTGATAAACTATTATCGGATGCTGTAGCGTTTCATAGTCCAGAAAGTGTTGAAATAACTATGACATTGCCAAGTGGGAAGACGATTTCTGGTATGGGCATTCCTAAAGGCATTACGTTAATCGTTGGCGGAGGCTTTCATGGTAAGTCAACAATACTCGAAGCGTTAGAACGTGGTGTATATAATCATATTGATAACGATGGTAGAGAATATGTTATTACGGCTCACGATGCAATGAAAATACGTGCCGAAGATGGACGTCATATTGAAAAAGTGAATATTAGCCCATTTATCAATAATTTACCGGGAAATAAAGATACACATCAATTTTCTACTGAAAATGCGAGTGGAAGTACATCACAAGCGACTAATGTGATGGAAGCGTTAGAAGCAGACACATCGTTATTACTCATTGATGAAGACACCTCTGCTACGAATTTCATGATTAGAGATAGTCGTATGCAACAATTGATTGCACCTGAAAAAGAACCTATTACGCCGTTTGCGGGTAAAGTGAAACCACTCTATGAAGATTATGGTGTTTCTACTATCTTAATTGTGGGTGGTTCGGGTGATTATTTTGAAGCGGCAGATCACGTATTGATGATGGATGAATATGTACTTAAAGATGTTACGGAAAATGCTAAATCTATTGCTGCATCAGAAGAAAGTAAAAAACAGATGACAATAGAAGGCCACTTTGGGGATATACCGAATAGAACCCCGTTAAAATCCAGTTTCTCTAAAAAGGGTAAAGAAAATCGCTTTAAAGTTAAAGGTAAAGATACCATTTTATATGGCAAGGAACGTATCGAGATTTCAGGGCTTGAGCAGCTAGTTGATCATAGTCAAACGCAATGTTTAGCAGAAATGTTGGATTATTATCAACAGCATTTATTGAATGACCAGGATACATTGTTTGAAGCAACAAACAAACTGTATGATGTCATTGAAAAACGGGGCCTAGATGCAATTTCATCATTTAAAGGTCATCCGGGTAATCTCGCTTTACCAAGAAAACAAGAGTTTTGTGCAACATTGAATCGTTATCGTGGATTAAAAGTGAAAAATAAATAACAAATTGCAAGACAAAAAGACATCAATCGTTGGTTACTAAAATCCGAGTTGATGTCTTTTTTTAATATGACCATACATAGAAACCCAAAAATCAAGTTTAGTACATCTGAATTAGTGATAAATAAAAAATAGCATTTGCGATAAAGGAGTGGGAAGCATGACAGCAGAACCAGAAAAAGGGTGTGTCAAATGCGGACATACTGAAATTGAAGAAGGTACACTTTCAGCTACAGGTTCAGGTTTATCTAAAATGTTTGATTTACAACATAATAATTTTACAACTATTACATGTAAAAATTGCGGATATACTGAATTCTATAAAGCTGATAAAAATAGAAAAAGAGATATCATTGATTTGTTCTTTGGAGGATAGTAAGTTATCAACCATTGAATAGAACTTAATTTTTAATTAAACTGTGTGAATTTTAAACACTACAAGTGCTTTATTTCGCATTGTAAAAACGCTATGTTTTGAGCAGAATTTCGAAATCTTTCTTAATCTAAGATTTCAATTCTGCTCTTTTTATATCTAATATTTACTTCTATTTAATTTGAAATTAATACTCTTTTGTTAAGTTCGTGGTAATCAACATAAATGAGTCATTTATAAAAATAGTTAGGAGTGGATTTAGTTGATGAAAAAAAGAACCTCGGGTATCGTATTTTCCTTGTCAGTAGCAGGTATCTTTATAGGAACACATAGCGCCAATGCATCAGAAGTAGAAGAACAGCAGAAAGGAAAACTAGAAACAACGACTAATGAAACGAATCAAAGTAATCAAAACATAACAGAATCACAAAATTCGGAAGCACAACATTCAGAAAAACAATTGGAATCAGAGACGTCTTCTAATAAAACAGTTGATCCAATGAAAAATAACGCTATACATAATACAAATGATACATTGACACAGTCCAAAACAGAGCAAAATGCAAATATAGATGAATTACATTCAACATCTGATAACAACAACACTGAAAAAGTGACACTAGATAAAGAATATACAACTGGGCAAACAGATAAAAATAATGAAACGTTAGCATCTTCTCAAAAAAAACAAGCTCCGTCACAACACAAATTAGAAAAGTATACAGATTCAAAAGCACAACCACAGTTGCCTAACCAATCAACATTAAATCAACATAACCCAGGAAATAACCCACAACATGCAGAGAGTATAGATGTAGAAGATGAGATAGCTTCAAAAGAGCAACCAAAAGAACAGCAATCAACGGAAATGAAATCAGTAGAGAACAGCAATAAAAACACGAATTTAATAAAATCGAATGAAAAACCAACGATAGATACAAAGCATACTAATGAGCCATCGAAGCAACCACAGCAAAGTAATACAGAAAGTACTTCTCAAGAATTAAATAATAAAAACGTATCGTCAGATCAAGCACAAAACAATGAACATCGTTATGCAATCATGACGATTGGAAAAGATAACACAGAAAAGAATCTAACTTGGTATCACGAATCTAAAGAACAGGGTTATGTGGAAATTGCAGAAGCAAATGATAATGGAGATTTTTCAAATGCAACACGCATTGAAGGGCAAACGCATAAAAGCAGTAACACGAAACGTACGATAAATAAAGGCATACCACGTATGAATTATACGCAGGCAACGATTCCAAATTTAGAAGAGAACAAGGAATACATGTATCGTTTTTATAATGGAGATAACGGTGAAAAATCCGCCGTACGTCGTTTTGATACAAATAATAATGGAGAAACGAACTTCATTGCAGTAGCTGATCCTCAACTAGGGGCCTCTGGAGATTTAGCATCAGATAATGCAGGTTGGCAAAATACTGTAAATCAAATGGCACAGTTAAATCAAGATCCTGACTTCTTAATGAGTTTAGGTGACCAAGTCAATCTACCATGGGATGAACAAGCATATAGTGGATTTATAGAAGCGAAAGGTATGGAGAATTTTACAGTAGTACCTACTTTGGGTAACCATGATCGCGCTAACAAAGCATATTCTGAACATTTTAATCTACCTAATTTACAAAATGGCGGTAAAAACTTTGCGAGTTCAGACTTTTATTTTACCCACAATGATACACTTTTTGTCAGCTTGAACTCTGAAAGTTTAGATTTTAAAGGTCATGAAGAGACTTTGAAACGTGCGATTGCAGATACGAAAGATCAAAATCCTAAATGGATTGTTGGACTTACGCATAGAAATCCATATTCAGCAGGGAAACATTCTGATAAATTAGCATCTAAAATCAGACGTGATAAATTTGCACCGTTGATGGAGAAGTATAATGTCGATTTAGTATTGGGCGGACATGATCATTCTTATAGTCGTTCACATGTGATGAAGGGAAAAGATGCACAAGTACAGTGGGATGAAAATGGACAAGCACCGCAAAGTTACACGAATCCAGATGGCACAATCTATGTAACGTTAAATTCAGCGAGTGGAAGTAAATTCTATGAATTAGATGGTGACAAGGATTATGCAGCTAAATCGATACAAGATAATCAACCAGCATATACAAAAGTAAATATAACAAAAGATTATATTGAATTATTAACATACCATGTACCACAAGGTAACGAAAAACTTGGTGAACCAATTGATCGCGTTCGCATTAATAAAGATGATAAGTAAAATAAGTATCTGATTGATATCGTGAAGGGAACGTCAGCTATAAAAAACACCTCAAGGAAGGCATCGGGTTGTGTTCCTTCACTGTGCGGGAAGTTTAAAAATAAAATAGTTTCTAATAGTATGATGAAAAGGTTTGAGGCAAATAGTTGTCTCAACCCTTTTTTTATAAACATCGTAAAAACCATTGCTTTAAAAGAGAAAGTAACCATCTGCTTGTATACTTTAAGATGAAATAAACGCGCCTTTAATATAGTACGCTATACAAACTTTATAGAAAAAAGAAGTTTACAATATAAATGATGTGGCATAAAATTAGATAGAATGAATGATAGTTTGACGCAATATAAACAGGTTAGGGGATTGGTGTGAAATGAAAGGGAAATGGGTTATATCGACGTTGGTTGCTAGCACTTTATTAATGACTGCATGTTCAAATAGTGAACCAAAAGATGATAAAAAAGATAGCGAGGACAAACAATCTGAACAATCGAGTAAAAATAGTGAGGTTAAATACCCTAAAGACGGTGTTAAAGGTATTTATGTAAGTGCGAATTCCACAAACGGTGAAAAATTTAAGGAACTCACAAAATTTATAGAAGACACGGATTTGAATGCGATGGTTATTGATGTCAAAGATGATACTGGAAATATCACGATTAATTTTAATACGGGTGATAAAGAAATTGATAAACATACATTAGATATCGTCGATGCGAAGCCATTATTGAATAAGATGAAATCAAAAAATATTTACCCAATTGCTAGAATTGTTACTTTTAAAGATAAGCATTTAGCAGAAAGTCATCCAGAATGGTCATTTAAAAATGCAGATGGTACGGTTTGGGAAAGTGATGGCGGGGATAAATTCGTTAATCCATTTAAAAAAGAAGTTTGGGACTATAATATTAATATTTCAAAAGCAGCAGCTGACGCTGGATTTAAGGATATTCAATATGACTATGTAAGGTTCCCTGAAGCATTTGAAAATGTAGAAAGTAGCTTGTCATACGATAAGGGAGATTATAAAAATAGTAAATTAAGTGATGTCGATCAACGTGTGGATACTATAACTCAATTTTTGAAAACTGCACGCAAAGAGCTTAAACCTCATGGTGCTGAAATATCTGCGGATGTGTTTGGTTATTCAGCAATGGTCGAAGAAGCACCAGGTATTGGTCAAAGTTTTCCTAAGATAGCTGAAAATACCGATGCGATTTCTTCGATGATATATCCATCTCATTGGAGTCCGGGTGATTTTGGATTTGATACGCCTGATAAAGAACCTTATGGTGCAGTAGATAAATATCTAGAGAAGGAAACATCTGTGCTTAATCAATTAGGGGACAAAAAACCAAAATCTCGTCCATGGTTGCAAGACTTTACAGCACAATATTTAGGAGAGGGTAACTATCAAGTATATGACAGTCAAGCAGTAGAAGATCAAGTGCGCGCGTTAAAAGACCATGGTATAAATGAATTTCTATTGTGGAATGCTGCCAATGATTATACAGAAGGGGTAGATTATACACCTAAAGCAAATAAAGAGAAATTAGACGAAAATAAAAAAGAACTAAAGAAAGAAGCACAAGAAGAAGAATAATATGAGATTAAATAAAAAAGTACGCCTGAAAAGTACAATATAGAATTTAACTCCGAGACATGTAAAAATGTCTCGGTTTTTTAATATATTAGAAAATAAAAAGATTAATTAGGATTAAAATTTAAATAAAATGCAAGTGACGAAAAAATATATACTACATTTCATCTTTAATATTGTATAATATAAAATAAATTAAAGTTTATATATTACGAACTCAAAGAGGAGCACTGTATTTTATGATTAGAATTTTAATTCCATGTTTTAATGAGGCATTAGTGCTAGAACAAACATATGCCAAATTAACTGAAATTATGCAACGAGATAGTACCAGCAACAAATATAAATATGAATTGCTTTTTATAGATGATGGAAGTAAAGACAATACACTAGCAATAATTAAACAATTAGCTTTGCAGGACAATGCGGTAAAATTTATATCATTTTCAAGAAATTTTGGAAAAGAATCTGCCATGTATGCTGGATTATGTGCGAGTACGGAAGCAGAAGCCTTAGTGATATTAGATGGTGACTTACAGCATCCACCAACGCTAATTCCACAGATGATTGCGCACTATAGGAATGGTGAAGACCAGGTAGTGGCAAAAAGAGATAGAACAGGCGAACATATTGCGCGGAAAGCAGTTTCTAAACTTTATTATAAGGTAATAAACAAAATCGTCGATGTGGATTTCGTAGATGGTATAGGTGACTTTAGATTGTTAAGTCAACGTGCGGTCAAAGAAGTAGTGAACTTAGGCGAATACAATAGATTCTCTAAAGGCTTATTTGCATGGATTGGATTTGAACCTAAAATTATTGAATATGAAAATGTGGTGCGAGCAGACGGTGAGTCTAAGTGGACGTTTAGTTCGCTATTGAATTATGGTTTAGATGGCTTAATCTCATTTAACAATAAACCGTTACGTGCCATTTTATATTTTGGTTTATGCGTATGTGGTATGAGTTTTCTTTATATTTTAATTAACTTGATTTATACATTGAGCTATGGTGTTTCAACACCAGGGTATTTTACAACGATTGTTGCAGTGTTGTTCATAGGTGGTGTTCAGTTAACATCATTGGGTGTCATAGGTGAATATATTGGTAGAATTTATTATGAAGTAAAACAACGCCCACTCTATATCATACGTCAAACCAATTTAAGCGATTGCGAGGTAGGTTGAGATGTGGACTTTACATAAAAATAAAACGCACCTAATACTTACGGCATTATTTATATTTTATATACTAATGGCTTTTTTCACACCATTAACTCATGACGATTGGGATTGGTATAGTCAATATGGTATTCAAATGTTGCAAGAACACTTTGCTAATTTAAATGGACGTTATCTTGGTAATTTACTTGAAATTGTAGCGGTTCGATTTGACTGGTTTAGATGGGTGTCGTATGCCGTTTTTAGTATATTGATCATATGGGTAACGAGTCGATTTGTAATGCATAAACAGCCGGCTATCATTTGTTTAGCTTCATTTATTTTAATGGTGACAATTCCAAGTGAAATTTATAAACAAACGTATGGCTGGTTTGCAGGATTTTATAATTATGTACCTGCAACTTTGTGTACACTATTTATTTTATGGTTTATTGTAACAGTATTATTTAATCAGAAAAGTTTAAACGTAAGTACAAATATCATTTTTTACTGTGCATGTTTTGTTGGTCAATTTTTTATGGAAAATACGACATTATTTAATACATTTATCATAGCTGTCGCACTTGTATTGCATCTCTATTTTTATAAAAAAGTGAATCCTAAATTCATTGTAGGATGGTTCATCTCTGCTTTAGGGACAATCGTTATGTTTTTGAATCCAAACTATCGCAAAATATTTTTTGAAGGAAGCGATTATCAAACGGTCTCAAGTGATACGGGTATCGTTGATAAAGTATATAAAGCGGCAACAACGATATTGCCAGATTGGATTTTCTTTAATCAAATTGTGATTATTACGATAATCATTGGTATCTTGCTTGTTATGTTGTTTAGAAGAAATGCATTTACAGGTCAACATACATTAAAACATGGCTTGATCGTCTGTGGGTTATTGATATTACCTGTATATTACTTTTTTATTTATAAGCAATTGGAATTACAACAATTTCATATGATAACGCTGACCAATTGGTTGAGTACATTCGTATGTTTCGTCTTTTTATGTGCATTTGTTCTAGCAGTTCATACAGTCATTGATCAAAAAGAAGTTAAATATACGTTGTATTTATTAATCGTTTCAATTTTATTTGTATGTGCGCCGCTTATTATCGTATCACCTATAGGACCGCGTAATTTTTATACAGTATATGCACTTTATGCGGTTATATTATTAATTTTACTTGCACAATTGAATGTATTTAACAGAAAATCAGGTAAAGTGATTACTGGTTTAGCCATTATTTGTGCAGTAATCTATTTAGGCGTATTCTATAATATCCATAGTGCAAATGAAAATAGAATTAGTCAGTTAAAAAACGAAGTGAACGCGCATCCTAAAAAAGAAATTTATAGTATAGAAAAATTACCATTTGAACATTATTTGCATCACGCCACGCCCACTAGTGCAAAGTATCAAGCACTATTTAATGAATATGAAGGCTTACCAAAAGATACAAAAGTGAAGTATTTACCTTATGGCAGTATAAACAATCAACAATGAGGTGAAGGATGTTAGCTTTTCAAATTATAATAAATCAGAGTCGGGGGAGATGATTCTTGGCTTTGATTTGTTATAATCATAGGTAATGAATCTTAAAGAAAAGAAGGTAGTCATATGAGTCATAAAGACATGGATCATGACGAATTAGAGAGAGTAAATAAAGAAATTGAAGCGGAATTAAACGCATATGATACAGATAAAGCATCACCAAAAGAAAAGAAACAATTTTTAACACTTTCATTTATTTGTAAAATGATCATTGTGCTATTAATGCTCATGGGATTAGTGAAGTTATTTATATAAGGTCATAGATAACAGTGTATTAATATAAAATAGGTGCAATCAGTATAGGGGCATTGATGCATTCATTAGCGCAAAAATTCACCTTAATTATGAAAAAATATGTTAATAGGTTACCCATACTAGAGAATTTACGAGTGTGGGTAACCTATTTTTTATTGATTGTTCTCTAGTATGACTTGTTTGTAATCATTGATATCAAGACGGTGCCAAATTTGCTTTTTAATGTGTTGAATATGTTGTATTTTATTCATACTGCTTGCCATATTATTAGGCTGGTATTGCTCCCATTGTTCTAAACTGCTAAATAGTGTTTGTATGGATTTCATAAAAAATTACCACCTTCTAAATTTTTACAAATAAAATAGCCCTTCTTAGATAAGAAGCGCTTCCATACAACTTCTCATCTTTCAACTCAATCATTATAATGAATTGTTGGATTTAGCACATCGCAAATTATTGCTGTTGCTGGAGTTTCATAGGGCCAAGTCCCTCCACTCACTCTTAATAAGAGAACTATTTTATTTAAAAATGATTATAACAAATAAATGTAGAATTACAAGCAAAGTCATACAATATACTAATTTTTTTGGCGTCTATGGTTAAATGAATGGAGGAATATTAATACTAGATTGACCAGACCAATGATTAAACCTGTTAATAATGAGAAAAACGCAAGAACAACTAGAAACCAAGGTTCTTGTAATACACCATCTTGAGAAACGTGTGAAGGTAAGTGTGTGAATAGCAAAGCGGATACGATCGCGATAATGATAAATATCAGACTTAAGATACTAAGTCGAATGCGTTTCACAAACTTTGTATCATTGACTAATTTGTCCTTAACCACAGTATTACCCAAAATCAAATCATCTAGAGATAAATTAAAGGTTTTGGCAATCTCTACAATCATTTCAATATCTGGTAAATAACGATTATTTTCCCATGCAGATACTGTTTGTCGTGAAATATTTAACTGATTAGCAAATTGTGCTTGTGTTAATTGATGTTCCTTTCGAATCATTTTAATTTGAGTTGCAAAATTCATGATTTTAAATCTGCTCCTTTCACTTTATATTTATATTTATAAAAGCCGTTACTAGGCGAATGCTAGTGGTACTTTACACTACTCGCAAGTTCACCTAGCGCTTATATTTTAAAATGCTAGCAATGCTTCCTTTAAATTGAAACAGGCTTATTCAATAATTAATGACATGAAATAAGTTTTTAAAAAATTGGGAGGCATAATAAGATTATGAATAAAAAGTTATTTTTGCAAGTGTAATAAGTATTATTTTAGGAATATCATTAGGAATGATTTTTCTTTTAATGCCAAGTTATGTAAATGAAAATGGCATACTAAAAGAGCCATGGTATTTAGTGGAGTTTGGTTTTTCGTTTATTATTATCGGATGTTTACTTATGTTTTTTGCAATAGGCGGTCACTTGTGTCGCTATTTTGAAAAATAGTATATTAAAATAAACTAAAATTAACGGTTATGCTCCCTTCAAAGTAAACATTTAAAAAATGATAACTTTGAAGGGAGCTTTTCTATGCTTAAAAAGTGAGCTTAGCAATCTTTATTATAATTACTTTTAAAAAATATAAGAACGGTATGAGTTTTCATGTTAAGTACATTTAAAACAGACATATTATTATAAATTCAAATTATATTTGTTATACTAATTGTAAGCGCTTACCTTGTAAAAATAGACGCTTTATATCAAACGTTTTTCAAAGGAGAATGCACATGAATGGTAAAGTGATGATGGTGACTGGTGGCAGTAGTGGTATGGGGAAAGCAATGGCCAAGAGATTTGCTGAAGAAGGCGCAAATGTTGTTATTACCGGACGCTCATTAGAAAAATTAGAAGTTGCAAAAAAAGAAATAGAACAATATGAAGGACAAGTCCTTTGTATCGATATGGATGTGCGAGATCCAGAGAGAGTGCAATATACTGTTGATAAAACAGTAGAAACATTTGGAAAAATAGATGGTTTAGTGAATAATGCAGCGGGTAATTTTTTATGTGCAGCTGAAGATTTGTCGCATAATGGCTGGCATTCTGTAATCGACATTGTATTAAATGGGACATGGCATTGTACACAAGCTGTAGGAAAAGAATGGATAAAAAATGGACAACGTGGCAGAATTATCAATATGGTTGCAACGTACGCATGGAGAGCTGGTGCAGGTGTAATACATTCAGCAAGCGCTAAAGCAGGCGTGTTGTCAATGACGCGTACATTGGCTGTCGAATGGGGTTCTAAATATGGAATAAATGTCAATGCAATTGCTCCGGGTCCAATCGATCATACAGGTGGATCTGGAAAATTAAGTTTATCAGACGATGCAAAACAACAAACACTTGATAGTGTGCCATTAGGTAGAATGGGTCAACCTGAAGAAATCGCAGGTTTAGCTAATTTCTTAATGTCAGAAGAAGCGAGCTATATTAATGGTGCATGCATGACTATGGATGGTGGACAGTGGCTCAATCAAAATCCATTTTAACTTTCATGGCTGTTAGTTGAAATAAAAAAGTATAATGATAAAGCTTACTATTTAGTATAAGTCGTTAAACTGTATATCAATAAGTACTAATAAAAATTAACGAGATCAGAACAATGTTATGTTCCGACCTCGTTAATTTTTTATTATTTTAGTTTAAAGTACAAAGGCATGATACGCTGAAATTAAGGTGTTAGACTGACCTACGTCTAATGGGAGTCTAAATACGCTAGGATGCTAATAGTAACTATTAAGGTCAGTACCTTAGATGGCAAATTAGACAGATTTTGAAGTGTTTATATAAATAACATTTAATAAGGATGAAAGTTCACTGTTAAATGTGGTTTTGAAATTTTGCAAAACGCCATATCTGTGTATAAAACAACACTTTAGATACCAACTTTCTAAAAACATTAAAATAATAGTAGTAAATTCATCTTTTGTTACTTTGAAATCTATATTTTTATAGTATCCCGCTATGTAAGCATCTAAAATCTGATGAACATAGTTAATTTGTTTCAAAAATTCATCTTTGAATTGATAAGGTGCATAAGAAAGTTGTAGGTATAATCTAATATACTTTTCATCAATATTGAATATGAAATTAAATAAAAATTCTTGTAAATCTTCTATTGAATAAAGGGAGTTTTTTTGAGTGTCTTCTATAAAAGTTGTGAAATAGTTTATACAAGTGTTAACGCAAGAACGATATATCTCTTCTTTACTTGCGTAATGGTAGTATAAACTTGCCTTTTTAATATCCACGCTGCTCGCAATTTGATTTAGTGTTGTGCCCTCATAGCCATTTTCTGAAAATAAGGAGATGGCATTTTCAACAATTTGTTCTTTTATGCCTAGTTTCAATTTGAGTTTGAGCCTCCATCTCTGTTATATATTGTATTTTAAAAATTAATTCAAAATATAAATTGTTTCCAGTATAACAGTAATCATTCGTAAATTGAAAGTGATTTATTTAATGTAGTGTGTGATGTGATTTAGTTAAAATTAGTTTGTGTAATTAATACGTTTTAAAATTGAATATTAAAACATTTGGAATTTTTACAGTAAAGATTAAATAAATCGTTATTTATTTAAAAGAAAGAAAGTGCTTAAGGATCATATTGCTAAGTAGAAGGCGAGTTTAACTTAACTAGATATAGAATTTAATAAAGATGTGGTAACAATTGATGTACATATATTAAATTAAGTTATTTAAAGTATTCCATAAAGATGAAAAAATTAAAAGAAAAAACCTTGTAAAGTATTATAAATTTTTGTAAATTCCATGACCATATCATTGTGAAACGCAAAAAAGCAGCATGAACCTAGGTCCATACTGCTTTTTAAAGTATTATATTATTTGAATTATTCGCTTAAATAAATTTTGAGTTTATAAGGCTGCTTACCTATTAAAAATCTAAAAATATAAAATTCACGAAGTAAAATGCCGACACCGATACACAAGCCAATGATAAAGAGTAATGAAATGGCTACAAAAATAACTGTAGCTTGCTCAAAAATAGAAGTATAACTGTATAATGCGTCTAAGATCAGTGGATGCAATAAATACGTAAAGAATGAAAACGAACTTATTAAATTGATTGATCCGTACATTAATGTTTTAAAATGTATACATATACCGAGTAGCAATAAAAACATCATTGTATGATAAACAGTTAGTGTATATGTGAAGCTCGTAACATTCCAATAATCATGATTGGTAAATATCACGAAAAACGTAAATGCTACAATCGCAAAAGCAATAACAATAAATAAGTATTGATATAAGAAATTGATCCATTTTTGATAGTTAGCACCGATGTATCCACCGAGAAAGAAGAAAAAGAGCCAACCTAAAATAAATGTATTTTCACTTAATGGATAAATGGCATGGAACTTATGCGCAAACGTTTCGGAATGATTTAACAGATATAAAAAGGTTGTTTGTAAAATAAAAGAGACGATTAAAATGAATTTAGACTCAAATATTTTATATGAAATTTTATATATAATATAGCTCAAGATGAAAAATTGCATAATTACAACAATGAAATAACCGTACCAATAACCGAGTACGATATTTTCTAAAAATTGATGACCAAAACTACTGCCAGTATTTAAAGATTCGCTATAACAATAAAATGAACCGATTAATAAATAGGGAATGAAAATATACTTAAAGCGCGTCCATAAATAACCTAAAGTAATTTTTTGGTAATTCAATGTGGTCAGTAATTGAGATAAAATAATGAAACTCGGTGTACCAAAAATAAATATATTTTGTACATAATAAACTAATTTTAAAGCACTGAGATCTGAACTTTCAATACCATTCATGTATTGCGTTATAATGTGTGTCAAAATAATCAGCATACAAATGAATGCTCTTAAATAGATGAGTTCAATTTTAGCATTATTCATCTTTAAATCCTTTCCAGTTTCGTATTAATTCATCAAAGGAATCATCATTTATAAGAATTCTGGGAATATAATAGTTATTATCATTTGGTGTTACAGCACGATCTTCGAGTGTATAACCATATTTGATGTCTGCATGTTTCAATGCGCTAATGTTTTTGTCTGATATTTGGCCATAGGGATATGCAAGTGATCGATTATCCTCATCGAAGTGTTTTTTTAAATACCGATTACTATCCTGAATATCTTTGGTTAAATTTAAAGTATTGGCTTTAGTCATTATGGATTGGTTTTTATTTAAATTGTGTAAATCAGCCGTATGTGATTTGAATTCCCATAAACCTGATGCTTTCATTTCTTTCAACTGTTTAAGTGTTATCAGATTGAGATTGTGAAAATTTTTAGTACCTACCTTATTGGTAATGACAAATCCTGTCGCTGGTATATCATATTTTTTAAGGATAGGGTAGGCATTGTCATATATGGAAGTATCCATATCATCAAAGTTAATCCAGACACTTCTTTTAGGAAATTGTCCCTTCTCCTTATAATAAAGAAACTCTTTTTCAGTTAAAAAATGCGCATGGTGTGACTTAAGCCATTTCATTTGTTGTTCAAACTGATTGGCACTAACGCTATACATTTTTAATTCTTTGCTACTTGAGGAATAATATAGCATTTTGTCTAGTACATGCTCATTACGAATTCTGTGATAATTTAAGGCAAGTGCACTATTTTCTTCAAATTTTAATTCTTTTTCCTTTGCGAATGCGTTTTCTTTAGTCAAAAAAGGCATGACAAAAAATAGGACAATAGCCAAGAGAGATAGTATTTTTAATCTAATTGACATGATACACGTCCTTACTTTTTAGTCTATAAATCATACTACTGATAGAAAACACAGCGAATGAGATGAGTATAAATATGAACATTATATTAAATAAAGTATGCATGCTATCTAATTCAATATTTAAAATTGTACGTATGAGCAGTACTGGGTCACTATTGATTTTTAATAGTGAGCCTCCAATGACAATAAATGAAATACTACAGTACGACCAAAATATAAAACTGAAAATTAAAATAATCAATTCCCGAATAATATTAAGATTTGATTTTAACGTTTGATATTGCCTCTGTCTGGGCTGGACCATGTAGCAAAAGCTCCTTTCTTTCTTTTCAGTGCTTTGGGAAACGCAATAATAGCGACCAAAGCATTAATTATCCAGTATACTGTCGGATACCAACTCAAGAAAAATATCGTGAGTACATTCATTTTTTCGTAGCGGCTATCGACAATGAGAGAAATAGTAAATTGTATTATATTAATAAATGTCAATATCAATGCAGATAAGATAACAATGGTAAATTGATACGACATATAGTAATAATCAAAGAAATTGGCGTTGATGATAGTTGAAATGAGTATCAATAATACTAAGTAGACCCATATCAACGAAAAAATTTGTTCAAATAACAATAAGTAAATCGCAGGGTGTTTCGATTTAATACCGCTTTTAAAATCGCGAATCAATACTTCTTGACCGCCTTGGGCCCATCTGAGGCGTTGTTTCCATAAACCGCCTACAGTTTCTGGCACTAACATCCAGCATAGTGCACGTGGTTCATATTTGATTTTTAATTTTGATAGGTGAAATTTCCATGAAATAGCAATATCTTCTGTAATCATATCTATATCCCATTTATTCACTTGCTCAATTGCTGATTTTCTAAAAAGCGTAAACACACCAGAGATTGTATTGATTTTCCCTGTGATGGATTGAGCGCGTTTAATGCTCCCCACCATACTGGCATATTCAACAGCTTGGATTTTACCCAAGATAGAACTTTTATTTCTTATTCGTGGGTTACCAGTAACAGCCGCTAAAGATGGATCTTTTAGAAAATTTTCAATCATATAGTAAGGTGCGTCATTATCGACAATCGTGTCTGCATCAATACCCATTATGAAATCATACTGTGCGTATTTAATGCCTTCATTCAACGCATTTGCCTTGCCTTTATTATGGGATAAATTAACAAATGTAAAGTCCAACTGCTTTTTTAATTGTGTAATGACTTCTGCGGAATGATCAGAACTTCCATCATTGATAACAATGATTTGTTTATTTGGAAACTCTAGCTCTAAGACATTTTTAATGGTTTCTTGTATCGTTTCTTCTTCGTTATAACAAGGTATTAGAAATGAGATACCTTGATCACCAATCTGTTTGTTAGGCTGACGTTTTAATCGCAATTCAATTAAAAAAGTATAGAAAATGGTTCCAATAACCCAAAATATAGACATGAATAGTGGATACATTAACAAAAGACTGAATATTTTCAAAATATTTACCTACCTTCCGTTAGTTAGTATATAAATCTTATTACTTTATTTTGAATTATGCAACAATAATTTAAAAATTTTTAAATTACAAAAATATTACTGGCCTGTAAAACAATTGAAAAATTATATAGTATTTAAATATATAGTAGTGGGAAATAGAGTGATTCATTGACTGTATAAACAGTGATTTAAAGCATGATACAGTAATCATTTGATGTGATTTTTAAAAACCACATGATTCGGAAAATGAAAAGACTAGTGATATATAATTGAAAAAAGGGAATAGAAAGAAGTCCTATTCGTTATTTAATTTTTGTATATATGTAGGTAATAAGTGAAGGATGCTTTAATAAATAAAAATGAGGTGCTTTAATGAACAGAATTAATTTAATTACACTTGGCGTAAACGATTTGAGAGCGTCACTACAGTTTTATAAAAATATTGGATTTAAAACGACATCTAATGTGAATGATGAAGATTTAGCTATCGTATTTTTTGATAATGATGGTACAAAATTGGAACTATTTCCTATTGAAAACTTGGCCAAGGATATTAATCCTAATGATCCACCTAAGATTGCAACAGGCGGTTTTACAGGGATAACGATGGCGTATAATGCACAATCGCAAGATGAAGTTGATTATATATTAGGAAATGTTGAAAATTACGGCGCAACTGTCGTCAAACCAGCTCAAAAATTAGATTGGGGTGGCTATGGTGGTTATTTTACAGATATTGATGGCTACTATTGGGAAGTCGCGTATGGCGAAATGTGGGAATTTGATAATCAAAATATGCTGATTATACCTAAATAGCATTCGCATCAGTATAGTTTAAATTTTGGTGAAAAAGAGAATAGATATAATATAACAATATTTCAACGTGGTTATAATAAATAAAAATAGGGTGATTAATTATGGATGTAAGATTTCCGATTGGTGAACTAGAGGTGCCTGATCATGTAACGCTAGAGGATATACAGGCATGGATAGAAGATATAGGAAGCTATACGAATCGTTTAAGGGCAACAGTAGATGGTTTAGATAGTGAAGATTTGAATAAAACGTATCGAGAAGGTAGTTGGAATGTACGCCAATTAGTTCATCATATTGCAGACTCTCAAGTTAATATGTATCAACGTTTGAAATTAGCACTTACAGATGACAATCCGTCAGTGACACCATTTATTCAAGATGAATGGGTAAAATTGCCAGATAGTGAATTACCTATTGAGTGCTCGGTTAAATTGTTAGAGGGCATTAACGAACGGATTGTTGCTATTGGTCAAGGGCTTAATGAAGCGCAATTAAAACGTGTCTTTACACTAAATGATAATGGTGAAATCAGTGTAGCTAAAAAAATTGCTAAACTGTCATGGCACGAAAATCATCATTTGGAACATATTAAAATCGCATTATCTCAATAAAATAGCATGACACAAGTCGAGGTATATCATGATACCTCGGCTTTTTTATGCGATTTTTTAACAAGTTAAGTATACCGGCACACTAAAATATTGAATATAATTACTTCCATATAAAATATCTAAGAAATCATTGCTAAGATTTTCTAAATTTGTGGAACGTTAACATACTCATTGTATTTATGACTTGTAGGGCGTGTGATAAGCAATGCGCATTGTATTTAAACAATCGATAATTAATATTGTTTTTCATGACATTTAAGAGTTAAGAGTGAGTTAAGAATTGTTAATAATCAGTTAATGTTATCTTTTTGATTTTGTCAGTAATATATGAATTGTAAAATATAAAACGAAAGAAGGCATTTTTATGAATATTAAACCACTATTACTTTCAGGTACGATTGCAACGACTTTATTACTTGGTGCGTGTAACAATATGGATGAAAAGAAAGATGACATGAAAGATGAAACAAAATCTGAAAGCAAAATGGATCATAAAGCAATGGATCATGAAAAAGTCATGAAAGAAGGTAAGTTCAAAGGAGAAAATAAAGAAAAAGTAGAAGGCACGGCAATGATTAAAAATAATAAATTAATGCTTAAAGATTATAGTTCATCTAAAGGACCTGATTTGCACGTTTATCTCACTAAAGATGGTGATATTAAAAATGGTAAAAAAATAGATGAAGTTGCTTATGATAAGTCTGAACAAACATTTGATCTGAAAGGTGTTAATGTGAAAGATTATAATACAGTGACAATTTATTGTGATAAAGCCCATGTTACTTTTGGTTCAGCTGCTTTAAAATAAGCGACAACTGAGAAGTTATAGCTATGACTTAAAATATCAATATAGGCAAACAAAGGGTTCGTTACGGGTTGCATAATCAAAGCAATGAATTCAATAACTATATAAGGATTTTTGGTGGAGCAAGCATCTGGATCAAATAAAATATTTGATTACCGTTTTGTTCCATCTTTTTTATAAGGAGTGATGTACAGATGATATCAAAATTGATGATATTAATGATTCGTTTAGGATCAGGATTTTTTATGCTATTTCAAGGTTGGGAAAAGCTAACAGGTGGTTTTGCTATTGATGGTTTAGTATCTGTTATTAAAAATAATCAAGATTCACCACAATGGTTTAAATTCTTTTTTGAAACCGTTATAGCACATAACTTGGAATTATTTAAGTGGATGGTTCAATTAGGAGAAATTGCTATAGGACTTGGTTTAATACTTGGTGTTTGCACATATGCAGCAAGCTTCTTTGGTGTATTTATCATGTTAAATTATATTTTAGCGGATATGATTTTTACATACCCAATCCAATTGTTTTTCTTTATAATATTATTGATGAATAAGCGGACGTTAAACACGATAAGTTTAAAATATTTTATAAATAGAAAACAAATAAGGAATGATGAACATGCCTCACGTTCTTATAGCAGATGATGAAAAGAACATTAGAGAAATTTGTAAAACATATTTTGAATTTGAAGGCTATCAAGTAACACTCGCAGAAAATGGTAGTGAAGCCATTAAATTAATGAACCAGGATATAGATTTAATGATATTGGACATTATGATGCCGATATCAGACGGTTATGAAGTTGTTGAAGCAATGAAGCAGCAACAATTAAGTATTCCATATATTTATTTGACCGCGAAAACGAGTGAGACAGATACGATTTATGGATTAACAATAGGCGCAGATGATTATGTGAAAAAGCCTTTCAGTCCTAGAGAGTTAGTCATACGTGCTAAAAATATATTAAATAGAGTATCGATCAATCAGAAAGCAAATGCATGTGTTAGTTGTGGTGCGTTGACATTGAATAATTTGATGAAAACAGTAGAAATACATGGTCAAAATGTACCGTTTCGAATCAAAGAGTTTGAATTGTTATGGTATTTTATGACGCATGAGGATGAAGCCATTTCAAAAACAGCTTTAATCGAAGAGATATGGGGCTATGAGTTTTATGAAGATGTGAATACATTAAATGTTCATATCCATCGTATTAGAGAGAAGTTTGAACAAAATGGTTATCAAGATTATATGATTGCAACGGTTTGGGGACTTGGCTATAAATTTCAAAGGAGTGTCTAAATGACGATTCGCAAGCAACTCATATATTCATTTATTGGCTCACTTTGTATCACGACAATCCTAGTATTCACATTATATAAACTTATGTGGTTTGATGTTCACCAAACTGTGTTACTGACATTAAGTTCATTTATTGCAAGTTTGATGACGATGACTATTGCATTGTTTTTTTCTGTACCTACGATTCATAAAATTGAAAAATTGAATAAACAAACATATCAAATTGCTAAAGGTAATTTTCAAGTAGATGATTTAAATATAGATTCTCCTAAAGAATTGAAAGAACTTAGTGACTCATTTAATGAAATGACGGCTAAAATTGAAGCACAAATGAATACGATTAAGTTAGAACAAGAAGAAAAAATCTGTATGATACAAAATTTAGCGCATGATTTAAAAACGCCACTTTCTAGCATTAAGTCATACTCTGAAGGACTCAGAGATGACATGATTCATACAGAAACGGCACAACAAGACGCATATCAAGTATTGATTAAGCAAGCTGATCGATTGAATCAAATGTTTGATGATTTAACGGATGTCATGGCTTTGAATAAGGAACGCCATAAGACTAAATTGAACATAGATCAGTTGCTGATGCCGATATTAGAATCTTATCAGCAGTTCATAGCCAGGGAACAGAGGCAGTTTAAGGTTCACATACCTCAAAATATTCAACCATTTATTCAAGATCAAAATGCTTTAGAGAGAATTATTACCAATTTTATAGATAACTCACTTAAATTCTCAAATGCGCATTCAACCATTACCATTGATGTTTATGAAAATGGTGACAGTATGTTAGCTATTTCAGTAAAAGATGAAGGTATTGGTATAAAAGAAGATCATTTGAATTATATTTTTGATAGAACATATAGAGTGGAACATTCAAGAAATCAATCAACTGGTGGTTCTGGACTTGGATTATATATTGCTGCTAACTTAGCTGAACAAATAGGTGGAGTTATCGATGTCGATAGCAAATTTAAATATGGTACAACGATGACCCTCAGTTTTCCAATAAAGTAAAATAAAATCTACCATTATAATAGTAGATTTATATTCAAGTGTATCTTGAGACTAAAAACATACTAAGATTAATTAGGTTTTGTTTTTAAATAGAAAATTTTTAAGTGATTAAGCACTGAAATAGATATAGTTGTCGCAATAATTACATGAATATTACAACATTTTATAGATATTTTAAGCAGCTCAAGACTTTCATGGCAGTTTTGAATACATATTTTCACCTTAAAAAACGCCATATTTATTGTCATTAGGATGTAAAAAAGTAATGGGGTATTTTAATTTCATTGTAACCTACGCGCTTTTTGTGGATGTTATAGTATTATTTGTGAGTCAGTTGAAAAAGTAATTCATCTATTATAGATGTTTGAAATTCAACATTAAATCTTAAAAATAATAAAATATAAAAGGTATCTTCTAGGAGGATTATTAATAATGAAAAAAACAGTAGTAGCATCAACATTAGCAGTAGGACTTGGCGTAACAGGAATCGCAGCAGGAAATTCAGCAGACGCTTCAGAACAAGGCGTTGACAAAGCACAATTAGCACAAC
>NZ_JACBFD010000025.1 GCF_013391405.1 Staphylococcus sp. GSSP0090
AACTTTGAGTAAATTATGTACTTCTTTATCTACTTTAACCATTTTATGTTCTTTTTTAAATTCTTCCATCATTTTGAATAAACTCCTTAATTTCAATAATATTAATCAATTATATCTTAATTACTCTTTCAACTCTCTAATAGCGTCTTTAATTTCTTCTTTGAGCTTTTCATCGCTTTTATACCCATTTAAATTAATATATTCCGCATCATTTTGGACATACTGTAAAAAGGCTTTAAACGTATTCACATAATCTTCATAACGATAGTATTGTGCTTCTAAATGCTCAAAGTCTTCTTTATAAACTTTATCTTGGCCATAGTGATCCATGAGCTTCATTTTAAGGTCTTCATTCTCTTTTTCAAGCTCACTAATACGTTCATCAACAGGATAAACAACCGTCGGTTTAATACGATTACCTAATGCGGTAAGGCGTGTATAAGCCGTCGGATTTAAATCTCTGATTTCCGCCAGTTGCTTTACTTTTTCGTACTCGGCTTCAGTTAAATTAATGTTGATCGTTTTAGCTTTTTTATGATTTTGATCTGGCATTGTATCCCCTCCATAACTAAGTAAATACTCAAAAAATAGTATCTATTTTTACTAAGTGATTACTTAGTTATTATTTTAACATATGAGGGGATATTCGATGAGTAATTACTAATGTTAAATGACATTTAAACAATTAGTAATTACTCATCATTTAACGCGCACATTTTTGCGCGTTTTACTAAGCAAATACTCAATAGTATTTGCTATTTTTTCGTAGAAAAAATCCCAGGGGGCTTGGGGGATTTATCCACCAACAAGCAGGGTATCTAGGCACGAAGTGGCTAGTATTCCCAATGCTTGCCAAACCTCTGAAACGATGTGAGGAAGTTGATATTATGTTATAATATCAACAACGGAACAACGTGTTCTTTCGTTAGAAAGCGAGGTGGGATTGTGAGCGAACGTAAAACAATGAGTGCAGGTAACGAAGCTGTCGGGCAAAACCGTAACCCCGACCGCAAGGCACCGAAACAAATTAGTTTTCGAGTGAGCGAATCCGAATATTCAAAGTTACAAGCCTCAGCTGAAACTTTGAATATGAGTGTGCCTTCGTTTGTTAAAAACAAGGCACAAGGGGCTCGATTGGTCGCGCCCAAATTAGACAAAACGACGCGACAATCGATGGCCCAAGATTTGGGTAAGTTGGGCAGCAACTTAAACCAAATCGCGAAAGCTTTAAATACGTATGGCGAGCGTGCGATGAATCAAGAGATGCAACAAGATATCGCCATGATGCGTAAGGAGTTGAATTATATATGGCAACAGCTAAAATAAGTTCAACGAAATCAACTGCAAGAGCAATCAACTATGCTGAAAAACGTGCTGAAGCAAAGAGTGGCGTCTTATGTGATGTCGATTACGCCAAAGGAGCATTTAAAGCTTCTCGCGAACTTTACGGCCAAACAGACGGCAACCAGGGGCATGTCGTCATTCAATCTTTCAAACCAGGCGAAGTCACAACAGAGCAATGTAATCAACTAGGCGTGGAACTCGCTGAGAAAATCGCACCTAATCATCAAGTCGCCGTGTATACACATAACGATACCGATCATATACACAACCATATTGTGATTAACGCGGTGAACTTAGAAACCGGTAAAAAGTTCAATAACAATAAACAAGCGCTTAAAGACATAAGACAAGCCAATGATGAAATTTGTCATGAACATGGGTTGTCTGTGCCTAACGCTCAGGCAGAAATGCGGTACACCCAAGCAGAGTTAGAAATAAGGAAAAAGGGACAGCATTCATGGAAAGACGAAATTAGAAAAGCGATTAACGCAAGTCATGCAGCAAATTTAGATGAATTAGCCCATGATTTACAAGAACAAAATATAGCAATTGAACGTGTTACAGACAAAACCATCACTTACAGACATCTAGAGTCAGATAAAAAAGTACGGGGCAGTAAATTAGGAGATCCATTCGACAAAGGGGGCTTAG
>NZ_JACBFD010000026.1 GCF_013391405.1 Staphylococcus sp. GSSP0090
TAATTTCGCGCCGTCTCCTGCGATACCTGCTTGTACTGTTTCTTTGATTGCGTTAAATAAATCTGCCATTATAATTTGCCCCTTTTATTTTTATATTTAATTCTATATTAAAGTCCTAATGCTTTACCGATTAATGATGCCCCGTTAGAAATAATATCTAACACGCCTGATCCAATTTTCGCGCCGTCTCCAGCAATACCTGCTTGAACTGTGTTTTTGATTGCTTCGAATAAACCTTCCATTATAAACACTCCTCGATAAAAATTAGATTATTATGACTGTTTTCAATGTAGTGAACGATATTTTTGAAATTTTATTTCGTCTAGCTATCGTTCGATATATATACTATAAGATATAACGTGATTTAATTGTGTGATTTTCCTTACTCAGTCGCAAAATAGCTTTAACTGTCTTTTTATATCTTATTTTAAACAGTTTTGAATGCCCAACGGTATTATACACAATTCAATAATGCGCAATTCGTGAAATAAAATATTCTTTTTAAGCGTATTTAGTATTATGAAATAAGATTTTTAACTTCTATATGTAATTTATTATTGATTTCATGATCTGATAGGAATATGAATTCCTAAAATTTGTAATTATACAAAAAAGACTAAGCACATCAATTAATGACTTAGTCTTTTCTTAACAAATCAGTATTTATTTAAATGGAACTACGACATCGTAATTAGCGCATTCATTTACGATCGTAATCTTTGGTTTATATATTTTTCATTTTCTAAATTAAATTGAAATTAATTACTGTTTAAGCTTCCTCTACAAAATCTCGGTTAGCTGTGATAAATGTATCTTTGAAAGTTTTAAGTCTTGGCGTTCCCTTAGGAGATAGTACAATTTTCTGAATATCAACATGATCACTGACAGATAATACATTCACTGCTGGCCCGTCGAATTTTCTATTTGAATATTCCTTACATTTTTTCAATATGTTAACTGTTTGAGGTTGATCAAATAAGTATTGAGCTTGTTTCGATTTATTAACGGGTTGAATAAATTGCTTATTTGCAGTTAAATAGTAACCTTTATCTGTTTGAAGCCTTGGCGTACCATTTCTTGTATATACCAATGCTTTAATATTTATTAATTCTCCAATTTCAATTGTCACATCAGTAGGTTGTTTAAATTCAACATCACCATATAACTTGGCTTCTTTAATTAGAGAAATCGCTTTTGGATTATATGTTAAATATTTATCATCATTTACTGCGTTGGTCTTCGGTTTTGTTGATGATACAAATTCTGCTTTAAAACTTTGTCTTTTCAGTGCGATCGTCGTATTCGCATTAGGTAAGTTCATATTAACGTTTACGAATTTATAACCATCGAACACGATACTAATATTGAAATCAAAATCACACTGACTCAAATCATCAGTCTTAAAATAAATATATTGACCTCTTTCTTCAAATTCTACATCTCTAGTATTTATTTCATTATTAATTTCAGTCAGTACAACTTTATTAATTACCTTCTTGTCATCTTTGTATAAACGAATGGCTTCTTTCATTTCATTATCGATAAAATGTGTACCTTCATAAACCGCGAAAACTGATTCTTTTATAGGAAATACATTTTCTAAGTTATTAGGCATTAAAAAATATACTTGGTTATCTTTAACATATTTTTTAGCTTTTCCACCTTGTAAAACGATTTCTATAAAGTCACATAATTTCTGATATGATTCATTTTTTAATAAGTAGTAGATATTTCTAAATTTATCTTCTAATAAATAATTTTCTAAATTTTTACCATGTTTTTCTAGCATGTGTTCCATTTTTTTAAACAAATCATAAAATGCTTGTTTATTGTCAGCATCTAAAAATCGCTTATTATTAAATAAACGCGACATAAAATCCATTTCAATAATTCTACTAATTGCTTGGTATTCAGCGTTGTCAGGAATATCTAATTTCAAAACTTCTTCTAAAACTGATAAATTCAATTGTGTTTTCTCGATAATGCTCGTTTGGCCGACTAAAGATTGATTATATGAATAACGGTTAACATGGTAAACTGGATTTGGATTCATCGATGCCGTTTGACATCTTGAAATTGCATCTATGAAAAATAATTTATCTTCACCATATTTCATATGCTTAAATTCTATATTATTATCTAAAACAATTTCACGCTTTATTACTTTCCCAGGTGGTCCGACAGCTCTAAATATACGCTCAATGTCATAAGGTACTAAATTGTTATCATATTTGTACGAACTAAATCTACCTACTTTTTTAATTACTTTATCCGTATGTTTAACACTCTGCCCAAATGCAACATCTGAATGATGATCGACTGCTTGATTTAATAACATTGGCAATCCATTTGCATCTAACCAATCATCTGCATCTAAAAATGTAATATACTCACCTTGGGCATTGTTTATTCCTACATTTCTAGGTTCAGAAGGACTCCCAGTATTCTCTTTCAATTTAATTAATTTAATAAAATTGTATTTATCCGCAAATTTGTCTAATAACTCTAAAGACTGATCAGTAGAACAGTCATCAACAAAAATTGCTTCAATTGCTTCTTTATTTATATTTAAATTACTAATAGACATGACACATGATTCTAAAAATAATTCTTTATTGTATACAGGTACTATGATAGATAGCAATTTTTCCATTGCGTGAATCCCCTTTTAAATAAATTCTATTTCTACTATGTAAATTAATACTAAATGATTTCCAACTTTTTAATCTAAATTACAGATATATTCGAATAACTATAAATTGATTTTTGAGAAAGTCTTATCTTACGTTAACATACAATATACATACACTACACATATAATTGTTAAATAAACGATAAGAACCTGATTTATCGGATATAATATCTATTTTGCATCCATATATGTATAAGCGATTAAAAAAATAATTTAGTCGTCTGACATCTTACATTTTAACAATTGCTCAAAAAATTTCGGATTTTCTTTTGGCTATTCAATATAAAAATTTGTTTATGATGACTTTCCATATTCATTTTTCCTAACACTTTAGGTTTTTTATCAATTGGATAGCGCCAAATATACTTAAAAAAGGTGAATGTTAATCTTTCATTACATCCTTCTCGCATATCAATACGCGTTTTTCCTTTATTATCCAAATATCTTTTAAACACTCTGTAAAAACAAACAACTCTAGGTAAATCTATAAAAACGATTGTGTCAGCTGCATTAATTCTTTCATCGAGAAGTGCTGAATAATTACCATCAATAATCCATTTGTTTTTTTGAATTAATTGCCAATGAATCTTACTTTGTTCATCGAAATCCATCATCTGCCAATTCGGTTTCCAAAAATACCTATCTAAATGATAAACAGGGATTTTAAGTGTTTTTGATAATCGACGTGAAAATGTTGATTTTCCAGATCCAGAAGATCCAACAACCATTATCTTTTCCATCGTTACTCCTCCATAATTATCTATTTTGAATGTTATCGTTTTATAATGCTAGCAGTAAGTATCGTTAAGCATATATTGTGAATGGTTTTGTTAGATCTTGAAGCAAAAAATGATTTTAATTGTAGTTAATCCTTGAATCATGGATATTTAACGTTGATTAGCATGTGTGTTGTGTATACATGGCTAATCAAAGACTTACATTATTTTAATTTTCTTCAATGCATTATATATACGATGACACATAGGTACAATCACTAAATCTGATTTTTTTAAATTGATGGTACGCACTGATTAGATGATCTTCACTTAAGCATTCATTGTTTCTTTTACATGAACAATACGACATTTTACACCATATTAATTATCGTTTATCTCATTTTTACTAATTCAACATAGGTTAATACTTAACTAATCCATTTATTATAACTAAAAAGATGCCTAAGATACCTATCGACTATTTACCACTATGCCCTTTTCATTTGTTTATTGACAGTAAAATATGCTTTACTGAGTAGAAATACAATTCGCTACTAATTCACTATTTTGTTTTGCAATTTATTTAATACTTAAAAAGATTGTTTATCCTTTTTAATTTTAATGTTTTCATAAGTCATAATCTATATTTGGAGGTAATTTCATTGGGTTTATTTGCGTTAATACTTTCAGTAATTATAGTTTTAATACTAGTAGTTTGTTTAATAGATTACTTCACAAATTAGAAATGACATTATTGTCACCTTTGTTTAATGTAAGTATAAGGTATGTTTTAATAAAACCATCACCTGACAAAGGAGTTTTATATATGAGTCTTGGTATTTTAGGTATTCTTGCATTATTGGCTATAGCATTACCTATTGCGTTAATAGTCGGTATCATTCTTTTACTAGTAAAAGCTATCCATTCATAGTTTTTACTATATATATTAGATACCTTTCCCTATCTAAAAACTCATGATAACCGTACTCGCATAAACAATTGATAATATTTTTATGTTGTGGTAATTTATAGATAGAAAAAGGGCAACACACCATAAGTGTATCGCCCAAGTGAGCCTGTTATAAAGACAGTGGCTGGTTTTCATAATTATTTAAAAATAATCATCTCGTCCTAGCCAAAGTTAGAGATGGTTATTTTTTATGGCGTAATTTAACAATTGTGATCACTAAACCTAATAAGGTAACGATGAACTTATTGATAATATTTTTATGTTGTGGTAATTTATGTATAGAAAAAGGGCAACACACCATAAGTGTATCGCCCCAGTGATCCCGTTAAAAAGACGGTGGCTGAGGTCAAATAGTTAGTTAATAACCATCTTACTCGCCAAAGTTAGAGATGGTTATTTTTTATGGCGTAATTTAACAATTGTGATCACTAAACCTAATAAGATAACGATGAACGTGCCGAAATCTAACATTAAGTGTAGTGCTTCTACAATTGAAACCACACAAGGCGTCTCCTTTCTAAAGATTTTGTCAGCACTTTCATAAGCACCACCTCACTTTATACTGAGATTAGCCACCATCTATCCAACTTGCTCACACTCATATTATACTATATTCATTGATATATTTTATTCAGATTTTATTTTATTGCAACAATTATTTTGAGATTTATATCACGTTGCTTGTTGTATTTATACAGTAGTTAAAGGCCATCGTTATATTATTTCAAACCTTTCATTTTTGTATCACTTTTTATTCATTCATTCTGAATTAATTCTCTTCAACTTACTTCATGACAACATAATGTTTTGATAGCATTGCTATTACCTTTTTATTCTATTCCCTTTTTCTAGAAAAATTCTAATTAATAAATTAGCAAAGGATTTGAATTTTAGTATGAGCACTTTAAAAATGTATCCTTGGTGTCATGCTAAGGTCATAAAAGTAATTTTCACTCTATTTTGGAATCTATAAAAAGAAAAAAAGAACCTTGCATAAGCAAGATTCTTAATTGAATAATATGTAAATTATTCTATTAGTGTCCTGGGAGGGATTCGAACCCCCGACCGATGGCTTAGAAGGCCATTGCTCTATCCAGCTGAGCTACCAGGACATATTGTTTTTGAACACAAGAATAATTATATCTAACTTAGCACTATAAAGCAATACTCCACAACCTAAAAATAATTATGATTTTTCACTTTATTGGACTTTTTATCATCTTTTATGAAAATAATTTAAATGATAAAAATATTTTAACGTTTATCACCTAATGTTATAACTAAAGCACAATAATAATGTGGAAAGATAAGAACATGAAATTCTATAAAATTTAAATACTTACCTCTCCACATTTTAAATGAACTATCCTAAGGTCTTAATCGTACTTGGTTTTAGATTTCAAAAGTTTCACTTTCAATGACTTTATGTTCACGATTGTAAAAATTTAATACGGCTGTATTACTATGTTCATCGATTAACAATTCGGCATAAGTTTCTTCAACATTACTTCGAGATTGAGAGATACTACCTGGGTTAATAACATGTACATTACCAATATTTTCATGTTTAGCGACATGTGTATGACCGTAAAAAGCAAATTGGCAACCTAATGCTTTAGCTTGTTCTGCAAGTTGCATACGTGTGCGATTCACATTATAAAGATGACCGTGTGTATAAAATGCTTTAACCCCATCTTTTTCTATTGTCTCTTCATTAGGAAATTCAGGATAAAAATCGGTATTCCCTTTAACTCTATAAAAATGACTTAATTCACTATCATCGTATGCAAATTCTGAATCGCCTAAATGTATTGCGACGTCAATATTTTCATGGTGATTAATAACATCAAAAAGAATACCTTGTTCTGTGTGATTATCACTCACTATAATCCATTTTGTCATGATTCATCACCTTCTAAATATTGTCGTAATTTTTCAATTGCCTTACCTCTATGACTCACTTCACTTTTTTCTTCTGCAGTAAGTTGAGCCATTGTTTTATTTTTATCATCTAAGTAAAAAATCGGATCATAGCCAAAACCATGTTCACCAATTTTGCTCAATGTAATCTCGCCTTGTACCGTGCCTTTAAATTGTACTGTTTCCTCGTTCGGTGTACTCATACTAATGACACATACAAACTGTGCACTTCTATCTGTTTCATCACCGAGTTTGGTTAATAATTTATCGATATTGGCATCATCATCTTTATCAGTACCGGCATAACGTGCTGAATAAACGCCTGGTTCTCCATCTAATGCAAATACTTCAAGACCACTATCATCAGCAATCACACGTTTATTCAACGCTTTTGCAGCAGCTTCTGATTTCAATCTTGCATTTGCTTCAAATGTGTCACCCGTTTCTTCAACATCGAAATCTTCTATGATTTCCGCTATGCCTATAACATTAAAATCTGGAAATATAACTTTAAAATCGTTTATTTTACCTTTGTTTGTCGAAGCAATTACGATATCTTCCATTATTTTGTCTCCTGTTCTTTTAAGTCTATTCTCTCAACGACAGCACTTATGTTTAACCATTCTGTTATGATACGTTCTATATATTCCGTTTCACCTGTCACGAAAAAACGATGTTTGGGTTGACGTTGATAACCAGCATGTTCGTTACTAAATGTTAATAAAGCACTTACTTCACGAGCAGTTTCTAATCCAGAAGAAATAACGGTTTTTTCGCCACCAAAGTAATCATTAATAGGCTGATATAGTAATGGATAGTGTGTACAACCTAAGATAACAGTATCAGCATTACTATTTCGCCAGTGTTTTAAATTTTGATGAATAATAATACTTGTAATGGTTGGATCTTTGTAACGCATCTGCTCTACCATAGGTGCGAAACTTGGGCATGCAATTCCAGTAACTTCAACGTTCGGGTTAATTGTCTTAATATGATGTCTATATGCTTCTGATTTAATTGTACCTTCTGTTCCTAAGATTAAAACATCATTATTTTTAGTTGTCATAATCGCTGTTCGGGCACCCGGTTCAATGACACCTATCACTGGAATTGGTAAAATATTTTGCAAATGGTCAAGTGCAACAGCTGTTGCAGTATTACAAGCAATAACTAGCATTTTTATATCAAAAGTCATTAACTTTTGTGCTAATTCAGTTGTAAATTGCTTTACTTCAGATCCTTCTCTAGATCCGTATGGACAACGTTCAATGTCGCCTAAATAATATATTGTTTCATTGGGTAGTTGGCGCATAATTTCCTTTGCGACTGTTAAACCGCCAACACCTGAATCAATTACACCAATTGGTTTTTCCATATTCAATTTCATCCTTATTTTTCATCTTATACTTTATTGTAGCACAGACCTGTTTTTATTATCATTTAACAACTCTACCATTTATAGATAATTTTGGCTGTACACTTTTAACGGTTGGTGAGTAAAATCATCAATCGTTATTTTTATGTTTGAATACAAAAAAAGCACAAATATCTCTATAATTATAAGTGACCAAACCATAATTAAAGGAGAGATATCTGTGCCATATGCTTATAATAAAACAAATCAGCTCGGTTTAAAAGTGAATAATTTATATTTTATAAATCAAACTCCCAAAGAGATGTACTATAAGTGTATAAAAACGTTGTTTTATAGTGCAGTTTTAACCTATGATGCGATTGCCTGTGAATGTTGTGGTATTAAGAATGAAAATCACACTATAATTAAAAATGGAAAGCGCGCGACATTGATTTATATGGGAGAAGTTATTTATAAACCTGCTTATTTAGAACTAAATAAACAAAGATTTTACTGTAAAGCTTGTGGTGAGACGTTCACAGCTAAGACACCTTTTGTTCAACCGAAATCTACGATTTCAAATTCAGTCAAGCTAGCTATTGCTGAAAAAGTTTCGGAAGCACGTTCGGAGAAAGCAATAGCTCATGACTTATTAATCTCACCTTCCACTGTACATCGACAAATAAAATTTATTGCTCAACAGGTTAAACCCAAGTTATCAGATATATTGCCAAGCCATTTGTCTTTTGATGAGTTTAAATCTACTAATGATGTTGAGGGTGCGATGAGTTTTATTTACTGTGATGGCGAAACTCACGAAATTTTAGATGTTTTACCTGACCGACGAAAAAGTGCCCTTGAAGCTTATTTTAATCGATTTTCTCTTAAAACACGGAAACGTGTTAAAACAATATCTGTTGATATGTATAAACCCTATATAGAGTTGATTAAAAAGTTATTTCCAAATGCTAAAATTATTATTGATCGTTTTCACATTGTACAAGCAATAAATAGAGAAATTAATCGTTGCCGTGTATCTGTAATGAATCAAAAACGTAGTAATAACAGACCTGAATATAATAAATTAAAGCGCTATTGGCGTCTATTTTTAAATAATCCGAATCATTTGAATGCTACGCATTATCATCCATTTCGACTTTTTAAAAGTTGGCAAAGTACTTATAGTGCCTTACAGTATTTACTTACTTTAGATGATAAATTAGAAGCAACGTATCATACGGGGCATCAGATACTAAATGCATTAAGAATGAACAATCCAAAACGCTTTGAAGAAGTTTTAAACAAGGCAAAAAACGAAAATATTTTCGAAGGTCTCAAACGTATTATTAAAACATTTATTGACTATTTACCGTATATTAAAAACACTATGGATCACCCGAATTTTACAAATGGACCAATTGAAGGCATCATAAATAAAATCAAATTGATAAAGAGAAATGCCTACGGCTACCGAAATTTTATTAACTTTAGAAATAGAATCCTTATAATTTCTAGATTATTTGTCTCAGAACATAAAAAATACATCAAGCAACAAAATCGAGTTGCTTGATGTATCGATATATATTTATTTTTTATAGACCAACCGTTATTGACAGAGAGCCAAAATAAAAAGCCCTCAACCACAATGGTTGAGAGCTCTATAGTGGAGACGGCGGGATTCGAACCCGCGTCCAGAGGTTCTGATACTAGCACTTCTACGTGCGTAGTCTATCAATGAATTTCGCATAATGGGAGGTGATAGACATCCGTCATTATGCTAGTTTGATTCATCTCTTCTAGGCAGACTTCAAACGGCAGTGCCTAGCGTATCCTACTAAAGGTTGAATCGCGTTAACAGCACATAGGAGATGCTGTTAGGCGATGCAGAGTGCTATTACGCAGCTACTGCGAAATTATTGTTTTCTTTGCCAGTTATTATAACTGTGTGTGTTGGTGACGGAGACAACCCTCCGACACGCTTAACTAGCTCATGGAACCCCTGTCGAATCCAAAAACGCCCCCTGAATAATATTAAATGTACTTTCTGGCAACCTGTATCCGTTACAGTGTTTTTTCAGAAAGCACATATTATATTACCAAAGATTGATGTCTTTGGCAATATATCCGCTTAATAACGGGCTTTCATCTCTCTAGCTACATCACGTTGAACTGCTTTTTCTTTTAATGCTTGACGTTTATCATATTTTTTCTTACCACGTGCAACGCCAAGTAAGACCTTACAGTGCCCATGTTTAAGATAGAGTTTCAAAGGTACGATAGAATAGCCAACTTCACGCGTACGCTCACCTAGCTTTGCTATTTCACGTTTATGAAGTAAGAGCTTACGCGAACGTCGTGGATCGTGGTTAAACCTGTTACCTTCTTCATATGGCGCAATGTGCATATTGTTTAGAAACATTTCGCCACGATTTACTTGCGCATAACTATCTTTAAGGTTTGCACTACCACGGCGAATTGACTTGATTTCTGTCCCTTGTAACACAATGCCCGCTTCAATCGTATCTTCTATATTATAATCATGTCTGGCTTTACGATTTTCTGCTAGTGTTCCTGGTGATTTTTTCTTTGGCATTGAGTTTCACCTCTTTGTTGAATTATTTTTTCTTCTTACGTGCTTTGTTTTTCACACTTTTATCTTTATAAAATGGTTTATGTTTCGTGTTGCCTTTATTTTGTTCGCTTTGGCGTTTGTTTTTACCTTTACGTTGTTTCTGCTTAGTACGACCACGTCCACCTTTACCATTTTTATCATCTTTTGATTTATCTGAAGATTTGCCGCGTGGTTTCGCTTGAATTGTCTTGCCACGGGATGGTCTTTGACCACGATCTCTGTTTGGTAATGGCATACCGACGATTTGGAAATCAATCATACGTTCATCAACATCTACGTTAATGACTTTAATTTGAACCGGATCACCGATGCGGAATACTTTCGCTTGGCGTTCACCTATCATTGCCATTTGACGTTCATCAAAATGATAATAATCGTCAGTCATGTTTGATACATGCACCATACCTTCAATGGTGTTTGGTAATTCGATAAACATACCGAAATTCGCAACTGAACTAATGATACCTTCGAATTCTTCGCCAATATGTTGCACCATATATTCTGCTTTTTTCAGTTCATCTGTGTCACGTTCTGCTTCAATTGCTCTACGTTCTCTTTGAGATGTATGTTCTGCAATTTCAGGCAATAATGCTTCCCATTTATTTCTTTCTTTTCTGTCCATGGATTGTTCAATAATATATTTACGAATCAATCGATGAACGATTAAATCGGGATATCTACGTATAGGCGACGTGAAATGTGTGTAGTATTCAGCTGATAGGCCAAAGTGTCCTAAGTTCACATCATCGTAACGTGCTTGTTGCATCGAACGTAACATCATTGTTGAAATCACCATTTGCTCTGGTTGACCTTCAACTTCTTGTTGAATTTTTTGTAAAGTAGACGGATGGATATCTTCACCTGTACCTTTGATCATTAATCCAAAATTAGTCACGAAATCAAAGAATTGACGTAAACGCTCTGATTTAGGTTGTTCATGGACACGATAGATAAATGGAACTTCTAAACGATCAAAGTGTTCTGCAATGGTTTCATTCGCTGCTAACATAAATGATTCGATTAGGCGTTCACCTTCACCACGTTGTCTCATTTCCACATCGGTTGGGATACCTTCTTCATTAACAAGCACTTTTGCCTCATTAATATCAAAATCGATTTCACCACGACGTCTTCTCATGTGAATCAAGCGTTGAGATAAATCTTGCGCTAAATCTAACATCGGTGTGACTTTGCTATATTGGTTACGTGTTTCAGTATTTTGATCCGTAATGATTTCATTCACTTCATCATACGTCATACGATAATTAGAATGAATCACACTATCAAAGATTTCATGTCCAACAACGTCGCCACGTTCATCTAGTTCCATTTGGCAACTTAGTGTAAGTCGATCTACATGTGGATTCAATGAACATATACCGTTACTTAAACGGTGTGGAATCATCGGTATTACACGGTCTACTAAGTAGACACTGGTTGCACGACTGTAGGCTTCTTTATCAAGTGCTGAATCTTCTGTTACATAGTAACTAACATCAGCTATGCTGACTGTTAATTGTGTGTGACCATTACTTAACTTTTTAACGCTAATCGCATCATCTAAATCTTTGGCATCTGCACCATCAATGGTAATGGTTAGTTCATCGCGTAAATCACGGCGACCTTCAATTTGTGATGGTTCGATATGGTCTGGCACTGCTTCAGCTTCTGCGAGCACATTGTCAGGGAATTCAATTTCGATACCATGTTGATAGATGATAGATAGAATATCAACACCTGGATCATTCTTATGACCTAAAATGGCTGATACAATACCTTCAGGATTATCCGTACCATCTGCGTATTTCGTAATTTGTACGAGTACTTTATGTCCATCTACTGCACCTAAATTTTGACCTTTAGGAATAAAGATGTCTTGCATAATACGTTTATCGTCTGGTAACACAAATCCGAAGTGACGTGCTTCACTATAAGTACCAACGACTTGTGTGACTGAATGTGTTTCAATCGTCTTAACTTCGCCTTCTAATTTCCCTTTGTGCTCACCTTTAGATTGATGTACTTCTACAAGGACGGTATCACCATCCATGGCTCTATTGATCTTCGTTGGTGGGATGAAAATATCATCCATATCCTCTTCTTCAGGACGTAAGAAAGCAAAACCTTTTTTATTTTGACTTAACTTACCTTTGATTAATTTGGATTGTTTGGCATTGTTAGATGCTTTACGTTGGTATCTATCTGTTTTTGTACGTTGAATCAAACCTGTTTGTTCTAATTCAACAAGCACCTTGATTAAGTCTCTAAATGAGTCGGCACTATTTAAACCTAATGCATCTTGAAAATCAGACACAGACATGGGTTCATAATCTGGTTGTTTAATAATTTCTTCAATGGATTGCTTTAAATTCATTATGCCCCTCCTTTCTATTTTTAAATACTTCTAAATTTTTAATTCGACCAATCTAACGATTCTAAGAAATTGTAAACATCCTCGAATACTAATTCTTTTTCTTTATCGATTGTAATGACATGTCCTGAATTCGCATACCATTTAATATCTTTTTCATCAGATTCGCTCTCATTGTATATAACATTTGCAGAATCTGTATTAATCATTTGATCTTGTTCTGCTTGAACAACTAATAATGGATCCATCACTTCATCTATGTGATCTCTGACGTCCTGTATTTGTCCTTGTAGCTCTTTTAAAGTATCTGTAGGTCGGAAGTTTGCCATTTCTTTTTCAATGGTAGTTTCATCTTTACCTTCATACTTTTTGAAATTGCGTGCATATTCTAGAACACCGTTAAACATAGACCCTTCTGTCTTAATGTACATAGGTGAACACATTGTTATAATACCCTTTACATCTCTATTTAAGCTTAATTTCAACGCATAACATCCGCCAAGTGACAATCCTGCGACAACGATTTCATCATAACCTTTGTCTACTAAGAAATCATAACCATCCAATGCATCTTTATACCATACAAAAGGACTGGATTCTAAAATTTCTTCGGGTGGTGCAGCATGTCCTTCATATTGAGGGGCATAGGTTGTGTAGCCTTTTTTCTGTAAAAAACGACCAAGTTGTCTAACATCTGAGGAATTACCTGTAAAACCATGTAACAATAACACAGCTCTGTTACCTTCTTCAAAGAAGAATGGTTCCGGAAGTTTAATCTGCATTGCGTTTCAATCCTTTCGCTATTGTTTTTAACTATAATCATATTATATTTATGTAAATTTGAATCTATTTACTTTAACTTAACGTCAATATAACTATTATAAATAAAAAAGCCCGACTTTAACATTGTCGGACCTTATAAACCAAAATAACTTATGCCTAACATTAACAAGAAGAAAATGACAGACAATACAATTGTTAATCTATGCAAGAATAAATCAATACCGCGTTGCTTTTGTTTACCAAATAACTGCTCTGCGCCACCACTGATTGCGCCTGAAAGTCCATTACTTTTACCTTCTTGGAGTAATACAACAGTTACTAATGCAATACAATCTAAAATCAAAAGTACCATTATTAATGTATGCATGAAAATTGTCCTCCATTCATTATATACGAATCGCATTATATCATACGTTCGTCGTCTTTAGCAAACTACTATCTATTGAACGTGCTTTTACGTTTAATTGAAACGATTAACATATATACAGCTAACACAAATGACATAACGAGCACAAGTGTTAATGGGATGATATTGATGCTAGATTTTATATCTAGTATCGCACCATAAACTGCACTAATATTAATTAAATTATATAATATTTGTGATACGAATACCGCAAACATAAACCACCATAAATAAGTATGTCTATTCCAAATTGCGAAGATCCCTGCTAAATTCGCAAAGATATACATTATCCCTGTAAATTGGAAACTGTTTTTAATTGTACCAACTGCATTTTCTGATGTTGTTTGGCCACTATTTGCTAACAATTGCTTAATGACACTATCATCTAAAATGACGAATAAATGTATCGCATAAAGTATCGCGATGATGATTGAACTATATGCAATCAGATGAGCCGTTTTGATTTCTTTAGACTTAGGTTTTACATCCATATTTCGTTAAGACTCCTTCTTTATTTTACATCTCTAATTATATCAGTTTAATGGTAAAAGATGAACAATTTAAGTGTATACGTGTACTAAAGTCATATACACTTGCAATATTTTTATTTTAATAATACTTAGGGTGTGTGAGTATTTGGCTTAAATTTAAAACACATAGATGTATATCCCTCAAAATACTGTACAAATTTTTTCACCATAGCCTCGCTAATGCATAAGTCCTACTAAGCTCAATAAATTGCGCAACTTCTTTAATGTTTACAATAGCTTTGCTATTGCATAAGCTCCACTAACTCAATAAATTGATCAAGTAGGACATGACAGTAGCTTCCTGGCTTGAAAATACGCACGTACCTTGCTTTTTTCAAGCCTAGTCATCCTTGCCGGGGCGGTACAACGAAATATACCTGATATTTCGTTGTACCGCTCCCAAAAAAACACGCAAACCATGATGGCTTGCGTGTTAGCGCGTGAACTCTTAAATTTTAAAGCTGTATTATTTAGATAAGTTATAGAAAGATTTAAGTCCGTCGAACTTACCTGTTTCGTATAATTCATCTTCAATACGTAATAATTGGTTGTATTTTGCAATACGGTCAGTTCTTGATAATGAACCTGTTTTGATTTGACCAGCATTTGTTGCAACAGCAATGTCAGAAATTGTAGTATCTTCTGTTTCGCCTGAACGGTGTGAAACAACTGCTGTGTAACCAGCTTTTTGAGCCATTTCAATAGCGTCAAATGTTTCAGTTAATGTACCGATTTGGTTAACTTTGATTAGGATTGAGTTACCAATGCCTTTTTCAATACCTTCAGATAATTTAACTGTATTTGTAACGAATAAGTCGTCACCAACTAATTGTACTTTATCACCGATACGATCAGTTAATACTTTCCAACCGTCCCAGTCATTTTCATCCATACCATCTTCAATAGTGATAATTGGATATTTGTTAACTAATTCTTCAAGGTAATCAACTTGTTCTTCAGCTGAACGTTTTGCACCATTTTCACCTTCGAATTTAGCGTAGTTGTATACACCATCTTCAAAGAATTCAGAAGAAGCACAGTCGAAGCCTAAGAATACATCTTTACCTGGCTCTAAACCAACTGCTTTAATAGCTTCTAAGATTGTTTCAACAGCATCTTCAGTACCTTCGAATTTAGGAGCGAAACCACCTTCGTCACCTACAGCTGTTTCTAAACCACGATTTTTAAGGATTGATTTTAAGTTGTGGAAAATTTCTGCTCCCCAACGTAATGATTCTTTGAATGATTCAGCGCCTACAGGCAATACCATGAATTCTTGGAATGCGATAGGAGCATCAGAGTGAGAACCGCCGTTAACGATGTTCATCATTGGTACTGGTAATTGTTTACCATTGAATCCACCTAAGTATTTGTAAAGTGGTTGACCTAATAAATCAGCTGCTGCACGAGCTACCGCGATAGAAACACCAAGGATAGCGTTAGCACCTAATTTACCTTTGTTTTCAGTACCGTCTAATTGGATCATCATTTTATCGATTGAAACTTGTTCTAATACTGAAAATTCACCTTCAATAAGTTCTGGTGCAATAATTTCGTTAACGTTATCAACTGCTTTTGTTACACCTTTACCTAAGTAACGTGATTTATCTCCGTCACGTAATTCTACTGCTTCATGTTCACCAGTAGAAGCACCTGATGGAACAAGTGCGCGTCCAAAAGCACCACTTTCTGTTAATACTTCTACTTCAACTGTTGGGTTACCACGAGAGTCAAGGACTTCGCGAGCGTAAACATCTGTAATAATTGGCATGTTTATAATCTCCTTTATAAATAGTAGTTTAGAAATATTAAATTTCAACTTCATTATAGCTTTAAATACTATAAATACAAAGTAATTTAATTCTCTTGTGTTGTTTATAAGTAGCTAGCCACTTCAATGAAAATATCTCATTTTCGAAATAGCTAGCACTCCATCTTGCTCAAAAATAATGCTTGTATTAGTGATTAATGAGTGATTCACCAGTCATATCTTCTGGTTGATCCACATTCAATAAATCTAATAATGTTGGTGCTAAATCACCAAGACGACCCGTTTCACGTAACGTAACGCCATCTTTTGTCACGATGACTGGAACTGGGTTTGTCGTATGTGTAGTCATTGGTTGATCATCATCTGTAAGTACCATGTCTGAATTACCATGGTCGGCAGTAATAATTGCATGACCACCCATTTCAGTGATTTTATCAACAACTTCACCTAAACATTCGTCTACGGCTTCAATTGCTTTAATTGTTGGTTCTAACATACCGCTGTGTCCAACCATGTCTGGGTTAGCAAAGTTTAAAAGAATTAAATCTAAGTCGCCTTTATTTAATTCTTCAATTAACGCATCTTTAACTTCATATGCACTCATTTCAGGTTTAAGGTCATATGTTGCAACTTTAGGTGAATCGATTAAACGACGACGTTCGCCTTCAAATTCTTCATTACGGCCACCACTCATGAAATAAGTCACGTGAGGGAATTTTTCTGTTTCCGCAATACGTAATTGTTTAAGTCCATTGTCTTGAGCAACTTCACCAATTGTATTCGTTAAATCAACTTTTTCAAAAACAATTTCTGCATTTACATTATCATTGTATTTAGTAAATGTTGCATAGAATAAGTCATTGATTTGTTCGACTTTAAAGCCTTCGAATGCTTTGTCAGTAAATATTTCAGAAAGTTGTCCAGCTCTGTCAGGACGGAAGTTATAAAAGATAACGCCATCGCCATCATTGACACCTTCGTTTTGGTCTTGGACGATAAATGGTTCAACAAATTCATCTGTTAAATCTTTATCATAATTCGCTTCTACTCCTGCTTTAGCAGATTCGAATGTTTCTCCACCGAAATTGCGGATCGCATTGTATGCTTTTTCTTCTCTATCCCAGCGTTTGTCACGATCCATTGCGTAATAACGACCTGATACAGATGCGAATTGACCAATACCAAGTTCTTTAAACTTCGCTTCAGTTTCTTCAATATATTTTAATGCTGATTTTTGATCAACGTCACGTCCATCTAAAAAGGCATGGACATATACTTTTTCTAAACCTTGTTTTTTAGCTAAATCTAATAACGCGAAAAGGTGTTTATAATGGCTGTGTACGCCACCATCTGATAATAAACCAAAAACATGTAGTACTGAATCATGCTTCTTAACATGGTTAATTGCATTGTTTAATACGTCGTTTTCAAAGAAATCGCCATCTTCAATCGATTTATTGATACGCGTTAAACTTTGGTAAACGACACGTCCAGCACCAATGTTCATATGCCCAACTTCTGAATTACCCATTTGACCTTCTGGAAGTCCAACATCTAAGCCACTCGCTTCGATTTGTGTAGTTGGATACTTACTGTAATAACGATCAAAGTTAGGTTTATTAGCTAGTTTCACTGCGTTTCCGTGTTCGCTCTCTCTATTTGCAAAACCATCTAAAATAATTAATGCAGTTGGTTGTTTAGCCATATTATTTTGCACCTTCTAACAATTGTACAAAATCATCCACTTTAAGTGATGCGCCACCTACAAGTGCACCATCAATGTCTGATTCTGCCATGTATTCTTTAATGTTGTTAGGTTTAACACTACCACCATATTGAATACGTGTTGCGTCAGCTACAGTTTGACTTGATAATTCTGCAACTGTTTGTCTTACGAATGCACACATTTCATTTGCGTCTTTAGCAGTTGATGATTTACCAGTACCGATTGCCCAGATTGGTTCGTAAGCAATAACAAGTTGTTGTAATTGCGCTTCAGATAAACCTTCTACAGCTTTTTTAACTTGGTTGCCAACAACTTCATTGGCTTTACCACTTTCACGCTCTTCATCTGTTTCACCTACACAAACGATTGGTGTCATGCCGTGGTTGAAAATAGCGTGTGCTTTTTTGTTAATTTCTTCATCTGTTTCATGGAAGATTTCACGACGTTCAGAATGTCCGATAACAACATATTTTACGCCTAAGTCAGCTAATGCAACTGGAGATGTTTCACCAGTGAATGCACCATTGTCTTCAAAGTAAGCATTTTGAGCACCGATTTGTAAACCTTGTGCTTTACCATCATTTACTAAAGTAACTAATGCATCTAATTGGATTGTTGGTGCACAAATTACAGATTCTACTTCTTTAGTATCTGGTAATGCTGGTAACTCATTGATAAAATCTTTTGCTTCTTTTACTGTTTTATTCATTTTCCAGTTACCTGCGATAATTGGTTTTCTCATTATATTACACTCCTATTAGTAAATTATGATTAAAAACATTTGCATTTATAATCATGGATAGCTGTTTTTAGTCGTGCGCTTATTTGTTTGCGATTGCAACTACACCTGGTAATTCTTTACCCTCAAGATATTCTAATGATGCACCGCCACCAGTAGAGATGTGACTGAAATCATCACCATAACCTAATGAAATTGCTGCAGCTGCTGAATCTCCGCCGCCAATGATTGTATTAGCATCTTTTAATTCAGCGATAGCTTCACAAACACCGATTGTACCTTTAGCAAAATTACTTAACTCAAACACACCCATTGGTCCGTTCCATACAACTGTATGCGCACCTTGTAATTGTTCTTTAAATAATTCAACTGATTTTGGTCCAATATCCATTGCTTCTTGATCCGCTGGGATATCATCCACTGAAACTTCAGTGATTTCAGCGTCATTAGAGAATTCTTTTGCAACTTTACAATCAACCGGTAAGACAATTTGGTCTCCTGCACGGTCTAATAATTCTTTGGCAAAATCAACTTTATCTTGTTCTAATAAAGATAAACCGATTTCTTTACCTTGTGCTTTAAAGAAGGTATAAGACATACCGCCACCAATAAGCACTTTGTCAGCAATCTTCAATAAGTTCGTGATAACGCCGATTTTGTCAGAAACTTTGGCACCACCTAGAATTGCAACTACAGGTTTATCAGGGTTTTCAACTACGCCACCGATATATTTAATTTCTTTCTCCATTAAGAATCCTGCAACTGTTTCTAAATTAGAAGCAATACCCACATTTGAAGCGTGTTCACGGTGCGCTGTACCAAATGCATCATTTACAAATACATCGCCAAGTGAAGCCCAGTATTTTCCTAATTCAGGATCATTTTTAGATTCTTTTTTGCCTTCTACATCTTCAAAACGTGTATTTTCAACTAATAAAACATCGCCTTCATTTAGATCTTTGACAGCTTGTTCTAGTGTTTCTCCACGTGTTTCAGGTACAAAAGTGACCTCTTTACCTAGTTGTTCTGTTAATGCATTCGCAACAGGTTTTAAAGTTAATGCTGCTTTATCGCTTTCTTCTTTCACTTTACCTAGATGTGAAAACAATACAACTTTTCCGCCTTGTTCAACAATGTATTTAATTGTTGGTAAGGCTTGAACGATACGATTATCGTCAGTAATCTCTCCATCTTTCATCGGCACGTTAAAATCTGCGCGAACAAGTACAGTTTTACCTTTTAATTCTAAGTCAGTTACAATTTTTTTAGCCATGTAAGCTTCCTCCTCTAAATGGAACAATAAATTAAAATAAGCGGAGAAGCGTTGTGCTCCCCGCTTACTCCTAAGCTTATTGTTTAAATTTAACAGCACATTAAAGTTGTTAAATTTATTTTTTTACATCAAATTATTTAGCTTGAGTTGCTAAGTGTTCTAATGTACGTACTAATTGTGAAGTGTAAGACATTTCGTTATCGTACCAAGCTGCTACTTTAACTAATTGACGGTCGCCAACAGTCATTACACGAGTTTGTGTTGCATCAAATAATGAACCGTAAGTCATACCGATTACGTCTGAAGAAACGATTTCGTCTTCTGTGTAACCAAATGATTCGTTTGAAGCATTTTTCATTGCAGCATTTACATCTTCAATGTTTACATTTTTTTCTAAAACAACTGTTAATTCAGTTAAAGAACCAGTTGCTACAGGTACACGTTGTGCACCACCGTCTAATTTACCATCAATTTCAGGAATTACTAAGCCAATTGCTTTAGCAGCACCAGTTGAGTTAGGGATGATGTTTTCAGCAGCTGCACGCGCACGACGTTTGTCGCCTTTTCTGTGTGGCGCATCTTGTGTGCTTTGGTCACCAGTGTATGCGTGGATAGTAGTCATGAAACCTTCTACTAAACCGAAGTCATCATTTAACACTTTAGCAACAGGAGCTAATGAGTTAGTCGTACATGAAGCACCTGAAACAACTGTTTCTGAACCATCTAATTCTTGGTGGTTCGTGTTGTAAACGATTGTTTTTAAATCGCCAGTAGCTGGAGCAGAGATTAATACTTTTTTAGCACCAGCATTGATGTGTGCTTCTGCTTTTTCTTTATCAGCGAAGAAACCAGTACATTCTAATACAACATCGATATCTAAGTCTTTCCAAGGTAATTTGCTTGGGTCTGGCTCAGAGAATGATTTAACTTCTTGTCCGTTTACGCGGAAACCGTCATTTTCAACTTCAACTTCTCCTGTGAAGCGTCCTTGCATAGTGTCATATTTTAATAAATGTGCTAACATTTCGTCATCTGTTAAGTCATTTACTGCTACTACGTCGATTCCGTCAACGTTTTGAATTCTTCTGAATGCTAAACGACCAATTCTACCAAAACCATTAATTGCTACTTTTACTGCCATTAAAATGGCCTCCTTTAAAAATGATATTTAAAAAGTGTAATCACTTTTTATTACTGTTATTTACGATTGCACTTGCTGCACCTTCGTCTGTAATTAATACAGTGTTTTTTGGAGCAATAGAAAGGTAAGCTTTAATTGCTTCTCCTTTAGATTTACCCCCAGCTACAGCAAATATAAACCTTTTCGATTCAAGATCTTCTAATTGTAGTCCAATTGTTTTCACTTTATGGACGATATCGCCTTGATCATCGAAATAATATCCAAATGCTTCTCCCGAGGCATTGTGATGTTGAAGTTTTTCTATAACTTCATTTGGTGATTGACGTCTTCGCGCCATCTTCAGCGCATCACCAATGCCGTGGATTGTAATATTGGATTCTCTGATTTTTTCTAAGGTGTGAATAACGGAAGGTTCTAACATAAGTGTATTGTATGTTGTTTCACTCACATTATCTGGAACATATAATGTTGTATAATCACCATTCGTTTGTTGTGCCATACTCGCCGCAATGGTGTTTGCTTGATATACAACATTTTCACCCAGTCCACCTCTAGCTGGAACAAAGAAAACATCATGTGGTTGTTTATGCATTGCCTCACTAACATAGGCCATTGTCGACCCACCAGTTACAGCTACAACGGCATGATCATAAAGAACATCTTCAACCAACTGTCCTGCCTGTCTCGACAATTCAATTTTTACTGCTTGATCTGTTTCAGAATCACCTGGTATGACATAAACTTCTTTGATACCATACTGTTCTTTAATCAATTGTGAAAGATGATGATCATCAGAAAAAACATTAAAATAACTACTTAACTGACGGACAGTTGCTTCGCCTTCTTCAGTGATTTCCATGCCTGTTGGTTTAACCTTGATCAATTCTTGTTGTTTTAACATGTCTGTTTCAGAACGTAATACACGTTCAGTTAAATCCATATATTCACTTAAACTACGTCTACCTACGGGTTGGTGCTTAGCAATAGTAGTGAGAATTGAAAAACGTCGATACATTTTTTCAACAAGTTCTGGCACAAGTTTTTGTTGAACTTTTATCAAATCATTCACTACTATCCTCCTCCGTTTCATTATAAAGGGTCAAGTTCCAACCATAGGTTGACTTTTTCCGTCCCTAGCGGGACAAAAAAATATAACCTCTTATATTTGCAATAATACTACTATCAATTTGAAATTGCAAGAGAAATACTCATTGCTTAATTTCTTCGTATTCGTCTTAAATATGCTTTCATTATACTAAAATACCTTACATAAGTATAATTACCCGATTAATGAGTCACTAATCATAAATTAAGATATTTTCTTTGGCTAGCAATAACCAAGTAACCCCTTATGATATTGCCTTACGTATGCATAGAGAATGATTGCTTCCAAAATATTTAATCTATAAAATAGAACTGTAACTTATCAACTGGGAGGAATATGTATGTCACAGAACGATCATCCAGAGGTCATTGACCCAAACGATCAACGTTATAAAGATGAAAATTATTTCAAAAATAATAAACAGCCAGATGATTTCAATTCAAATCAAACATTTCATTATTCAAAAAACATAGGTTGTGGTTGTGGACCCTTGGGTTGCCTAAGCGGTTGCATTACGTTAATACTGTTATCTTCGCTCATTACTTTCTTATTAAATTTCATTTTTTAGTATGCACGTTCAGCTGTTATAAAATACAACCTCGTGACAAAGGAATTGATCCACATCAAAAAAAGGACCCTGAAATCATATTTTAAATAGATTTCAAAGTCCTATCATGACCTTTAGTCATCTTCTGAAGATGCCCCACTTGAACGTTCTTGTGTAGTTGAACGATTATTGTTACTTTGGGACGATCTTTCTTGTGTATTACTTTGGGAACTTCTTTGTTGTGTTGATGGTTCTGGTTTTTTCTGTTCAGTCGATGGTTCAGTTGTCTTTTCTTCTGTTGAAGGTTCAGAAGTCTTCTCTTCAGTTGTTTTTTCTTCTGTAGAAGGCTCACGTGTTTTTTCTTCAGTAGAGCGTTCTTCGGTTGTTTTTTCCTCTGTAGTTGCTTCTTTTGTTTTTTCAGGTGTTTTTTCTTCTGTTGTACGACGCTCAGTCGTTGCTGGTTGTTGTGTTTGCTGTGTCTGTTGCGTTTGTTGCGTTTGCTGCGTCTGTTGTGTTTGTTGTGTCTGCTGAGTTTGTTGTGATTCTTGTGTTGATTTTTCTTTATCTTTTTTGTCTTTTTCTTCTTTTGTTTTCTGTTTGTCTTTCTTATCTTTTTCTTCTTGTTTCTGATCTGCTAAACGTTCATTCGCTTTGTTTGAATGATCTACAAATGCAAAAATAGCAAAAATTAATCCACCCACTAATAATAGTACGATTAATCCACTTATAATTTTCGCAAAACCACTCATTTTCTTGTTGTCTGGATTTTGGTTTGGCATATGCTCCCCTCACTTCAATTTATATCATAACATTTGTTTTCATATATGCGCATGCTTTCAATAACAAATGTATATTTTACACCATTTCATTTATTAATTAAACTTATTAACTATTTTTTAACCTAGATGTTATCTTAGCGACATATCTATAGTAAAATACATATATAACTTAAAATTTCATACTACAGTTTAATATTAATCTATAGTAATCTTCATTTTCAATACTTTTGTCTATTTTTATTACTAATATGAATAAGCTATAATATTAACATAATAGGATGTGTTCTAATATTGAAAAAACATGAACTGTTTGATGAATTTGAGGAACAAAAAACATATCAAAAAAGAGGGCTTCGTCAAATCATGATTGACAATGATCATTTCGAATCAAACGATCAAACTAAAAAGCGAGTCTCCTTCTTAATAATGATTATGTTGTTGCTGTTATTAGTCTTCGGGATAATTTTTATTTTATAAAGCATTTCGACGCTTTAATCCTTTACCCTTTTTATCTTAAATGTAAAAAGATAGTTCCACGACGCTAATTACGTTAACATATAAATATAGGCCTATACGCTAAGCGTACAGGCCACTACTAAAGGGAGTCAAAATTTTACCTTCGTTAGTATATTATGGGGTATACTCGAAATAATTAAGAGATGATTAATTAATATCGAAGGTATCTCAATTATAATGCGAATATGCTTTATTTTAAATAGTTCTTAATACAAGTAAATGACATATTATTGAACAAACAATGAAAAAATTATGACCTTCAGATGTGATTCGATTGATTCACTTTAATCATTCCAACATTAGGCATTACTAAATTATGAGGTGATAAAATGAAACATTATTTAATTACAGGTGGTACAGGTATGATAGGCTCACAATTAGTTAAAGCTATCATACAAAGTGATGCACATATAACGATTTTAACAAGACAGGATATGAATTCATCACACCCTAAGATTTCATACGTCAATTGGTCTCAATCAAATTGGGAAAATGAAGTGCCTGATATTGATATCGTCATTAATCTTGCAGGTGCCAGTTTAAATAAACGATGGACCAAATCCTATAAACAAACCATTATGTTAAGCCGTATACAAGCTACACAAGCTTTATATGAATTATTTCAAAATCGTAAGCATAAACCAGAAGTGCTGTTTAATGCGAGTGCGGTTGGTTACTATAAACCTGACTTAGATCGTACGTATACTGAATTATATAAAACACTTCCTTTCGATTTCTTATCGGAAGTTGTATACCAATGGGAAAGAAAGGCGCGTCAATTTGAAACACTCGGTACACGTGTAGTGATTGGTAGGTTTGGCATGGTCTTATCAAATCAAGGCGGCGCATTGCCAATGATGAAATTGCCTTATGACTTTTACGTTGGTGGAAAATTAGGTTCAGGACGACAATGGTATTCTTGGATTCATATAGAAGATTTAGTAAGAGCGTTACTTCATACCATTAATACGGAAAGTGCACGAGGCGTGTTTAACTTTACAGCACCGATTGTAGAACATCAAAATATGTTTGGCTATACACTTGCACGTGTAGCACATCGCCCTCATCATACATGGGTGCCATCATTAGCAATAAGATTAGCTTTAGGTCAAATGTCGACCGTCGTACTCGATACGCAAAAGGTCATTCCTAATAAATTACAAGCAACGCACTTTAAATTTAAATATCCTGATTTAAAAATTGCACTCGAAGATTTAGTACATTAAATGAGTAGGAAGCGAAATTAATTATGAATACAGATCGTTTAACGCATGCTTTGTTATTGATTGCGGGATTACTATTATTAATTAATGGTATATGTGCTTTTGAACAAAACCCAATTATGCTATTGATATCGTCACTATTGATAATCGGTGGCATATGTGTGTTAGTTGTTGCCATTAAATTCATTTGGCATAACACTCGCAAAACTTAAAACCAACAACAATATATAAGATTTGAGATAATAAAAAGCCAAACTACTTATTACGTAGCTTGGCTTTATTTAATGCTTTCTTTAATGCAATTATATCTTATGATTCTGGAACCATAACTTCGTCAACTAGACCATATGCTTTAGCTTCTTCAGCTGATAAGAAATTATCACGATCTGTATCTTGTTCAATTTTTTCAATTGATTGACCAGTACGTTCAGCTAAGATTTGATTTAATTTAGCACGTGTTTTAAGAATATGATTAGCAGCGATTTCAATTTCAGTCGCTTGACCTTGCGCGCCACCTAATGGTTGGTGAATCATTACTTCAGCATTTGGTAATGCATAGCGTTTACCTTTTGCACCTGCAGCAAGTAAGAATGAGCCCATTGAAGCAGCCATACCAATACAAATCGTTTGAACATCTGGTTTGATGTGTTGGATTGTATCGTAAATAGCGAAACCAGCAGTTACACTACCACCTGGTGAATTGATATAAAGATAAATATCTTTTTCTGCATCTTGTGCTTGTAAGAATAATAATTGAGAAACAATAGAGTTTGCTACATTATCATCGATTTGAGAACCTAACATTATAATACGGTCTTTTAATAAACGTGAGTAAATGTCATATGCACGTTCCCCACGGTTTGTTGTTTCAATTACAGTAGGTATTAAATTCATTAATATTGCCTCCTTATTTCTAACTGATAAACTTATTTTAACCTAAAAGTCAAACATGGTCAAAAAATAACGCTCAAAAATTTTATGAAACTTGGATTATTCTTATTGACCGTTCTCGTTAAGATTTGTACACTTATAGTATTGTGTCTTTAACCCCTCGTAGTGTAATGGATAACACGTAAGATTCCGGTTCTTAAGATAGGGGTTCGATTCCCTTCGAGGGGACTTAAATAAATTAAAACTATAAAAAACGATATTTTGGCATTAAAACCGAAATATCGTTTTTTGTTTCTTAATTCATATTTATAAAAGTACTGCCTAAAACGTCACGCACATCGTGAATCACAAGGAATGCATTTTCATCTACTTCATTAACGAGTTTCTTAACTCTTGTAACTTGTGATTGTGGTACGACGACGTACAACATGTGCGTTTCTGTCTTCCCGTATCCGCCTTTACCAGTTAGTATAGTTGAACCTCTACCGGTAAACGCGTTGATTTTATCACTAATTAAATCACTTTTACTTGAAATAACTGTAACTGCTTTTTTCGGATTAAAACCTTCAATAATAAATGAAGTTGCACGTTCAGTAACAAACAGCATAATAATCGTAAACAGTACATTTTCTAATGGTAATACCATTACGAATGAAAGCACAACAAGTGCATCTAATATAAAGATACCTTGTGATGTTTTTATCTCGGTGTATTTATTTACAATTTTCGCAATAACTGATGTACCACCGATTGTACTACCTGTAGAAATAACTAAGCCTGCACCAATACCAATCACAGCCCCACCAAATAAGGAATTGATAACGAAATTATCTACGCCTAGATTAATATTTTCAGTTAAATGTAAAAATAGAGACAACGCCGTATTGGAAATCACTGTGTAGACTGCTACCGTTTTACTTAAAAATTTCCAACCTACGAATACAACAACTGTATTTATAATTAATGAGGTCCATGCCGGTGATAAACCGAATGCATACATGAGAGATAATGATATCCCTACTGTCCCGCCATCACCTAGATTTGAACCAAGTAAAAAACAGTTTACGCCAATCGCATTTATGAATGTACCAATTAAACAAAATATAATGTTTTTATAGTGCTTGTTTATTAAATTTTTCATAAATACCCTCCCTTTTCACTATTTTATTATGATCATTTCTAAATAATATGTTCAATATTCCCCCATCAATATCTAAATATTAAAAAAGACACCTATATAAGGCGTCATTAATTGAAATTCATACTTTCATTATATTAGCATATCTGTTTTATATGTGACTAGAAGAAATTAAATTTACGCATCATTCTTTTTTGAATTAAGACATTATTTAGCAATGCTTATGGTACATCATCGTTACTATAATTCTATAGATTCACCGCTTCTTAATTTATCAGCCATTTCATTTAACTTTCTCAATCTATGATTCACACCTGATTTAGATATTTTCCCAGTTGACATCATTTCACCTAATTCTTTTAATGAAACTTCTTGATGTTCTATTCTTAATTTTGCGATTTCACGCAATCTATCTGGCAGATTGTCTAAACCAATTTCTTTATCTATTAAATGTATACTTTCTACATGTTTCATTGCAGCACTAACGGTTTTATTTAAATTAGCTGTTTCACAATTGACTAATCTATTCACAGAATTTCTCATATCTCGAACGATGCGGACGTCTTCAAATTTTAAAAGTGCCTGATATCCACCTATTAAACTTAAAAAATCAGATATTTTTTCTGCTTCTTTTAAGTAAGCAATACTCCCTTTTTTACGTTCAAGATGCTTTGCATTTAATTCATACGCATTCATTAATTGCGTAATACCTTCAGAATGATCTTCATATAACGAAAAAACTTCCAAATGATAGGACGATGTTTCTGGATTATTAACAGAACCACCAGCTAGAAAGGCACCTCTCAAATAACTTCGGCGCATTTCATCGTCATGAATCATCGCTTCATCGATTTCATGAGTAAAGACACCATTTTTTAAAATACCTAATTCATCTAATATTTCTCTCGCTCTGGCTTTAATACGACAAATATAGATATTATTCTTTTTCAATTTCATTTTTTTTCGTACGAGTAGTTCTACTTCCACATTGAACACTTTTTTTATCAGTGAATAAATCCGTCTTGCCGTAGTTGCATTTTCGGTTTGCACGTTAATCACAAACTGCTGATTGGATAGACTGAGTGCCCCATTCATTCGAATAAGTGCACTGAGCTCTGCTTTTGCATTTTCTTCATCTACTTCAATTCTAGTAAGTTCATTTTTCATATCTGATGCAAAGCTCATGATTCAATCAGTCCCTTCTTAAACTTTATCGTCTCGCTTTATTCATTATTATCTTTATCTCGGTTAAACTCAATGGTTGCTGTTTCTCTCATTGCGATTTCATAGATCATTTTTGATAATACCTCTGTATTATGTCTCACATAATTTTCATTAGATACTTCGACCAAGTCTGGGTGTGTAAACACTTTGATATCTTGCGCTTCCATATCTGTCATGTTGCATTTTACTGGTTCGGCATTATCTTTTCTATAGCGTTCTAGCACATCACCGTGGAAAGTTTGTGTACTACAAATTGCATAATTGATACACTTCTCTCCGATGTGATCATGAATTGCATTAACATGATCTACAGCAGAATAATGATTTGTTTCACCTGGCTGTGTCATCACATTTGAAACATACAATTTAGGTGCCTCGACTTTAAGTAATACGTCTGCAATACCTTTCACGCATAAATTTGAAATGACACTGGTGTATAATGAGCCTGGACCCATAACAATTAAATCTGCCTCTTCAATCGCTTCGACAGCTTCTTCCATGGGCTTTACGTCTTCAGGTTCTAAAAAGACACGTTCAATTTTTTTGTTTTTCTTAGGTATCTTCGATTCACCGTATACGATTTCTCCATCTTCCATGACTGCATTTAAACGAACACTTGTATTTGTCGATGGAATCACACGACCCCTGATATTTAAAATTTTACTTAATTCTTTAACTGCATGTCCGAAATCATCTGTAATATTTGTCAACGCAGCAATCAATAAATTGCCAAGTGAGTGACCCTCAACTTGGTTTTCTTTAAAACGATATTGGAAAAGCTGTTCTATGGTTGACTCTGTTTCACTAAGTGCAGAAATTACATTTCTTATATCTCCCGGCGCAGGTATATCCATTTCATTTCTTATTTTCCCAGTACTACCGCCATCATCGGCAACTGTGACAATCGTCGTAATATCTATTGGGTAATCTTTTAAACCTCGAGCTAAAACGGATAAGCCTGTACCGCCACCTATTAGTACAAGTTTAATTCTTCTCATCTTTATGTTTCACGCCACTTTCAACATGCGCATCTCTGTGATGCACATACACATTATAATCAAAACTCTCGTTAAGTTCTGCTCCGATACGTTTGGCTAATGCGACAGAACGGTGTTGACCACCAGTACAACCGATTGCGATAACCAGCTGTGATTTCCCTTCTTTTTTGTACCCTGGTACCATAAATTTCAGTAAATCAATTAATTTTTCATAAAATATATTGGTTTCTTTCCATTTCATCACATATTTATAAACTGCTTCGTCTTCACCTGTGAGCGGTCTCAACTCATCAACATAGTGTGGATTCGGTAAAAATCTGACATCGAATACTAAGTCTGCATCCATTTGAATACCGTGCTTGAATCCAAAACTCGTTACATTTATATTAAAAGTTTGCACATTACTTTTATTGAAATAATCCCCAATGCGTTTACGTAATTCTTTGGGTTTCATTTGCGTTGTATCAATCGTATAGTTTGCTAAACTTTTAATTTCTGTTAGTAATTCGCGTTCTTCTTTTATTGATTCAATCAATGAGCGTTGACCATTGCCATTTAATGGATGTGCACGTCGTGTTTCTTTATATCTTGATATTAAGCGCTCATTAGATGCTTCCAAGAACATCATATCTACAATCACATCAGCGTTACTTTTAATTAAATCCATTTCGTGAATTAATGATTTAAATAATTCTTTACCTCTTAAATCGATTGCAATTGCTACTTTTTGTAATGATGGATTACCTTGACCCATCAATTCCACAAATTTTGGTAAAAGTATCGGCGGTAAGTTATCTACACAGAAATAACCGATATCTTCTAGACTCTGAATGACTACAGATTTCCCCGCACCTGATAAACCTGTAACGACCAATAACTCACTTTTTACTATTTCTTTTTCATCCGGTTGCATCTTTTCACACCATCCGTCGATTTATTTAATCATAAAATATGACTTCGTTGTTAACAGTTCCTATATGATTGTTATGTGATTCATTTCACTTCAAAATCGTCTAACAATCTTATGCTATCATATTTCATTTTACATGAAAAAGGTCTTAGGTAGTAGCATAATTACTTTAATTCAATAGTTAACGCTACTTTTGACTTCAATTATGCCACATAACCAAAATGACTCAATCGTAAACATGCCTAAATACTTGTCCTTATGTAAAAAGCTAGAGCATCATGCATTCAGTTGTTTCTGAGCATGATGTTCTAGCTTTAACTAAATTCTATTATACAAGAGTCACATAATGATTATGCTTCAATTGTATCTTTGATGTGTTCGATATATGCAATAGCACTTTGTGCTGCAATACTACCGTCACCTGTTGCAGTAACGATTTGACGTAAACCTTTCTCACGAACATCGCCTGCTGCATAAATACCAGGAATCGTTGTACTCATATCTTCATTTGTTAAGATATAACCAACCTCATTTGTAATACCTAAATCTTGGAAAGGTACTGTGAGTGGTTTCATACCAATGTAAATAAATACACCATCAGCATCTAATGTTTGTTCAGAACCATCTTTAGTTGATTCTAAAGTAACTGATCCTACTTTACCATCTTTGTCGTTAATTGTTTTTAGTGTGTGACTCCAGATAAAGTCGATTTTGTCATTTTTAAATGCACGATCTTGTAATATTTTTTGAGCACGCAATTCATCTCTACGGTGTACGATGGTTACGCTATCCGCAAATTTTGTAAGGAATGTGCCTTCCTCAACGGCTGAATCTCCGCCACCAATGACAAATAATTTTTTGCCTTTAAAGAATGCACCGTCACAAACTGCGCAATAACTTACACCGCGTCCACCAAGTTCTTGCTCACCTGGAACACCGATTTTTTTATATTCTGCACCTGTTGAGATAATGACTGCATGTGCAGTGATGACTTTATTTCCTAAGTTAACTTCTTTGTATGGGCCTTTATCTTCGATGGATTTAATGTCACCATATTGATATTGTGCACCAAATTTTTTCGCATGTTCAAACATTTTTGTAGATAAATCCGGACCTGTTACCATTTCAAATCCTGGAAAGTTTTCAACTTCTTCCGTATTTGCCATTTGTCCACCAGGCATGCCGCGTTCTATCATTACAGTACTTAAGTTTGCACGAGATGCATAAACTGCTGCAGTCATACCTGCTGGACCTGCACCAATAATTGCAATATCAAAATCTACTTGTTCAGCCATTTTAATTGCCTCCTGTTTATTAATTCAATATGCGAAGTATATATGATTTCTTGCATTTTATAAACTTATATGCTCACTAAATAATCTATCGTCTTATTTAACCGATAAGATGAAATTTCAAACCATTCTAATACTTGTTGTTTTGTCACTTTGCTTTCAGAATGTCTAAAATACATATAAACAAATGCCGCTACATAATCGTTCACATTTGCTAAATCTGCTTTTTCCGAAATAATTGATTCTGCTTGATCAATCCATACAATAAATAAATCTTCATTATGTTTCAATACCTCAATATCGTAAAGCATTAACATACCTTTGTGAATAAAATCTAATTTATTTAATTTTAAATCTTGAATTAAATACGTCAAATAGAGTTTCTCGTAATCATTCATAGATTCTAGTACGCCCCAAATTTCTTGGGTTAAGAGTACTTCACGACCCTTTAATTGATTCAATAAAAAGATGCCATATAATCTATGATGACTATCATCATTCAATAATAACGGTAATACTTGTTGGTCGAAGTATGCTTTACTCTCTTCAATAATCCAAGGTGCATACCCAACATCTACTTTAGATATGTCTTGTAATTTCTGCCAAAAGTGTTTACTTTCTTCAAGGTTGCCTAAATGATAGTGATTATAGCTGAGCGCATTATACATTTGAATAGACAGGAACTTCCCTTTTCTATAGAGCGGTTGCAGCATCTTCTGTGAAGCTTCGTACTGTTTTAAATAACAGAGCACGATACCTAATTTAAATGACTCATCTTCATTCATCGGCATCACTTTGTTTAATATTTTTAAATAGCGTTGATATTTTTCACTGTCATTCGTGTTATATAGTAACAAAGTATAATGACATAATGCATGTACATCTGTATTGTCCTCGTTTAATAAACGTTCAAACATTTCTTTCGCTGTCTCATATTCGTTTAAATATAAATAACACATCGCTAATAAATTACGTACGACGCGGTGTTCTTGAATGTCAGCACTTTGATTTAAAATAAAATTTCGAGCCTCTGGTAAACGACCTTGCGAAAATAAATATTGGAAAATGAGTTGAATCGCAAATAATTTACTTTCTGTCTCTATTTTTTCGGGTGTATGATATGAGACTTCAAACATTTCTTCAAGCTCTTCTTTATAATCCTCATCACCAGATATGATTACATAGTTAATACCAAATAAAAATGCTTTATTGGCTTCATTCATCGTTATATTTAACTGGCTTAATTGAAAATAACTTTCTTCAACTTCTTCACCTTGTGCGATACTTTCGTAAAAAAGATGCTCAGCCTTGCTACCTATACCTAAACTAACAAAACACTCCGAATATTTTACTTTTGTTTCAAAATCCTGAGGTGACATTTCAAGCACTTTAGCATAGTAAGATGCCGCTTTCTTATATTCTTGTTGATGAAATTTTTGATTTCCTAATTTTTTATAAAATTGACTATCTAATTTCATTGGTATTACATTGTCTTTATGCGCCATCCATCGTCACCTCCTAGTTTCTTTATATTATTATTTGTATGGGATTCCCATACGCTAATGCATGATCTGGAATATCCTTGGATACAATAGAACCAGCACCAATTTTAACATGATTGCCAATTGTAACGCCTGGTAAGATGGTCACATTTGCACCAATCAATGTATGATCCCCAATTTTTACTGGTCCAGTAGTAAACGCATCAACTAAAAATTCATGTGTCAAAATCGTTGTATTATAACCAATCACACAATTTTTTCCAATCGAGATATATTCTGGATACAGTAAATCAGGCACAACTTTGAAAGCGAAAGCTGTATATGCGCCGATATCCATTTTCAATAATTTACAGTATGCCCAACGCTTTAATTTCACATTAGGCAGATAACGACAAATTTCAATAATTAACGTTTGTTTAAACATTTTCAACCCTTTGACATAACGATACATGTGCCATAAAGTATTGTTGCCTTGAACTTGTTGTTTCTTTAAATTACGCATAGCTTATCATCACTTCACTTCTTTTCTTGACCATGATAATGGACCAACCTCTTTATAACGTGGCGCGTCGTATTTAACACGTCTCACAATCATAATCACAATACCTATAATGATTAAAATAATGGACATTAACTGTGCTACGCGTATATCACCTGTAAGCATTAAGCTATCCGTACGCATGCCTTCTACAAAGAATCTGCCAATGGAATACCAAATTAAATAAAGGCTGAATGTATCGCCAATACGTAAATGTTTTCTCAATAAGATTAAGATAACAAATCCTAACACATCCCATATAGATTCATAAAGGAATGTTGGTTGATAGTATTTCCCATTAATATACATATTATTAATAATAAAGTCAGGAATATGTAAGTTTTCAAGGAAAGCCCTAGAAACTGTACCACCATGGGCCTCATGGTTCATAAAGTTCCCCCATCTCCCGATACCTTGACCTAAAATCATACTTGGTGCAATCACGTCACCAATTTGAAATGGGTTGATATTTTTCTGTTTACAAATAATAATACCAGTTAAGAACCCACCAATCAGACCGCCGTGTATTGCGATACCACCTTGCCAAATCATTGGAATTTCAATTGGATGTTGTACATAATACGGCCATTGGAATATAACAAAATATATTCTAGCAACAATAAAACCAAATATGGCGCTCCAAAATATGATATCAACCAGTGTATCTTGATGAAAACCTATACGTTTCACACTTGCTTGCGCAATAAAGTAACCCAACAGTATGCCCATAGCAATAATAATGCCATACCAACGTACTGAAATCGGTCCTAATTCAAACGCAATCGGATCGATATAGCTTAACGTCATCATTGATTATTCTCCTCACTATTGCTACCATTACGCAAAATTTCAGCATTTAAACGGTCGTTAAATTCTTCTGCTGTGTTGATGCCCATTATATTCAGTCTATAGTTCATTGCAGCTACTTCAATAATCACTGCCACGTTACGACCCGGTCGTACTGGAATTGTTTTTTTCGTTATTTCTGTGTCTAAAATACGTAATGTTTCTTCATTTAATCCTACACGGTCGTATAGTTTTTCTTTATGCCAATTTTCTAAATGAATATTTAAACGCAGTCGTTTTTCAGTCAAAATGGAACCTGCACCAAATAAAGTCATCACATTAATAATGCCTAATCCTCTAATTTCTAACAAATGTTCGATTAATTTAGGTGCTCGACCGATCAATTCATCTTTACTAATTTCTCTGATTTCAACATTATCATCAGCTACAAGTCTATGACCACGTTTGATTAATTCAAGGGCTGTTTCACTTTTCCCTATACCAGAATCACCTGTAATTAATACACCAACACCGTAGACGTCAACAAGTACACCATGTAGAGACGTCGTTCTAGCAAGTTCGTGTTCTAAAAAGGTAGTCAAACGACTCATCAATTGTGTTGTGGCAATCGTGGAAGTGATCAATGGTGTTTCATGTTCTTTCGCAGCTTCTATAAGTTCTTCAGGTGGTTCTAGATCTCTTGTCACTATAATCGCTGGTGTTTCTGGACGACAAAGTTTTCTCATGCGGCCTTTCCGTTCTTCGTCAGGTAATAAATTATAGAAAGATAATTCAGTAGTACCTAATAATTGAATACGGTCAGAAGCATAATGAGAGAAATAGCCTGCCATTTCTAATCCCGGTCTTGATATATCTGTATTTTTAATTTGTTTATTTAAGCCCGCTTCACCTGCAATTAAATCCAGTTCAAAGCGTTCAACTAAACTCTGTGTAGTTAACATGCGTTCACCTCTATCATTCTTTCTTCTGCATTTGTACTATGTTCATATCATATCAAAAAGAAGTGATAATCTATATTAAAAAGTACAAATGCTATATATTTTAATCAATGCCTTATAACAATTATATACGATATGACTTGTTAAAAGCTGATTCATTTTAAAATTACCTACAAACTTAATAATTCATGTGTGCGTTAAGTTAACAAAGGTTAACAATCACAAAAAAGCTCTTGCTACCCACGCATTCTACATGGTGTTGCAAGAGCATCCTTATGTTTTTTCAAAAATAGAGATGATACCACTGTTATTATCTTACAGTATCTCTTTCTAAAACTGGTTTTAAATATTTACCAGTATAGCTTGCTTCTACTTCTGTAATTGCTTCAGGTGTACCTGTTGCAACGACAGTACCGCCACCATCGCCACCTTCTGGGCCTAAATCAATAATGTGGTCTGCCATTTTAATAACATCTAAATTATGTTCAATAATTACTACTGTGTCACCGTTCTCAACTAACTTGTTTAAAACTTTGAGCAGTCTACTGATGTCATCAACATGTAAGCCTGTTGTTGGTTCGTCTAGTATATAAATAGAGCGACCTGTTGAACGTTTGTGTAATTCTGATGCCAATTTCACACGTTGTGCTTCACCACCAGATAATGTTGTCGCCGGTTGACCTAATGTTACATAACCTAAACCAACATCTACGAGTGTTTTTAATTTACGATGTATTTTCGGAACATTTTCGAAAAATGCCGTCGCTTCTTCAGCTGTCATCGCAAGTATGTCTGCGATATTTTTCCCTTTATACGTGACTTCAAGTGTTTCACGGTTATATCTTGTGCCACCACACACTTCACATGGTACATAGACATCTGGTAAAAAGTGCATTTCAATTTTAATGATCCCATCGCCTTTACAAGCTTCACAGCGACCACCTTTGACATTAAAACTAAAACGACCTTTTGTATAACCTCTGACTTTAGATTCATTTGTTTGTGCAAATATATCTCTAATATTATCAAAGACACCTGTGTAAGTAGCTGGATTGGATCTTGGCGTACGACCAATAGGTGATTGGTCGATATCTATAATTCGATCTAATTGATCTATGCCAGTAATTTCGTCAGATTCACCTGGTTTCACTTTAGATTTATTAATTTGTTTCGCTAAAGATTTATAAAGCACTTCATTAACTAATGTACTTTTACCAGATCCTGATACACCAGTAACAACAGTCATCGTAGATAATGGGAAATCAACATCAATGCCTTTTAAGTTGTTGCTGCGTGCACCTTTGACACTGATTTTGCGATCAGTGATTTCTCTTCTTGCTTCGGGCACTTCAATGCGTTTTTTACCGCTTAAATATTGCCCAGTTAAAGAGTGTTTATTACTCATAACTTGTTTCGGTGTACCACTTGCAACAATTTCACCACCATGTTCACCAGCACCAGGACCAACATCAACTAAATAGTCTGCTGCACGCATAGTGTCATCATCGTGTTCGACAACAATCAATGTATTACCCAAATCGCGCATTTCTTTTAAAGTGCTGATTAATCTATCATTATCTCTTTGATGTAGACCGATTGACGGTTCATCTAATACGTATAAGACACCAGATAATCTCGAACCAATTTGTGTTGCTAGACGGATTCGTTGTGCTTCACCACCAGATAAAGATCCAGATGCACGATTTAAAGTTAAGTATTCTAGTCCTACGTTATATAAGAATTCTAATCTAGAGTTAATTTCTTTCAATATTTGATTCGCAATTTTTCGGTCTTGTTCTGATAGCTCAATGTGATTATAGGCATCTAGTGCATCTTTAATTGAGCGTTCCACGACGTCACCAATATTTTTTCCATCGACATAAACGGATAATGCTTCACGACTTAGACGTTTACCATGACATGTCTCACAAGGTAACTCAGTCATATACTTACTCATCATTTCTCTTACTAATTCGGAAGGAGAATCATGGTATCGTCTACTGATGTTATTTATAACGCCTTCAAACGCCATCGTACGTTTACGAGATTGACCGTTACGTTGCGTAAATGTAAACTCTATTTCTTTGCCATTAGACCCGTATAGAATAATATCTTTTTGTCTGTCTGTTAATTTTTTAAATGGTTTATCCATGTTAATTTTATATACTTCGCAAACGCGTTTTAAAATCGTTGGATAAAAATCTGAACTAGAGGATTCCCAAGCAACGATTGCGCCTTCATTTAATGTCTTACTCATATCTGGAACGACTAACTCTAAGTCCACCATTAATTTTTGACCTAATCCATCACAAGTTGGACATGCACCAAACGGACTATTAAAACTAAACATACGCGGTTCTAATTCACCAATGGAAAAACCACAAATTGGACAAGCATGATTTTCTGAAAACTTCAATTCTTCGCCATCAATAATGTCAACAATGAGTGTGCCCTCTGACAATTGTAACGCCGTCTCAATAGAATCAGCTAAACGTGTTTCAATACCCTCTTTCACAACAAGACGGTCGACAACGACTTCAATCGTATGATTTTTATTTTTATCTAAAGCTGGCACTTCATTGACGTCTGATATTTCCCCATCGACACGTACACGTACGTAACCTTTTTTTGAAATATCGTCTATCAGTTTTTCTTGAGCGCCCTTTCTATGAGAAACCACTGGTGCTAAGATTTGAATTTTAGAACGTGCTTCTAATTTCATCACTTGGTCAACCATTTGTTGTACTGTTTGTGATTCTATTTCAATACCATGATTAGGACAAAATGGTTTACCGATACGTGCATATAGCAAACGGATATAATCATAAATTTCTGTTACTGTTGCTACAGTGGATCTTGGATTTTTACTGGTTGTTTTTTGATCAATTGAAATTGCCGGTGATAAGCCTTCAATCGTATCAACATCAGGTTTATCCATTTGCCCTAAAAATTGTCGTGCATAGGCACTGAGAGATTCAACATATCTACGTTGGCCTTCTGCATATATTGTATCGAAAGCAAGTGATGACTTCCCTGAACCGGAAAGTCCTGTCATTACGATTAATTTATCCTTTGGTATTTCAATATCTACGTTTTTTAAATTGTGGGCACGCGCCCCTTTAACTACAATGGATGGTTGCTTCATTTGTGTCACCCTTCTGCTTTTAATTCAAATAGCATATCTCTAAGCTCTGTGGCTTTTTCGAAATCTAAATCTTTTGCGGCTTGCTTCATTTCTTTTTCTATATTTGCAATTGTTTTTTCGCGTTCTTTCTTCGTCATTTTCTTCGGTACTTCTGTTTGTTGTTGCTCATTTGTTTCATCGTTTTCAACAGTAGCACTAATGACATCATGTATTTTTTTATTAATTGTTGTAGGCGTAATATTATATTTTTCATTGTATGCTTCTTGGATTGTACGACGACGTTCAGTCTCATCTAAGGCATAACGCATTGAGTCTGTGATTTTATCACCGTACATGATCACTTCACCACGACTATTACGCGCAGCACGACCAATGGTTTGAACAAGGGATCTTTGAGAACGTAAAAATCCTTCTTTGTCAGCATCTAAAATCACAACAAGAGATACTTCTGGTATATCAATACCCTCTCTTAACAAGTTAATTCCAACAATGACATCATACGTACCCATTCTTAAATCTCTAATGATTTCTATACGCTCTAGAGTTTTAATTTCAGAGTGTAAGTAATTGACTTTGATGCCCGCTTCTTTTAAATACGTCGTTAAATCTTCACTCATTTTCTTAGTTAACGTTGTAACAAGGACACGCTCGTTGCGATCAATTCGATCTTGAATCTCACCAAGTAAATCATCAATTTGATTTTCTGTAGGACGAACCTCAATCTTAGGATCTAACAAACCAGTTGGACGGATAATTTGTTGTACCATTTCATCTGTATGTTCAAGTTCAAATGGCCCTGGTGTGGCAGATACATAAACCAATTGTTTGGTTTTTTCTTCGAATTCTTCAAATTTTAAAGGTCTATTGTCCAGCGCACTTGGTAAACGGAATCCATGATCAACAAGTACTTGTTTACGTGCACGGTCACCGTTATACATACCTCTAATCTGAGGCAAAGTTACGTGCGACTCATCAATCATGACTAACCAGTCATCTCCGAAATAATCGAGTAATGTATAGGGTGTTGACCCCATAGGACGCAAAGTCAAATGAACGGAATAATTTTCTATACCCGAACAGAACCCCATTTCTCTCATCATTTCTAAATCATAGTTAGTACGTTGTTCTAAACGTTGTGCTTCTAGCAATTTATTCTCAGCATTTAACTCGGCTAAACGTTCTTCTAATTCGTTTTCAATTCTTTGAATCGCTGATTTCATTTTTTCTTCACGTGTTACGAAGTGAGAGGCTGGGAATATTGCAAAATGATCACGTTCTCTTAATACTTCGCCCGTTAAATAATTCACTTCACGAATGCGGTCAATCTCGTCGCCAAAGAATTCTACACGGATACACATTTCTTCTCTTGACGCAGGGAAAATCTCAACAACATCGCCCCTAACTCTAAAAGTACCGCGTCTAAAATCTATATCGTTTCTTGTATATTGAACGTCCACTAATTTTTTAAGTAATTCACTTCTATCCATTTCCATACCAGCACGTATACTAACGACTAAATCACGGTATTCTTCTGGATTACCCAAACCATAAATACAGCTGACACTCGCAATAACAATTACGTCATCTCTCTCAAATAACGCACTAGTTGCCGAATGTCGTAATTGATCAATCTCATCATTGATTGAAGCATCTTTTTCTATAAAAGTGTCAGTAGAAGGCACATATGCCTCTGGTTGATAGTAGTCATAGTAACTTACAAAGTATTCCACTCTATTTTCAGGAAAGAACTCTTTAAACTCACTATATAATTGACCAGCTAGTGTTTTATTATGCGCAATAATCAATGTTGGCTTGCCAACTTGTTTAATGACATTACTCATCGTAAATGTCTTACCAGTACCTGTAGCACCTAATAGTGTCTGATGTCTTTTCCCTTCATTAACACCATTTACAATTTTTTGAATTGCCTCTGGCTGATCCCCTTGAGGTTCAAATTCAGAATGCAGTTTGAACGGATAATGTTCCATGGCGACACATGCCTCCTAATTAAAGTCTATATCTCTTTTTCGAACCTATTACAATATGGTATATCTTGAATATTTCAGTTATCGAATCGTCACACATCATTTATTCAGATCAATGGTTCTTTACTCGTTATATATATTAACAGATTTATGAACCCAAAGACAAACATTTGTTCGTAGTTCCAACAATACTTTTTAATAAAGAAAAAACAAACATAGTTTGTAACCATGTTTGCATCTACTTGATTTTTATCATAAAAACTTCTACGTTTTTGAAGTTATATTATTATAAATCTCTTATTTAATTATAGCAATTAAGTTGCTCAATACCTATTACTCAATCATCTTCCTTTTTATGAAACTCTAATTGGTCAATGATCAGATATCCAGCTAACAATGATACGACATCTATGAAAATGATCCATTCACTATGAAAGAAGCCCTTTTCAACGGATGCACCTATTAAAATTAAAGTCAATATTGTACCTACCCATTTGCTTCTTGTCAGCACGCTGAACAATATAACAAAAATACATGGAAAAAAGGATGCCAATATATACCAAATCATGGAATTCACCCATTCCTATTATTTAAAATTGCCATTGTTGTTTCACGTAATTCAGATCTAGGTATGAATTTCTCTGTTAGCATCTCTGGGATGATGTTCTCAATGAAATCTTGCACTGAACTAAGATGATCAAATTGCATGATTGTCTCTAGAGACATTTCGTAAATTTCAAAAAATAACTGTTCTGGATTACGTTTTTGTATTTCTCCGAAAGTTTCATATAATAAATCAATTTTATCGGCAACAGATAACAATTGACCTTCTAAGGAATCATCCTTGCCTTCTTGTAATCGTTCGCGATAAATAGCTTGATATGGTTCTGGAATTTCTTCATTTATAAAATGGTCTACCATTTCTTCTTCAACTTGGGAAAATAATTTTTTTAATTCTCCACTTGCATATTTCACTGGTGTTTTAATATCACCCGTAAATATTTCGGCAAAATCATGATTTAATGCTTTTTCATATAAACTTTTCCAATCGACTTCATTGCCATGATATTCCTCAACGGTACCTAAATACTGAGCGATTTTTGTCACTTTGAATGAATGGGCTGCGACGTTATGCTCAAAATATTTAAATTTACCTGGCAATCTAATTAATTTTTCTAAATCAGATAAACGTTTAAAATATTGATGTACACCCATGACATCGCCTCCTAGTTTATTAAAAAATGATTATTCTTGTTTTTATAATATCATTCACCGCGCTAAATGTCCTATCAATATCATTGGAAAATAATAATCATTTAATTTAACTAATATAATAAAATCAGATTATATTTCACAGATATATTTATCAATCATTTAGATATAGCATCAAGATAGCACAAAAATTAAATTTCCAACTATATTCTTGGCTATACATTACGTTTTAAAGACTATATAAATTGAAAATACATATAAACATGAGGCTTTACAGCTTAATATATCAATCATTAAAAGTAAGTGGGACTGAAATTCAATTTTCTAATTGAGATTTCTGTCCCACTCCCAATTGATTTGGGTATCCATCATTTAGATTAATTCATCTTGTTTCGCAAAGAGACGATTCGTATTAGTGAATATAATTATATTGGCCTGTGTTATGTATGGTTCTATATGATTTTTGACCTACACCTTGCCAATTCATTTCAGATACGACAATTGAACCGTCTGCATTTTTACTTTCAACTACACCTACATGACCATAGTTACCAGCACTACTTTGGAAAATGGCACCTACTTCAGGTGTGTGATTTACTTGATAACCACTTTGTCGTGCGGCTGAAGCCCAATTATTCGCATTTCCCCATAAATTTCCAACAGATTTTCCTAATTGTTGTCGACGATCAAAAGCATAATAAGTACATTGACCCCAATCATAATAGTTACTACCGTTAGATACATGTGTGCCTGGGCTATACTGATAATTCGAGGATACTTGCTCATCTGCAGTAGCATTCGAAGCTTGCTGTCTATTTGAATCGGCGTATTCAACGTTCTGCCATGTTTGCGTGTTGCTTGGAGTGATATGTCCTGAAGTGCTCACGCTATACGCGGTATTATTCGGCGTTGTATTTGTTTCATCATTATTTAATTGTGCTGTCGGTTGTACTGCTTCATGACTGTTAAATATTTGTTGTAAATGATTATTAATATGCGCAGACCCTCTATCTGATACTGCAATTAACTGACCCGGGTAAATGATTTCACCTAAGTTTGGATTCAATTGATACAACTGGTTTATCGACATTTGATGTCTATCTGCAATTGCTTTAATCGTATCTCCTGCTTTGACTTCTACAATATCAGAATCCGGTAATACAATTGTTTCACCAACTCGAACAGTATCTCTGCCCACCATATGATTTAAATTTTGTATTTCCGTCGTTGTCGTTGCAAATGTTTCTGCTATATCTGTCAATTTAGCATCTTCTTTTACTGTGTGTATTTGGTCTGCTGATGCAACATGATTCATCCCAAAAAACAAGGCTGCCGAAGTGATAGAAAATGTTAAACCTTTCTTCATTAAGTTTTCATCCTTTACTGTCTTAATTTTAATCAAGCATACTATAGCATAATAAAAACAAATATTTTCTATTGTTATGGTTTTGTAACATAACGGTCAACTTTATATTTCAAACGAATATTCTACAAGTTAACAAACATATCAAAACCATTGTCATTAAAACATCTAACCACTCTAAGATGATAGATTTAAAAACATGCGCGTAATATTAAAAATTGCATTTTACATATTTTCTTAAATATTTATTTATAGAAACACAAATAAAAAAGAGCCAGGGCGCAATTTAAACTTTTTAATAAGATTGCGCTCTGACTCTACACTATTGAATTATATTTCACACATATGATGCGTTATTGGGTCATGCTGCTTAGCCTTCGTTTTGGTCCATTTGACTACGTAGGTATGCTTCAATAAATGGACCGATATCACCATCCATAACAGCATCTACCTTACCAGTTTCTTCATTCGTACGGTGATCTTTAACCATAGCATAAGGATGGAAAACATATGATCTAATTTGGCTTCCCCAGCCAATTTCTTTTTGCTCACCACGAATTTCTGCCATTTCTTGTTCTTGTTCCTCAATTTTTAATTGATATAGTTTAGATTTCAATGTTTTCATGGCTGCTTCTCTGTTTTTAATTTGTGAACGTTCATTTTGGTTATTTACAACGATGCCAGTTGGGTGGTGTGTAATTCTAATCGCTGATTCAGTTTTATTAATGTGTTGCCCACCAGCACCAGAAGCTCTAAATGTATCTACAGTAATATCATCCGGATTAATATCAATTTCAATTTCAGTATTATTGAATTGTGGTATGACATCACATGACGCAAATGATGTATGTCTTCGACCAGATGAATCGAAAGGCGAAATACGCACAAGTCGATGCACGCCCTTTTCAGCTTTTAAATAACCGTATGCATTATGGCCTTTAACAATTAGGGTTACACTTTTAACTCCTGCTTCGTCACCAGGTAAATAGTCCGCAATTTCGACGTTGAATCCTTTCTGTTCACAATAACGTTGATACATTCTTAAAAGCATATTCGTCCAATCTTGTGACTCTGTACCACCGGCACCTGGATGCAATTCCATGATGGCATAATTCGCATCATAAGGCCCATCGAGTAATAATTGTAACTCGAACTGATCTAATTCATGCTTAAACGTTTGAACACTCTGTTCTAAATCTTGCTTCATCGCTTCATCATCTTCATCCAGTAACAAGGCTCTCGTAGTATCCATGTCTTCAAGTTCAGACTCTAAAGTTCTATAAGCATTCACCACGGATTTCAAAGCATTATTCTTGTCGATAATATCTTGGGCTTTTTCTTGATTATCCCAAAACGTTGGATCCGTCATCATTTCTTCATATTCTTGTATATTTGTCTCTTTTGCTTCTAAGTCAAAGAGACCCCCTAAGTTGTTCTAGTTTTTCATTATACGTGTCTATATTACGTTTTATCTCTGACAATTCCATCATGCATCTCTCCTATGATTATTTGAATGAAATAATAAACAATAACGTATTTCATTTATTTGTAGTTAATAACTCTATTCTACAGAAATTTGTAGTTTAATTACAACTTTATCTAATGCAAAACGATATCTAATCACCTTTAATCACATAATAAAACCGAAAGCTAATGTCTATACATTACAACTTCCGGTTTTATAGACTGTCGCAATAATTTATGCACCGTGACAGTTTTTATATTTTTTTCCGCTGCCACAAGGACAAGGATCATTTCTACCAATATGTTCATCTTTAACATAAGGTTCTGCTTTTGCTTTTTCTTTACCATCTTCGGCTGAAACATGTTCAGCTTTACCAAAGTCTGTCGTTTTATCTCTTTCAACATCGTCTTCGACTGAAACAACGGATTTCAAGATATACTTACTAACATCTTCTTCGATATTTTGCATCATCGTATCGAAAAGTTGGTGTCCTTCATTTTGATAATCACGTAAAGGATTTTGTTGCCCATAAGAACGCAGATGAATACCTTGTCTTAATTGATCCATCGTATCAATATGATCTGTCCAATGCGTATCTATAGAACGAAGTAAAATCATTCGTTCAAATTCATCAAATTGTGTTCCAATTTTTTCTTTTTGATCTTTTAATGCAATTTCAACTTTATTCCAAACGAATTCAACGATATCTTCGTTATCTTTACCTTTGATATCATCAACTTTTATATCGCCTTCATTCAAGAATACATCATCTACATAGTTAATGAATGGTTCGTAATCTGGATCATCCGCTTCTTCATTTACATAGTAGTTAACGCTTCTTTCAAGTGTTGAACGTAGCATATCATTAACTAAATCGCCACTATCATCACTATCAATGATCTTATTACGTTCGCCGTAAATAATTTCACGTTGTTTACGTAAGACATCATCATATTCAAGTACACGCTTACGTGCATCAAAGTTATTACCTTCAACACGTTTTTGCGCAGATTCAACCGCACGTGAAACCATTTTAGATTCAATTGGTGTTGAATCATCCATACCTAAACGATTCATCATGTTTTGCAGACGTTCTGAACCAAAGCGTACCATCAGTTCATCTTGAAGTGATAAATAGAAACGACTGTCACCTTTATCACCTTGACGGCCTGAACGACCACGTAACTGATCATCGATACGACGTGATTCATGACGTTCTGTACCGATAACAGCTAAACCACCAAGTTCTTGAACACCTTCACCTAACTTGATATCTGTACCACGGCCAGCCATGTTTGTAGCTATCGTTACTGCTCCACGTTGACCCGCACTTGCAACGATATCGGCTTCACGTTCATGGTTTTTAGCATTTAAAACATCATGACGCACACCATTTTTCTTCAATAAATTAGAAATATATTCACTGGTTTCCACAGCAACCGTACCAAGTAATACTGGTTGGCCAGCTTTATGTTTTTCAATAACATCTTGAACTACAGCATCAAATTTACCTTTTTGACTAATATAAATTAAATCTGGTTTATCCACACGTTGGACTGGTTTGTTCGTAGGAATTTGTGTAACCGTCATATTATAAATGTTTCTAAACTCTTCTTCTTCGGTCTTTGCAGTACCTGTCATACCGGATAACTTATTATACATTCTGAAATAGTTTTGGAATGTGATTGAGGCCATTGTTTTAGATTCATTTTGAATTTTCACACCTTCTTTAGCTTCAATCGCTTGGTGCAAGCCTTCTGAGAAGCGACGTCCTGGCATTGTACGACCTGTAAATTGGTCTACAATAAGGACTTCACCATTATTGACCATGTAGTCAACATCTCTTTGTAGAGTCACATGGGCACGTAGCGCCGTATTAATGTGACTGATAATATCTACATTATTTACGTCATATAAATTATCGATTTTAAACATGCGTTCTGCTTTATCGATACCTTGTTCAGTTAACTGAACTGCTTTTGTTTTTTCATCATAATTATAGTCATCTTCACTTTTAAGCATTTTTGCAAAAACATTTGCCTGCGTATAGAGCGATGTAGATTTCTCTGCTTCACCAGAAATAATTAAAGGTGTTCGCGCTTCATCAATTAAGATGGAGTCAACCTCATCAATAATCGCAAAGTTCAACGGTCTCATGACACGTTCTTCTGCATAATTTACCATGTTGTCACGTAAATAGTCGAAACCTAATTCATTGTTCGTACAATACGTAATATCACATGCATAGGCTTCACGTTTCTCGGTCGTTGTCTTACTATTTAGATTTAATCCTACAGAAAGTCCTAAAAATTCATATAGTTCCGCCATTTCTTGGCTTTGAACACTAGATAAGTATTCATTGACTGTTATAACATGTACGCCGCGACCAGTTAACGCATTTAAATATACAGGCATTGTCGCTGTCAATGTTTTACCTTCACCTGTTCTCATTTCAGAAATATCGCCACCATGAATCGCGATACCACCCATAACTTGAACTTTGTATGGAATCATATTAAAAACACGTTTTGATCCTTCTCTTACCAGTGCAAACGCTTCTGGTAAAATATCATCTAATATTTTATTTTGTTTTTTTATATCTTCTTCACTCTGTAACTTTTCTTGGAATGCGCTTGTTTTGGCTTTAATTTCTTCATCAGTTAATATCGACATATCCTCTTCGAGTGCAAGGACTTTGTCGGCTAATTTACCAAGGCGTTTTATTTCTTTTTTATTGCCATCTGCAATTTTTGATAAAAAACCCATTCTGTTCGCTCCTTTAGCTTTTTAACTCTTCGCTTACAACAATTTATAATATCATTTATAAGCTTAAATTTACACTTATTCACTTGTCTAAAGTGTCTCGCTTTGAAATTATATTTTTTATTCACTTACTTTACGCTTTATTTTAAAATAATTGATTATAATCTTGTTCAATTAAAATATACACAAATAGCTATATCACTTTCAAATTATTTCATAGTAACATAGCAAAAATTAAGCGTCCACGATTTAACATCATCGTGAACGCTACAGTATAAAAGCAACTTAACTTACATCAAACGTTTTTATTCAGTTGTTTCAATTAAACCATATTTCCCATCTTTTCTTTTATATACAATACTTGTACCGTCTGTTTCACGGTCTGTAAAGATGAAGAAATCATGTCCTAATAAATCCATTTGAAGCACTGCTTCTTCAGAATCCATTGGTTTCAAACTGAAATTTTTAGCACGGATAATTTCTATCTCATTATCAGTTTCATTTTCATCATTTTGAATTTCAATTGCTTCTTTTTCTTCTGGTAGTGATGCAAATGCTTCTTGCTCACCACGATTTCTATTTCTACGATTTACACGTGTTTTGTATTTTCTAACTTGTCTTTCAAGTTTATTATTAATTAAATCAATACCTGCATACAAATCATCGTTACGTTCTTCAGCTCTTAATGTAACATTTTTCAATGGAATTGTTACTTCGATTTTAGTAGCTGAGTTGTGATACGTTTTCACTTTAACGTGTGCTGTTGCATTTGGCACATCATTAAAATAACGTTCTAATTTACCAATCTTCTCCTCAATATAGTTGCGAATCGCATCAGTAATAGTGAGGTTCTCTCCGTGAATTTCAAATCTAATCATAATCATCGACTCCTTTAAAACCTCTATATTGGTAATATTGCTTACTCATATAATACCACGTTTAGCCTAGCGTGCAAACGTAAACACATCGAATTTTCTGATTTTTCTCACAGATAATTTTTCAATCGCATGATGAACCGTTAAGCCAGTAGTATAAATGTCATCCACAAGTAAGATATTTTTATCTTCTAAATTAAGATTTTTTGAAATTTCAAAAGGATTAGCAAGACGCGCTCTGTGCAATTTCCCTAATGATGATTGTTTAGGTCTTACCTTGGTATGAAGGATCACTTCATATGCCACTTGCATTTTCTCTAACACACAAGTAACCGGATTAAAAGTACGTTGCATATCTCTTTGCATCGGCGAAGGAATGGGAATAATGTAATCGTAAGACCGATTAGGTAGTCTAAGTTGTTCTGCCAAAATTTCACAAAGTGCAACATCTTTTAACAGTTTATATTGATGTATTAGCTGTTTCACCATCCCTTTATATTGATAATCACAATATAATTGATTCATTAACAGGAATTTAGCAGCCAAGAAAGCACAATCCAAACATTCACGTTCACCTTGTTCCAATTTCTTTAAACATTTAGCACAACGCCCTTCTAATACTATTTTATTTTCTTCCCATAGTGCTATACAATTCACACATAGTTTTGCAGGTTTTTTATAAAAATTAAGTGCATCAAACATTTCTGTTAATTTGACATCACATTGTATACAGTTAGCCATCGATCCACTTCTTTTTTAATGCTAAACGATTCATATTTACAATAGTTTTTCTCGCTTTTAACATATGCAAAGTGATACCTTCATGTAAAAATAATACGAGTCCTGTTGGTGCTTCTATCTTTCTTCCAACTCTACCAGCAATTTGTATCAATGCATGTTTATTAAAATTTTGACTGTTGCAGACAATGACATCTAATTTTGCCATGGTAAATCCTCTTTCTAAAATGGTTGTAGTAAAAATGATTTTGTACTTACCGTTCCGTAAATCATTAACTTTTTTAAACCGAAGTGCATCTTGGCTATAGACATAGGTTAATGACGCTATTTGCTTTTTATATGTTTGATATGCAGTCTTCATTAAATTAATGTTGTCGAAGAAGACAAGTGTATAACGTGCCATTGCGATTTGTTTTTTTAGTATTTTCAGCAATGTGTATTGTATTTTATGTTGCTTTAACTTGAAATATTTAAAGCATGGTACAGGTAAATGCTGTCTATGATACCTTGCAGGTAAAGTGATCACATCGGATTGGTTCAATGTATTTAACAACTGACGCGGCGGTGTAGCTGTCATAAATATGTGACAGTGTCGCGTTTTTGAAGCGTGGAAGATGGCTTCTTGTAGTGATTGATCCATCGCTAATGGAAATGCATCTACTTCATCAATAATAATTAAATCAAAGTGTGACTTGAAGCGATATAATTGATGTACTGTTGAAATAATAAAATGTCCATCAAAACATTGCTTTTGGCCTTGGTATAGCACATCAATCTCCTCTAAAGAGAATGCTTTTTGTATCCTCATACTTATTTCTATTACAACATCTACTCTTGGTGAAACAATTGCGACATTATCGCCTCTATGACGTGCATAATGAATACCTTCAAATATCATTTCTGTTTTTCCAGCACCAGTGACTGCGTATAATATTTTAGATTCATAGGCTTTAATTGCTTTTAAAACCGCTACTGAAGCAAATGTCTGTTGCTCAGTCAGTTTAAAATCCAATTGATAGGTTCCCTGAGATGCAACATTTTTCGACTTGATCATATAGATGGGTTTTATATTATCCATTCTTCCTAAATTAATGCAATTTCTACAATAAACTATCTCTTTCTTTAATATAGTTGAATCATAATGATAAAAATGTCTTGGTGCTTTCGTATGACATTGTAAACACTGCCATTGGTTATGCTTTTTTATAACACCTGTTGAAATTTTATCGATTATTTCATCAGTCAGTAACGTCTTATCTAAGATGAGTCGACCATAATATTTTATAAGCTCTACCTCCAAAAAAAGACATGCAACACCAAATAGGCATAACATGTCTCTAATTTATTCATTATTTAATCTGTACGAATATTGCTTCCAATATACCCTAAACCAATACCACCAGATCCTAAATGCGCAGCAATAACTGGTCCAAAGCTAGAACGATAAAGCTTGTACTGAGGGTAGTTAGTTTCTAATTCTTGTTGAATCCAATCTGAATCTTCAGGAATATCCCCTTCGATTACAAAAAGCGTAACTTCATCTAAATCTTTGATCTGTTGTATCACTTTTTCAATCATTTTACGTAAAGCACGTTTTTTAGTTCTTACTTTTTCGTCTGGAACAATTTTACCATCTTCGAATTTTAACACGGGCTTCATCTTCAACATTGTCCCAATCCAAGCTTGGGCACCTGTGATGCGACCACTTTTTTGTAAATTCTTTAAATCATCCACCATAAGTACTGCGCCCGTTTCTTCACGGATGGCATGTAGTGTATCAATGATATCTTTAGGTTTAAAACCCTGTTCTATCATTTCTACAGCTTTCAATACATAACCACCCTCAACCATTGCAGCTAACTTAGAATCAAACGTATGTACATCAATGCCTGTTACCATTTCACCTGCTTGTGTCGCAGTTTGATAACATCCACTAATCCCAGAAGAAAGAAATACACAAATGACATCTGTATAACCTTCTTCACGTAGTTGCTCAAAGTTTTCTAGAAAATCTCCGATTGCAGGTTGGCTCGTAGTTGGTATTGTAGCTGAGGTCTTCATACGCTCATAAAATTCGTCTGTTGAAATGGATGCATTCTCAACATAATTCTCACCACTATCAAATGTGACGCTGAGTGGTGCCACTTTGATATTATATTTGTCTATTAATGTTTGAGATAGATAACTCGTTGAATCTGTCAAGACAGCAATCTTCATCCTAATCCTCCTCAATTATACTCACAACTATGATACCTTATTTTCAACTAAAAGAAAATTTATTTTTTACATTTATGCTTGAATTCAATACAGTGTATAATACAAATGTAGCGACAAACATAAAAATGAATGTGACACAGAAATTCTATAGTCATTTGGAGGCGTAAACATGGAAGACACAATTATAACGATAAAAGCAGAGCATATAATTGAAAACGTAATCAATAAATCGAGGTTTATTGCACATATAAAACCTGTAACTTCCGAAGAAGAAGCGAAAGCATTTATTAATCAAGTGTCTACAAAACATCGTGAAGCAACGCATAATTGTTCTGCATATACCATTGGTGATCAAATGAATATACAAAAAGCCAATGACGATGGAGAGCCAAGCGGTACTGCTGGTGTACCAATGTTAGACATATTAAAAAAATTGGAAATACACAATGCTTGTGTAGTCGTAACACGTTATTTTGGTGGTATTAAATTAGGTGGTGGTGGCCTTATTCGTGCGTATAGCGGCGCTGTTAGAGATGTTATTTATGATATCGGTCGTGTAGAATTAAGACCCGCTATGCCTACAAATGTAACCATTAATTATGATTTAACTGGAAAATTCGAATATGAACTTGAAAGCACACCTTATTTATTACGTGACCAGAGTTACACAGACAAAGTAAGTTACCAAATCGATGTTGTCGCGTCTGACTTTGATAACTTCATTGCCTTTTTAAATAGAACAACATCTGGTAATTATGATTTGGTAGAAGGTGACATTATCCGACTCCCTTTTGATATACCAACAGAATAAATCAAAAGCTATATGGCTTATTTTGTTATCAGTTAAACGAAGCTAAGCATATTGAACATTGCAGCGAAAACATTTTAATAATTTATTCATGTTCATCTATGGATGATACTCATATCAAGCAAAATATAAAATTACACAAACCCTACCCCACAAACAAATGTAACGGGGTTGTCATTAACTTAAAACGGACAAGCCAGTAATCACTGACTTGTCCGTTTTATAGCTTCATCCTTATATCGCTATCTCTACTCATCTTTATTGTTGTGTTCTTTATTTTCTATTAACTTCAATAATGGTCTATAATCATCATCGATAAGCCCTGTGAATTCTACAATTAATTCAATTGTAATAAAAATGAGTATGAGCATCATAAACACGCCCCAAGGTTGGGATAAGTATAATATTATACTCGAAAGACTGAACAGTATCGCAATGGAATAGATCAACAATACAGTTTGTCGATGCGAATACCCTAATTCTAAAAATTTATGATGTAAATGAGACTTATCTGCCTGCATAATATGTTGCCCTTTCTTCACGCGTCGTATCATAGCAAACAATGTATCAATAAATGGTACCGCTAGAATGACAATTGGGAAGAACAAGGACACAAATGTAATATTTTTAAAGCCGAGCAACGATAGAAATCCTACAATAAATCCAACTAATAATGCACCACTATCACCTAAGAAGATTTTTGCTGGATGAAAATTGAAGAATAAAAATCCTAAAAGTGCGCCAATTAACACACTACATATCATGATAATAAATATATTAGCTTGTAATATTGCTATAAAGCCGATCGTCATCAGTGCAATCATTGAAACCCCTGATGCTAGGCCATCTAATCCATCAATCAAATTGATCGCATTCGTAATGGCAACTATCCAAATAACCGTGATTGGAATACCAAATATACCAAAATGTATCGTCGGACCAATAGGTAATGAAATAAAGTCAATCGTAACACCATAGTAAACAACGACTAAAGCCGCAATTACTTGGCCTAATAATTTCATAATTGGTTTCAAGTCATAGATATCATCTATAAGACCAACCAAATAGATTAATACAGATCCAATAACAAGAGGTTTAACCTCAGTTTCTATAGGATGTCCAAGCCAAATTCCAACTAAAAACGATAAGAGTATCACAGTTCCACCAAGTACTGAAATAGGTTTAGTATGTACCTTTCTAAAATTCGGTTGATCTACAATGCCTAATTTATGCGAAACTTTTATGACTATTGGTGTAAGTATTAAACTGACTATCATTGAAAAAATGATTAATAATAATGTATACATCAGTTCACCTTCATTAATATGGTTCTTTATTATTTTAAATTTCAAATCTTATGTTGAAAATATTTGCTTCATTAAATTGTGTATTTATTTTTCAAATGACGATTCTAGTACTTCTTCTCAAAACCATCATCTTCTTACACAATTGATAATTTACATAACTTTATAATACCTTATACGCTTTTACTTATACAACTAGAAGTGCGATAATAAATGCGTTATATATAGAAAAATTAATTATTTAGTCAATTTTAGTGAATTTTTAATTATTCACTAAAAAATTATTTTAACATGAATATTAACTGAATGTTAGAATTTTCTATTCAGCGCATGATGACAAATTGTAAGTTTTCACTTACAATAACTAAGTGTTTAGTTAAAGGAGTGTAAAGTAAAAATGTTTGAAGCTATTATCTATAATATTTCTGTTACTGTAGCTGGGATTTATTTATTCCACCGTCTACAATACTCAGAAAATAGAATTATGGTATTTTCAAAAGAATATGTCACTGTTTTAATGACGATTGTAGCGCTCTTACTATCTGCGTATCCTGTCCCGATATTCAATGAGTATACACTCTATTTATCCTTTGTTCCCATCCTATTCTTAGGTAGGTATACGAATATGTTTTACACTGTTCTATCTGCCTTCATTGTCGGTTTAGTCAATGTACTGATTGGGGATTATACAATAATCACTGCTATGATATTTATCGTTATTGCAGGCATTATTGGTGCGATAGGTCCATTCTTAAAACAAAGTGATATTATTTCATTGCAAATACTAAATGTCATTGCATTAGTTATTTTTGCAATTTTATCATTAATTAGTCCATATTACGAAATTACAGAAGTCTTATTTTTAATACCTATTTCATTTGTTCTAACCATAACATCATCTATTACCTTTGTGGATATCTGGCATTTCTTCTCATTAGTTAATCGCTATGAGAATGAAGATAAAGTGGATTATTTAACGGGATTAGGCAATGTTAAAGAATTTGATAGACATTTAAATGAAACTGCACGTATTTCTGAAGAAAATAACCAAAGTTTAGGTTTATTACTGATTGATATCGACGGTTTCAAAGATGTTAATGATATGTATTCACATAAATCTGGTGACGCTGTACTAAGACAAGTGGCTCAATTACTTAAAAACTATGTGCCACAGCAGTTTAGTATCTATCGTAATGGTGGCGAAGAATTTTCCATTGTTTTGTATGATTATACTTTAGATCAATGTGTAAAATTAAGTGAAAGTATTCGCGGCGGTGTAGAACAATCTACTTTCCATTTACCTAATAAAGAAGTCATTAAATTATCTGTATCCATTGGTATTGGATACCTTACAACGGATGATTACAAATCACAACGCAAAGTATTTAAAATTGCAGATGATATGTTGCATATGGCGAAAAACGAAGGACGTAACCAAGTCATGTTTAACCCAATTGTTAAATTTTAGTGAGTGAGACAGACAGAAATCAAAATTACTAATTGATATTTCACAGTCATACCTATGCAATTAAGGCAAGGATGACTAAGGTACTGTTTACTTAAACTACGCCGATGCATAAGAAGAAAGAAACCGAGACATATAACTTTATGTCTCGGTTTTTTTCGTCAAAACAAAGTACACTCTCTTGTTCTGCTAACATACGCATGACATATCACGATTTATCCACATCTATCGATAATTTCAAATAAAACTTTACTTAAAACACTGAATTAGTATAGTAATGAAAATGAGTTTGTTACAATATATAATGTTATATTAAACATTAACAGCGTAAGATACACTATTGAAAGTTTCTATTCGACAATGTAAACTTTCAATTGTTCTATAAACAATTCAGGAGGTGCAAAGCTATGTCAGATTCAATTACGATTATTGATGAGGATAAAGTCATTGATGTCGTATTAATCGCAGGCAGAATTTTACTAGAAAGTGGTGCTGAAACATATCGCGTCGAAGATACAATGACAAGAATCGCTGCAAGTTATGGTTTAGATGATACATATAGCTTTGTAACATCAACTGCAATTATTTTTTCGTTGAATAACCGTACAAATACACGCCTCATACGGATTCGTGAACGTACAACAGACTTAGAAAAAATTGCATTAACGAATAGTTTGTCACGTAAAATATCTAGTAATAAATTAGATATTGATCAAGCAAAATCTGAACTTATACATTTACATCATGCTTCCTTACAGTATTCATCCATTACAAATTTTGTTGCGGCAGCCATCGCCTGTGGTTTTTTCCTATTCATGTTCGGTGGCGTTATTAATGATTTTATTTTTGCAATTATTGCTGGTGCTGGTGCCTTTTTAACATTCAGCTATGTACAACGTTATATACAGATTAAATTCTTTTCTGAATTTATAAGCGCCGCTGTTGTGATAACGATAGCCGCTTTCTTTACCAAAATAGGCTGGGCGCATAATCAAGATATTATCACTATTGCTGGTGTCATGCCCTTAGTACCAGGTATATTGATTACTAACGCTATCCGTGATCTAATGGCTGGAGAATTGCTCGCAGGAATGTCACGTGGTGTTGAAGCTGCACTAACTTCATTTGCAATTGGTGCCGGCGTTGCCATCGTTTTATTAATATTTTAAAAAAGGAGTGCTTACATGGCCATTGTATATTATTTATCACAATTTATGATTAGTTTTCTTGCAACCATGCTATTTTCAATTCTATTCAATGCACCGAGACGTCTCCTGTTAGCATGTGGCTTTGTTGGCGCAATGGGATGGATTATTTATAAATTGTCCTTCGACGCTGATTTAGGTAAAGTATTAGCGTCGTTTCTAGGTAGTTTTATTTTAGCAATTATGAGTCATGTCATGAGCCGACGCTATAAACGTCCTGTCATTATCTTTATCGTACCAGGTATTATTCCTCTGGTTCCTGGTGGTTTAGCTTATGAAGCAACACGTTTTCTTGTCAGCAATCAATATACACATGCCGTGAACACTTTTCTCGAGGTTACTTTAATATCTGGCGCGATTGCTTTCGGTATTTTATGTGCTGAAATCATCTATTATATCTATACGCGTATTAAGCAGCATTATGGTAAAATGAATGGTAAAACATATAAAAAATCTTATAATATGAATAATAGAGCTTAAGGGGATGTTTTTAATGAAACAAGACTTAATTGATCGTCTTACTAGATATGTAACAATCGATACACAATCCAATCCAGAATCTGCAACAACGCCTTCAACTGAGAAACAATGGGATTTATTAAATTTATTAAATGATGAATTGACTGATTTGGGACTAGAAACAGATATTGACGAACAAGGTTATTTATTTGCCACATTAGACAGTAACGTAGACTTTGATTTACCAACTGTCGGATTTTTGGCACATGTTGATACATCACCCGATTTCAATGCAACTCATGTAAATCCTCAAATTATTGAAAATTATGATGGTACGCCAATCCAATTAGGAAAGACAAAACGAACATTAAGTCAAGATGTATTCCCTGCTATGAAGAACGTTGAAGGTCATACTTTAATGATTACAGACGGAACTTCCTTGTTAGGTGCTGACGATAAAGCTGGTGTCGTTGAAATTATGGAAGCGTTGAAATACTTAACTTCCCATCCTGAAATTAAACACGGTAAAATTCGTGTGGCGTTCACACCCGATGAAGAAATCGGCAGAGGTCCACATCAATTTGATGTCGAACGTTTTAATGCTGATTTCGCATATACTATGGATGGTAGTGAGTATGGAGAATTACAATATGAAAGCTTTAATGCTGCAGAAGCTATCGTGACATGTCATGGCGTGAATGTTCATCCGGGTTCAGCGAAAGATGCTATGATCAATGCTGTTTTATTAGGCCAACAATTCAATGCATTATTACCACAAAATGAAGTTCCTGAAAGAACAGAAGGTTATGAAGGATTTTATCATTTAATGAAAATTAATGGCGATGTTGAAAAAACAACCTTACAATACATTATACGTGATCATGATAGAAACGAATTTGAATTACGTAAAAAACGTCTCGTTGAAATTAAAAATGATATAAACTCACATTTCGAAGATGAACCAATTGAAGTAGAAATCAATGATCAATATTACAATATGGGCGAAAAAATCGAACCAAATCCACATGTGATTGATATACCTAAACGCGTTTTCGAAAGATTAGGTATTCCTGCAAATACTGCACCCATTCGTGGCGGTACAGATGGTTCTCAACTTTCGTATATGGGACTACCTACGCCGAATATTTTTACAGGTTGTGACAATTTCCATGGCCCATACGAATACGCATCTATCGATGTCATGGAAAAAGCTGTGCAGGTCGTAATCGGTATTGCTGAAGAAGTCGTCAATACTTACAATAAGTAACACTAAAAGTAGTTGTTTTTACTTTTAAACTTGTAGCACCTATGACACAAATATAAAAATAGAGCTAATCCATATCGGATTAGCTCTATTTTTATTACTTTGAACATGCCCACATATCTAAAATATACATCCTGTCAGTATACTTCCCATTATGGCATTAATTATTGATTAAATTGCTATAAATGGTAGTTTATATATCTTAAAATAAGATACGCTTGTTTCGCTTTGCTTTAATTTGTACTAAATTGTGTTTTCAGTAATTTAATAGCTTGTACTGTATAATGTCTAATTTGTATACCCATTTTGAAATCAGTAAAGCTTTCAGGCATTTCAATAAATGTATTAAACATTGATGTAACACCCATAGATTCGAATAAATCGAATTTATCTGGTGTTGCGCAAATTGCAATCGATGGTTTGTCATACTTAGTAGCTAATTCTGCAAGACGAACCGTTGTAGTTTCTAATATTTGATCTTCTTCATTGACGCCTTCACCGAAAATAATAAGATCTGCTTGTTTAATTAAAGCATCTAAATGTGTTATTTGGTCAACTAACTCATGACTGGTCATTATCTCTGCATCGTAAAGTGCATTGAGCACTGCTGCAATACCACCGCCTGCACCGCCTCTGTGAATAGGTCCAAGCGCAAGTTTAAGCTCACTCTTAAATATTTCACTTAAATACCAAATTAAATTATCAATTTCTGCTGCATTTTCTCTACTCAAACCATAAGTTTCATAGGTTTGCATAATTTCACTGTGTTTACCATATAATTTACTGTCAAAATCTGACATTACTTGAAAACGAACATTATTTAATTTTGAATTTAATGCAGAAGTATCTATTTTCCGAATATATTTCAGCATGCGACTACCCTGACGCATATCAACTTCTTGCGCTTCATCATCATAAAATTTAGCACCTAACGCTTGTAACATACCTGCACCACCATCAAAACTTGCAATACCACCTAATGATATAACAATATGATCAGCATCATTATCCAGTGCATCTGCAACGATTTCACCCATGCCAAAACTCGTACGTTCATTTATCGGTTTTTGACCATTTAAAAATAAATTACCTTCTATTACAGTCATACCACTGTCAGTAATACCATAAATAGCTTCTACTTCATTCATATCTGCATCATGTGTAGGTACTCTATATTTCGTACCAGATTGCCATAAAAAGACTGAATCCATTAATTCATGACGACCATTAAACAATGGCACTTGAACGATATCTGCTTTCTCAATTTGGCTTGCTACCGCTTCTTCCACATAACGATTGGCTTGGTAACTCGAAATAATTCCATTAAATTCATCCATCGCCACTAAAACTTTCATATTGTCACCTCAAGTATTTTATCAATTCATTTATTTATTTTTGTATAATGAAACATAAACTATTATAAAGTCATTTTCAATCAGACTGAACCACAACAATATGTCGACTCAATTAAGCACATAATCAATGGACAATATATGTTTGAAATCGTCTATGAACACTATATAGAAAATGATGTGTATCCTATGCTCACTATCTATATCTATAAGTAGCCATACATAGTTATTCCCAATAAAGTAGTAGTCTATATTTCATATTCAACTATTTATTATACATGTCAGATGAACATTTTTCACATTATAAGAAACGCTTGCTAATCACTTTCATTTAGAGAAGCGGTTAACAAGCGTTTTTTTGCATATTCTGTTATGTTTTACTCTTCAGCGTTCGCTAAAGTCGTAACGTTTATATCACTGTGACTCGCATTCCAAATCGCCTGTCCCTTAACAAAATAAAATGCTTGTGGCGATTCATGTTTTACATTTGTTTTTTCTTCTATATAATTCGATAAGTCTCTTTCTTGTTGCACAATTAAATAATAACCATCCATATCACGTTCATATAAGAATTTATTAAATTGATCCATTGCATTTGCTGAAATTGGGCACGTTTCACTGTGCTTCAATACAAATACATAATTATTTTCTTTTATAATTTGCTCAAACTGGTCAATCGAACTCAGCTTTATAGCCATTCTATTCACCTCTAAAAATATTTAACACACCCTATTTGTTTCAAAAAGTGTGAAATCTCCACGATATACTTATATCATTGTTTCCAATTATACACAATACTCTTTTTATTGTTAACCGTTTATTTAAAATTTTATAACAATACAAATTTCTTTGTTAATTATAGTCTTCTTTTATATTGTTATATTGTTTATCAAATACAGCATCATATTTTTCTAAATCTTCACTTTCTTTAGGTAACGTTTTATGATCTATTTTTGATAACGCATCACTAATATCAATCGTTTCTACTCGAGTTTCATAATAATTTTGTAAGCTATAATACATCTCAATCGCATTTTTACGTGCGCTATTCACGTAGTTATTTGTAATTTCAGCTTTGTTTAAATCTTTAATTTGTTTATTGATTAAAGGCATAATTTCTCCTTCAATCGATTGCTTGACTTTAGCCGAATCTGTTGAATCTGACTCTTTTTCTGCTGTATGTCTAAGGTCTTTGTTGTTTTCTTCTAATTTATGTTTGAAATTGTTAACATCTGTATGTGCACCTGCATCATTCGCATCTTTCATATGCGCTTCAACTTGAGATCTACTCTTCTCAAATAACTTCGTATATTCTAAAATATCTTCATTTGCTTTAATTGCTTGGTTGCATAAATCAACAAATAATTTCAACTCATTAATGGCTGCTTTCTTATCTTTAATGGCCTTTAAATAAGAAGATTTTAAGTCCTTCGTTTCTTCAGATTCTGCTGGTAATTTTTTAGCTGTTGCTTCGTATTTCTCTAATTTAGGAATTAATTTACGATTAATGTTATTTTGCAAATCATTAAACGCTTTTTTATCCTTATCTGTCATGTCATGCTTACTTAAATCATCTAATTGTTTCAATGAAATATCATCCATCACATGATTAAGCTCTTTTTCCTTATTTTTCACATCATTAAGCGAGCTGTCAAAATCTTTAAATTCATTAGCCCCCTCATTACCGCATGCACCAAGGGTCATTACAAAGCCAAACAATAAAACAATGCAAAGTAATTTTTTCATTTCTGCACTCCTTGTCATTCAGTATTATACAGAAACTTATTTAACTTGAAAATAATATGTGATATATTATTTCAGAATTTACAGTTTAACAGTTATATCATTATAAAAAAAGGAGTAGACAACCTATATGCATTCACACATCCAAGACTTAATTGCTGAAGATAAGGATCATTATTTTGCACATCAATATCAAACTTTGAAAAAAATGCTTTTCAACCTGCTAGATACGCCTGTTAAAACAACACTTCATATCGGTGGCACATCTCATTTCAATTATATGACTGAACCCATTTTAGATATATTAGTCGGCGTGGATAATTTACATGATATTACCGCTTTAGATGAAAAACGCTTGAACTATGAAGGGTTTTATCGGTTACACCACGCATACAAGAAAAAAGTCATCATGGCACAATTTAATAATTTAATAGATCTAAAACAGACGACACGTTTACATATTATTCAAAAAGATTCTAGCTTATACCGATCATATATTGAAACACATCACCAACTAACGCATAATCAACATGTTGCTAACTATTTTGGCGCTCAGAAAGTGAAATTAGCTAATGATGTTAAAACCATACGTGCATATGAAAATCAGAAACAACACTTATTTGATACGTTGGTTGATACTGTAAGTTAATTTAACCTAAATTTAGATTATCAAACATGTATCTATACTTTTGTTCACCGTACGATTTTCATCATATAAATAATAATACTAAATTAATGACCATAGTATTTAGCAATGACGTCAAATCATTGGTATAATGAATAAATGAATTCAATAGGAAAGGATGTTCTATAATTGCATAAGGATGACATCTTAAAAGAATTAAAAGCAATTGTTCCAGATGAAATTATTAAAATTGATGAACCCCTAAAAAAATATACATATACTCAAACAGGTGGCAAAGCAGATTATTACCTTTCACCAACCGATAATGAACATGTCCAAGCTATCGTTCACTTTGCCTACACACACGATATACCTGTGACCTATCTAGGTAATGGCTCTAATATTATTATTCGTGAAGGTGGTATTCGCGGTATTGTGATTAGCTTACTTTCACTTGATTATATTGATGTATCCGATGATGCCATCATTTCAGGAAGTGGTGCTGCAATCATCGATGTTTCACGTACAGCAAGAGATCATAGCTTAACTGGTCTTGAATTTGCATGTGGTATACCTGGTTCAATTGGAGGCGCTGTATTCATGAATGCTGGTGCTTACGGCGGTGAAGTAAAAGACTGTATTGATTATGCACTTTGCGTTAATAACAAAGGTGAATTAATCACATTAACCAATAAAGAACTTGAATTGGATTATCGTAATAGTATTGTTCAAAAAGAGCACCTCGTTGTATTAGAAGCTGCCTTTACTCTAGCACCAGGCAACCAACAAGAAATCCAAGCTACCATGGATGATTTAACAGAGCGAAGAGAATCTAAACAACCTCTAGAATTCCCTTCATGTGGTAGTGTATTCCAACGTCCACCCGGTCATTTTGCAGGTAAGTTAATTCAAGACGCTGACCTACAAGGCCATCGTATAGGCGGTGTAGAAGTTTCAACAAAACATGCCGGTTTTATGGTTAATGTAGATAAAGGAACGGCAACAGATTATGAAGATTTGATTCATTATGTTCAAAAAGTAGTAGAACAAAAATTTGATGTTGAGCTCCATCCTGAAGTAAGGATAATTGGAGAACATCCTCTCAATGAATAATAGGAGATATCACTATGGTAAACGTATATGGTTCCACTGTAGATAATGAGTCACGTTGTACGCATTATCAAACACCTTTAGATATTATTGCCATTAAGTTTAAATGCTGTAATAAATACTATCCATGTTATAAATGTCACAATGAGCATGAATCTCATAAGATTCAGCGTTGGCAAGCAAATGAATTTCATGAGAAAGCTATCTTATGTGGCGTTTGTAATCATGAAATGACTATTAATGACTATATGATGATAGAAGCTTGTCCGAATTGTGATGCTCACTTTAATAATCGTTGTAAGTATCATTATCACTTATACTTTGAAATTTAATACAATAACGAGATAAAACTTAATTTTTTATATTAAACAGCGTAGATGCATTGATGTTACAACTACGCTTCAGACTGTCGACAAAGTCTCCGACTTTGTTGGCAGTTTTTTATGATCGCTTTCCGCGGGCACTGCCTTAGCCTGTAGTCTTCGGCTAGTGTTATTCCCGCAGGCATCGGCATAAATCACTGTCAATATGAAACAACTCAAAAC
>NZ_JACBFD010000027.1 GCF_013391405.1 Staphylococcus sp. GSSP0090
TCAACAAAAACTAGGCTACTTATCCCCTATAAAATTCAGAGAATTAGCAGCCTAGAACATAGTGTTTTTATTAAATTCCCTCTTTACGGGTTCAGTACCGCTACAAGTCCTATGCGTTTTTTTATTTGCTGATAGGAGGGTAGGGGAGGTGTAAAACACATATATTGCCAGAGATATTATGGGAAACAGCTTATATTTCTAGAGGTGAGTCTTAATAATTTCTAAAGATTCAGAAATATATTTAACGCTTATTTAAAGGCGTTTTAACACGGGCGTCAGTCTAACCTCACACAAACTTCTGTCTAAAGGTATTGCTTACTTAATCTGGATTGTATTAGAATTAATTTATTATTTTTTTAAGTGTGATGAGAGGGTGGGTGTATGGAAAATGCGGCACATGTAACATTTAAACAGGGAGTCAAAGCCTGTATTCCTACTTTGTTGGGATACGCTGGTGTGGGTTTATCATTTGGAATTGTTGCAGTTGCTTCAGGATTTAGCTTGCTAGAAATTATTTTGCTGTGTTTACTCGTTTATGCTGGTGCAGCACAATTTATCATTTGCGCACTTGTTATTGCAGGTACACCAATTTCGGCTATTGTATTAACAGCATTCATTGTCAATTCTAGAATGTTCTTATTAAGTATGACCCTTGCACCAAGCTATAAAGATTATAGTTTATTAAATAGAATTGGGTTGGCAACACTGGTAACAGATGAAACTTTTGGTGTTGCAGTGACACCATATCTAAAAGGTGAAAAAATAAATGATCGATGGTTACATGGTTTAAATATAACGGCGTATGTTTTTTGGACAATTGCATGTATTATCGGTGCAATATTTGGTAACTATATTCATAATCCAGACGCGTTAGGGTTAGACTTTGCAATAACAGCCATGTTTATTTTTTTAGCAGTTTCGCAATTTGAATCAATTAAACGCTCAAAGATTAAAATTTACTTAGTTCTGATTGTATGTGTCATTGTGATGATGCTTGGCTTAAGTTTATTTATGCCATCGTACCTAGCAATTATTTTAGCTTCTACAATAACAGCGGTGCTTGGGGTGGTGATGGAACGATGACGACAACTTTACATATGCTAACGATAATTATTTTATGCGGCATCGTAACATGGTTGACTCGAATCATACCATTTATGATGATCTCAAAAGTTCATTTGTCTGAACGTGTGATTAAATGGCTGTCCTTTATACCTATTACATTGTTTACGGCTTTGATTATTGATGGCGTCTTGGTTCAACAAGATGGTGTAATGGGCTATACAATCAATATGCCATTTTTGATAACGATGTTACCTACGATTGTCATTGCAATTGTTTCTAGGAGTTTAACGATAACGATTTTGAGTGGTATTATCATTATGGCATTATTGAGATGGGTTTTTTAAAGAATATCATTGATGAAACACAGGATATCCGTTAGAATTAGAATAATTAGAAAATTATGATATTTCCGATTTTTAGTCTTTCATATTATTGTTTTATACAATTAAAATCAAATCTTATTTCGAGAAGCTGAGGGACTTGGCCCAGTGATGCTTCAGCAACCGGCTTGTAAAGTACGGTGCTAAAACCAACGATACACTCGAATGATAAGTAAACATAACTTCTTACTTATTTTATATGAGTGAGGAGTTTTTTTATTAAGTAGGAGGGGACCATGACACATTATACGGTAGATACTTTAGAATTAGGGCCTTTTACAACAGAGTCTGGAGAACGTATATCTAATTTGAAATTACGCTATGAACATGTGGGATTGAAAGGACAACCTTTAGTTGTTGTCTGCCATGCATTGACAGGTAACCATTTAACATATGGGACAAATGAGCAACCAGGTTGGTGGAGAGGTATCATTGATGGCGGTTATATGCCTATCAATGATTATCAGTTTTTAACTTTTAATGTGATTGGTAGCCCGTATGGTTCAAGTTCGGCGTTAACAGATACTGATTTCCCTCAAACACTTACATTAAGAGATATTGTACGCGCGATTGAAAGAGGTATAGAAAGTTTAGGCTTTAAACATATTAATATTCTTATAGGCGGTTCTTTGGGTGGCATGCAAGCAATAGAATTATTATATAATCGTAAATTTAAAGTCGATAAAGCAGTGATACTTGCTGCAACCGATAAAACGTCGTCTTACAGTCGTGCGTTTAACGAGATAGCGAGACAGGCTATTCACTTAGATGAAAAAAATGGTATGAGCATTGCTAGACAACTGGGTTTCTTAACTTATCGCTCATCTAAAAGTTATGACAAGCGTTTTTCACCAGATCAAGTTGTCGCTTATCAGAAACACCAAGGTAATAAGTTTATGAATCACTTTGATGCCGCATGTTATTTAACACTGCTGGATGTCTTGGATAGTCATGATGTCGATAGAGGACGTGACGATGTTGATGAAGTCTTTCGTAATTTAGATACAAAAGTGATGACAATGGGCTTTACCGATGACTTACTTTATCCCGATGATCTCGTTCGTGCTGTAGGCGAGCGCTTTAAATTTCACAAGCACTTTTTCGTTCCTGACAATGTAGGGCATGATGGATTTTTACTTAACTTCAATGATTGGGCGCCGAATCTATATCATTTTTTAAAAGTTTATAAAATCAAACGCAAATAAAACAACGCAATTAATTAAATTTATGGATGTGCCGGTTGTCTTCTTACTTACAAAACAGAAGTGGGAAATCGATTGTGTACATCCTATTTTTATGTGTAATATAAAGTGAATTGTTTCCAGTGCATTTGGTAATGATAGCTAACAATGATTTTTGGAGAATGTAACGAAGTAAGATTTTCTACATAGAACTTCTATATAAAATGGGTTGCCAATAATTGTATAAAAGTTTTAAAGAGGTTAAAATAAAGGGTATAGTCAAAAATAGTATGGGAGTGGCGAATTTGTTTTCTAAAATATATCCTAAAGCAACTATGCTTAGTATTCTAACGCTAATCGTAGTAGCTTTGGCTTTACATATATTACCACCGCTTGGTCTGGTATTGAGCGTGTTTGCGACAATTCCTGGCATTATCTTATGGCATAAATCCATTGAATCATTTGGATTGGCTGCTGTCGTAACGGTTGTATTAACAACTTTACTGGGTAATATATTTGTATTAAGTATCATGGTCCTCGTGCTCATTACGAGTTTCGTTGTTGGCCAATTGTTAAAAGAAAGAACATCTAAAGAACGTATACTATATATAACGACTACATATATTAGTATGATTTCATTAATTGCATTTATGGGACTGCAAACGTTTGATAAAATACCAAGCGCGACAGTTTTAATGAATCCAATCAAAGATCAAATGCATCAGGCTATCTCAGGTGCTTCAGTTGGTAACGAGTATAAACAAATGCTTGAAGAAGGTTTCCGTCAATTGGCAGTTCAGTTACCAAGTATAGTCATTATTGCAGTTTTTCTACTTATTTTAATCAATTTAATTATTACTTTTCCGATTTTACGTAAATTCAAAATTGCTACACCAATATTTAAACCATTATATGCTTGGCAGATGAGTCGTTCATTATTATGGATATATATTATCGTCTTGATTTGTGTTATGTTTGCAAGCCAAGCTGGTACTTTCCAAAGTATCGTTTTAAACTTTGAAATTGTGTTATCATTATGTATGTATATTCAGGGGTTAAGTGTTATTCACTTTTTCGGAAAGGCAAAATCAATGCCACTCGCACTTACCGTGTTACTGATGGTTATAGGGACAATTTTAATGCCATTAACACATATTGTAAGTCTCCTGGGTGTGATCGATTTATGTTTTAATTTAAAAAGTATCATTAAAAAATGATTTGAGGTGGAAGAATGAACCGTCAATCCACTAAAAAAGCGTTGATTTTACCATTTATCATTATGACGCTCACGGCAATCGCGCTAGTTGTAGTTTGGTTTGTTTTTAACCAGCTCGTAGCAGGTATAGCGACGATTGTATTAGTGATTATTATCATAGGGACAGCATTTATGGTAAGACAATCTTTACAAAAATTAGACAGCTATGTGGACAATTTAAGTGGTCACATTTCTGAAGGTAGTAATATCGCAATTAAAAACCTACCGATCGGAATGATTATCTTAGATGAAAATGAAAACATAGAGTGGATGAACAGATTTATGTCGGAACGTTTAAATCGTAATGTGATTTCCGACCCAGTTAACGAAGTATATCCTAATATCTTAAAGCAATTAGAAAAAACACAAGAAATAGAAATTACTGAAAATGAATACCACTATCGTGTGCGCTATTCAGAAAAAGAACACGTACTTTACTTCTTCGATATTACTGAAGAAGTCTATACAAATGAATTGTATGAATCATCTAAACCGATTATCGCAACGTTATTCTTAGATAATTATGATGAAATTACCCAAAATATGAATGATACGCAAAAATCAGAAATTAACTCAATGGTTACGCGTGTCATCAGTAGATGGGCAACGGAACATAATATTTACTTTAAACGCTATAGTTCAGATCAATTCGTGGCTTATTTAAATCAAAATATTTTAAATGAAATTGAAGCTACGAACTTTAGTATTTTAAGTCAATTGCGTGAAAAGAGTGTAGGTTATCGTGCGCAATTAACATTAAGTATTGGTGTAGGTGAAGGTTCTGAAAACCTAATTGATCTTGGTGAACTTTCACAATCCGGTCTAGATTTAGCACTCGGTCGTGGTGGTGACCAAGTTGCGATTAAACACATGAATGGTAATGTACGTTTCTACGGTGGTAAGACTGACCCGATGGAAAAACGTACACGTGTAAGAGCACGAGTCATTTCACATGCACTTAAAGATATCTTAATGGAAGGCGACAAAGTCATCATCATGGGACACAAACGTCCCGATTTAGACGCAATTGGTGCAGCGATTGGTGTATCACGCTTTGCGATGATGAATAATCTAGATGCGTATATCGTTTTAAATGAATCTGATATCGATCCAACATTACGTCGCGTCATGGATGCAGTAAATGAAAAGCCAGAACTTAAAGATCGCTTTATTACTTCAGATGAGGCATGGGACATTATGACATCCAAAACAACGCTTGTCGTTGTAGATACGCATAAACCAGAAATGGTCATCGATGAAAATATTTTAAATAAAGCCAATCGTAAAGTGGTCATTGATCATCATAGACGTGGTGAAAGTTTCATCTCGAGTCCACTGCTTGTATATATGGAACCTTATGCAAGTTCAACAGCAGAACTCGTTACAGAATTACTCGAATATCAACCAACAGAACAACGTCTGACACGTTTAGAATCCACAGTTATGTTTGCAGGTATCATTGTAGATACGCGTAACTTTACATTGCGTACCGGCTCTAGAACATTTGATGCAGCAAGTTACTTACGTGCCCATGGTGCGGATACAATCTTGACGCAACATTTCTTGAAAGATGACCTTGATACGTATATTAATCGTACTGAATTGATTCAAACAGTGAAACTGCAAGATAATGGTGTTGCCATTGCACATGGTTCAGAGGAAAAAATCTATCATCCTGTTACAGTTGCACAAGCTGCCGATGAACTGTTAAGTTTAGATGGTGTAGAAGCTTCTTATGTAATTGCAAGACGAGAAGACAATGTCGTGGGTATGTCTGCGCGCTCACTTGGTGCAGTAAATGTTCAATTAACAATGGAAGCACTTGGTGGTGGTGGTCATTTAACAAATGCAGCCACGCAATTAAAAGATGTGACTGTTGACGAAGCGATTGAAAGATTACAACAAGCGATAACAGAACAAATGAGTAGGAGTGAAAATGCATGAAAGTAATATTCACACAAGATGTTAAAGGTAAAGGCAAAAAAGGCGAAGTTAAAGACGTACCAGTTGGTTACGCAAATAACTTCTTATTGAAGAAAAACATGGCTGTTGAAGCAACGCCAGGTAACTTAAAACAATTAGAACAAAAAAATAAAGCTGCTGAAGCAGAACGTCAACAAGAAATTGAAGATGCTAAAAAATTAAAAGAACAATTAAGTGAAATTGAAGTCGAAGTATCTGCTAAAACAGGTGAAGGCGGCAAATTATTTGGTTCAGTAAGTACTAAACAAATCACACAAGCATTGCAACAACAACATGATATTAAGATTGATAAACGTAAAATGGACTTACCAAATGGTATCCATGCATTAGGTTACACTAACGTACCAGTTAAATTAGACAAAGAAGTTGAAGGTACAATTCGTGTACACACAGTTGAACAATAATAACGGATTGAGATATGAGGTGTAAGCGCAATGGATGGAATGGATGGAATGTACGAACAAAATCAAATGCCACACAGTAATGAGGCTGAACAGTCTGTCTTAGGTGCTATTATCATAGATCCAGAATTAATCAACACTACTCAGGAAGTATTACTTCCTGAGTCCTTTTATAGAGGTGCACATCAACACATTTTCAGAGCCATGATGAACCTCAATGAAGATAATAAAGATATCGATGTCGTTACCATTATGGATCAGTTATCCCAAGAGGGACGGTTGAATGAAGCGGGTGGACCTCAATATCTTGCAGAATTATCAAGTAATGTGCCAACAACACGTAATATTCAATATTATACGGAAATTGTGTTTAAACACGCCACAAAGCGTAAATTAATTCAAACCGCAGATAGTATTGCGAATGATGGCTATAATGATGAACTGGAACTAGATACGATACTTAACGATGCTGAACGTCGTATATTAGAATTATCATCCACACGTGAAAGTGATGGATTTAAAGACATTCGAGATGTCTTAGGCGATGTTTATGAAAATGCAGAATTACTAGATCAGAACAGTGGTCAAACACCAGGTATACCAACAGGTTACCGTGATTTAGACCAAATGACAGCTGGTTTTAACCGCAACGATTTGATCATTTTAGCGGCACGTCCTTCTGTAGGTAAGACTGCCTTCGCTCTTAATATTGCACAAAAAGTAGCAACGCATGAAGATCATTTTTCCGTAGGGATCTTTTCTTTAGAGATGGGTGCGGATCAGTTAGCAACACGTATGATTTGTAGCTCAGGCAACGTGGATTCGAACCGCTTAAGAACTGGTATGATGACGGAAGAAGACTGGAATCGTTTCACAATTGCTGTAGGTAAATTGTCACGTACAAAGATTTTTATTGATGATACGCCGGGTATTCGTATTACAGATATTCGTTCAAAGTGTCGTCGCTTGAAACAAGAACATGGTTTAGACATGATTGTCATTGACTATTTACAATTAATTTCAGGTAGTGGCTCTCGATTTTCTGATAATAGACAACAAGAAGTATCAGAAATATCACGTACTTTAAAGGCGATTGCCAGAGAGTTAGAATGCCCTGTGATTGCACTGAGTCAGTTATCACGTGGTGTAGAACAACGTCAGGATAAACGTCCGATGATGAGCGATATACGTGAGTCAGGTTCTATCGAGCAAGATGCGGATATCGTAGCTTTCTTATACCGTGATGATTATTACAATCGTGGCGAAGATGATGAAGACGATGATGATTCAAATTACGAACCACAAACGAATGACGATAATGGTGAAATTGAAATCATTATTGCTAAACAACGTAACGGCCCTACAGGTACAGTTAAGTTACACTTTATGAAACAATATAATAAATTTACAGATATAGATTATGCACATGCTGATTTTGGATAAGATAAAAAAATAATTTCCTTGCTAATTACCGTACAATAATACGTTTATGTATTTAATTGTACGGTTTTTGTTTGTGTTTGTTGCAGTGCATTCGTAATAAGTATGTGTCCTAATTAATGTGGATAATGGTTTTAAGCATTGGTATAACTGGTTTTAATCAGTGTCTATTTCTACTAGAAATATTATCAAATTTTTAAAAATATAATAAAATCAATGTTCGATTTTTGGTTTGCAATATGGTTTGTGTATTGGTAAAATACGTAATGGTTAATCGAGAAAACTTGGAGGTGCTCACATGTCATCAATAGTAGTCGTTGGGACACAATGGGGAGACGAAGGTAAAGGTAAAATCACAGATTTCTTAGCAGAACAAGCAGATGTTATTGCACGTTTTTCAGGCGGTAATAATGCAGGCCACACAATTAAATTTGGTGGAGAAACGTATAAATTACACTTAGTACCATCTGGTATTTTCTATAAAGAAAAATTAGCAGTCATTGGTAACGGTGTCGTTGTCGATCCAGTAGCACTATTAAAAGAATTAGATGCGTTAAACGAGAGAGGTATTTCAACTGACAATTTACGCATTTCAAATCGTGCGCAAGTTATTTTACCTTATCACATTAAACAAGATGAATATGAAGAAGAACGTCGCGGAGATAATAAAATCGGTACAACGAAAAAAGGTATCGGTCCAGCTTATGTAGATAAAGCTCAACGTATTGGTATCCGTGTCGCAGACTTATTAGATAAAGAAACATTTGAAAAATTATTAAAAGATAATATTGAATATAAAGGCGCATACTTCCAAGGCATGTTTGGAAAAGCGTGTCCAACATTTGATGAAATTTTTGAAACTTATTACGCTGCAGGTCAACGTTTAGCACCATTCGTGACAGACACTGCAAAAGTTTTAGATGATGCCTTTGTAGCAGACGAAAAAGTATTATTCGAAGGTGCACAAGGTGTGATGTTAGATATCGATCATGGTACATATCCATTCGTTACATCAAGTAACCCAGTTGCAGGTAACGTGACTGTCGGTGGCGGTGTAGGTCCAACATTCGTATCTAAAGTTATCGGTGTGTGTAAAGCCTATACATCACGTGTTGGCGATGGTCCATTCCCAACTGAATTATTCGATGATGATGGTCACCACATTCGTGAAGTAGGCCGTGAATACGGTACAACAACAGGTCGTCCACGTCGTGTAGGTTGGTTCGACTCAGTTGTATTACGTCATTCTCGTCGTGCAAGTGGTATTACAGATTTATCTATTAACTCAATTGATGTATTAACAGGTCTTAAAGAAGTTAAAATCTGTACTGCATATGAGTTAGATGGTAAAGAAATTACAGAATATCCAGCGAACTTGAAAGACTTACAACGTTGTAAGCCAATCTTTGAAACATTACCAGGTTGGACAGAAGATGTGACAGGTTGTCGTTCATTAGAAGAATTACCTAATAATGCACGTAGATATTTAGAACGTATTTCTGAATTATGTAACGTGAAGATTTCAATCTTCTCAGTAGGTCCAGACCGTAACCAAACAAACCTATTAAAATCATTATGGTAAGTTTTTAAAAAATAAATTAGAAAAACCTTGTAGAGCCATTCAACAATGCGTTGATGGTAAAGCTACAAGGTTTTTTTGTTTATCTATAATCATGGTGTTACGATTGATCTCGAAAAGCGAGTATTTGATCAACTGCCGTTACGTAACCTGGTTGATCTAACGTTTGTGTTTCTTTCAAATTTTTAATATGTGTTTGATACGTTGCCCGATTGTGCAACATTTCCAGAACTTTTGCTTTCAAATCTTCAATTGTGACAGTCTCAGAATTCAATTGTTGACCTACGTTTGTATATTCAATTTGTTGTGCAACAAGAGGCTGATCAGCATTTTGTGGAAAGGCTAATAAAGGCACACCCATTAATAATGCTTCATTTGTACTATTCATACCAGCATGTGTTAAGAAAAGCGCTGTATGCTGTAATAGTTCAGTCTGCGGCACATAGGATTTCAATAATATATTGTCAGGGACTGCATCAAAGTCAGCCAAGTTATTTGCCTTACCAATCGACACGACAACAGACGCATCGATATCTTTTAATGCTGCCAAACATTTATTGAAGAAATTTACATTTTGATTAAAGACCGTGCCAAGCGAAATATAAATGACGGGCCGTGTTTGATCAACTTGATTCATAAATTCCGTGGCCTGTGGTTGTTCAATAGAAGGGCCTACAAATCGATAATATGCTGAATCAAACAATTCAGGATGGATTTGGAATTGTTCCAAGATATAGGCAATATTAAAATCACCCGAATTATTCATTATTTCATAACGTGAGTTAACCTCGACATCATAGGTTGTTTGAATATGCTGTTGTAAATGATTAAAAGTGTCATTAATGTCATTCATTTCTGTTTCTGATAAAGCCTGTGCATTATATTTGAGTGCCGCTTCAAATGTTTCTTCAGTATGTGCAAAGGACGTAATCGATGAAATTGTAGGAATATGTAATTTTTGCGCAATTAAACGGCCACAACTAAACATGGAATCATAAATTAAATAATCATAATGTTCATGTTTAATATCTTCCAATACTTTGGGTAGTATGACATCTGCAGTATTCAATAATCCATTGATGACGTGGAATAAATTGCCAGAACCGTATGCCGTAAAGCGTTGTATTATCTCATCTGATGGGAATGTGCGTATCTCAGCACCTGAATCTTTTAGCTTGTCTTGATATTGATCTCCAATGTAATACACCACCTCTTCGCCACGTGCCACAAGTTCTTTACACACGGCAATCGTAGGGTTAAGGTGTCCGATGGATCCTGAATTAATAAATAATACCTTAGCCAATCATAAGTCCTCCTCATATTTTATTTAATAAGTTTATCAAAAAGTATTGAAAACAAAAAAGATTTAAATTTTAATAGTTTTTTAAACATTTACAATTTCTCATGTTTTAGAGATTAAAAATGAAAAAATGAATGTACGGCTATGCCAATATGACAGACTTTTTAAGACTTTTAGAACCGTATTTGAACTTTATACAATTAATATAGAAAATTATACTAATAAAATTAAAAAAATAGCTTGTCATCCTGTATAAGAGTTGATATAATTTATTTTGTGCTTAAGACAGGCTCCTTGGTCAAGCGGTTAAGACACCGCCCTTTCACGGCGGTAACACGGGTTCGAGTCCCGTAGGAGTCACCATTAATTAGGTCTCGTAGTGTAGCGGTTAACACGCCTGCCTGTCACGCAGGAGATCGCGGGTTCGATTCCCGTCGAGACCGTATAAGCCCATCCAATAGGATGGGCTTTTTTTATGCGTAAATTTAGCAATATAAATTTTTGCTGGCAAACTTTTAATACAATGTTATATTATGGTGGATGAGTATAGCTTTAACATATGTATCAGTTTAAGTTTATTTCACCAAAGACTAAAATTTCCTATAATAAAGTGAATTTAAAATGAGGAGTGTATAAATGACCAATCATCAGCATATAGAAGAAACAGATTTGATTAACCTCATCAGTGATCGACACCATGACTTGAGACAAAAAGTAGAATATATGACGGCACAACAACTACCTCAGGTTCATTTTGGTAGTTCTGAATGGTACTTAATTATGATTATTAAATATGATCGTCCTTCTTTTGCAGAACTCACGCATAAAATTAATTTAACGCGTCAGGCAATTCATAAAGCAGTGAAACAATTAGAACAGAAACAAGTCGTTCAAATTGAAAGTGTGCCGAATAATAAAAAGGAAAAACGTGTCACCCTAACGCAATTTGGTATCACGTGTTATGAGAAATATATTGAAAATAAACAGTACATCATTGAACATATCAGTCATGTGATTGGCGCGTCAGAAGTGGCACATTTACAACAACTGTTATTAGCAGACTGGCAATTAGATAATGATAAGCAAGATGAATGATTAGAGTATATAACGATAACAGCAACGTTGCATACTCTAATTTTTTCGCGAATGATTATTGTCAACTAGGTTGACAATATTAACGAAATTTTGCTAAAGTAAGTTGGTCAGTCTTTTCGACTACAAAGATAGCTAAAGCATTTATATAGAAGAGCGTTGCATAATGATGAAATGATGTTGCTTAAAATGATTTGAATTCAGGGGTATGTAACATAAAGTTTATTTTACAAAGGGCATAGTAGGTACATCATGCTTCTTCTATATCATGCGTCGTTTTTAGCATAATAAAAATTCAATGGAAATATAGGAATAAGTCATAACTTATGTAGGTAAATTGAGTAAAAAGCAAAGCAATCCTTCATCAAGTAAGCGGTTGGTTTGCTATATCAATTACTTAACACACGCATTTATACTTGTACTTCATTTACCATCAAAAAGGAGTATATCTAATGGCAACACAAGTAAACGTCAAAAGTCCGAAAATGTATGCACTCGTCTTAATGATTGGTGGATTTATGGGACTGTTCAGTGAAACGGCACTCAATATGGCACTAACCGATATTATGGCTGACTTTAAGGTGTCAGCAGCAACGGTACAATGGTTAACAACAGGTTACTTACTCGTCATGGCTTGTTTAGTACCAGCGTCTTCATATCTTATTAAATGGTTTAGCACGAAAACGTTAATTATTTCAGGTATTTTATTATCATTACTAGGCGTCGTTATTGGCGCCCTTGCACCTAACTTTGGTTTATTATTATTAGGTCGTATGATTCAAGCATTGGGTACAGGGATCCTCTTACCTATTATGGTGACCGTGCTAATGCTCATCTTCCCAATTGAAAAACGCGGGGCGGTCATGGGAATCATGGGTCTTGTTATTACGGCAGGACCAGCACTTGGACCGACACTTTCAGGTATCATTATCTCCGCGTCTAGTTGGCACTATATCTTCTGGATTAGTGCAGTATTATATTTAGTCGTCTTAGGTTTAGCTTTTACAAATACGGAGAACGTGGGAGAAATTACAAAACCTAAAATCGATATCCTATCCATTTGCTTATCAACGATTGGGTTTGCAGGATTAATCTTCGCATTAAGTTCCATGGCAGAAGCGGCCTTTACAAATGTCATCGTATGGCTGCCGTTAGTCATCGGTATCATGGCATTAATCATCTTTATTGTACGTCAATTTAAAATTGACTCGCCTATGCTCAACTTAAATGTCTTCAAATATCCTATGTTCGTCCTTGGTGCAGCCATGGTATTTATTACGATCTTATGCATATTATCAACAGGCATCTTATTACCATTATATTTAAAAGGTGCTTTACTATTTAGTTCAGTCATTGCTGGTTTAACATTATTACCTGGTAACGCAGTCAATTTAGTCTTGTCTCCTGTCGTCGGATCATTGTTTGACCGTTTTGGCGCGAGATACTTCGGTATTATCGGATATGTATTCATGTTTATCGCTGCCATGACGTTTGCGCTCATTATTTCTGCGTCTACACCAGTATGGGCTATTATTCTGACATTTATGGTACTGTTCTTGGGTATTACAATGGTGATGATGCCAGCACAAACAAATGCTTTAAATCAACTACCACATGAGTTATATGCAGATGGTTCAGCAACCATTACGACATTAATACAAGTGGGTGGCTCAGCAGGTACAGCCATCGCCATTACGCTTTATACAACAGCGATGAAATCATTTGGCACTGCTCATCCAAGTGCCAGCCAAGAAATCATCCTGTCACATGGCGTACAGTTTACCTTTTTCTTTATTACTGCATTAACAGTCATCGGCTTGATGCTTTCATTATTCGTTAAGAAACCGAAAAACGTTTAAGTATCACATGACCGTGCGCAGTAACCTATTTTGAATGATGCTTTTCAAATTGAACTAGGGCGTAGCGTCGGCATGCATGTGATAAGATCATTGCATAATACAGTTTTAGATAAATATAAAGCACAACACAGGGCGTGCACATACGTGAGCTAATAATATATTAGGTGACGCGTGCGCACCCTTATTTATGTTATAAGCAATAAATTCGAATGATACGAGATGATTGTTTAAACTAGGAATACCTATGATGACTAGATGTATACCCATTTAATCGTGAGAATGTTATAATTTTACAATATACAATTTTAAATTTTTATTTGGAAAAATAGAATTAGCACGCCATAAATGGTAAATTGTATTATAGGGAAATGCGTAGAATTTAATGTAAATGTACTACAATATAGAAATGAGGTTTATAAATATGGCTAGAAAAGTTGTTGTAGTCGATGATGAAAAACCAATTGCTGATATTTTAGAATTTAATTTGAAAAAAGAAGGTTACGAAGTATTTTGTGCCTATGATGGCAATGATGCTGTAGATTTAATCTATGATGAAGAACCAGACATCGTGTTGCTAGACATTATGTTGCCTGGTCGCGACGGCATGGAAGTTTGTCGTGAAGTTCGTAAAAAATACGAAATGCCTATTATCATGTTAACAGCAAAAGACTCAGAAATTGATAAAGTATTAGGCCTTGAGCTAGGTGCAGATGACTATGTAACGAAACCATTTAGCACACGTGAATTAATTGCGCGTGTTAAAGCAAACTTACGTCGTCATTATTCACAACCAGCACAAGAAGTTAATGATGCGTCGAATGAAATTACGATTAAAGATATCGTCATCTATCCAGATGCATACTCTATTAAAAAACGTGGCGATGATATCGAGTTAACACACCGTGAATTTGAATTATTCCATTACTTATCTAAACATATGGGTCAAGTAATGACACGTGAACATTTATTACAAACTGTTTGGGGTTATGACTATTTTGGTGATGTACGTACAGTAGACGTAACAATTCGTCGTTTACGTGAAAAAATCGAGGACGACCCATCTCATCCAGAATATATTGTGACACGTCGTGGTGTTGGATATTTCCTCCAACAACATGAATAGAGGCACTTATTAATGAAATGGCTTAAACATTTTCAGTCCTTACACACGAAATTGGTTATTGTCTATGTATTACTCATTATCATCGGTATGCAAATTATCGGTTTATATTTTACGAATAGTCTAGAAAAAGAATTAACACAAACATTTAAAAATAATATTTCGCAATACGCGAAACAAATCGAAATTAATATAGAAAAAGTCTATGACGAAGACAATGCGATTAATGCTCAAAAAGAAGTCCAGAACTTACTTAATGAGTATGCCAATAGACAAGAAATAGAAGAAATCCGTTTTATAGATAAAGATCAAATTATCATGGCAACGTCAAAGCAGTCTACGCGTAGTCTAATTAATCAAAAAGCGAATGACAACTCCATTCAAAAGGCACTGTCACTCGGTGAAATCAATAGCCACACCGTATTAAAAGATTACGGTAATGGGAAACAACGTGTGTGGGTATACAACCTACCCGTTAAAACATCAAACGATGGTACAATTGGTGATGTCTATATCGAAGCGGACATCAATGATGTATATAATCAATTGAGCAATATCAATCAAATCTTTATTGTTGGTACAGGAATATCACTTTTGATTACCGTGATACTAGGTTTCTTTATTGCACGTACCATTACTAAGCCGATTACAGACATGCGGAACCAAACCGTTGAAATGTCCAAAGGTAACTATACCCAACGTGTGAAAATCTACGGGAACGATGAAATTGGTGAGCTCGCACTCGCCTTTAATAATCTATCCAAACGTGTACAAGAAGCACAAGCGAATACCGAAAGTGAGAAACGCCGTCTCGATTCCGTTATCACCCATATGAGTGACGGTATCATTGCAACCGACCGCCGTGGCCGCATACGTATTGTAAACGACATGGCACTTACTATGATGGGTACAATGAAAGAAGACATCATCGGTGATTACATGCTGAATGTATTGAAATTGGAAGAAGATTTCTCCTTAGATGAAATTCAAGAAAATAATGATAGCTTCTTATTAGATATTAATGAAAATGAAGGCATTATTGCCCGGGTTAACTTTAGTACAATTGTACAAGAAACTGGCTTTGTGACAGGTTACATTGCCGTACTTCATGATGTAACAGAACAACAACAAGTCGAACGCGAACGTCGTGAATTCGTTGCCAACGTTTCACACGAGTTGCGTACACCACTAACTTCTATGAACAGTTATATTGAGGCACTCGAAAGTGGCGCTTGGAAAGATGGCGAATTAGCACCACAATTCCTATCCGTTACACGTGAAGAAACAGAACGTATGATTCGTCTCGTTAATGACCTATTACAATTATCTAAAATGGACAATGAATCCGAGCAAATCACCAAAGAAATTATCGACTTCAATATGTTTATTAATAAAATTATTAACCGCCATGAAATGTCAGCAAAAGATACGACATTTGTGCGTGAAATACCTAAAGAAACCATCTTTACTGAAATCGATCCAGATAAGATGACCCAAGTGTTTGATAACGTTATAACCAACGCGATGAAATATTCTCGTGGCGATAAACGTGTCGAGTTTCACGTGAAACAGAATGCGTTATATAATCGTATGACCATTCGTGTTAAAGATAACGGAATTGGTATTCCAATTAATAAAGTAGATAAAATCTTTGACCGCTTCTATCGTGTAGACAAAGCACGTACACGTAAAATGGGTGGTACAGGTTTAGGTTTAGCGATCTCTAAAGAAATCGTTGAAGCACACAACGGTCGCATATGGGCAAACAGCGTTGAAGGACAAGGCACGTCAATCTTTATTACACTTCCTTGTGAAGTTCTAGAAGATGGTGATTGGGATGCGGAGTAAAGAATTAATTAAATCGATTATCCTAATCCTTCTTGTCTTAATGAGCGTCGTTTTAACGTATATGACTTGGAATTTCTCACCCGATTTAGCCAATGTAGATAACCAAGGGAGTAATAACAAAGATTATGAGCCCAATACAATCGGTAAACCCTTGAACCAAGGTATGGATCAAGTGATTACGCCTTATCAAGTGGTTCACTCCAAAGGTGACCAAACTGAAGGCATGGCAGCGGCGAAACAAAATATTGAAACGATCATAAAGCCGTTGAAGAACCATCGTGTATTGCGCGCTGAACAAATGCACAGCAACCATAACTTAATCATTCCAGATTTAACCGATGAGTTTCTTGTACTTGATTTCAGCTATGATATTCCGTTAGCAACCTACTTAGGCCAAGCGCTGAATATCGATGCCAAAGTACCGAATAATTTTAAATTCGATCGACTGATTATCGACAATAACAAAGATGGCAATGTGAAACTTTATGCGATTAGTAGTGATAGACATAACGTTGTGCGTATGACGACTTCCGCAAAATTAAGTAACTTTAAAAAAGTGATGAAAACACAACATAAAAACATGCAGCCATACACAGAAATCATAACGAATAAAGATACAATTGATAGAGCGACACACATCTTTGCGCCAAAAGCACCAGAAGCGATGAAATCGTATCATACGATATACAATCGCATCAGTGTAGATACAATGAACTCCATTTTATTCAATGATTCTGTCGTTGTGCGTAGTACGAAGAGCGGTACCGCAACCTATAATAATAATACCGGTGTGGCAAATTATAATGATGAAACTGAAAAGTATCGTTATACTAATCTCTCAGAAGACGAAAATCGTTCAACCGACATGCAAGACAGTATTCCAAGTACTTATGACTATATTAATAATCACGGCGGTTTTACCGATGATTTCCGATTATTCAATATAGATAATAAAAATGGGGAACTGACCTATCAAATGTTCTTAAATGGACGTCCTACCTTTAACGAGGAAAATTTAAACAATATCAAAGTATCTTGGGGAGATAAAGGCGTCTTTAGTTATGCACGGGCATTACTTAAAACCAATGTCACAATTGACAGTGGCGGAGACGAAACGAAATTGCCTGGTGCTGAAACAGTACGTTCTGAACTAGCCAACAATCCAGAAATTAACTTTGAAGATGTGACGAACATGACGATTGGTTATAAAATGGAAGAAAAACCAGATAAAAGTGATATTGAAATTCAACGCAATAGTGAATTTAAACCACAATGGTATGTACAATATGACGGTGAATGGCGTGCATACGAAGATGGGGGGCTAGAATAAATGAACTGGAAACGAGCCAAAACATTATTTATTTTCGTGTTTATTCTAGTCAATATTAGTTTAGTAATTATTTATATTGATAAAGTGAACAAATCACATATCAATGATAGCGATGAAGAAAATGCGGTGAATTTTAAACAAGAAGAAATTAAAATTCCAGACAATCTTCCGAGCGTAAAAGGCCTGAAAATGCAATTGCTGACTGCGCGATCATTTGATTTTTCATCTTATGCAAAATCACATTCCGAAGTCTCAAGTGAAGATTCCGGTGCCAGAGCAAAAGGCGACATCAATAATCCAATCGATGTCGGAAACGATCAATATACCGCATTAAAATCCTACGTTAAAGACAACGTCTATAAAGGTAAGGATTACGAAATGAGTAATATTGATAACGACCATGTGACCTTTGAACAAACGTATCAAGACTACCCGATTATGAACAATAATAAGGCGAGACTTGCGTTTAACATCAATAGTGATGGTAAAGCAACAAGCTATAAACAAACCGCAATGAAATCCATTGCACCATCAGAAGGTGCGAATAACGATAAGAAACAAGTTAACTCAGCTAAGAGTGCCATAGAAGCACTGTATTATAATCGTTACTTGAAGCGCAATGATGAAGTAACCAATGCACGACTTGGCTACTACACCGTTGTTAAAGAGCCAAACGTGCAAGTACTCGAAGCCAATTGGGAAATTAAAGTCAAACACGGCGATGAGATTAAGACCTACTATGTCGAAGCCGTATCAGACAGCCCGAAAATTATTGAAGAATAATGTGGATTACTTAAGCACACCTTTTGAAGGTGTGCTTTTTTGAATTGTTTGAGTTTTGTTTGAGGATTTTTGAAAAAAGATGCTTGTTAAAATAAACAATATACACAGAAGTGAAGTCAAAAGTATGTTAAAATTAAATATTGTTAATAACGTGTTATGAAAAATTTAAAAAACACGAAAATATATCATAAAAATATCAGAACCATGTCGATTTATCGTTGAGATAATAAGCAGAAGGTGGTTTATATTTTAAGAAGTGCAGAATGCTTGTAGCTTTTATAGCGCTGCTGGTTGCACTTTATCAATAGCATCAATTAGACAGAGGGCAAGTTGACGGCACATAAACCGTAGTCTGCCCAGTAATAATAACGTTAAACAATGTTTATAGATTAGAAAGGGTGAATCGCTTGATACGTATGAGTGTATTAGCGAGTGGTAGTACAGGAAACGCCACTTATGTGGAAAGTGATAAAGGCAGTATCCTTGTCGACGCAGGTTTGACAGGAAAGAAAATGGAAGAACTATTTGGACAAATAGACAAACAAATTCAAAATTTGAATGGCATCTTGGTGACGCATGAACACTCGGACCACATTAAAGGGCTTGGTGTATTAGCACGTAAATATAAGTTACCAATTTACGCTAATGAAAAAACATGGACAGCCATCGAAAAGAAAGACAGCAAAATTCCAATGGATCAAAAATTTATCTTCAATCCATACGAAACAAAATCATTAGCCGGCTTCGATATCGAATCGTTTAATGTTTCACACGATGCCATCGATCCGCAATTCTATATCTTCCATAATAACTATAAGAAATTTACGATTTTAACAGACACAGGTTACGTCTCAGATCGCATGAAAGGCATGATTCAAGGTAGCGATGCATTCGTCTTTGAAAGCAATCACGATGTGGATATGTTACGTATGTGCGGTTACCCTTGGAAGACCAAACAACGTATCCTCAGCGACATGGGCCATGTTTCTAACGAAGATGCAGGTCGTGCCATGACAGACGTCATCACAGGAAGCACCAAACGCATTTATCTGTCTCACTTATCACAAGACAACAATATGAAAGACCTCGCACGCATGAGCGTCGGCCAAGTACTTAACGAAAATGATATCGACACAGAAAAAGAAGTACTGCTGTGCGATACCGACAAAGCCAACGCCACACCAATATATACGTTATAGAAGCCCTTGCCCCTTTATTGAAGGGGGAGGGTTTTTTAATGCATTAGCGTAAGCTAATGTAATCATTGGTTTCGTAGTCCCACCCTCGCAAGGATGAGTTTTTTAAAGAACGCAATTGCTCTAGCATTTGCATAAGCACTACTAATCTTTATAAATAAAGAAGTAGTGCTTTAAAAGCTTTATATAAGCGTATTTAGAAATCAGTCATCTACTGCGCATTAATAGGCATGTTGAATATTGAAAGGGTTAGGGCTTCTTAATGCATAAGCGATTGTGTTGGTTGGTATATGAGTAGACTTAATTGGAAGAGCTTAACTACTACTTAACGAATTGGCATCATAAACATTATTTAAAATTCATCTCTAACCTATATCTCATAATGAGGTATAGGTTTTTTCTTTTAGTCACCCACATAAAGCATACATGGTTATACAACCCTGTGTCTTAATACAAATCAAATATGCAGTGACCGAATAAATATAATCAGGGGATAACTTGGCGTTTTGTAAGGATTATACAAGAATTTTATGAAGAAAAGGTTAAGTTTGTGAATAAGTATGTAAGACAACCGTCAACTTATCCACTGTTTTGTTCAAAGTTATCCAGAGATGTGCACAATTCACATAGAAATACCCACATTATACACAGAGTTATCCACAAATACACAAGATATTCTTCTTTTTTTGTTGATAAAATGTAAAAATTATTAAAAAGTCGTATACATTACTGTTATAATAAGAGGGAATAGTGTGAATAAGTGTATAACTTGTGGATAAGTCTAATAACTTACACTTTTTACAAAACGCGGAGGATAAAAATGAAAATTACAATACTCACAGTAGGTAAATTAAAAGAGAAATACTGGAAACAAGCCATTGCAGAATATGAAAAGCGTTTAAGTGCCTATTCAAAAATAGAAATCATCGAAGTTCCTGATGAAAAAGCACCAGAAAATATGAGCGATAAAGAAGTTGAACAAGTTAAGGAAAAAGAAGGCCAACGTTTGCTAGCAAAAGTAAAACCACAGTCCAAAGTCATCACGCTAGAAATTAAAGGGAATATGTTAACGTCTGAAGGCTTGGCAAAAGAAATAGAAAGCCGCATGACCCGTGGCCAAAGCGACTTTACATTTATCATTGGCGGATCCAATGGTCTGCATAAAGACGTACTAGACCGCAGCGACTACGCACTATCATTCAGCAAGATGACCTTCCCACATCAAATGATGCGCGTGATATTGATAGAACAAATTTATCGAGCGTTTAAGATCATGCGCGGCGAAGCGTATCACAAGTGATGCGGTTTTTATAAAATTGTTACTCAATAAGATGAGTCATTTTATGTATGGTTTAAACATATGTAATAGATACATCATTATTATCAGAGTTTATTCAATAATATAATATGGTGAGTATAATGAAACACATAAAAGAGTAACCCCGTTGAGCGTATTTTTCTATAAAATATCTTCTCAACGGGGTTACTCTTTTATAATTACCTATCTATCTTGCGTCTTCTGAATAAGAATAGACTTCCTAATGCAGTGAACAATGTACCAAATAATGTCTTAGACATGGTTGTATATTCACCTGTACATCATCATGTTTAGTATTTTCCTCAGATTCCACTTTTATGAATATTCCCCATTTGAAAGTATGTATCCATCTTGTGAAATACTACATACAATATTCGCATTCTTGTTATTCCAATACCCCCTCATAGAAAAATGTATTTAAATCTGTAATACCCCTTTGTATCGACTTTCCCCTATATTAACAATATTGCTAAACTCTGACTTATTCACAACACCCCTGTTTAACATATGATAAATTAAAGTTTAATTATTAAATATTTTTTATTTATAAATTTTTACATAGTAGTCCATTGATAATTATTATCAGTTGATGTATTATAATCTTGTAAGATTATAAAAATAATAACAAATGACACGATGAGTAGATGTTTTATTTAATAAGTATTTGATCGACAACCTTAATGAATTTGATAATTCTATTAATTTATTTCCGTTTGCAAGTGAAGGGTCCAATTATTGTTCATATGAAATATTTGTTAATGAAACATAGATAGAAATGAAATTTCAGTAAAAAATATATTCTTGGTAAAACCAATGAATATAAAAAATTTAAGCATTAAAACGTAATGACTACGTTTTTCGATTGTGGTTAGAATTTATTTCTTAAAGAGAAATATCATAACATCATAGAAATTTTAGTTATAAAGTAAATACTCATATTAAAGCAAATACTATGGTTATAAATTCGTAGTTTAGAGGGTTCTCTATTACGAAAGCGTACATTAGAATGAGGGGAAGTTTAAGTGAATTTAGGTCAATATGAATATCCATATAGAAAGTTATTTCGACCGCATGTTTTAGTCGTTTATACCCATTTAAGCTATTTGCCTAAAATGTCATATGATAAGTTGTCGTTGCATTTTACAAAATTTGAAAAAGAAAGACTTAAGTTATATAAAGACGAGCAAGCAAAATATGAATATGCTTATTCACATTTCTTATTAAGAGAGATTATAAAAAATGAATTTTATATGTCGTACGATACGTTAACATTTAATTTTTCAGAACATGGTAAACCATTTAGCGATGATATGAACTTTAATTTATCTCATAGTCATGGTTATTTAGCTTTTATTTTTAGTAGAAAGTTGGATGTTGGCATAGATGTACAGCAACATGTGTACTTAAGTGATAGTGATCTATCTTCGATTGGAGGGACATTATTTTCAAAAATAGATTATAAGCTCATAGAAATCGCATCTAATAAACTGGTGGAGTTCTATAAGATTTGGACCCAAAAAGAATCATATGGAAAGGCAATAGGAAAAGGATTATTATATCCGACAAGAAATGTGTATGTAGATTCAATTCAGAATATAGTTATTGATCTAATTCATCAGCATCCATTGGAATGGAAATGTGAAACAGTGCATATTCGTAAAGAAGCAACAATTTCGTATGCTTACCAAATAACAGGAAAGGAGAATGTGTAATTTATTAACTAAGTTACATACTAGAGACTATGAAGAATAAAAATTTAATTAAACTTACAAAAATCATGGGAAATTATGTTTATCTTTTTTATGTTTCTATCACAATATCTATCATTTCAAGTGTGGTGAGTCTTGGCGCTTACTTGAATGTTTATTATGTGGTGAAGGAAATGTTGACTGCAAAAAATGGATTAACAGAGCCGGTTGTTGATAATATGACGCGGTATGGTTGGAATGCAGTATTATATGTGTCGGTAGCTTTTGCATTATATGGTCTTGCACTTTTATTGTCACATATAGTTGCCTTTAACACGGTAGCAAAATATAGAATTCAACTCATTTATCACATGAAAGCATTACCTTTAGGATATTTTCAAAAGCATCAAACTGGTAAATTGAGAAAACTTGTAGAAAAAAATACAGAAGAAGTTGAACATTACATAGCTCATCAAGTGCCTGATATGGCACAAGCACTTACGACACCTATTGCGTTTTTAGTACTTATATTTATTTTTGATTGGAGATTGTCGCTTGTTTGTCTCATACCGGTCATCATTGGATTTATGTTGTTACGCTTTATGATGGGCGGAGAGAGTGAAAAATTCCTAGAACAATATCAAGCAGCATCTACTAGTATGGGAAATGATGTTGTGGAATATGTTCGAGGTATTTCTGTTGTTAAAGTATTTGGACAAACAGTATTTTCATTTAAAGTCTTTAACAAGGCTATCGAGAATTATCGAGATTTTACTATAAAATATGCACTTTCAATGAGAAATGCGATGAGTGGTTATATTGTTTGTGTTTATGGGATATTTGCATTCTTAATTCCAGCTGCAATTATCTTCTTTAATTATAAGGATAATCAACTTGATATGTTATTAAGTTATATATTCTTTGCGATTTTCACACCTTTAGTCGCATTTATGTTAATGCGAATTATGGAAAGTTCGTATAAAGCAATGATTATTTTTAATGCAATGGATAATTTAGAATCAACTATTTATAGTGCACAACCTCTACCTAAGCGCAACAATTTTAAAATATCAGAAAATTATGACATAAATTTTGGAAATGTAACTTTTACATATGAAGGTATGACCAACCAAGCCATACATGAATTAACATTTAAAAGCCCTTCAAACTCTGTTACAGCTATAGTTGGACCCTCTGGAAGTGGAAAATCAACAATTTTTAATTTGATTACTCGATTTTATGATATAGACGAAGGCAATTTAACCATTGGTGGTATAGATGTACGTGATCTAGAATATGATGATTTAATGTCAAACATTAGTTATGTATTTCAAGAAACAAAATTATTTAAGATGAGTTTACTTGAAAATATTAGATTTTATCGACCTGATGCAAGTATTGAAGAGGTAGAACGTGCAGTAGACCAAGCACAGTGCCGTGAAATTGTAAATAAAATGCCTCAAGGTTTAGAGACAGTATTTGGAACGAAAGGTGTATACCTTTCAGGAGGAGAAATTCAACGTATTGCAATTGCTCGCGCAATACTAAAAGATGCTCCAATTGTACTATTAGATGAAGCTACCGCTTTTAGTGATGCAGAAAATGAATACAAAATTCAAAAAGCATTAAATTCAGTAATGAAAGATAAGACGGTATTAATGATTGCGCATCGATTATCCACAATAACGCATGCGGATCAAATATTAGTAATGGATGCTGGGTCTCTTGTAGAAAGAGGGAAACATGATGAGTTGATTGCGTTAGATGGTATCTATGCCAAGATGTATCGAAATTATCAAGAAAGTGTGAGCTGGAAGATAGGAGTGACAGGATGATGATTCAGCAGTTATTTTCATTAACTCAACAAGGTAAGAAAGATTTATATAAAACGACGTTCTTTACGACATTACATCAAATCTCAATAGTGTTTCCTATTATTTTATTAGTCATGTTGGCTGAAGATATGATTCAGCACATCCAAGAGTCACAGGAAGAACCCATTCTACTTTGGGGGTATTTGATTGCTTGTATTATCCTATTAGCCATAATCTTTGTCATTTATTTAGTAACGTATCAACAAATGTATATTAATTCTGGGACAGAATCAGCGAAAATGCGTTTGAGAATGGCCGAGAAGTTTCGTAAATTACCACTATCCTATTTAGGAGAAAAAGATTTAAGTGATTTTACAAGTACCCTAATGGATGATGTATCCGTTATAGAGAAACAGTTAACGAGTGATTTTGCAAACTTAGTATCTGGCATTCTATCTAGTGGTTTTATTACAGTGATATTGGCATTTTATAATTGGCAGATGGCTTTCGCACTCTTCCTATGTATGCCTATTTCGTTACTTTTTATTATACTTTCGAAATTTGTTACAACACCAACTAATAAGAAAAATAGACAACTCAAACTAAATATTTCTGAAAGTTTGCAAGAATTTTTTGAGAATATCAAAGTGATTAAATCTTCTAGTCAAAAAGAACAATATATTCAAAAAATAGTACATACAATTAAATCTGTTATTCCGTGGGCTGTACTATATGAAGTTCTAGTAGGAATCTTTATCTCTATCTCTTATAACATTTTAAGAATCGGTTTAGGTATCGTTGTGCTACTTGGAACTTATCTTTTAGTACAACAGCAGTTAACAGTACTTGGATTTATACTATTTATCTTTGTAGCAGTACGTATTTATGATCCATTAACGAATTCATTATACAAAATTGGTGAATTTATTTATTCACTTGTTAGTGCAAGACGCATTAAAAATATCTTTGAGATTGAAGAACAAGGTGGTTCTTCAAATATTGAATTAACACAATTTGATATCGAGTTCCGAAATGTTGCTTTTGGTTATAACAATAAAGAAGTTATCCATGGTGTTTCTTTTACTGCAAGGCAAGGTGAAATCACGGCTTTAGTCGGTCCATCTGGTTGTGGTAAGAGTACATTGGCCAAATTGTCAGCGCGCTTTTGGGATACCCATAGTGGAGAAATTTTAATTGATGGTCATAATATTAATGAAATTCATCCAGAAAAATTATTATCTTACTATTCCATTGTATTCCAAGATGTCATTCTTTTTAACGATACAGTATTTAATAACATAAAAATTGGTAATAGTAATGCAACGGATGAGCAAGTTTATCAAGCTGCCGTAATGGCAAATTGTACGGACTTTATTACACGGTTACCAGAAGGGTTTGACACAGTTATTGGGGAGAATGGACAAACGCTATCTGGAGGTGAGCGTCAACGTTTATCGATAGCTAGAGCTTTCTTAAAACAAGCGCCAATCGTGTTGTTAGATGAAGCAACTGCATCACTTGATCCAGAAAATGAAATTTTAATTCAGAATGCCATTAGCGAGTTAATTAAAGATAAAACAGTCATGGTAATTGCACATCGTCTTAAAACAATTGAACACTGTGATCAAATTGTAGTACTTAAAGAAGGAAAAATAGAAGAAAAAGGTAAGCATGAACAATTGATGGCAAATGAGCATTTATATCATCATCTTGTATCCCTTCAACGTAAAAGTGGCGATTGGCAAGTAAATGAAGTATAAACATAAAATCTTAGGAGTAAAATCATGAGCAAGAAAACCATTGGGATAATTGGTAGATACGGGACAGTAGGCGAACAGTTAGTTGAATTATTAGAGAATCAATATCACATAATAGCAACATATTATTCAGAAAAACGAGAGAAAACTGATGTATATGTAGATTTACATTGTCCAAGTACTATGAGTTCTTTTGTACAAAAGTGTGATTTAGTGGTGAATTGTGCAGGTCCTTCTTATATAGTAAGTGCTCGACTTAGTGAGTGGTTGAATAAACATAATATGCCCTATATTGATTTGTTTGGAGGCGATGCTTTAGAGAAGGCAATTAACCAGTTATCGATTGATGTGCCATATATTATAAATGCAGGTTCACAACCTGGTTTATCAGGGCTAATGGTATTATGGATGGCTCAAAAATTTGAGGCAAAAAACTCTGAAATCAAAATATATCAAGGTGGTAACGAATCAGGAGGAACAAATGCCTTGTTGGATATTTTGTTAAGTACAAAAGAAGGTTATGGTAAATCCAATTATTATATTAAAAATGGCAAGGGCATAGTCAATGAAATTAATGAAGAACATTATTATAAAGACAATCAACATGCTTATGCTCAGCCCTATTTTACCAAAGAGCTCGAACGCATTTTAAAGCATATACCTTTTACAACGATAAAATCATATATGTTGTTTAAGGATAAAAAAGGCAAACAACTGTTAATGAATGGTTATGGAATTATCAACCAAAAAAATTTATCTAAGCAACAGAAGTTGACTCGTATTCGAAATCTTATGACTAAGCATCAAACCATTGGTCAACAATGGTTTGTACTTCGAATGGAGGCTAATGATAACAATTATAAATATGTTCTAACGATAAAAGATAAAAATAGTCACAAGCTCACTGCTTTAATTGCTGCACTTTGTGTAGAACAACTTGCTAATGAGAAGTTGAGTGCAGGCTGTTACTGGGCCTGTGATATTTTAAATCCAAATAAAGTTGTAGAGCGACTCAAATTAGAAAATATTGATATTGAAGAGTATGTTGAAAAAATAGTTGAAAGGATGGAAGAAGGTGAAATATGAAGAAAATAACAAGAATATTAGTTTGTGGTACGACATTTGGACAAGTATATCTTGAAGGTATACAAGCTCACTCAGATTTTAAACTCGTTGGTATCTTATCAACAGGAAGTAAACAGTCACTTCATTGCAGCCAACGCTATGGGGTACCACTTTATACAGATATAACACAAATAGATGTTGAGAGTATTGACATTGTATGTGTCGTGGTACGTTCCTCTATCGTAGGGGGTGAAGGCACGACAATAGCTAAACAATTTCTAGAAAAAGGTATACCAGTATTACAAGAGCAACCTGTGCATGCAGAAGATATACTTGATTGTTTGAAAACGGCTAGAACTCATAAATGTGTATATATGGTTAACACATTTTATCCTCATATTGAAACAGTAAAACATTTTATCAATTGTGCTCAAAAAATTAAAGAACAGAGTAAATTAATCCATATAGATGCAGTATGTAGTGTGCAAGTTTTATATCCATTGTTAGACATTTTGAATCAAAGTATAGGTGGATTGAGTCCTTTTCTCGTCAATATACAAGCATTCCAAAATGGCCTATTTACAACAGTTAATGGAGAAATCAAGGATATATCTTTCGATATTAAGATTCAAAACCAATTGAATGCGAATAATCCAGATAATTTCTTTCATTTATTACATAAAATAGATATTTATTATGAAGGAGGTCGCTTGAGCTTAAGTGATACCCATCGATATTGCACCTGGTACCCAAGAGTATTTGTTCCTAATGATGAGCACGGTAATTTGAATTTGTATACTGATAACGCATTTTTGAAATTGCCTGTAAGTGAAAATGATTATAATACAAATCAGAATATTTCATATCAAAATGTTTATGAGAAGCTTTGGCCTGAAGCTATCAAAAGTGCTTTGACAGAATTTGAAAAAGGTATACTCGATTCTAAAAAGACATTGCCATATTTACAACAACTTCTTTCTCTTTGTCAATTATGGAAAGCAATTGGCCAACGTATTGGACCTATAGAGTATATTGAAGGTTCAAAAATGAGCCCACTAAGTATAGGTGGATTAATTAAGAAGGAGAGATAGCATGGAAGTTCAGCAATTAATCAAGTCATTTGAAGAACAAGGTATTGTGCTTTGGATAGATGGAGAAAAATTAAAATACAGAGCACCAAAAGATAGTTTACAACAGCAACATCTACAACAATTAAAAGCACATAAATCTGAAATTATTGATTATCTTAAATCGGTTTCAAAGTTAATTCATCATGAAGATAAACGCTATGAACCTTTTCCACTTACATCTATGCAAAAAGCATACGCTATCGGTAGGAACTTAGATCAAGAGTTAGGGGGTGTGGGCTGTAAGAGTTATGTAGAGATTAAAATGTCAAATTTATCACCGGAAAAATTTGAAACATGTTGGCATAAAGTAATAAATCAACATGATATTTTAAGTACAATTGTAACTGAAGAGTATGTTCATAATTACATAGATATTAAAGAAATGCCATCACTGAAGGTTAATGATTTAAGACAACAAGATAAAGAGATTGTACATCAAACATTTCTGGATAAACGTAATGAGTTACAAAGTATGCATTTTAATATAGATACATGGCCGCTTCATCATTTTGAGTTATCTTTATTTGAAGACTTCACTATCGTTCATTTTGTTATAGATATGATTATAGGGGATTTTAAAAGTGTACATCAAATTATGAATGAGCTAATGAAACTATATTATGATGAGCAATCTTCTGAAGAATTGTTTACTTTTCGTGATGTTGTGATGTTTGAACAAGCAAAACAAGAGGATCCTAGAGAACAACAGTTATATTTAAGAGATAGAGATTACTGGATGAATAAAATAAGTGAAATACCTATACAACCAGAACTTCCAGTGCGAGTAGAAACATTTAATAATCAATCTGTTTCATTCACACGCCACCCGTTTTCTATTGATTCTTCGCAATGGTCCAATTTTAAAGATAAATGTAAAAAGTTTAATGTAACACCATCTAATGCTGTGTTAACAATTTATAGAGATTTAATACAACAAAATTCTTTGAATGATTCATTTGCTATCAATATCACTTTAATGAATCGACACGAATACAATGAAAATATAGATCAAGTTATTGGAGATTTTACTTCAGTAAACGTTTTAGATACTTCTTCTGAGGAGGAAACTTTTAAAGAAAGAGCAATACAAATACAAAAAGAACTATTCGCTAATTTAGATCATAAACGATTTAATGGTATTGAAGTATTAAGAGAACTTTCAAGATATCATGGAATGAACGTTATTATACCTGTGGTTTACACTAGTACATTAGGAATGGAGAAAAATAGTAAGCAGTTTAACATTGAGTATGGAGTGAGTGAGACTCCACAAGTACTCATTGATTGCCAAGTATTTGAAGCAGATGGTGTATTTGAATGTAATTTGGATGTTAGGGATAAGGCTTTTGAGGATGTATTTATAGAAGGTTTTGTTGCTCAGTTCAAATTTCTACTTAGTAAATTAGCAGAAGACGAGTCGTTTTGGTATAGTCATGATTTATTGAAAAAACCGCTGTTAGAGCAGTCTTTAGTAGACCATCACCAACATAAAATACATTTAACGGATATCGATAATAGAATGACAGAATTAAGAAATGTGGATAAATCATACACGGTTGAAATTGAAAATGATACGGAATCCTATCTTAAAACCTATCTTAAGCCTGATGAAAAGGCGTATAAATTAAAAGGTAAAACATATTCAAAATTACGTGAGCATTTACAAAATGTTAGCAAGAATACTTTTGAAAATATAGATTCAGATGTTTTTAAAACATGGAAAGCTTTATCAGAAATTACTTCTTTAGTCGATATGTTAGAAGTTTTTCGCTCTGCTAATATTTTTAAAGAAGTCGGAAACTATATATATGAAGCAGAGTTAATAAAACAATTAAATGTATCTGAAAAATTTGTCGACATAGTTAAAAGATGGTTAACAGCTCTCTGCAAAGAATTCTACCTTGTTAAAAAGGATCAAAAATATGCTTTAACTTATTTAGGTGAATCACATGTTATAAAGCGAAATGACTATTGGCAAGCATTTGAACAAGTTGAAGAAGAATTAAATTATAGTAGAACATTATTCGATTATCAAAAAGAATCGAGTGAACAATTACTTGCACAAATACAAGATAAAGTTAACGGTTTAAATCTATTCTTTCCACAAGGAACCACTGAAATAGCAATGGCTGCATATAACAAAAATTTGGTCAATAAAGGCTTAAACAACATTGTGAAAGAAGCAGTAAAACAATTGTGTAATGGCCAAACTGCCCCAGTTCACATACTTGAAGTAGGTGGAGGGGTAGCAGCTACTACTATTGATGTCTTACCAGTATTGGAAAATATAAAATTCAAGTATGATTTCACCGATGTTTCACAATATTTTTTGAATCATGCTAAAAAAATCTTAAGCCATTATAACAATATTAATTACAAATTTTTTGATATTAATAAGTCATATGCACAACAAGGTTTTGAAAAACAACACTACGATATGATTTTGTGTCCAAACGTACTTCATAATTCAGAACATGCATTACTTGTGCTTAATCAGTTAAATGATTTACTTAAACCAAATGGTTATTTAATTATGATTGAAGCAACCATAGAATCATATTCTTTACTGACCTCCTTAGAATTAAAAGGAGGACTGGATCATTTTAAAGATATACGAAAAGATACAAATGAAACATTTTTTAGTCGTGAACAGTGGCATAGATTATTAGAAGAATCTCACTTTAAACCTATTGTAATACTACCTGAAAAAAGTGAAGTGATGTACGAAAGCGGCCAAAGTGTGATCGTCAGTCAGAGTATGAGTCCTTCTTTAACAGTTATAGAAGAGAAAATCACTAAAGAAATTATGTATTGGCCAAAATATATGCATGCAGATGTTATTGAGGTTACAAATCAAATTCCGAAAGATGAATCAACGAGAAGCTTATGGGTTAAAAAATTTCAAGAAGCGGATCCAATAAATTTGACTACTCAACAAATTTCTCAACCTAAATCTCAACTTGAAAGTTCATTATTAAATATTTTAAAAGCATTGTTAGAAAGAGATGACATCGGAGTAAATGATAATTTTTATCAAATCGGGGGTGATTCATTACTTGTTGCGAAATGGATTACAGAAGTACAATCCAGCATTGATTCACTTTCATTGTTTAGCTTTGAAGAATTAATGAAGGCTTTTGCTAAAAAACCTACTGTTCATGCGTTTGCAGATACATTAAATCAGTTTAAGATATCTAAAGAAATAATCTCATCACAAGAAAGTGATTATAGTCATAATCACTTATACTTAAAAGCGCTTCACACTACTAATGAAAAACCAAAAGTAATTAAAGGGCTATTCCATGCAGGGACTGGGCGTCTGTTAGATTATAATTATATACTTCCTCATTTAATTGAAGAAAGTCAAAATAACGAACATATTTATGGATTTACATATGGTGATGTTTCTGAATATGTAAGCCATCCTTATAAAAATTTAGTTGAACTTTTAGCTTATAAATACGCAAAAGCATTGATGGAATTAGACGCAGATGAATATGAATTGTATGGATACTGTGTAGGCGGGTTTTTAGCTATAGAAACTGCAAAAATTCTTTTAGAAAATGGAAGAAATGTTAAACCTATTAACTTAATTAGCTCTCATCTGTGCCTACATCATGTAAGTAATTCATTATTAATGGAAACTGCTTTTGCAAGTATTATAGGCGCAGATTTAGCGAAAACTGGATATAGTTTTTCTTTTGAAGAATTGACTCAAGCATTAAGCTCAATAGTTCAAGGAGAGACAAGAGATATAAGTGATGAAGAATTATTTAGTTTAGAGAAAGATAAACGTTATCAAAATGTTGGTACAGCATATCTTAAATTAAACGAACTATCACAACATGAAAGATTAAAAAGAATCTATAACAGTATACCTGAACATAACTTTAATGGAACAAACAATACTTTTGAAAAATTAGTGGAACTTTATGAGGTATTTAATTACACATACCTAGGAATGATTCACTATATACCGGAAACATATTTGGGTGACGTTAATGTGTTTGAACCGAAGGAATATGTTACAGATTTCTATCCAAAAACAAAAGAAGATGTGAGTTGGACAAGTTTTGTGTTAGGAGACATTGTAATGATTGAAGTAGAAGGGAATCATGCAACTTGTTTAGATTATAATCATACCAATAGTTTAGTGGAGGTAATACGCAGTTCGGGAAAAGGGGTTAAATAATGAAAGTCAGTCATATTTTATATAAGGTAGATAATTTACAAAAAGCAGTTCAAGAATTTAGAAGACAGGGCTTTACTGTAGAATACGGCAAACAAAAGAAGCCATACAATGCCTTGATTTATTTTGAGGAAGGCCCTTATATTGAATTGATTTATGATATGAACATGCCGAAATTGGTTCAAAGATTACTACGGTTATTTGGTCAAAGTCAATTTGTCGAAAGTATTATGTCGCAAAAAAAAGCGGATGAAGGATATATTAGGTTGGCGTTTGAAGCGGAATTAAATGAATTTAAAAGTTTAAGAAAAAAATTTAAACAGTGGGACTATCATTCTATTATTGTACCAGTAAAAAGAAAGGACTCTCATCAATACTTATTGAAATGCAAATGTATATTCCCTTATGATTCTAAACTACCATTTATTAAATCACCGTTTGAAACGACAAGAAAATTTGCTCCAAATCATAAAAATAATATTAAATGTATCAAAAATATTACTTACAAAGTAGATCCTGAGCAATATGATCTTGTCAATTCAATGAATTCAGATTCTTTATTGGATGTTTCTAAAGGAGATTTTGAAATTAACGTTGAATTTTAAGAAAGTAATAATGCAGGAGGGCTGTTGATATGAATAGAGAACACATTCTCAAATATTATGAGTCACAAGGATATCTAAATAATGAAACACTATTTGGAACACTATATGAACAAGTCAAAAAAACCCCTAATAACATCGCAGTGATTGGTAAAGAGCATAGATTAAGTTATCAAGAGTTGCTTGATAAAGTAAAGGATTGTGCAGGATTATTAGCAGAGTTAGGTCTAGAAAGTGGTCATCGTATAATCATACAGATGCCAAATAATATAGAATTTATGGTTGTACTCTTTGCTTCAAATATGTTGAATTTAGAGCCTATATTGATGTTGCCTACGCTAAGAGAATCAGAAATTATTGCGATAGCCAATCAATTACATCCAAAAGCATATGTGGGTTCTTCAAATTATTTAGGATTTAATTATTGTCAAATGATTGCAGATAATTTGGAGTCTATCCCTTCTATAACAACAATTATTGGAGACACGGAAGAACGATATGACAATGTTAAATATATTAATATTAATAGAGAAAGAAACATGGGTGATATAAAAGTTAAAATCCATAAGTCACACAATGGTCGTAATGTAGGCGTCTTCTTACTTTCAGGAGGCACAACCTCAAATCCTAAAATAATACCAAAAATTAATGAGGCATATGTCTATAATATAAAAAAAGCTGCCGAGCGATGTCAATTTGACGAAGCCACTATCTATTTAGCAGTACTTTCTGTTGCACATGATTATGCTTTAGCTAATCCAGGTGTTTTAGGTGTGCTTTTTAATGGAGGAACTGTTGTTTTACCCCATACAAATGGGTTTGATGAGGCCTTTAAATTAATAGAACAAGAAAAAGTGAATACAACTTCTATTGTACCAGCCATTGCATCGGTATGGCTAGAAAATCATAATTGGTTTCCTGCAGATTTATATTCATTGAACCACATAATTATGGGGGCGGCAAAGATAGATTATGATACTTTACTAAAACTAGAGAATGAATTAAATGTAACGATTCAACAAGGCTATGGACTTGGGGAAGGGATTACTTGTTTTACTAAACTGAACGATTTTGTGGAAATCAGATTAGGAACTCAAGGACAACCCATTTCAGAAGGTGATGAAATTAAAATTTTAAATGAAGATGGAGGTATTCAATCTAATTATAAGGTTGGAGAAATAGCGGAAAAAGGTCCTTATACATTCTTGGGTTACTATGATAATGAAGCATTGAATAAAAAAGTCTTCTCAGAAGATAATTATTTTTTAACAGGAGATCTTGGTTATTTAGATGATAATGGAAACTTGATTATGTCGGGTAGAGTTGACGAGCAGATTAATAGAAAAGGTGAAAATGTTATTCCTTCAGAAATTGAATCGATTTTGAAGAAACATCCATTGATAGACAATTGTGCTGTATTTGGTATGTCTGACCGAAGTCTCGGTGAAAAGGTATGTGCATGTATTGAAGTGAGTGGTACGCAGGTAACTCATCAAGAAATACTAAATCATTTTGAAACACAAGGCATAGCTAGATATAAAGTGCCTGATGAAATTTATTTTTTGGATGAATTACCCTACGCAAATATTGGTAAAATCGATAAGAAAAAAATAATTAAGATAGTTAGTGGGCGCTCATAATGTTGTCTAAAAATTTAACTCAAGAAGATATCAAAGAAGAATTAAAACAAGATATAGCACATATCTCAAAAGGTAACAAATTCATAGATGATCATACATCACTCATTAAATTGGGTTTAGAATCACTAGATATAATGAAAATATTAGCTAAATGGATGAAAGTTGGTTACAAAGTTTCCTTTTCAAATTTTATTGAGCACCCTACTTTAGAGAAATGGAGTATATTATTATTTGAAAATCGTCCTACTATCTCTAAAGAAATCAAAAAGCCTAATGTTAATTTTAAAGAGCCGTTTGATTTAACTGATGTTCAATATGCATATTGGATAGGTAGAAAAGAAACAGAAACATTAGGTGGTGTAGGTTGTCATGGATATGTTGAAATTGATACACAACATCTGAATTTAGAAAAATTAAATAAAGCGTGGTTAAAGATATTCGAAATTCATCCTATGTTAAAAGCAAAATTCACTGATAGTGGACAGCAGCAAGTATTAGATGAGCCATTTCATAAAGAAGTAATTGTGCATAATTTCTGTCAATATGAAGATAAAGAAAAAAGACTAGAAACTTTTAGAAATGAAACTTCTCATCGTTTGATGCGTGTAGATTTAGGAGAAGTCGTATGCTTACAGTATATAATTATTAATGACCAAACAGCTAGATTATGTTTTGATATTGATTTATTAGTCTGTGATGTGCATAGCTTTAAAATGATATTAAGTGATTTAGCTACTTATTATAATGATATAAATAGCCAACATGGACATGAAGAATCATGGAACTTTGCAGAGTACTTAGCCTATAAACAAGATAGTGATCAAGCACAAAGAGAAAAGGATGAGACTTATTGGTTAAGTCAATTACAAAAGATGCCGGATGCACCGTGTTTGCCAGTTATAAAACCTCTTAATCAAGTTGTACAGCCTAAGTTTAATAGACGTTCAATAATAGTTACACCAGCTCAGCTTGAATTAATGAAGAGAATTGGAAAACAATATGGTGTCACATTACCTATGCTACTTTTAACACTTTATGCAAGAACTATTGCAAAGTGGAGTAATAACAAAAGGTTTTTATTAAATTTGCCTATTTTTGATAGAGATTCAAGTATTGATATTCAACATGTAGTTGCAGATTTTACAAATCTTTTATTGCTTGACATCGATATGACTCAAACTAAAAGTTTAGCTGAAAATATGAAGGAAGTGCAAGATAATTTCCACGAAAGAATGAAGCACATTTCGTATTCAGGTATCCGAGTCATGAGAGATTTACAAAAGCAAAGAGGCAAATCATTTATGTCTCCTGTCGTCTTTTCTAGTAATCTTGGTGATGTTCTTGTAGATGAGAAGTTTATCCAAACGTTTGGTAATATATCTTATATGATTTCTCAAACACCACAAGCGTATCTAGATTTTCAAGTATTTAATAAAGATGATGGATTATATATTGTTTGGGATAGTATAGACGAACTTTTTCCAGAGGGATTACTTGATGATATGTTTGAATATTTTAAAGAAGAATTAATCCTTTGTCAGAATTCAATTGCTGAGACATACACACATAAAACTCAAAATGAATTACGACGAGAACAAGAGAGGCAAGTATTTAAAGTTAGTAGTAATTATACGCAAACCATACCTCAAAAATTTATTGAAATAGCCCGACTATATCCTCAAAAATGTGCCCTTATCAATGGTTTGACGAATGAAGTCGTGAGCTATCAAGAACTTCTCGAGTTAGTAAATCAAATTGCAGGATACTTACAACACAAAGGAGTTCAGCCAGGAAACAGTGTAGCGATTAAATTACCTAAAGGACCAGAATACGTTGCTTCCATGATAGCTATTATGTTAATGGGGTGTAGCTATATTCCAATTGGTCCGCACCAGCCTTATAAGAGAATAGAACATATTTTAAATCACTCTGATATTACACATTTGATTATACAAAACGAAACATCCACCACGTTTGAAAATAAACAGCAATATATCATAAGTATTGAAGAGGCAATAAGATATGAAAATGAAGTACTACCACCGTCTCAGAATGTTTCTGACTTAGCTTATATCATATTTACATCTGGGTCAACTGGTGAGCCAAAAGGTGTGAAAATCACCCACCACCAGGTATTGAATACAATTGAGGCGGTTCAACATAAATGTCAGATGGATAGTAAAGATATAGTAATGAATGTTTCCCAATTTGATTTTGATCTTTCAGTATTTGATGTTTTTGGTCCCCTAATGATAGGAGCTAGTATGTGCTATGTTGAGGATCAGTATTGGAGAGATAGTCAAAAGTGGTTAGAAGTCTTACAAAAACACCCTATAACTATATGGAATTCTGTGCCAACTTTAATGCAGATGTTACTCACTGAAATGAAGCATAAACCATTAAATCAACAATCACTTCGATATGCGTTACTCTCAGGTGATTGGATTGGTAGTGAATTGCCTACTCATATTCTAGAAGTGTTTCCAAATAGTAAAGTATTAGCTATGGGAGGTGCCACGGAAGCATCCATCTGGTCTAATTTTATCGAACTTGAGGAACCTGCGCCGGCACATTGGCATACAATTCCATATGGAACTCCTCTTCCTAACCAAATTTACAGAATTATTAATGCTCAAGGCATAGATGCAAATGATTATGAAGATGGGGAACTTTGGATTGGTGGAGCAGGAGTGGCTGAAGGATATTTTAATCAACCAACATTAACAAGAGACCAGTTTGTAAATGAAGATGGAGTGAGATGGTATAAAACAGGGGATAAAGGTCGTTTTTGGAGAGACGATACAATAGAATTTTTAGGAAGACTAGACAATCAAGTCTCATTAAGAGGACATCGTATAGAATTAGGTGAGATAGATTCTGCTATTAAATGCATCAGAGGCATCGATCAATCTGCTTCAATTATTAAAGATTTTGGAGAACAAAAACAAATTATAAGTTTTGTAACATATGATTCGGCAGAATTACAACAAAATCCTTATATCGAAAAGATTAAAAGTTTTAAATCATTTGATACGTATCGATTCATTAATAATATACCGTTTAACTATTACCTTCATGAATCTATAATCAATGCTATAAATCAATTGACTAAAGCTTGCATAGAACGAGTACTTTTACAACTCGAAAAATCTAAAGTGATACCAGAATACCAACTATTAGTAAAAAAATGGGAAGAATTGAATAAAGAAATATCGATTAATGATGGAGAAATAGTGTCGCAAGATAGAACTTTAAAGAAAGAATTGACTAATATAATTAAATTATTCGAAAGGTACATGCTTGACATTATTTATGGTTATAAGCGACCGAATGATTTACTAATAGATAAAGACTTTCCTGGAATATCTAGACTGATAGAAATGGTAGAAGCAGGACGATGGGCAAATCAAATATTAAATTCAGTTTATAAGCAGATAATGCAGAATGAAATTGCTAATAAATCTATTCTTGTATATGGTAGCCAAAGTTTGAATGCTGTAAAAGAGAATATAACGAATAATGCACATAAATGGTCTTATATTGATTCGAGCTTATATTACATTAATAAAGAACAAGAAATACCTAAAGAGGTTTCATGTTATGTGGATAACCTAGAACTTACAAGTATACCTGAAGATCTAACTTTTGATGTAATAATTTTAAATAATGAGTTGCATCGTGTTAGTAATCCAAAAACTACATTAAAACAGTTAGAGAAAAAATTAAATCCAGGGGGCTTATTACTTGTTACTGAACTCACAGAACCTTTATCAATGCAATATATTACAACTGCTCTGTTGGATAAAGTAGAAACAGAAAAAGATTTAAATCCATTATTAAGTCACGATACTTGGGTTTCAATTTTTAATCATAGTGAGTTTCATTTGCGTAATATGTATACAGATCAAAATGAATTAGGTTCAGCATATTTATATGTTTTACAAAAAAGTACAGTATATCAGTTTAATGAGGAAAGTATTAAAACACTATTATCAGACACATTACCTTATTATATGATCCCTTCTCAAATTCAAACTTTAGCAGTTATACCAATTACATCTAATGGTAAAGTGGATCGAAAAAAACTGTTAGCTTATGCTAAAAAACAAAGTCTAGATAAAAATTCAGATGTTGAAACATCACAAGTAATGACCTCTTATGAATGTAAACTAAGTCAGCTATGGGAAAAACAATTACACCAATTACCAGAACCAGAGGATGACTACTTTAGACTGGGTGGAGATTCATTGCTCGCTACTCAATTAAGAAATGATATTAAGCAAACATTTGGCGTGACTATAGAGTTAGAAGATGTTTTTAAATTTTCTAAATTAAAGGATATGGCTAATATCATTGAAAAATCCGGACACAGAGCTATCAAGCATCATCTACCTAATGTTAAAGATAATTCACCTTATGATAAGTTCTCGCTAACTGAAGTACAACAAGCCTATATTTTAGGTAGAAGTGGTGCGTTTGAATTTGGTGACGTCTCAAGTCATTGTTATTTTGAACTAGAAACAGAACATTTAGATGTTAATTTATTAGAATCCACTTGGAATAAATTGATACAGAAACATTTAAGTCTTAGAACAGTTATATGTGAAGACCAACTTTCACAAAAGGTATTAAGAGAAGTTGATTTTTACAATATTGAATATATTGATTTGAGACAAACTAATGATGATGAACGACAGGCTCTTAAAGTGAGGGAACAGTTAGAACATCAAAATTTCAACCCCTATAAATGGCCATCTTTCGAAATAAAATATTTAGACTTATCGTCACAGAAAGGTCGAATATGTGTAAGTTTTGATAATTTATTTTTTGATGGATTTAGCATGTTTCAATTATTCAAAGAATGGAGATATTTGTACAAGCATCCACATACGACTCTGACGTCAAATCAAACAACATTCAAATCTTATGTAGAAACATTTGAACAATATAAGAAGACAGGAAATTATATACAAGATTTGGAGTACTGGGAAAATAAAGCTCCGTTTATATTTAACAAACCAGATTTAAATATTAATCATTCGACTTCGTCCCATCGCTTTAAACGAAATAGCGATAGACTGAGTGCTAATGAATGGGCTGAAATTAAAGAAAAGTCTAAATATTATGGCTTGACACCTGCAGGAATACTCTTGACTGTGTATGCAGAAATACTTGCACGATGGAGTAAATCACAGCAATTTACAATTAATCTTACGCGCTTTGATCGTCTTCCATTTAATGAATCGGTACAAAATATCATAGGAGATTTCACTACTTTAACTTTGTTAAGTGTTGATATGACTAAAGGTGACTCATTTATTGGACGAGCTGAGCGATTGCAAGAAGAATTATGGGAATGTATGTCTCATTCAAGTGTAAGTGGTATCACAGTACAACGATTAATGAATAAAAACAATAAAAATCATATGACTATGCCTATTGTTTTTACAAGTGGATTAGGGATTAATGGTAAAAGTACAGATGCAATAGGTAGGGTGAAATATGGTTTATCTCAAACGCCTCAAGTTTGGATGGATTTACAAGTTTTTGAAGATGAAACAGGTTTGAATATTGCCTTAGATAGTATAAAAGATTTATTTGAACAGGGTATGGTTGATGAGATGTTTGAGGCATATGTACAAACATTAAGAGATTTAAGTAAAACTACTGATATATGGGAAAATGAACATACAAATATTATAGAATGTTCGTCTAATACTATGATTCACCAAATTAATCAGACTGAAGTACCAGCATATAAAGGTCATACACTATTAGAGGGATTTAGCCGCCAAGTTGATAGGGCTCCTAATCAGAGTGCAATTATTGATAAATATCAAACATATTCCTACAAAGAAGTGAATCTCTATGCTAATGGTTTAGCTCAACAATTAAAAACAGCAGGAATACAAAAAGGAGATATTATTGCAATTCTATCTGAACAAACATTTGAACAAATTATTGCAGCAATCGCTATATTTAAGGTAGGGGCTGTTTATATACCTTTAGCAAGAAATAATCCGGTTTCTCGTAATAAAAAAATAATGGAGCAAGCAGATGTAAAATGTATAATCACAAGTAAATCATATAGCGAGGGTGAATATACAGGAATTTCAATCATTCAATTTGACGGTACACAATCAGAATATTTTGATGATATCCAAAATGACAAAAAAGATTTAGTTTATATAATCTATACTTCAGGTACTACTGGTACTCCGAAAGGAGTTGCGATTAAGCATGAATCAGCGATGAATACAATTTTAGATATAAATGACAGATTAAAAATTACAGCTGATGACAGAGCAATTATGCTATCACAAATGACATTTGATTTGTCTGTATATGACATTTTTGGCATGTTCCAAGCAGGGGGTGCAGTGTTTATCGTTGATGAAGTAGATCGTATTAATCCCGAAGTTATAACTTTTTATGTTAAACAATACTCAATTACATTGTGGAATACAGTTCCTTCTTTATTTAAATTATTTATACAATATTTAGAAAAACACCCACAAAAAGATTTATCGATAAATAAAGTATTATTAAGTGGTGACTGGATTCCAAAAGATTTGTATAAGGATGCTAAGGAAACAATTAATTCTAATGTTCAATTTTATGGATTAGGTGGTGCAACTGAAGCTTCGATTTGGTCTAATATATTTGATTTATCAACACTAAAAGAAGCAGACGTATCTGTCCCTTATGGAAAACCTTTAGCTAATCAACGTATGTATATTTTAAATGAACAATTAGATCTATGCCCGATTGGGGTACTAGGAAATCTGTATATTGCAGGGGAAGGTTTAGCTGATTGCTATTGGAACGATGAAACGAAAACAAGACAATCATTCTTTTATCATCCAGAATTACAGCAAAGACTTTATAGTACAGGTGACTTAGCTATGTATAGAAATGATGGGCAGATTATATTTAAAGGGCGTGAAGACGGCCAAGTTAAGATAAACGGCTATAGAATAGAGCTTGGAGAAATAGAACAAAATTTAAAACAAATCTCATATATCCAAGAGGCAGTTGTGCTTATTGATAAACAACTTATTGTAGCTTATGTTGCTTCTGAAAATATAGAAAATCAAATTATCGAATCAGACTTGAAAAAGTCCTTACCAACCTATATGGTACCTAAAATATATTTTCAAACTGATACGTTCCCTCTCACGCAAAATGGGAAAGTAGATCGTAATAAGTTACTCAAAGAATTTCAGTTCGATAAAGATGGTATCTCAGAAAGAGAATGGAACAGTTTAGATAGACAACTTCAAAATTTAATGAAGCAAATACTTGAAGTAGATAAGGTTGAATTAAATGATGATTTCTTCTTACTAGGAGGAGATTCATTAAAGGCAATACAGTTTATCCAATTAGTAAAAGAAAAACTATTAATAGAATTATCACTAAAAGAACTCTTCGAAATATCTCAATTAGATAAATTGTCAAAATATATTGAGGAAACATATCAAAGTAATGTAGAAGAAGGGGAAATATAAAATGTTTAAGAATGATTGTATGACATTTCCATTTTTAGATGATAAGCAATTAAATCATACAAAAAAATTGTTTTGTTTCAGTTTTGCAGGGGGTTCTGCCACCAAATATTATAGCTGGTTAGATGAGATTCATAATGTAGCTGTTATTCCGATAGAATTACCTGGAAAACATGCTCGTATGAATGAACCACTTGAGTTATCTTTAAACCATTTAATAGAAAGGTTAGCCAGAGAGATTGCTGATATCACATGTCCAAGTGATGAAATTAACCTATATGGACATAGTTTTGGTGCACTGCTTGCATTTTATGTGACACATTTATTAGAAAGTAAGTATAAGAAAAGTGTAAAAAACTTGATTGTTGCTGGGAGACATAGTGTGACGTTCGAAAAAGAACGTCACTACTATTCTACGCAGGGTGATACAGCACTAAAAAATGAATTATTACGACAAAGAGCTACTCCAGAAGAGATACTTGAGACGGAAGCTTTTCAAGACTTATTTCTACCCATGATAAAAAATGATTATAAATTGGATGAGCAACATAAATATCATGGTGAAATTATAAAGGCTGATATTATTGCTCATGCTGGTGATGAGGATGCAGATGCGACTCAAAAAGATATGTTGAAATGGAAAGAAGTGACTAAGGGCAAATTCCGTTTCGACTTGTTTCATGGAACCCATTTTTTCCCTTTTGATTTATCTGCTAGTTATTGCAGAGCCTTAGATAAAGTTTTTTACAAGGAAGAGGGGTTTAAATGAATTCTGAAGTACTTACAATTATGAAGAATATACAGGGTTTTTCATTGTCGGTATTGTTATACACTGCTTGTGAAATAAAATTATTCGACAATATAGATGAGCAAAAACACACAAAAACTAGTTTAACTCAATCTTTAAAAATTCCACAAGATAAATTAAATCTTATTGTTACACCTTTAATAGCCAAGCGTTTTATTAAAGAAAAAGAAGGATACTTATACTTAACCGAATTAGGTGACTATTTAACGGAAAGAAATTCAAAAGACTCTTTATTACCTTACGTACTATTTACTGGACGTATAGTTATGCCAACTTGGCTAGGTTTAACAGATGGTCTGATTTCTAATCAATCTCCATATGAAGTGTTACATAAGCAACCCTTTTTTGAACATTTGAGTGAAAATGAAATGTTATTAGAGACTTTCACAAACATGATGGATAGTTATACGCGAACCCATGATTTAGAGGAATGGTTTAAGCATTTCTCTCCTAGAATACCACTATCATTTGTAGATATCGGAGGTGGTAGAGGAGAATTGATGGTGAAAATACTAAATTATTTCACTAATTCAAAAGGGGTTATACTAGATCTGAATTTTGTAGAAGAAGAAACTACTGCATTGATGAGAGGAAATGTTGTTACTGAACGTCTTAAGTTTAAAACACAAAATTTTTTTAATAATTATACGATAAAAGGCGATATATTTATTTTATCTAAAGTTTTACATGATTGGCAAGATGAGCAAGCTATAAATATTCTTAATAATATAAAAGAAAATATGAAACCTAACAGTCGAATATGGATAATAGAAGAGCTGTTACCAGTTGAAAATACTGACAATATTTATGATAAATATATGGATGCTCTAAACATATGGATATTATGTGGTGGAATTGAGCGAAATTATCATGATTTTGAAAAATTATTAGAAAAAACTGGGTTAAAAATAGAACGAACACATCATATCAATGGCAATTTATATTTGTTAGATATTAGCAGTATTACTACGGAAGGTATAATTTAAAATATAAGTAAAAACAAAATAGTTAGTGTGAAGAAATATGAAAAGTCGATTTGTACGTCCATATACATCAATAATAAGGTTATTCTTAATTTTAAAATTTTGATGTTTCTGCTCCTATTTTAGAATAATAAAACTAAATCAAATAAGGACTAGTTGAAAAAGAAAAGAGTGAGTAAAATGAAGAAAAAAATGAATACGAGAGATTATATTTTTGCCGGTGCTTTTGCTGCTATATATATCGTTATATTAGTAGCTTCTGGCATGATTTTTGGTCTTAATCCAGTCACGTTCTTATTAACACCTTTAATAGCTGGAATTATTTTAGGACCAGTATTTATACTTTATATTTCTAAAGTTCCAAAGAGAGGTGCTGTGTTTATTTTAGCTATATTATCAGGATTAATATTGTCATCTACTACTATTGCACCTTTATTAATTGCTATTATCGCAGGTATATTAGCTGAAGTTATATTAAATGATAGAAGTAAATATATTAAGCTCAAAAATATAGTCGCTTATAGTATCTTTAATATTATTATAGTAGGTCCTTTTACAATGCTATTATTTGCACGAGATCAATTTATGAAGTCTTCAGAATATTATTATGGAAAAGATTATGTTGAACAAATTTCTGCACTTACACCGAACTGGATTATCCTCGTAATAATTGCTCTTGCTATTATTGGTGGTATCATTGGGGCAATTATAGGTAATAAATTAAATAAAAAACATTTTGAAACGGCCGGCATTGTATGAATACGATGAACACTGTAAATGTACCATTGTATTTTAAAAAAGATGCTTTCATAGATATTTCACCTATTACAAAAATTATCATTTTTATTATTTCATCTGTAATAATGATGCGAAGCGGATCGCTATTGGGAGAATGTATTGTAGGAGGACTAACAGCATTATTTTTATTTAATACTAAAGAAATGATGAAGTGTTATATGTTTGTAATTATATTCTTTGGGACGATTGCTATAGAAGGCATTGCTGAACTAGTTCATTTAAGTCAAAATTTTTCGTTTGTTTTTATAATATTTAATGTTCTAAGAGTATTTTTACCAGCAATTGCAATGTTTTATATTTTAGCAGAAAAAACAACTGCTAGTGAATATTTGGCAATGTTTAAAACCTTTCGTATTCCAGATGCTTTTGCAGTTGCTTTTGTAGTAATGTTGCGTTTTATTCCAACATTACTAGAGCATTTAAAGAATATACGACAAGCATTGATTTTTAGAAATATTAATATCGGTCCAATATACTTTTTGAAACATCCGATTCTATCCATAGAACGATTGGTAGTTCCGATGTTGATTTCATCCGGTAAAGTTATGGAAGAACTCTCGGCAGCTGCAATGACACGTGGATTAGACGTAGGAAGAAAGCGTACGACCATCATCAAATTTCGACTAAATATTGTAGATTACCTTGTGATATTTATAGCTATTGCACTTGTCATTAATTTTAAAGGAGGATGAACGTATGAATGCGATAGATCTTCAAAAGATTAGTGTGACAACTGCTGATTCTACTAAAATTATTGATGATTTTTCACTAAAAGTGGCGCAAGGTGAGTGTGTGGTTTTATGTGGTGAAAGTGGTTGTGGCAAAACAACGATTACCCGGGTAATAAATGGATTAATACCTGAATTTTACGATACCTTGAGGTTGGAAGGTGAAGTAAAGCACTTCGGAACCTCAATTAATGGCCAGACCATTAGTGATATAGCTAAGAATGTTGGTTCTGTTTTTCAAAACCCAAAATCTCAATTTTTCAATTTAGATACTTCTAATGAATTGATTTTCGGCTGTGAAAATTTGAATTTAACACGACAAGAAATTTTAGATAGAGTAGAAGAGACTATAGCTGATTTAAACTTGAAAAGATTAGTTAATCGAAGCATATTTGAACTTTCTGGTGGAGAAAAGCAACGTGTTGCCTGTGGTTCTATTATTTCTATGAAACCTAAAATACTCCTTCTTGATGAACCTACTGCTAATTTAGATTATGAATCAATTGAATTATTAAAGATAGTACTGTCCGGTTTGAAGAAACTTGGTTATACGATCCTGCTATCTGAGCATCGACTATATTGGTTAAATGGCTTAGCTAATCGATTTATATATTTGAAATCCGGACAACATCAAGCAACTTATACATTTGATGAACTTTATGTTAAAAGCGAACAAGAGTTAGTTACGATGGGACTCAGAAGTATGAAAGTTGCTTCATTATCAAAAAAATTGAAGCAACTTACAAATGAAAAGTCATGGGAACTATGTCAAATTCAAAAAAATGTTATCGATGATTCCACTCTATCTATTGAACTTGAAGAAGTAGAAGTATCCTATCACGATAAAACTGTGTTTCGTATTCCACACCTTCAATTTTCTGGTGGTAGTATTATCGGTATTATTGGAGAAAATGGTGCAGGAAAGACTACATTCATAAATACATTATTGGGGTTTAGCAAGTATAAAGGTACTATCAAAGAAAATGAACAGATATTAAAGAAGAAAATGTTGAATAAACAAGGATTTATGGTCATGCAGGACGTAAATCAACAATTATTCTCAAATACGCTTTTAAATGAAGTTCGTTTAGGCACAGATGCAACAGAAGAAGAAGTACAACAAACCTTAAAACAATTAGGTTTATCTCATTTAGAAACACGCCACCCTGCTTCTCTGTCAGGTGGTGAAAAACAACGGTCAGCAGTAGCATCAGCATTGCTATCTGATAAAAAAATCATCGTATTTGATGAACCAACTTCAGGGATCGATAGAAACGCATTAGAACAATTTTGTAATGAGATCAAGTCGCTATCTTCGCCAGATAATATTATTTTTATAGTGACTCATGATGTGGAAATGATATTTCAATTAGTAGATTTTGTTCTTCCTTGTACTAGGTATAATCAATAATTTGCTTCTTTGTGAGAGAAGTCGATTAACCATATTAATATGATTGAGACAGAGTTAAATAATGAAAACATGATATAAATATAGAAATATTTAAAAAAACTACAAGCTGATGGTCCATCAACTAAATATGTATTAATAGAATCACAAGAAGCAGATATATTAAGGACTAAAAAAGTAATCAAAGGTTTAGAGTCATTTTTAGAAATAAATGAAGTAGGATGTGAAGTATTTTTATTAATAACTAATAAGTATTATAAAAAAGCGTATCATCAACTGATCAGCGGAAGTGCATCATAAATAATTCTCTTTTCTTAGAACCACTTAATATGAATATATACTTTAAGTTAGATACAGAGCTTGCTATATATTGTTCATTTATCCAATTGCTTTTGTTATGTAATCATGTAGGATTTAAGTACTGATTTTTTAAAGCACAAGAATCGATTTGAAACGGATTAATCCATTGTCGTAAGGGTTAGTCCGTTATTTTTATATATTGTAAGTACTCATTTTTACAATAATTAAAAAGTCATATAGCATATGTGTTTTTGAAAGATTGGAAACAATTGACCTTAAAGTAATGTTTAATGATAGATTTAAAAAAGGAGGTTATGTGTATGAGAATTGATGAAGTTTCCCAAAAATTAAATATATCTAAGTCACAAATTAGGTATTATGAAAAACAGGGTTTATTAACTATACCAAGAGATCCGAATCAGTATCGGTATTTCGATGATCAGACAATGATTGATTTAAAAATGATTATGGATTTGAAATCTTTATCTATAGAATTACAAGATATTAAATATATTATTGAATTATTTCATAAGCCGGCAACACAAGCGTGCAATACGCATTCGATGGCGTTTATTGATAAAGTCATTCAGGAAAAAGAAGATGAATTGAACAACCAAATCTTTACACTTAATAAACTTAAAAGAATTCATCATTTGGCTGAAAATAATCAATATACATTGAACAAAGATGTGATTTTAACTGAGTTAAAACAAAGGAGAGGGAATGATGATTAGCATCATATATGGCGGTAATCAAACAGGTGTATGTTTTGAGTTATATCAATCCATTCTAAAAAGATTAAATCAATCTAATCCTCACGTATTTAATTTGCAGCAAATGGATTTACCATTCATTTTGTATAATGGTTACAATTCGGAGTTAACGGAACAACAACAAAATATAATTGCTATTTTGAATCAATCTGACACTTTTATATTTATTTATCCACTATATTGGTTCAATATGCCACCAATAATGAAAAGTTTTATAGACCAAACATTTTGGCCAGAACATGCATTTAGTTTTAAACATAAGCAATATTTTAAAAAAGGGCTGTGGAAAGATAAAAAGGCAATAATTCTTTATACACAAGGTGGACCGGAAGTGTTTCATAAATTTAAAAAACGTATGGGTTATCATGTACTGAAATATCCATTAAATCTTTCTGGCATTTATCAAATTACTACTTACCATTTAGATAATCTAAATAGAAGTAAACATAAAAAAGATACTACTGAAAAATTGATAAAACGACTCACTATGAAAGTGGGAAGAAATTTAGGATTATAATTAGCAGTTTATTGATACTGAAAAATTAATATTGCTGATTTTATAATTTTGTATTATTAAAACCATAATGTTTATGTTCATATACTTTTTATAAAATTAAGTATTATACAATTATTTGGTGTGTTATCATTTACTTCGAGGTGAGAAAATGAAGAGAATAAGGGTAGCAGATTCCTTGAGGGGATTCAGTTTGTTAGGGATATTTTTAGCAAACTTACTTATTTTTCAATACGGACTGACGGGTAAATCATACATAGAACATTATCATTTAAGTACATTTAATTTAGGTATCTTTCATTTTATAAAAATCTTTATTGAAGGTAGTTTTATGCCTATTTTTGCACTGTTATTTGGTTTTTCATTAGATAAGTTATACCAATCTATGAAAAATAAAAATATTAAACGACCGAGGATTAAACTTGTTAGACGAGCTTTATTTATACTAACAATCGGTATTTTGCATGCTGCTTTCATTTGGGAAGGCGATATATTAAATGGTTATGCGATTTCTATGCTACTTATAATACCGTTTATATCGTTAAATAAAAGTTTCTATAAGTGGGTTACAATTATAGCAGTTTTATTACTTGTTGCATTGTTGTCATCGACATTCTTTGATAAGAGCGAAACTCCAAAGAATACACATAAACAAGAAAATTATATTGAAAAATTAAAAGATACTTACCAAAATGGAAGTTATAGCGAAATAAATAATGCTTCTGAGGAACTTAAGGATCCGTTTTTCAAACAATTAAAAGGTATGTTTGGAGAATCAATTGCTTTTATAGTGTTAACCTTATTTATAATGGAAGCGACATTCTTTGGAATAGGCATTTATCTTTCCAAAACTAAATGGTTTGAAAAAGATGCAAAAGACTTTTGGTCGTCTAAATTATTCATTTATTTAATACCAATATCCCTTATTTTAAAATCATTATATTTATGGATAGAAGATAAAGGTCTAGCAGAAAATTTAGCTTATATGTTTGGCTTTTTACTTGCCGTGGGATATGTTGCATTATTTAAGTATTTATACCAAAAATATGATAATCATCTGATTTTTAGAGGGTTGGAAAGTTTGGGAAAAATGTCATTAACATTTTATATATTACAAAGTGTTATGGGCGTGTTCATTTTCTATAGCTTTGGTTTAGGATATTTTGGTAAAGACACTTTATCAATTAGTTTCATTACATTTATAATATTGTATCTCGTTCAAGTTATTATTGCGTTTTGGTATCAAAAGTATTTAAGATATGGGCCACTTGAATATGTATTAAGAGTATTTACATACTTGAAATTCAAACCATGAAAACTTAAGTTGTAAAGTACAGGTGCTAAATTAAGAAGAGAACGGTTTTAATCTTTATTACTTATCAATATCATACATGCGTTAGGGTTTTTAGTATCACATTATTTTCATAAAAGAGGTGCTCTCTATAGCTAAATTAGATAATTTACTAGCCATACTTTGGATGCTTAGTTCGGAAAAAAAGACTACTGCAAAGCAAATTTCGGACAAGTTAGAGATGAATATCAGAACTGTGTACCGTTATATAGATACGTTGTCAAAGAGTGGCGTGCCAATCATTTCAGACGCTGGACATCATGGAGGATATACTTTATTCAATGAATTCATTGAAGCACCCCTTTTCTTTAATTCTGAGGAGCAGACTGCGCTAACACATGCTGCTCATTTCGCGAAAGAAGCGGGCTATTATGGAGGAGAACCTTTAAATCATGCGATTTCAAAAATTAACAATTATTCAAATTTAGAACAAGAAATAGAAGTAGGTCAGCATGCGCGTAGTCTTGAAATAATTTATCTAAATGACACTGACACTATTAAATCCTTTTTGGAGGAAATAGAGATATGTATAGCTGATAGTTATTCTGTCATTATTTCATATCAAAAAAATGGAGAAGATGTACCTAACGATAGATTTGTAGATCCATATAGAATAATTTATTGGAAAAATAAGTGGTACTTGGTTGCTTTCTGTCATCTTAGAGATGACGTTCGTACTTTTAGAGTCGATCGAATAAAAAGTCTTCATGTAACTGATAAAACGTTTGAAGAACATGATGATTTTTCAGCCAGTGACTATTTTATGGGGAATTTACTTCCATCCATCAATGGTGATGGTGTATTGATGTCTTTAGTAATTAATGGGCAGGCCAGTACATTAGATGATATTTGTCATCATTGGTTTTTGGGACATTATTTAAAAGAAAGAACATTCAATCAAGCAGTATTTCAACTTGAGGAAGAAATAATGCATAAATACGTACCACAAATATTATTGCCATATGGTAAAGGTATTCGAGTTGTAGAACCTTTGAGTTTAAAAGAAGCAATCATTAAAAATTTATATGATTTAATAGAATTTTATAAAAAATCATAGCTTTCTTGACGATAGGTGTCAGGGAAGCTATGTTACATTTCACTATATTAATAGTGAATGGAGCATGATTAGATGAAAACAAAAAATGTGTATCTTTATGTATTTAATTCAATGTCAGATTGGGAATATAGTTATTTAATTGCTGAACTAAACTCAGGCAGATATTTTAAAAAAGGGTTAATGCCATTAAACGTAATCACAGTAGGGGTTAATAAAGAATTAGTTAGTACTATGGGTGGTTTAAGTATTAAACCAGACATTATGCTTGAGGAATGTATATTGGATTGTAATGATATTGTGATTTTGCCTGGTGGAACGAATTGGAGTTCCGAAGTACATCAACTATTATTGAAAAAAGTAGGTTTCGTTTTAGAAAATGGTACGATGATTGCTGCTATTTGTGGTGCGGTTGATGCACTAGCCAATAAAGGCTATTTAGATACTAGAAAGCACTCGAGTAATCATTTAGAGTATACCCAAATGACATGTCCTAATTATAATGGCGAAGCATTATTCGAAATGAAACCAGTTGTATCGGATGAAAATTTAATTACTGCATCAGGCATTGCGCCTCTAGAATTTGCTAGAGAAGTGTTGGAAAAGATGGATGTATTTGAATCAGATACATTAGAAGCATGGTATAAGTTAAACAAAACGCATAAACCAGAATATTTTTATCAGTTAATGGATTCTATATGCTGATTTAATTAACCAGAGAAGCCCTTCATCTATGTATGAAGGGTTTCTTTAGATTAATATAATACATTTTTTTCTTTTTTAATCAGTTCTATAAAATCGGCCTCTACAAATATGTGCTCTTCATCTTCACCATGTTTGCGAATAGAAAGGGTATTGTCTCTTACTTCATTATCTCCAATAACAATTGTATATGGCAACTTCTTAATTTGAGATTGTCTAATTTTGCAATCCATCTTTCATCATTACTTTCTCCAGCTACTTTAATATGGTTTTATTTAAAGTTTTGATTGAAAACGAAATTTTTAATAATGAAAGTTATAAACAAAGAGAGAATAATGGACTGATTATAAAATCGTATATATATATCAATAAAACTTAATAATAAAATTCAGAATAAATTATAAAATAAGTTTGCTTTAGTCAATTTAATATTTGTATAATGTAATTATTAGATTATAGGAGGAAATGCATGGATACTTCACAGAATCAAGTGATTGAAAGTTACAAAGATTTTTGGCTACGTTTCCTAGATGTCAATGGCAGGTCTAGTAGACCAGATTACTGGCACCCTTTTTGGATTAATTTTATTATTTCATCACTATTAGGCATTATATCTGGAGGATTATTAAGTAGTGTATTTGCACTTGCTATTATTATTCCCACATTTACAGTTATGGTACGACGATTACATGATACGAATCGCACTATGATATTAGCTATTATTTCTTATATTAGTGGTTTTATTTCGATGTTAGCGACTATTGTATTTATTTTAGGGGTTATTACTGTAGTTAGTTCAGGTGGTGGAGGTGTCATTGGTGCCACTTTAATGGCTGGCGTATTTGGAGCAGTTGTTGCTGGATTAGTTACGCTATATACGCTATTTGTACTGATTTTACCAGGTAATAAAAAAGAAAATAGATATGGAATTGGTGGCAGTAGTATGGTTGAATTAGAACCAACAAACAAAGGAGAGGTAACAATAAAGTAGAAGCTTAAATTTTAAATTCACCTCTATTATTTAAAAAGTATGTTAAAATAATTATGTAAAACAAAAGGATAGGGGACAATTTAATGGATTTAAATGAAAAATCGTATATCGAACAACAAGTAGCAAACCGTTCAAAATCTATAGGCATAGCCTATGTATTATGGTTCTTTCTAGGTAGTTTCGGAGGGCATAGATTTTATTTTGGTAAGACTGGTTCTGCTATTGGTTTACTTGCTTTAACTTTATTAATTTCATGGTGGACTTTTGGAATCCCAACATTTATATGGATTATCATAGATGCTTTTATCATTCCTAGTTGGGTCAGAAGGAATGAAGAAATGATTAGAAAACAAGCTACCGATGAAGTACTGATGATGAAAAATAAATAGTACAAAATGACTAAATACTAAACAGGACTGATTTTTATATACGTTATGTATAGTATAAAGCCATAATAAACCAGTAGTTATTGGTACGCTACTGGTTTTTGTTTTAAGAAAAATGAGATGCTTGTTAGAAAATCAGGGGAAATTTGTTTGTTTATTCTCTTTTTGATTAAACAATAATTTTCAAATCACATCCACACGCAATATAAACCAAACAATTTAAATCGTGATGCTATTTAATGGCTTTCAAGAGTTGGTTATAAACTCTTTTGGCTTGTGTCTGATTTTTAATACCGTATACGTGTGTACGTCCATCTTTAAAAATGGTCATCGTATAATCTCCGTAATGAGCTAATTTCACAAAATGATTACTTTTCGTTACATTGAGTGGTAGATAGTCTACATGTTCGAAGATTTGAGTGCCAAAACGGAACAAGAATACATCTCCGCAAAGTGCTTCGATAGATTGTTTTTGATGTGTATGGAGTAGCTCATAGTTATGATGTATACATATCGGACATTGGGGATCCTTCAAATTCTCTGCGTTAAATGAATTAAATTTTAAATTAAAACAATCGAAGATCATTAATTTTTGGGAAAAACCCTCGCCAGCGACCCATCGAATGAGTTCTGAGACTTGCATGCTTGTCACTTGCGATACGATGGGAGGTAAGACGCCATTAATAGCGCAACTTTCGCCGGTCTTTGGTATGGTTTTGAGCATGCATTTTAAGCAAGGACCTGTATAATCTATGCCCAAGACTGTACCTTTACTCCCAACGGCAGCTCCATAAATCCACGGGATATGCAGTTTATGGCAAGCTTCATTAATGAGATATCTGATTTCAAAATGATCCATGCCATCTAAAACGATATCGGGTTGTGTCTCAGTTAAAATGGCTTCAATATTGGAAGTTGTCAGTTCTTGATTTACATCAGTAATGGTTACATCGCTATTGATAAGACTGAGGTGGGTCTTCAATGCTTCTACTTTAGGTAACATACGGACTGCGTCGGACTCATCGTAGGTTGCTTGTGTACGCAAGTTGGATCCATCAACGATATGCACGTCGATGATTGTTAACTGACCTATACTCATGTGGACTAACATTTCTGCGCTATGACTGTCTAATGCACCGGTACATTATACTATTACAATTCAAGTAACAGATAGCGAAGGGGCTTATTATACAACTACTGAAACAGTAACTGTTGTACCTGAAGAGAGCAATTCAGACGCAGATGCGGATGCAGATACAGGCACTAACGCAAATTCGGATATAAATATAACATGGGATTCTGCCCAAACTAATAACCTAAATAAGCACAATATGCTACAAGTTAGTACTAAAAATCAAACAAATCCTGATAAATTGCCTAATACAGGTGAAGATACAAGTAATAAAACATTTTTTGGAGTATTAATGGCTATTTTAGGATCATTATTATTAATTGGTCGTAAAAAACGTCGAAATGAATAATAATAAATTGAAATAAAAGGATTCTTTGTCAAAATGGACTGTGTACTAAATGCAAGAGATTGAGCAACGATTTAGATTGCTTAATCTCTTTTTTGTCTGATTTGCATAAATTCTAGAGCATAAGATAGTTATGTTCTGAAAGTTATTTTGATTATGTTCCAAAGCTTAGAAGCCTTCTATTTAAGAATATAATATGAAGTAATGTTAGATAGAAGTATATAGGGCATATACTTCTTTTTAATTAGTGTTTTAAGGTGACTAACAGTATATTTTAATGATTTTAGTTTTTGTACGCTTTTTTGAATAGGAATAAAAGTAACAATTATGTAAAATGTTATAGAATTTCCTTGCACAATACATTAAAATTAAATTTATAAAATTAAATTATTGGGAGTAGGGATTGTATGAATTGTTCAAATTGTGGGGGACATGTTGCTATTGATGATAAATTTTGTATTCATTGTGGACATAATATTAAAAGTGAGGAGACAGTAAAAGAAGCTGAAACTCAAGACGAGAAAATTTGTCCCAATTGTAGTACTAAGGTAAAAGATGATGATAAATTTTGTATGGAGTGTGGTCATATTTTGAGGGATAAGGATGACATATTAAACGATAGACCTCAGAATGATATGGGCAAAGAGACATTTAATGAAAACTCGGAAACACTTGAAAAACAAACTGCTCAAAATATAAACCTTAAGAATGAAGCAAGAAATCTATTTAATAATACTACTAAATCTATAGGGAAATTTGCTGGTAGCGAAGAGAGTTTAGATTTAAATTTAAAAGATATGTTTTCCGAAGTATTTAAGCCACATTCGAAAGAAGAATCGGACGAAGTATTTATAGCTGGAACAAAGAATACAACGCCTTCTTTAGATGAAGTTTCAGAAGAATGGGCAAAGCCTTGGGTTTTTTCTAGAGTGTTTCTAGCATTTGCTATTACATTTGCAGCATTATGGGTTTTAGGAGCAGTATTTGAAAATGCCAATGCAATACCTGGATTGATATTTATTGGGGCATTAACAGTACCACTGACTGGTTTATTCTTTTTTTATGAGTCAAATGCATTTAAAAATATTAGTTTGTTTGAAGTATTGAAAATGTTTTTTATAGGTGGCGTATTTTCTTTAGTTAGTACTATGATTTTATATAACCTTATTACTTTTAGTGAATCGTATTATTTAAATGGAACAATGACAGTAGTAGATGCAGCTTTAGTAGGGTTAGTTGAAGAGACAGGTAAAGCTATTATAATTGTGTATTTTATAAATAAAAATAAAACAAATAAAATTTTAAATGGTTTACTTATAGGAGGGGCAATTGGTGCTGGATTTGCTGTTTTTGAATCCGCAGGTTATATACTGAATTATTCTACTAATTTTGATATTTCATTAATTGATATGATATATACAAGAGCCTGGACTGCAATTGGTGGTCATTTAGTTTGGTCAGCAATTATTGGAGCGGGAATAGTTATTGCAAAAGAAGAAAATAATTTCGGTTTCAATAATATATTAGATAAACGTTTATTATTTTTCTTTTTTAGTTCAGTAATTTTACATGGTATTTGGGATACATCAATTTCATTAGCAGGAAGTAATACACTTAAGTATCTAGCTTTGATATGTATAGTGTGGATTATTGTATTTATATTAATGAAAGCCGGATTAAAACAAGTGAATATTTTACAGTCAAAAGTAAAAGATATAAAGGAGAACGGTGATAAATGAAATATTGTCCCAATTGTGGTAATAAAATCGATAACACGCAATTATTTTGTAATAAATGCGGCAAAAAGCTAGAAAATACAAATCAAAAAAGTACAGATTATAAATATCAAAATTCACAATTAGTGTCTAATAACAGTAGAAATGGACAAAGCAGACGGAATAATTCTAAATTAATAATAATAATTTTTTCGATAATTATTTTTATTATGATAGTGTTGGCTTTGCTTTTTGGTGGATATTATTTTTATAAAAATATAGTTTTAGGAAATGGCTCTATTAATATATCTCAAAATGATAATGAAACAACCCAAAATAATCGGCAACCAGTAGTCAATGTTTTGTCTTCTGACTTTAGTGAAAATTTTATGAACGAAGATAACACTGGTGGTTATGAAGGTTTCAATATAGGTATGTCAAAAAAAGAAATACAGTCAAACTTTGGAGAACCAAGTAATAGTATATCCATGGATATTGGTAATGTAGAACAATACAATGATATCGGTGTATATTATGGTATTGATGGGACAGTATCAAGTGTGTATGTCTTGCCAGAAGACACTTCAGTATCTGATTTCAAGCAATTTCATGGAGATCCTACAGTAGAAACTGAAACTCAGTTGGTATATGATGATAATCCTAATAATGGATTTACTATTTTTGTAAATATTGAGAATGGTGAAATACAGTCAATTGAAAATACCTACCAAATTGATGAAGATTCTTTAGATAATATGGAATAAGAAAATAGCGAAAGCATAAGTATTTCACATGTAATTAATAATTAGTCCTTGTTCATTGTAAAAATACCTGTGCTTATATTGTATTATGTTATTTAGGCAAATATATATAAATACTTCTTGAAAAGTTATTTATGAATTTGTCTATGTTTAAGAGTGGTATTTATTAAATTTTATAAAGTTTTTAAAGACGTACTTGTATTATAAGTGCGTCTTTTTTAATAAATAAGTTGAAATATATCTAGAAAAGTGGAGCAAAATAAATTAATATATTAATATAAAGTGCGATTTAGAAGAATGGGGGATTTAATAGAAAAATTTTAGCAAGGTTAAGCACTTTATTATTGGTTGCGATATCAGGGATTACTATTGTATTTTCATACTGTAATTACAAAAATTCAAGACTCAAAAAAGACGAAGTAAAGTTGGTTAATAAAAAAGAAATTCTAAACCATGGATAAGTTGAAAGTGACATTAAACTAAAGGGGAAAATAAATGAAAGAAAATCTTAAAAAATTTAATTTGATTGATAAAAAGAATGTTTTGATACAGGGGTTTATAATAGTACTATTGGTATTTTTGTTATCAAATAAACACGATGCTAACGCTTCAGAATATGAACAAAATAAAGAAGCGAATTTAAATGAGCAAGTGACTGGTGATAGCAATAACGTTGAAAACAAAATACAAACACAAAATTTGCCTTCGGAAAAAAATTTTAAAAATCCTCTAAATAAAGTGGTTGAAAATAGTGAGAAAAAATTAGATGAAGATAGTATAAAATTGGAAAAGAATACAGCGAATGATGAAGAACAAACGACACAACAAAAAATAGAAAATAATAATATTTCATCGCAGTATGGAAATGGAACCAATGTTAATACTATGACCACTAATGACAAAGTAAAGCGTAATATAGATAATCCAAACAAAATATCTCAAAACACAAATAATACATCTAATAAATATAGTGTAACATCTACGAATACAAATCAAACACAGTTAATAAATGCAGAAGAAAATGTAAGCTCAAATTCAGAAGAAGATAGAGTAATAAAAAAGCAAAAGCAACAAAATGATAGGAAGCTTAAAAATATTAAAGGAAATAATTCATTCAAAAATACACATCTTGATCAACAATATGAGGGAATACTGAGCATTGAAACTGATCGTACAAATTATAAACCAGGAGATACAGTTAAAATATATACTGAGTATAATAAGTCATTTGTTAAACCTATATATAGTGAGGCATTATTATATTCACATAGATCCAGTGGTTGGTATATAGATGATCCTCCTTATCGATTTGATCAAACTTCTTTAGTTGGTAGAACGACCTCATTTTATAAAAAGCCGAATGGAAATTGGGAATCTATTATTAGTATTCAATTACCTGAGAAGATGGTAGATGATGCATTTGATATTACTGTTAATAGTTGGAATGATGTTCAAAGTGAATACACTCAATCTTTTGGAGGGTTGTTTAATGATTTACTGATAAAAGTTAAGAACGATAGTACAGCTTCTGCATTAGGAGGCTATAAGGTTGAAGCATTTGATGAGAATACTACAGGAAAAGAAGAATACGAAGCTCCAAAAATTATTAAGTATACTACAGATAAGAAAGTTTACAATCCGAATGATATTGTAAAAATGACGATAGAAATGCAAGATCAAAATGCAATTACGTACGTACAAACAAAACTTAAAACTTTAGATCCTGATGTTTATAAAGATGGTTCTCAAAAATATATTCCAATGAATTTTGTGAATTTCACTAGAGATATGAAACAATTAAGTAATGGACATTGGCAAGCTATTATCGAGTTTAAATTACCATCATATATCAAAACAGGAGATATAATGCTCGATGATATCGTAACTTCAGATGAATTAGGTAACGATAATAAACTTAATTACGATAAAAAATTATTTAAAGTAGAAAGAACAGAAAATGTGTCTTCATTCACAGTTGATACAATAGCAGATTTTTCAAAAGAAATTAGAGGAAAAGCAACTTCTAATATGATGGTTTATGCATATGTGAATAATAAGCAAATTGGAAAAGCGAAAGTTATAGATGGTAAATATTTTATGAGCATTCCAAAACAAAAAGCAGGTACTAGTGTTCAAATATTTACAATTAACAAATATAATAAGAAGAGTAAGGCTATTGCTAAAAAAGTAATAGATAAAACAGCACCTCAGATACCTACTGCAAGTAAAATAACAACAAAATCTAAAACAATTAGTGGTAAAGGCGAAAAGAATTCAATTGTATATATTTTTAAAGGCTCCAAAAAAATAGGCCAAGTAAAAGTAGATTCGAAAGGTAATTTTAAATTGAATATTAAAACTCAGAAAAAGGGCGATAAGTTAACATTATATGCAATAGACTCTGCTAAAAATAAAAGTAAGTCTACCTTTATAAGAGTTAGTTAAATGATAATACAAAAATCAAGTAAATTCGTAACTTCATTACTATAATGAGTTAGACTAGTGGGAAAATAATCTCACTAGTCTTTTTTTAGGTTTGCTTTCTTTATCTAGTTGAGTTTGAAAAAATCTAAATTTTTTATATACATATGATATTCTTTTCAAAAAAGCTCACCGTTTAAATGATGAGCTGTAATGATTGATGTATTTTGATAGTTAGGCCGTACCATAAAACCTATAATGAGAATCACAAAAGAATTATTTCTTGATATAACCGAGATTACCGTTAACTGTTTCATAAAAATCGAATTGCATACCTGATTTAATAGCAGATCCATTTAAGTCTTTATCAAGTACTGTCAGGGCTAATTTTCCTTTTGCGAGTTCATTTGCATTGAATTGAACGGTATATTCTCCAGATTTGAAAAGATGCTTTTTAATTTCTAAAACTGTATAGTTAGTTGGATCTTTTCTATTTTTTATTTCAAGATATTTTAATTCTGAGTTTTTAGAATAGAGTTTTAAAAATATGTGTTCGTCTTTTTTGATTATTTTTTGCAATATGACATGCATTCTTTTTTTATATTTATTGTCTTTATAGAGGTAGTAGTATTTATCGTTCGAAAGATGTAATAGTTTTTCATCTTTCTTTAAATAGAAGTTAACAAAGTCTATAATCTCTTTTTTGTCACCTTGTTTGATAAGCGCTAGAGCATGTTGATTCAATGTGTCATCTGCATAGTCTAGTGAATTAAAGTCGTTATCTATCGTATTCAAAACATCTTGGAAGACAGGAAGTAACGTATCAATTTCTTTAATAAAGCCCTTTTTATAAAATTTCCCTTCTAAAATATCTTTGTTTATAATTCGATATAATAAGTTATCAAAAATTTTATTATGTTTGTATTTATTTATTAAATAGCGGTAAGCTTCATTTTGCCATTTTATACGATTAAGCACGGTAGATTCTTTAGATTTTACTAAAGAAATATTTTCGTCATAACGATTAGCGCAATAGACAACGTCTTGTGTGGTACTGATATTTTTAGTGTTAAAAAATACTTCAGCAAAAAATTGTAAATCTTCTCCAAATATCATTTCAGGAAAACGAATGTGATTCTTTTTGATAACACTAGATTTTATCATTCTACCAGCAGGTGCTAAATGATAAAATGATTTTCTGAAATCTTTCAAACCGACTTTATTATATGCAATTTTAGATAAGGCAACACCACTACGTGCAATACGATCGCTATATACATATTTTGTAAGACCTGTAGCATAGTCAGTTTTATTTGATTTTAAAAGCGTATATAAATTTTCCAATGCGTCTGAAGGTAACCAATCATCGCCATCTACAAACATAATATATTTACCCTTGCTTAAATCGATTGATAGATTACGCGGTTTGGCAGGCGTTCCTGAGTTTTCATCTAGTTGAACCAATTGATAATTAGAAAAGCTTTCAATTTGTTCAGATATAATATCAATCGTATTATCTGTAGAACAATCATCTACAATGATTAACTCAAAATCTTTTTTATTCATTGTCTGATCTAATAAACTATTTAATGTCTTATTAATGAATTCCCCTTTGTTGTATGTACTTATAAGAATGCTTACTTTAATTTTATTTGTAATTTTATTATTTTTTATAACTTTCATATCGTATCCCTTTCTCCCCACATAATATTTATGATTTTATGATTGTAATGATGCCCCCATTGTTTAAATATAAATAGCTGCTTTTATGTCTCAGTACAACTATTTGACGATATTATTTATTATACTATTGAAAACAGTAAATATGTAATAATTTTTAAATAATTTATAAATTGTGCAATTCTTTTTGAATGGCATCTGAAAAAATAGTCTGTGGGCAGTAGTTATTTTCATAATAGAAGGGGATTTCGCAGCTCAATTTTATGGGATTTTCATGCTCTTACAAAGTCAAAAATAATAGCTTCCTTGACGTTGGTGTCAAGGAAGCTATATGACGTTTCACTTTATTAATAGTGAAAGGGATTTGATTAGATAAAAACATTAAATTTATGATGATGCATTACTTCTAACATATGGAGTTGGGTTATTTTTAAGTTTCGGTTTTCTAGGGACAGGTACGATATAATTTCCATTTGGAATTTTAATAAGTAAATGAATAACGAATACAGACAAACCAACGATAATGACATATGAAAGACCGTATAACAATATGCTATCTCTATTATCGAAAATTGAAACTTTTAATACAAGCCATTTCACTAAAGGATGGACTAAGTATATCCCCATAGAATAGTTACCAATCAAAGTTAATGTTTTCATAAGTAATTGATTTTTTCTGATTAAATAATAAAAGTAAATCAAAAATATTAAGAAAAACGGTGCATATAATAAAAATACTGGATGAGATGAGGTTACAAAGCGTTCTAAATCAATAAACATTAAAAAGGAAATAAAGACGACCACAATGGCAGGTACGAATAACTTGAGATACTTTTTAATCATTAAATTGATTTCTTCATAATACTTAGCAAAAATGATTCCCAATATAAAATAAGAAATCCAATTGAGTATGAATGCTCTACTTGTAACAAAGGTACCAATAACTGGTATATCAATTGATAGTTGTTCAAAGTTTAATTGCCATAAGATAGTAATGAATGTAAATATTAAATAAGTTAGTAATAAGGGAATGCCTTTTTTAATTTTTTGTAAGAATGGAAATAATATGTAAAACTGTAGAACGGTTAATATAAAATATAAATGATAATTTCCAGTGCCGAACAAATAATAGCCCATAAAGTGCTTATTACTATCTAAATTTACTTCAACTACACCAAGGTAATATAAATAAACCGTAGTCCAAATGATATAGGGTACAAATATTTTGGTGAATCGTGACTTAACAAAATAGTTTAAATCAAATCCCCGTTTTAATACAGAATGGGTTAATAAAAACGCACTAATCACTGCAAAAATAGGTGTGCCGAGACGACCAATTTGGCTCAAATATCCTGCAAGGATAGTCATATTATGGTTGTTCTCGCTGTTCGTATATGAAACTGATAAATGCACACATACGATAAATAGTGTAGCAATAGATCTGATAATAGGTATTTCTTCAAAATATTTCAACTTGCTCCCCCTAAATGAAAATAAAACACATTAGATTATTATAACTGACAGAAAAAGTTTAAACTAGGCGTTGGAGCAGAAATATTTTGATTTTAAAAATATTTCGTACATAAACTCTATAATTTTGAAATTGTGTTGAGTTTTATAAGCGTTGTTTAGAGTTGTGCATTGCGTGTTATTGAATGACAAGAGATGAGTGGAATAAATGAAGTTCAGTTGGGTATGTTTAAGTATTAAAATAGAAACATGACATTAATTAGGAGGTTGAAAAATGCAAAAGAGAAATGATTTTATCATTAAATTAATAGAAAATGCAGCGATACAAAACGGAATGCGTGTACTGGACGTAGGTTGTGCGACAGGCGAGGTGACACAAATCGTTGCCAATAAAGTGGGTGATCAAGGTGAAGTGATTGGTGTGGATATGAACCAAGATATGCTTCATATGGCCGAGGAGAATAATCAATTTGATAATGTAACATATATTCAAGGTGATGTTTATAATTTGCCTAAAGATATAGGTGAATTTGACGCAATTATAGGTAGAAGAGTGTTGATGTATTTACCTGATGCATATAAAGCTTTAAATGCATTGAAAGTGCATTTGAAAGCACATGGTATATTTTGCTTTCAAGAAAATGATGCGATTAATGGTGGTGTCGGTGCAGATAACTTACCTATGCACCAAAAAGCGATTCAATACGTATGGAACACGGTAGCAAGTGAAGGTGGAGATATTCATATTGGTCAAAAACTTTACGAGTTATTTCAAAAAATAGGTGCAACACATGTAACATTCACAGCAGAAGCAGTAATGCAAACATCGGACGATAATGATTTGCAATGGCTTATAGATATCATGACACCAAGAATGAAGACACATCAAGTCGTTGAAAATGACTTTACTAGTGAAGCATTTAATCATGTGCTAACACAGGAAGCTGCAGAAAATCACAGTGCTTTTATAAGAGATATGGCATTTGGTATTTACGGTAGAATTCAATAAGTAAGGTGTTTTTTATGATAAATAAATACAAGTTGCTTGAGAATAAATTATTACTAACAATGTGTATATGATGAGTATGTATTTTTAATATATGAACAACATAAAAAGTGGTTTATTCACTGCAGCTATAGGCTTTCACAAATATAAGGTGACTATGCGGTTTGTCTGAAGTTAGACTGAACACCTAGTAACATGCACATAAAAACAGCTAATTTCGGAGAAGCAAAATATGAAATTAGCTGGAAATATGTATTTGATTTCTAGAAAATGAATTCTTCAACATTTATTTCTTGTTGTGAGTAATATACATTATCATACATATCTTTAAATTTAATTAGGTGATTTTTCATGTGTAGTAATCCTTTCGTGATGTTCAATCTTTAGCAAAATCATTAATACAATTAATAAGATAAACGAGGGTAACCAAACAAAGTTTAAATTTAATATACTTAGACAAATACTTAGAGCAAGAACTGGGAGTCCTAATGCATTTCCCAGGGAATAAATGTGTTTCACAGTATGACTAGGATATATTGAAACGATCACTTTTCTAAAAATAATTCTAGCGCCACCAAAAGCTAAACCGAACAATAACATTAATAACAATCTATAAATGAGCGTATCTTCTACTAAATGCCACAAGACAGTGATAGAAATACTAATTATTAATAATGCTGTCGTCCATCGATTTGATAAAAACTTGCTAAGCAATAAACCAATTAATGCCATGCCGACACCTAAAGCACTATCCAATAATGCAACTTCATGAACTGCACCATTTCTATAAGTTGTAAAAGTAGGCAACATGAAATTGATACAACCTAATATTGGCCACATTAGTATGCTCATAAAGTAATGTATCAATTTCACTGATTCTTTTGATGAAAATGACTCCTGTGCTGAAGTAAGATGATTAACCTTATTTCTATTTTTGGTGCCAAAATAAAGGGACAAATAAACTAAGGCATATGCTGAAAGTATCCACTGTACAGTAATGAATTTCATGATGATTGAAATAAATATGGGACCTACCATCAACGCAACTTGATTTGTCGTCATTGAAATAGAACTATACTGATTAATAAATGATTCACTTTGATTTTTCACTAATTCTGAAAACCAAAATTCCAAACTGGTTTCTAATAGAAAAAACACAATCCATAATACAAAGTTCAGGCAAATTAATAGCAGTGTGCTTTGATAGTGTAATGCCATAATAGCGACTACAAAAAATAAGATTAAAAAAGATAATTTTGTTAGTCGTGTACCTGAATAACCCTTGAAAAATAATTTTATTAACAACGGGGTGAATATGGCTGGTACAAATGACAACACCGTAGCAATTGCTAAATCACTGGTAGATTCAGGACTGGCTAATTCCCAATTTATGATGAGAATTAAACCGCCACAGATAAATCGGTATAATGCTGTAATCATTAAATAATTAATCATGATGTGTATCACTACAATCAAAAATTTCAGATGCGAGTTCATTTGCTTTATGAATATGTTTATACGTTTTTGTAGGCGATAATTCAGGCCAACTAAACTGAACAAGTCCTTCACGGCTGCTCCAATTTTCAGGATCGGTTACATTGTCCCCAACAGCCTTTAATAAATTTATTCTTTTGATTTTAGAATCATTGGATATATCTGGATAGTTAATATTTTGTATCTTACCTTTATTAGCTTTCATAAAGGCGATAGCAGATGTTCGTTTTGGCGTGAATGTATGATTAGGTTTAACTTTATTATTAATATACATAGATATATGAAGTTGGTAGGGGTTAATGTCATAAGCATTTTCAATTAAATCCATAATAGCGTCACCACCAGGTCTAGCAGCAGCTTCTATGACATAGAGTTGGTTATCTTTGATCTTTATTTCTACATGGGCGACGCCACGTGTTATACCTAAAGCTTTACATGCGCGTATTGCAAGATTTTTAATATTTTGATCTTTATACCTATGACTTGGTACTAAATGACCCATTTCAGTAAACCATGGTCTGGGAGATAAATATTTTTCAGTAATGGTAATGACTTCATAGAAATGATGCCCGCACAATACTTCAACGGAAACTTCATCATTACTATCAATAAATGTTTCAATTAGAAATTTATTTTTAGACACATGAAATGCATCGGCATATGTTTCCGTAATTTGTTTTGATTTTCTATACGCCTCCATACATTCATTTTCGTTATTTGCTAAGTAAACACCACCACTGCCTCCAAAATCCACTGGCTTTATAATTACTGGAAAAGTAAATTTGGGGATACATGCTTTCAATTCTGATGCGTCATTAAATTGCATTGATTTTGCTGTGGGGATACATGATTTTTCAAACAAAGATTTCATGATGTGCTTGTTTCTGCAAGCTTTAATAACTTGTGGTTCAAGGTAAGGTAAACCGTAGTCTTGATTTAATTTATTGGCGACTTCTAATGTCCAATCGTTTAATGGAACAATAGCTTTTGCTTCGTACCCCTGAGTTTGATAATATGCTATTTCATTTTGTATCTCTTCATAGCTTAAAGGATTGGCATCAATGCAAAAGTCAAAATAAGCATTATACTTATATTTGGCATTTTGAACTGCTGTCCATATTTGAAAATCACCGATTGCTTTGCCACCAGCATAAGCACGTTCTCTTAAAAACTGATCTGCACCTAATAACAATAGATATTCTGTCATATGAGCCACTTCTTTCTTATGAAAAAATTAATATATAAAAATAATACTATATAAATTATAATTTGGAAATACTGTTTTAAATGAGTCGTCACTGTTTTAAATAGTGTGAAATGATTTCGTCATCATCTGCAGGATTTCTAAGGAAGTATTACAAAATAATAGATAAATATAAAAAAATGACTAATCCAGCTAAATGGATTAGTCATTTTAAATTTAAGCATCGCGTATATCCGAAATGCTTAAATAAGCCCTACAATTGTTAGTTGTTTTTAATATTCGATATTTGGTGCTTTATTAACGTGTTTTTGATAACGTTTTACAGCGGAAAAAGCGATCGCACCGATTACTGTAACTACTAATAGTTTTTTCATTTTTTTCACAATCCTTTAAAATTATTATACATTAAACCATTATTTACTATAATAGTTTAAGTTTAAATCTTTAGAAGTTTGCTGACGTGTACGTCTCATTAAATCAGGATCTTCAATTAATGATTGACCGTAAGATGGAATCATTTTTTTGATTTTTGGTGTCCATTCTGATTTATATTCAGGGAAGTTTTTCTCTAATACTTCTAATGCTACTGACACTGAAGTAGATGCCCCTGGAGATTCGCCTAATAATGCAATAACAGAATGATCTTCTGAATTAACAACTTCTGTACCGAATTGGATAAAGCCTTTACCATGTTCTGGTGTATCTTTGATTACTTGAACACGTTTACCAGCATTATATAATTGCCAATCTTCGTCACGTGCTTCTGGGTAGAATGTACGAAGATGATTCATAGTACCTTCTTTAGTCATTAATATTTGATCAATTGAATATTTGATTAATGGTAAGTTTTTAACTGCTGATGCTAATAAAGTTGTGATGTTGTATGGTTTTACAGATTTTAATAAATCTAGATTAGAACCTTGTTTAAGGAATTTAGGGCCAATACTAGCGAATGGTCCAAATAGTAATGTACGTTCACCATCAATATAACGTGTATCTAAGTGAGGTACAGTCATTGGTGGTGTGCCTTTAGGTTCTTTACCATAGACTTTAGCATCATGTGCTTGGATGACATCTGGATTTGTACAGATTAAGAATTGACCAGTGATTGGGAATCCACCTAAGTGTTTACTTTCAGGAATACCTGTTTTTTGTAATAGTGGAATTGCGCCACCGCCTGCGCCAATAAATACATAATCAGCAAGTTGTGTTTCAACGTTACCACTATTACGTTGACGTACTTTAACTTCCCATTTACCGTCTTTGCGTTGGTTAAAGTCTTCAACTTCGTGGTTGTATTGAACATCAACATTAGGTTCTTTTTCTAAGTTTTTGGCCATTTTACGAGTAAGTTCGCCAAAGTTTACGTCAGTACCTTCGTCAATTTTACTTGCTGCCATAATGTCACCTGCACTATGACCTTGCATCATTAATGGAATCCATTTTCTCATTTCTTCAATATCTTCTGTATATTCGATATTGTCGAACATTGGGAATTGTTTCATCGCTTCATAACGATCTTTTAAAAATTGGACATTCGTTTTTCCTCTTACAAAACTAATGTGTGGTAACGGATGAATAAATTCTTCAGGGTTACTGATTGTTTTGCTTTTAACTAAATGACTCCAAAATTGTTTTGATAATTCAAATTGTTCATTGATTACTTTAGCTTGTTCTATATTAATTGAACCATCTGGTTGTCTAACTGTATAGTTCAATTCACATAAAGCAGCATGACCCGTACCAGCATTATGACGCTCGTGAGAACTTTCATCACCTGGACGATCTAGACGCTCGTATAATTTAATATCCCATTCTGGAGCTAATTCTTTAATCATTGTACCGAATGTCGTACTTAATACCCCAGCGCCGATTATTACAACGCTTTTTGACTCTTTATTAGTAGCCATTATCTAATCACCTTTCCTTATCTAACTTGCAATTACAAGTATAATACTAAATCACCTATCATTAAAATACATATTTTTTATAGGTGACATTCTCATATGGAATCTATTTCATTTCTACTATTAATAGATACTTAAAATAAGTTTCTTAAATCACCGGTATATTGTTTGATGGACGTAACCGTGTTCAAAAAATAAATGCTATAAAATACATAATATGCTACTGTTAATGATATAAAGTATATATTTAGCACTATATTATTTTATCCTATTCAAATCTCAAAAAACGCAACGATTTAAAAGTCTGTACCAATGTAAACCTATATACTATGCGTACATATTAATATAAAAGTTTAAACATTTAAAACAATTAAATTTGAACCGCTTAAAGATGAAAAACATTTTAATCTTCCTATAAAAGCATTGCTGAATTACGTAAGATTTATGCATCATTTCATTGATTGACCTATTACTTTTATGAATGGGTTGTATAGATAATATCTATTTTATTTAAAATTTATAACGTTTTATAATAGGAAAGCAATCAATTTACAGCACAAATCATTCATGATGACATGCCGTGATATAGGACTAAATGTTTACACTACTAATTTATAGTTTTAAATATGAATTTTTCATAATCATATAACAGGTTTGAATTTCAAGAATAAATGAAATATGAACATAGCTCAGGCGCGGACTTTGGTTCAGTAGCTTTCGTTAAATACGTTGAGTCATTTGGCACTTAAGGATCACAGGTAACCAATCAACAAGAATTAGAAGCGGCAATGAGAGACGGATATGAGATAGAAGGACTTTTATTAATAGATATCCCAGTAAATTTCAAAGAAATGTAAAACGTTCAACAAGTATGTTGTCTGATGTATTTAACTCATATGGAATCAAACGGTGAAAATGAGTAATTATTTTATTAAAATTGGAGTGAATGAAGTTATGACTAACGTACTATATCAACACGGCACATTAGGGACATTAATGGCGGGTCTTTTACAAGGGACTGCTTCAATCAATGATTTATTAAAACATGGAGACATTGGTATTGCGACATTAACAGGTTCAGACGGTGAAGTCATTATCATCGATGGTAAAGCTTATCATGCTAATGAACATAAAGCATTTGTAGAATTGAAAGGTGACGAACTCTCACCTTATGCAACTGTATCAAAATTCACACCTGATAAAACGTATAGCACGAGCAATAAAGCTTTAGCAGAAGTTTATGATGAAGTTAAAGAAAAAATGCTGAGTGAAAATTTATTCTCTGCTGTTAAAATTTCAGGTACATTTAAAAAAATGCACGTTCGCATGATGCCAGGACAAGAACCACCCTATACAAGATTGATCAACTCAGTGAAGAGACAGCCTGAACAAATCGAAGAAAATATCAAAGGTTCAATCGTGGGCTTTTTCACACCCGAATTGTTCCATGGTATTGGCTCAGCAGGTTTCCATGTTCATTTCGTCAATGATGATCGCGATTTTGGTGGACACGTATTAGATTTTGATGTTTCGGATGTTACCGTAGAAATTCAAAACTTTGAAACGTTTGAACAACATTTTGCAGTAGATGATGAAGCATTTACTAATACAGATATTGATTACAAAGATATTGCTAAAGAAATAAGACAAGCAGAATAAAGGAGTAGCGAGCATATATGTTAGTTGAAAGCTTTAACCCATTTAATCATTTGCTACTTTCAAGTATTGTAGCTGCAATACCCATCATATTATTTTTATTATGTTTGACTGTATTTAAAATGAAAGGTATATACGCAGCAATTACAACAATGATTGTAACGATGATTGTAGCTGTAGTATTTTTCAAATTGCCAGTAAGCATTGCAGGCGGCGCTACTTTAGAGGGTTTTTATCAAGGTATTATGCCAATTGGATTTATTGTCATTATGGCGGTTTGGTTATATAAAATTGCTACAGAAAGTGGTCAATTTGGTATCGTCCAAGATAGTATCGCGAGTGTGTCGCGAGACCAACGTGTACAATTACTGTTGATTGGTTTTGTATTTAACGGATTTTTAGAAGGTGCTGCAGGATTTGGTGTTCCTATTGCCATTTGTGCGGTGCTATTAACGCAGTTAGGTTTTAAACCTTTGCAAGCAGCTATGTATTGTTTAGTTGCTAACTCAGCAGCAGGTGCTTATGGTGCGGTAGGAATACCAATCGCAATTGTAGACACATTGAACTTGCCAGGTGATGTAACCGCATCTGAAGTAGCCGTAATCGGGAACTTAACGTTAGGATTTATTAGTTTTGTAGTACCATTTTTATTAATGTATATTATGGATGGATTTAAGGGTGTGAAGGAAACGTTCCCTGCTACTTTAGTTGTGTCAGTGACTTTCACAGCGTTACAAGTGCTGATTGCAGTTTTTGCTGGTCCAGAGTTAGCCGATATTATTCCTGGTTTAGCAGCAATGGTTGCATTAGCAGTATTTTCTAGAAAATGGCAACCTAAACATATTTTCAGATTTAATAAAGATGAAAACGAAGCTGCGACGCCTAAACATTCTATTGGCAGCATTACTTATGCATGGAGTCCGTTTATCATTCTGACGGTTGTTGTGATGATTTGGAGTTTACCAGCATTTAAAGGTTTATTTGAAAAGGGCGGTGCCTTAAGTGCACTTGTTGTGAACTTTGATGTGCCAGGTACGATGAATAACATTACGAATCAACCGAACGAACTGACATTTAATTTCTTTGCGCAAACAGGCACAGCTATTTTAATTACAGCATTGATTACGATTATTGTAGCGAAAAATATGAATTTTAAAACGGCTGGTCGTTTACTGGGTCTCACGGTCAAAGAATTGTGGATTTCAGTAATCACGATTTGTTTTATTTTAGCAGTATCAAAAATCACAACATATGGTGGCCTCAGTAATGCAATGGGACAAGGCATATCTAAGACAGGTGGGGTCTTCCCATTACTATCACCACTCATAGGTTGGATTGGTGTGTTTATGACTGGATCAGTCGTCAACAATAATTCACTGTTTGCACCGATTCAGGCATCCGTTGCTGAACAACTTGGTACAAAAGGGTCATTACTTGTTGCAGCCAATGTTGCCGGCGGTGTTACAGCTAAAATTGTATCACCACAATCTATTGCCATTGCAACAGCAGCTGTAAATAAAGTAGGTAAAGAATCAGAATTGATGAAAATGGCGATGCGCTTCAGTATCGGATTATTAGTTTTAGTTTGTATTTGGACGTTTATTTGTAGTTTATTTATCACATAAAGTAATTTAAACAAATTGAAGCATGTGATCATTGCGATATAATCATTTGAGCATACAAGTAAAGCAATACAAGATGATGAAAATAGCGCATTCCGTATTTCCCGGAAAATATTTATTTATGAAATCAATCATAAACACTAGAGACGATGGCATGTGTTCATACGTCTTTAGTGTTTTTTGTTTTTTGAAATGCATACTTAATATATAAATAGTCATCATCGTTCTAATTTTCCAATAAACAAGTATGTGATGTTGTTTAACTTAATTGTGTATCAAACATGAACTATATTAAAACGGTTACCAAAGTAAACACTGTCATTGTTGTTATTCAGTTGGTACACTGAATATAAGTTGTTGTAGATATTACCCATACATCAAATGTTTAATTTAAATGAAAGGAGGTTGTTTATGTTTTTAGCATGGAATGAAATGAAACGTAACAAACTGAAGTTTAGTCTGATTATCGGCGTGTTAATCATGATAAGTTATTTGTTGTTTCTACTGTCGGGTTTGGCGAGTGGTTTAATGAATATGAATAGAGAAGGTATTGATAAATGGCAAGCAGATGCCATCATTTTAAACAAAGATGCGAATCAAACGGTTGAACAATCGATGTTTGATAAAAAAGAAGTTGCTGATACATATAAACAACAAACGACACTCAAGCAATCCGGTGTCATTGTATCCAATGGTGACAATGAAGAAAATGCATTATTATTTGGTGTGACAGGGGATTCTTTTCTCATTCCTAATATGATTGATGGTAAGCAATTTAATGCTGATAACGAAGTCGTCGCGGATGAAACGTTGAAAGAAAAGGGGTTTAAACTCGGTGATACATTATCGCTATCACAATCTGATGAAAAGTTAAAAATAGTTGGATTTAGTGAAAGTGCTAAATATAATGCTTCTCCGGTACTTTTTTCAAATAACCAAACCATTCAAAAAATCAATCCTTCATTAGCCGAGGATAAGACCAATGCAGTGGTTGTAAAAGATAAAAATTGGCAAGATAAAGATTTAGATAATCAGTTGGAAGCGATTGGTATTGAAAGTTTCGTTAAAAACTTGCCTGGTTATACAGCTCAAAACTTAACCTTAAACTTTATGATTTCATTTTTATTTATCATTTCTGCAACTGTCATTGGTATCTTTTTATATGTGATAACATTACAAAAAACGAATTTGTTTGGCGTCTTAAAGGCACAAGGATTTTCAAATGGCTATTTAGCTAAAGTTGTATTATCACAAACGTTTATCATTGCCTTGATTGGAACCGTGATTGGCCTTGCATTGACGATGATTACTGGCGCGTTTTTACCTAGTGCCGTACCTATCAAATTTAGCGTCATAACATTAATAACTTATGGGATTGTTCTTATTGCTGTTTCTTTAATTGGCAGTCTATTCTCCATATTAACAATAAGAAAAGTTGATCCACTTAAAGCAATAGGGTAAAAGAGGAGTGAAGCATGAATGTTAGAATTTAAAAATGTTACGAAATATTTTCAAGATGGCAATCAAAAAATAGAAGCTGTGAAACCTACCTCACTCAAATTTAATCAAACTGAACTTATTGCGATTATCGGTCCTTCAGGGTCTGGGAAAAGTACTTTTCTAACTATGGCAGGTGCACTTCAAACACCAACGTCTGGAGAAATTCTTATTAATGGTAAGGAAGTCTCACAAATGTCTCAGAAAGCATTGGCAAATACGAGAATGCAGGAGATTGGCTTTATACTGCAAGCAACAAATCTTGTGCCATTCTTAACGGTTAAACAGCAATTTAAATTATTAGCCAAACAAAAGAAAGATGTTTTAAGTCAAACAGAATATAAGGAATTGATGTCACAACTCAATCTCGAAGCAATTGAAAATAAACTGCCAAGTGAAATTTCTGGTGGTCAAAAGCAACGTGTCGCCATTGCGAAAGCACTTTATACGCAACCATCGATTATCTTAGCAGATGAACCCACAGCATCACTCGATACACAAAATGCGATGGAAGTCATGGAAATTTTAAAATCACAAACATCAGAAAAAAATAAAACATGTATTGTGGTGACACATGATGAACGTCTTACATCCTATTGTGACAAGGTTTATCATATGGAAGATGGTGTATTAACGCATAAGTAAATATATGGAAGTATATTGAAATTGACGCGTGATACCATTTCTAGATAGGGGATGAGCGCCATTAACGAGAGACATGAAGTTGAATTGCTATGGAAAGCATATAAGTATGAGGTCATGTGGCATAGTCAAAAAAGTTATGACCATATTAGAGAAATGATGAAAGCACATGATGCGTATAACGAAGTTAAGGAAGCAATCTGTTATGCTTTATCAATTGAGCCTAGCCAAGGTTCAATAATCAATACATTTTGCCATATATGGGGTTATTTTAAGAAGTTTTGTAGGGATTCAGATATAGCGCTATTTAAAAAGTTAAAAGCACAATATGAACAAGGTCGCATAGATGATGATACACTCATTTTCTTTCTATATTGTATGACGATGTTTTATGATATAACGTATCTCAAAGCGTCCACGTTGATTCAGAACTACGCAATTGCAAATACCTAGATAATATATAGAATATAGAGATTTAGCAGATCTTGTTTTTAATCATTTGTACTATGACAATATAAAGTTTCATAAAAAAATAACGAGTCGGGTACAAAAATAGATGTCCCCGACTTTTTATCTTTTAGGCAGTAGATGACTGAATTGAAAAGGCGCTTATATCAAGCTTTTTTCAATCCTAGTCATCCTTGCCGGGGTGGGACTACGAAATCTCTATTAGAAAAATTGATTTCTGTCCCACTCCCGTTATTTTTGTTATTCAATTTAAAAAGAGGTGTTCCTCAATGTCCCTATATAGGCAATCGCCGTTACAATAATGAAACAGCAATATGACGTCTTCTAACCATCCAAATAAAAAAGATGTAGAGGAATTAGAAGGAAAGAACGAGATATGGCTGCTCATGCTTGATATCATTCAGTTATCGCGTTAACCACACTAACCATATCGTCATGAATGACTACATCTGCAGTTCGGTCATAAGGCGTTGCATCCTTATTAATAATAATCAGGTGCTGACCTTCAAAATAGGAAATGAGACCTGCTGCAGGTTGAACCACCAGAGAGGATCCTAAAACGACTAAAGTGTCAGCTGCTTTTATTTTCTGAATAGCATTAGAAATCGTTTGTTCATCTAACATTTCCCCGTAAAGTACAATATCAGGTCTGATTGGACTTCCGCATTTTTCGCAATGGCGTATATGATGCGTCATGACTGAAGCTTTGTCATATTGATGATGACATTGAATACAGTAGAAGCGGTTTAAGGTACCGTGAAGTTCGTCTACATGTGTGCTTCCAGCATCCGTATGAAGTCCATCGATATTTTGGGTGATGACACCTAATGAACGATGTTCGTGTTCGAGTTGTGCAATCCATTGATGTACGGCATTAGGTTGTTTATCGGCTAAAAGCAAGCGTTTATGATAAAAATCCACAAAACCTTCTGGATCATTTTGTAAATATTCAGCACTTAATAAATACTCTGGAGCGTAGCCTTCCTTGGAGATTTCATCAAATAAGCCGCCCATAGAACGAAAGTCAGGCACACCACTTGCGACAGAGACACCTGCACCAGTAAAAAACGTGATATCATTAGCTTCATTAATTATGTTTTTTAAATGTTCCATTTTCTGATTCATTCGTCTCACTCCATTGAAAAATTTAATGCGGGTCATACTTAAACTATGTTTTATAGTTAATCTGTTTAATACAATTTTAAATTTAACAAAGTATTTTAGCAAATATAAATAGACTTGGCGTTTAAGATAACGGGTAATTTGGGGGATTATGTTTTATAATAGGTAAAAAATAAGAACCGAGGTAACGTTAGTGAAGAAAGTATGGTTTTTTCTAGCAAGTATCATAGCCGTAGTTATCGTCGTATGTATGGTCATGACAGTCTTTATAAGTCATAAACCGTCAAAACAGGCAACACATTCAAAATTCGTGCGTGAGCCTATACCAACATTGTTTTTACATGGTTATGGTGGGAGTGCAAACTCAGAGAAATTTATGGTGCAGCAGGCCGAGAATAAAGGTGTCACTCAGGACGTGATCACTGCAATCGTATCTAATAATGGTGACATCACGTTTAAAGGACAGTTACGCAAAAATGCCGACAATCCTATAGTAAAAATTGAATTGGAAAACAATAAAGCCGGTGATCTCGATAAAAATGCACAATGGTTTAAAAATGTTCTGATAGCCCTGCAAAAGGAATATCAATTTAAGCAATTTAACTTTGTAGGTCATTCTATGGGTAACTTATCATTTGCGCAATATATGCTGAAATATGGTAACGATACCGCTCTACCAAGTTTAAATAAGCAAGTGAATATCGCCGGTACCTATAACGGTGTCTTAAATATGAATGAACAAGTCAATGAAATTAGTGTGGATAAAAATGGGAAACCGAGCCGTATGAATCCACCATATCAGCAATTGCGTGAACTTAAAGCAATTTATCAAGACAAACATGTTAAAGTACTGAATATTTATGGTGACCTTGAAGACGGAACGCACTCTGACGGACGTGTATCTAATAGTTCTTCGAAATCATTGAAATATTTATTAGGTGATAGTCCAGAAAGTTATCAAGAATCAAAATACACAGGTAAGCAGGCACAACATAGTCAATTACATGAAAATAGTGATGTTGCGCATGAAATAATCACATATTTATGGGGAACATCATAAATGAAATGATACAGTTTAAAGATATATTGCTATAGGTATTAAAGTAGAAAAGACCTGGAAATTTACAATAAGTATTTTCCCAGGTCTTTCAACTTTTTTATGAGGGAACCATTAAATTTAGCATAAGTTAAAAGAGCAATATAGCCTTATTATTTTAACGGTATACTTGGTTCAGTAATAATACTCATTAACTTAGAAACTTCGGAAATCAATTTATCTTGATAGTCTGTGTCAGCACTTAAATACAAATCGATAAGGCGTACCATGCCATTACTAACAAATGTAATGTATATATAGTTATCTAACGTTTGATTGATGCCTTCTTCATGAGAGATTTTTTTCTCAAATTCTTTTTCCATAAAAATACGTAACTTTTTCTTATATTTATCAGAATATTGGATGCTAAATAATTTAGTGAAAAATGCTTTGTTTTCCTCGAAAAATTCAAACCAAATTTTGACCCCTTGTTTCATACCAAGTTCTTTTTTGGCTTCACAAATAGCTTCAAGTGCTTCGAATTTTTTCTCGACGATACGATCTAATAGATCATATTTATCTAGATAATGTAGGTAAAATGTTTTTCGTCCAATTTGTGCATGTTCAGTTATATCTTTTACAGTTATTTTGTCAAAATCTTTCTGTTTAAATAGTTCATAGAAGCTCTCGTTAATAATCTTTCTTGTTTTTATAACACGTAAATCCATCACGATGACACCTTCCTTACAACCCACTTTTCGATAAGTGCGTATTATTTCACATATTGTTCTACCTATGAATTGTAATATTGTTAGTATTTGTTATGATTCAATTATACACACGCGAGTAATAAATCTCCAGAGAGAAGTAAATATTATTATTCAAAAAGAAAAGGGGTCAAAATGATGAATGAAAAAGTATTGAAATTCAAATCAAGAAATGTAGAAACAACTGGTATTTTAAGGACGCCAGAACAAGACAATGATAAGGCATTACCAACGATTGTAGTGATGCATCCAATTAGTAGTGTAAAAGAACAAACTGCCAGTATATACGCGAAGCGATTAACGGAAGAAGGTTTTGCAACGTTCGCATTTGATGCAGCACATCAAGGTGAGTTACATCAAGGACCAGATTATATCGAAAGCCCTTACTACCGTGTAGATGATGCGAAGTACGCCATTGATTTCTTAAATACTTTAGATGTTGTAGATAATCAACGCATTGGAATCTTAGGCATTTGTGGTGGCGGTGGTTATGCCGTTAATGCCAGTCTGACAGACAAACGTATCAAAGCTGTTGGATCTGTTGTAGGTGCCGATTTTGGTACATTAACGAGAGAAGGTGATCTTTCACCTAATGCAGCATTAGATATGTTACACAACCTTGCTGATCAACGTGAGGCAGAAGCGACAGGTGCTGATGTGGCTTATACACAATATATTCCGGATAGTGAAGAGCAACGCCAACAAGCAGGTATTAATGATATTGATATTGAACAAGCTGTAGATTATTACCGTACAGATCGTGGTTATAATGAAAATTCAATTAATCGTTATCGTTTATTAAGTAACATTGAAGTAGCAGGATTTGATGCATATCACTTAGTGGATAAATTATTAGATCAACCTCTTTATATTGTGGCTGGTAACGTACCTGGTGCTTTTGGTTCGTATCGTTTTGCATACCAATTATTTGATAATGCATTAACGAAAGATAAAAAATTACACATCGTTGATGGTGCGTCTCACTATGATTTATACGACCAACCTAAAGCTGTGGACGAAGCATTATCTGGATTAATTCCATTTTATAAAGAAAAATTATAGTAGAGAGATTATGGTGAAAAGACCTAAAGAAATTGTGCATATATTCATGCCAATGAAAGGTAATATAACGAGTTGACCTCCCAATGATATTTGTAAATAAGTCATCTTATTTACAATGTTGCAATCATAGATATGAATGCCATCATCAATCAAATTAAAAACAAGCGTTATTTTACTTTGTGCTTTTGTAAAATAAACGCTTGTTTTCGTTATATTATTAGTCATATATCATGGTTTGTGGTGTATCAATCGTGTCGTCATTCATGACTTTGATTGCTTTTGGTGTTACTTTCAATACACATAAATCTGGATCATCTTTGGAATCAAAGAACGTTTTATCTTGTTTTTCCCAAAGCCAATCAATCGTTTCACGGTCTCTAATTATTTCAACATGAGCGTCTATTTCTAAGAAACTACGGTTTTTAGTTTCATCATAGCCTATTAAAATATGTGCACGAGGATTTTCCTGAAATTCAGCGACTTTTTTCGAATCAATGCTTGTCTTCGTGTAAAGTGTTACACCATCGTTATAAAACACCATATATCTACTATTAGGTACATTTTGATGTGCTGTTGATAATACACCTATTTTTGACTTGCTTAAGATCGTTTCAATTTCTGACTGTAATGCTTCATTAGTCATATTCAAATCACCTCTCACTATGTATTACCCTTGATAAAAACGTATTAAGCATATAAAACGAAGACATATAGCGAAATCATTAATGAAGAAAGATACGGGGTATGATTGAATCAACGACGAATATTTTTGAGTATATATCCGTATTATGAAAATTTTAGGAGGCAAACCCTATGCAACTAGGCGTCATACTTAATCGTGTATTTAGAGTCAAGAATAATCCTTTATTTCAATATATAACAGAACACCAAGATGACATTGATAAGTTATATTTGATTTTACCGTTAGAAGATTTATCAGATGCAGCAGAAGCTAAGCGCAATTATTATCATAAAGTGGTGAGCCATTTTGTGAAAAGTTTAGAATATCATCAAATATATCCATACATTGTTACATACACAAGTTTGGAAGCATTTTTAGATGAGCTTACTTTAACGCATGTATTAATGGGAAAAGATATCATGAGTTATCACAAGGCAACCTATGATTTCTCACATATTAAATCTGACTTAGAGCAGCATCATATTGAGGTCATCGGTCTGCGTGTGAACCATTACTTTCAGCCATCTATGACTTTTAACAAGCAACAACAACCTTATAAGGTGTTTACGCGTTTTTACCAAGAGAATCGTAAGCAGTTAATTGCTCACCCAAATATGGATTATCAATATAAACAACTCAGTCAACTTGTTGAAAAGGGCTTTAATATGAGTGACATTGAATTGAGCTCAAATCTATCTATGGAAGAGGATGTACGTACAGCTTGGCATAATTTTTTAAGTGAGGACATTTCAAATTATAAGCAATTAATAGATGATGTGACGCAAGATGATGTCAGTGGATTAGGTAAATACTTAGCATACGGGTTGCTTGATATTCGAGAAATTGTCACGGATTTATTAGCAGGTTATGAAACTGACGAAACAAATTATGAAGCATTTATAAGAGAAGTGTTGTTCCGTGAATTTTATTATGTCTTAATGACGCAATATCCAGAAACCGCTGTACAATCCTTTTCAAAAAAATATCGCAGCATGAACTGGTCTTACAATCAGACAAATTTTAAAGCATGGCAACAAGGCCAAACGGGATATCCCATCGTTGATGCAGCAATGCACAAACTTAATCAAACAGGCTATATGCATAATCGATTAAGAATGGTCGTCTCGCAATTTTTAACAAAACATTTATTTATAGACTGGACGTGGGGTGAAGATTACTTTAGACAATATCTCATTGATTATGATAACGCGTCTAATGTCCACGGTTGGCAGTGGTCTGCCTCAACTGGAACCGATGCTGTACCATATTTTAGGATGTTTAACCCTATTCGCCAAAGTGAACGCTTTGATGCGCAAGGTGATTTTATAAAGACGCAGTTGGAAATATTAAATGATGTGCCTAGCAAATATATCCATAATCCGACGAGGTACAAAGATGTGCTTCAAGAGCAATATCATATTGAAATAGGCAAAGATTACCCTCAAGCCATAGTAGATCACAAAGCGTGCAGAGATTATGTGATGCACCAATTTAAACAGTATTAAATATTGAGAAAAATTTGAGGCGCATACATTCAAATCACAAACTAAAATAACAGTTGAATTTATGCGATAGCAGTGAGATTTTAAAGGTGACAAGATAAATAAAAAAGCCTAGAAAAATAAAGTTTACTTTTCTAGGTTATTGATAGCTCAAATTATTATTCAGGTTCGCCATCTTCATCATATTTTGTTACGTTACCATCTTGATCTACGATATAAGAACCCGCTAAATCACCATCTTTATCAGTAAAAGAGAATCCCCAGTCCCCATTATCACTTTGTTCAGGCTCTTTATATGTGTATTGTGATGTATCCAATTGTTCTCCCTCATAATCTTCAACTTTATCAATGACATTGTCTCTGGTTACTTTTTCGCTGCTGTCGTCATTGTTACTATCGTCCGTGCTACTGCTTTCACTTGAGTTACTAGATTCCGAAATAATAGAAGTAAAGTTGTCTATTTCGCTTTGAGAAATATTTTTAAGATTGACGGTTTTAGGATTATTAAGTATGCGGTTAGATTCATTTTTTGAATATTCATCCTCATCCCAACGTTTATCTTGAAAATGACTTGGTACATCATAAACATCAATCGTCCCGTCATTGTTGTCCTTATAAATCACTTGACCTGCAGCTGTATACGAACCATATAATGCTTGTGTACCATTAGGGAATGTAGCAGAAGCACTTTCATTATAAGGATTTAACACTTCACCAGATATATCTTTATGACTAATCTTCAAGTCATCAATGTCATTGTTGTTCCCGATTACAGAAAGCCATACTTTGGCGTAGTGTTGTGGTGAATTGGTACTTTCAGTATTCTGATTATTGCTTGATGTATTGTTGTTAGATGACGATTGGTTATTATCATTATTATTGTTCCCTTGTTTATCTGAGTTTTTGGAGTCTCCACCCGATCCGGTATTAATGTTGACATCGCATGCTGACAAGCCTAAAGTAGCAACAACTAACCCGGTTGCAATATATTTATATTTCATAAAATCCCCCTTGTTATAATCAAACATATATTTATTATACTAAAATAGTTGTTGAAAATCTTTTTATTTATAAATATTGTTGTGGTGATTTGTAAGTGGGGTGTAAAAAATTAAAGATGATACGCGAAATCTCATGCACAGGATGTCGTATATCATCTTTATTTTGAATAGGTTAACGAAAAAAGGGACATACAATTTCATCATTGAAATAGATAAGAGATGATGCCAATCGCAATATAAAATATACTAATGAGAGATAAAATAATCATATGACGATATTTATGGATAGCTAGGGTAGCGATATATTCTCTAATAATGGCATTTGTCCAAAAATACAATTTAACAGATGCACCAAATACTTCATAATTTAAATTTAATTGATGTGCAAGTTGACCTGCACGTAGTGTATGAAAATGATTCGTAACAATATAGCATTGTGCATGAGGATTAGACATAGCTGCTTTGCTGAATTTTAAATTTTCATGTGTATTTTGTGATTTGTTTTCAACCATACTGTTAGATATATCAAACCCTTTTGATCTTGCATATTCTTGCATTGCTTGTCCTTCAGCAATTAGTTCGTCTGTTCCTTGTCCGCCAGAAAAGATAACCTTTGCTGTTGGATACTTTTTAGAAAGTTTAAGTCCTTTATGAATACGACTTTGCAATAATGGTGGGACTTTGTTATTGATTAGCCCGCTACCCAAAATAATAATGAATTCAGGAGGCGCACTTTTTTTCTTGAATTTTAAAAATAGATAAGTTGTTACAAAAGCAAAAATGTGTAATATGAAATACAGGACGAGTGCAGAAATCCAATGCCAAGTGAGTAAGTAATATGTTCCTTTAATTGAGTTAATTATAATGCTTATAATAAACAGTAATATAATAACGAACGCTAGTCCCCAAGATAATAAATTTGTTACTCTTGCACCTTCTTTTGTCACTAATTGCCAACCGAAATAAATTAAACTGCCTATGAGTAAAATAAAAGATAGTGGAAATACCAGAATGATGAATGCTGCAATTAAAATAAATAAGAGTGTTAGCCACTCATTATTTATTTTTATAACAAGCATATACAAAATGAACATCACTAGGAACAAACTTAGATTAATAAAGCCACCTTTATACAAATTACTTTTGTCTAAAATAAAGGATAAAATCATCGTTGTGAGTAACATGAGCACAATAAAGGACCATACATAAATGATATACGTCACACCCTTGTAGTGAAATTTTATATGATGAATATGAAGTACAGTATACAATATAAAAATTAAATATATGCCCATGTGTCATTATTGTTATATAGATAACTTAAAACCACATGTGCAGAAATAGCTATCAAATTTAGATCATCATTGCTAAGTTTGATAGCTATTTTATTTTTTAAAAATTTTAATATGATAATTGACTTTATGTTATTAAAGTTATATTATGTTTTTTAAATCGTAATGATTCTTATTATCAAAAAAGAGGATAAGACATTTATTTTTATGAAAGGAGTTATTTATGGGAAAAAGGTGTGTTCAATTTTCAAAATATAATCCATCGGGCAATATGACTGTCTTGGTGCATTCTAAACATGCAAAATCTGAATATGCCACTATTGCAAATCAAATCATGGCAACCACGCATATTCATTGTGAGCAAGTAGGATTTATTGAATCGATAGACCCACAACATTTTCACTTAGTGATGAGTGGTAATGAATTTTGTGGTAATGCGGCCATTTCTTTTATGCATTATTTGAAACAACATGATTTCATCGACCATTCGGATATGTTGGGTGAAGCCAATAGCGTGCCGTTGCAAATGCAGATATCGGGACGGTCTGATTTAGTGACATGTGAAATGCATCGTGATGGTTATTATGCAGTGTCTATGCCACAACCAAAATACATAAAACAAGCGCAACTTACATTAGATGGGCAGATATTTTATATAACTAAAATTGTTTATGAAAGTTATCTGCATGTTGTCATTCCAGTTGAGAGGATTACGGCACAACTGCAAAAAGAGATAGAAAGATTTGTTCAAACGACACGATGGGATAAAGGGTTTAAAACCATAGGCGTCATGTTGTTTAACAGGGAAACGCAGTATCTAACACCACTCATATATTTGCCAGAGGTACAAAGTATGATTTGGGAAAATAGTTGTGGTTCTGGTGCAGCATCTATAGGTATTTTTGAAAATATTCACAATGCCCCTTCGTGTGAAGGTTATAAGGTCTACCAACCTGGCGGGCATATTGTCGTTACATCACAATATCATGCTCAAACCCAAACATACCGAGCAACAATCAAAGGCAAAGTGAGTACGGTGGCCACAGGGACTGCATACATAGAATAGGAGATTAAAATGAAACAAACAAATTCAAAGATCAACATACAAGAGAAATTAGAAACATATCTAAGTGAATTTGAAATTCAATATACAGAAACAATAAAAAATAGTAACAACATTAAAAAACTAGAATTATTGATTGAGGATTATAGTGCTTTTATCTTAAATCAACAATATCAATTAGCATATTTGGTTTGGCCAGATATACAGAAAAAGGACATGCTGACTCAGAAATTGGCGAATATAAGTGCCAAGTGTGTGAAACAAATGGAAATGATTAGAGCGCAACGATTGCTAGAGGGTAGGGCGTCATCCTCAAATTATTTTGAAAATATTGAGCATTGTATTAATGAAGAATTTGGGCAATTTAAAGTAACAGCCAAAGATAAATTATTACTGATTGGTTCAGGTGCCTATCCGATGACACTGATACAATTTGCGAAATCAACGGGCGCAGAAGTCATAGGTATAGATATCGATGAAGCAGCAGTCAATTTGGGGAAACGTGTAGCTCGGACACTTGCACCAGAAGCTAAGATACATATAACAAATCAAAAGGTAGAACAACTAGCAGATCTGCATACAGTGACACATATTATTTTTAGTTCTACAGTCCCAATAAAATATGACATTTTAGATCAATTATATGAATTAACGAATGATCGAGTTGTTATTTCAATGCGCTATGGCAATCATTTTAAAGCGCTATTTAATTATCCAACTAAGCCAACAGATGCTCAAAAATGGACTTGTTTGAATGAACAAATACGCGATAACCAAATATTTGATATTGCCATTTATCAAAAAGCATTAGTAGAGGTTGGTGTAGGGGATGTCTAATATTTTAATTGCTGGGACAGGGCCGGTAGCAGTGCAATTAGCTAAGATTTTCACTGAAATGCAGTGTGCACGTGTAAGCATGGTTGGTCGTGCTCAAAGTTCTGTTAAATCTCAACATTTTTATCAATGCTATCAACGCACTCCACGCTTAAAAGTTACCGTTCAAAACGATGACCATCGTCAATTAGCAGGCCAATTTGAACTACAACATATGTATGCAGACTATCAAGATTTACATCATCAAAATGAAGGTTCGTATCAATATGACACTTTGATTATGGCGTGTAATGCTGAAGCTTATCGCTCTATTTTAGCGCAGTTGCCTCAAGCATTATTAAAACGGTTAGCACATATTGTACTTGTATCACCTACCATTGGCTCTCACATGATTGTGCAACAGCAGTTACGTTCAATGCATGTCGATGCCGAGGTGATCGTTTTTTCAACATATATTGGCGACACACGCGTGTTAGACAAAGCATCACCTCAACATGTTATGACGGCAGGTGTTAAATCCAAGGTGTATATCAGCTCGATGAAGCAAGATTCAAAAATGTTAAGTACAATCATTGATTTATTTGAAAGTTTAAACATACAGCTCATAGCGGTAGCGTCACCATTGCTAGCAGAATCACGCAACAGTTCATTGTATGTTCATCCGCCGCTATTCATGAATGATTTTTCACTGAATACGATTCTGAATGGTAGTACAGTACCAGTCTATGTATATAAATTATTTCCAGAAGGGCCCATTACAATGCAATTAATTGCTGAAATGCGCGCACTATGGCAGGAGATAAATTTAATATTAAAAAAACTAGAAACAGCACCATTGAATTTGTTGAAATTTATGGTGCGAGAAAATTATCCAGTACGTGATGAGACGATGAGTGAACAAGACATTGAGCGTTTTGAAGGGTTAGCCAAGGTACATCAAGAATATTTATTATACGTACGCTATAGTGCGATTTTAATTGATCCCTTTTCAAAACCAGATGCTGAAGGAAGATATTTTGATTTCTCAGCGGTGCCATTTAAACAAATATATCAAAACGAACAAGGTGTGATGCAAATACCTCGAATGCCGTATGAAGATTATTATCGAACAACAATCATTCAACAACTAGGCAGACACCTCTTGGTTAAGACACCCACCATCGATAACTTATTACATAGATATGAAACACATATATCGAATTTTGTGAAAACACATACAGAATTAAATTTTTCTAACCAATTTGAACTACAAAATTTTGAACATGATACACGATTAATTACTCAATATTTAAAAAATAATTGCACATTAAACAAAATATAAAAACGAGAAAGCGGTGACTCAATGAATAAAGTAACCAAATTAAGTGCTGTGTTGATTGCATCAGGAATGATTTTAACTGGGTGTAGTCATCATGGGCTGGACAAACAAAAAGAGGAAAAGCAATTAACTTATACAACTGTGAAGGACATTGGAGATATGAACCCCCATGTGTATGGTGGATCGATGTCTGCAGAAAGTATGATTTATGAACCATTAGTAAAAAATACTAAAGACGGCATTAAACCCCAATTAGCAAAAAGTTGGGATATATCTAATGACGGTAAAACATACACGTTTCACTTACGAGATGATGTGAAGTTCCATGACGGTACATCTTTTGATGCACAGGCAGTGAAACAAAATATTGATGCTGTGCAACAGAATAAAGCGCTACATTCATGGATTAAACTGTCTACATTAATCGATCATGTAAAGGTGAAGGATAAATATACAGTAGAACTCAAACTAACAGAAGCCTATCAACCAGCATTAGCTGAACTTGCAATGCCAAGGCCGTATGTGTTTGTATCACCAAAAGATTTTAAAAATAATACAACAAAAGACGGCGTGAAAGCTTTTGATGGCACGGGACCATTTAAGGCAGGAGAGCATAAGAAAGATGAGTCTGCAGAATTTGTTAAAAATAATGATTACTGGGGTGAAAAGGCAAAATTAAATAAGGTCGTTGCAAAAGTGATGCCAGCAGGTGAGACAGCATTTTTAGCTATGAAAAAAGGAGAAACTAATTTTGCGTTCACGGACGATAGGGGTACGGATAGTTTAGATAAAGATGCATTGAAACAACTAACTGATAAAGGTGATTATCAGACCTTGCGCAGTCAGGCAATGAATACCAAAATGATCGTTGCTAATTCAGGAAACAAAGATCATGCAGTTAGTGATAAGAAAGTGAGACAAGCAATTGGACATATGGTAGACAGAGATAAAATAACCAAAGATATTTTAGATGATCAAGAGAAGCCGGCTAAGCAATTGTTTTCTAAAAATGTGACGGATATCAATTTTGATTTACCTACACGTCAATTTGATATGAAGAAGGCGGGTCAGTTATTAGATGAAGCAGGATGGAAAATGTCTGATGAGACAGGTATGCGTCAAAAAGATGGTAAAGATTTAGCACTATCGATGTTTTATGATAAAGCTTCGGCGAGTCAAAAAGAACAGGCAGAGTTTTTACAAGCTGAATTCAAAAAAGCAGGTGTTACATTAAACATTAATGGTGAAACATCAGAGAAAATCGCTGAGCGACGTAGTTCAGGAGACTATGATCTTATGTTCAATCAAACATGGGGATTGCTATATGATCCGCAAAGTACGATGAGCGCATTTAAATCGAAAAATGGCTATGCTAGTGCAACTGCCGGTGTTCAGAATAAAGAAGCATTATATGAGCGTATAGACCAAGCTTTTAAAATTCAAAATCAACAAGCACGCTCCGATGCTTATAGAAACATTTTAGAACAATTAGACGAAGAGAGTGTATTTATTCCTGTATCACATGGTCGTATGACGGTAGTGGCACCGAAAGACTTAGATGGTGTGACATTTACACAATCACAATATGAACTACCATTTAATGAAATGCGTTATAAGTAAGGAGTGACCTTATGTTCAAGTTTATATTCAGGCGAATCAGCATCATGATTCCGTTAATGTTGATTGTCAGTTTGATTACTTTCGGGTTGAGCTTTATCACGAATGAACAACCCGCAGTTGCCATTCTACATGCACAAGGTGTGCCACATATTACACCACGACTGATAGAAGAAACGAATGCCAAGTATGGTTTTGACCAACCATTAATCGTTCAATATTGGCATTGGTTGATGCAAGCGGTGCAGCTCGATTTTGGAACAAGTTATATCACGGGTGACCCTGTAGTTGAGCGTATAGGTCCTGCATTTATAAATACGTTTAAGTTGACTGTTGTTTCAAGCATTGCCGTGATTACGGTGTCCATTGTCTTGGGTGTGACAAGTGCTTTAACAGCTGGAAAGTATACAGACCGAATAATAAGATCTATCGCATTCTTTTTAACGGCATTACCTTCCTATTGGGTAGCCTCTATATTGATTATTTATTTTTCCGTCAAGTTGAATCTACTTCCTACTTCAGGATTAACAGGCATTGAAAGTTATATTTTACCTGTAACCATCATTACGATGTCGTATGCAGGTATATACTTTAGAAATGTTAGAAGTGCCATGATTGAGCAACTGAATAAAGATTATGTGTTGTATTTAAAAGCTTGTGGCGTGACATCATCGACAGTGCTGTGGCATGTGTTGCGTAATGCATTACAAGTCGCTGTTTCTATCTTTTGTATGTCCGTACCTATGATTATGGCAGGTTTAGTCGTTATTGAGCATGTTTTTGCATGGCCAGGTTTAGGTCAATTAAGTTTAAAGGCCATTCTAGAACAGGACTTTCCAGTCATTCAAGCGTATGTGCTTATCGTCGCCATGTTATTTATCATCTTTAATACATTGGCTGACATCATCAATGCGCTACTCAACCCTAGACTAAGAGAGGTGGATGGCCGATGATTAAACGTTTATTCAATGATCGTATGGCGGTTGTTGCGTTAAGTATCATTTTGCTATACAGCTTACTTGGACTATTTGCGCCATGGGTGACATTACATCAACCGACACATATTGATGTGACGAATAAATATGGTGGTATAAGTTGGCAACATTTATTAGGAACGGACCATTTAGGTAGAGATGTGCTCACACGACTGATCTATGCAATAAGACCCAGTTTGTTGTATGTATTTGTAGCGCTATTTATTTCTGTTGGTTTAGGTGCTGTGCTAGGTTTTGTAGCTGGCTATATGAAAGGTGTCACAGATGCTTTAATTATGCGCATGTGTGATGTCATGCTCGCATTTCCAAGTTATGTGGTTGCACTCGCATTAATTGCTTTATTAGGTATGGGTGCGGATAAGATTATATTAGCGTTTATATTGACTAGATGGGCATGGTTCTGTCGTGTGATCCGTACGAGTGTCATGCAGTATACGGCATCAGATCATGTGAAGTTTGCCAAAGCGATTGGCATGAAAGATACCGCTATTATTATGAAACATATCATGCCATTAACATTGGCAGACATTGCCATCATTTCAAGTAGTTCGATGTGTTCAATGATATTACAAATTTCTGGCTTTTCATTTTTAGGATTAGGGGTTAAAGCACCGACTGCCGAGTGGGGCATGATGCTCAATGAGGCGCGTAAGGTCATGTTTACACACCCAGAGATGATGTTTGCACCAGCGATAGCGATTGTAATCATTGTTATGGCGTTTAATTTTTTATCAGATGCCCTCCAAGTTGCACTTGATCCACGTATTGAAACTAAGAAAAAATAAATACGGTGAAAAAGGATGTGATTACATCATGAGTTTATTACAAGTCAACGGACTGACGATTAAAGATTCTCAAACGAACCAATTATTGGTGGAGCAAATTCATTTTCAAGTTGATTCTGGTGAAACGTTAGGGATTATTGGAGAAAGCGGAAGCGGTAAGACGATTACCTGCCGCGCGCTCACTGGTATAAACGATCCACGTTTAGTAGTGACAGGAGATATTCAATTTGATGGGAAGCCTATATTAAAGTTGCCTGAATCAGCATTAAAGCAGCATCGTGGTAGAGATATTGCGATGATTATGCAACAAGGTAGTCGTGCTTTTGATCCATCTACAAGGGTTAGCAAGCAAATGATTGAGACAATGCGTGTGCATACAAAGATGTCGAAAAAAGCGATTGTCACAACGTTAATTCATTATATGGCATACATGAAGTTGAAACAGCCAAAGCAAATACTGCAATCGTATCCTTATATGTTGTCCGGTGGCATGCTACAACGACTGATGATTGTACTTGCATTGGCACTCAAACCTAAGCTCATTATCGCTGATGAACCTACGACCGCGTTAGATACGATTACACAATATGAAGTGTTGAAGGCTTTTGCGGATATTAAAAAGCAATTTGATTGTGCGTTGATTTTTATTTCACATGACTTAGCCGTTATCAATCAAATTGCGGATAAAGTGATTGTTATGAAAAATGGTCAACTGGTGGAGTCAGGGTCTCGAGATAGCGTATTGTATCAGCCGCAACACGCCTATACACAGTATTTATTGTCAACAAAACGCAAAGTAAATCAGCATTTTCAACGTGTGATGCGAGGTGAAACAAATGCTTGAAATCCATTCAGTAGCTAAGTCGTATAAAAAGTCAGGGTTACTCCGCAATAATCAGCATCAAGTCATTCACGATGTAAGTGCTACGTTTGACTCGAACACGACTGTCGGAATCATTGGAGAAAGTGGAAGTGGTAAGTCAACTTTGGGACGGTTAATCTTAGGCATTGAAAAACCAGACCAAGGCAGTGTCACATTGAATGGGGCACCTGTTCATAAACGTAAATTCAGGCAACATCAAATCAGTGCAGTATTCCAAGATTATATTTCGTCACTACATCCATTTCAAACTGTGGCAACATTATTAGCAGAAGTAATGAACTATAGTGGCGAAACACCTCAAAAAGAGATATTAACGCAGTCGATACAACTACTGGAAGAGGTCGGGCTGTCTAAAACATACCTAGATAAATACCCTCATATGTTGTCGGGTGGTGAAGCACAGCGTGTTGCAATTGCACGAGCGATTTGTGTGAATCCACGATACATACTGTTGGATGAAGCGATTAGTTCATTAGATATGTCGATTCAAACACAAATATTAGACTTATTAATTCATCTTCGTGAATCAAGGCAGCTCAGTTATATTTTTATTACGCATGATATCCAAGTAGCAACATATCTCTGTGATAGGTTAATTATTTTTAAAGGTGGCACGATTGAAACCGAGTTACAGACGAAAGACTTATCTCAAACAGAGAACGCTTATACGCGTGAATTGATAGATAAACAACTGATATTTTAAGGGGTGAATACATATGAGTGGCGCCATGTCGTGGCGATTTTTAAAATTATATATATTGACGTTGATGTTCTTTAGTGCCAACGCGATACTTAATGTATTTATTCCATTAAGAGGTCATGATTTAGGAGCAACCAATACCGTCGTTGGTGTGGTTATGGGTGCGTATATGTTAACTGCTATGGTGTTTCGACCGTGGGCAGGGCAAATTATTGCTAAAATAGGGGCTATTAAAGTGTTAAGACTTATTTTAGTAATCAATGCGGCAGCACTAATGCTTTACGGTTTCACAGGATTAGAAGGTTATTTGATTGCCCGCATTATGCAAGGTGTGTGTACCGCATTCTTTTCTATGGCATTACAAATTGGTATTATTAACGCCTTACCTGAAGACCATAGAGCGGAAGGCGTCTCATTATATTCATTATTTTCTACGATACCTAATTTAATCGGACCATTTATTGCAGTTGGTATATGGCAATGGCAACATATGAGTGTGTTTGGCATTGTAATGATCGTGATTGCCCTTTCAACAATGCTTTTTGGTTATCAGGTTACAAAAGATACGCACGATTCAGAGAACCCAAGCGAACATGAAGATGTACCATTTAATGCGATTACCGTGTTTAGTCAATTTTTCAAAAATAAGGAACTTTTCCTGTGTGGTTGTATGATGATAGGGGCATCCGTCATATTCGGTGCGGTGAGTGTCTTTATGCCGTTGTACACAGTTAATCATACTTTTGCTCATGCAGGTATATTTTTAACCATACAAGCCATTGCAGTAGTGGTGTCTCGTTTTTATTTGCGAAAATATATCCCTTCTGACGGGCGATGGCACGCACGATTTATGATGATCGTATTTGCATTATTAGTTGTAGGTGCGTTCATTATTGCAATAGGACCACATTTGAATCACTTAATTTTTTATATCAGTGCAATCATGATAGGTGTGACACAAGCGATGGTGTATCCAACCTTGACGACCTATCTTAGCTTTACGCTACCAACTAGGGGGCGGCATATGTTGCTTGGACTGTTTATTGCGTGTGCTGACTTAGGCATTTCTCTGGGTGGTACAATAATGGGGCCAGTTTCAGATTGGTTAGGATTTCAATGGATGTATCTTATCTGTAGCTGTTTAGCATGCGTGATGATGGTCATGAGTTATGCTATGAAAAAAATATTAGTGAAGTAGAATATGAATATGTTGAACACGAAGTAGATGAATCACTTTACTCTAGATGCTTCGCTTATAAAATAAAAAAACAGGACAGTAACCAAAGTGAAAATAGGGTTACTGTCCTGATTTTTTGTGATTGCTATGATTTGTTATTGTGGCGTTAGTGTTTGTCATGAATGGCTTCATGACGCATAAATTTTATAATTTGAGCAATGCTTCGGCATTACTAAAAAGAAATTTTTCTTTTTGTGTTTCTGTTGAAATTTCGGAATGGCTGATTTCATCCGCAAGTAATTTGACTACTTGATCTGTCGTATAGGGAGCATCAGCACCGTAGACAATTTTATTTTCATCAACCATGGCTAACAATGTTGGTAATTGATAAGGTAACACTTTACCAGCTAAGTCAAAGTAGAGTTGTTGCATAACGGTAGCAATGTCATCCGGTTTATCGCCTACATTAAACATTTGATTGCCCATATGGACACGTTGCGCAATCACTGGTAACAGGGCGCCACTGTGAGGGACAATCCATTTAATATTTGGATATTTACTGAATACATTATTTTGACTCATAAAGACAATCGCACGCGTTGTATCAAAGAAGAATTCCATCAATGGAGCAAGCACTTTTTCTTTAATTGCATCATTGACAGGTTTTGGCTCGTTTGGGTGTATAGCAACTGTAGCGTGACGGTCATCTAACTTTGCAAGTACTGCGTCAAAACGGTCGTCTCCTAAGTAGATACCACGTGCATTCGTTGGTAGTGTAAACCCTAATGCGCCTTGTTCATCTAAAGATTGGTCAATGATTGCAATACTTTCATCTACGAGTGGTAATGGTAAAGAAGCAAAATACCCCAGTTTCGTTGAGTGCTGTTGCACCATTGTGGAGGCATAATCATTCACTTCATCTGTTAGACGTAACATAGTTGCATCTGGCGCTGCGCTAAGGTGAGGACTAGAAATGGATAGCACACCATAGTCTATGTCTAATTCGTCCATCAATTGAAGATAACCCTCAATGGAGAATTCTGGTGTTGGGACACCATCCCCCTTACCATCAAAATAATCATCTAGAAATTGGGCAAATCCAGGGGAGATATAATGTGAATGTAAATCTATCTTTTTCAAAAGAGACATCTTCTTTCTATAATAGTGTATGGTTTTGATACGTTAACCATGCATCGAGTTTGGCATAGTAGTCATTGAGTGGTTCAGGGCGATCAATTCCTTGTAATTCATGATTGATTTCATAACCCAAGTAATTTAGACAATAAGATAAACATGCATAACTTGGACGATAGGATGCTATTTCAGACTCAGGAATCGTCACTGCACTAGGCATAACAGGCATTAAAGTATCTTTTTCATAGACACATTCTAGATTTTTAATGTACCAAATCCCATTTAACCGTTCGACACAATATATGATTTTAGCATCTGAATTTAGCTGCATTTCGACGTTATCTATATTAATACGTAATTGAATGGTAGCCTGCATCATAGCTACAGCACGATGTTGGTTGATCCAAATTTGGGTGTTATATATTTGGTGTGGTGCATAGCGATTCATTGCTTTTGAAGACGTTACAAATTCAGCGCCTGTACCTTTAAACCAAGATATGTTTACGCATGAATCTCTAGAAAAGCATTGCAGCATAGCATCCCATAATGCATTATCACGACAAAATCGTTCAAATTGAACTAATTCTTGAATATCTGCTTTGTCGCGTAGGGTTTGATCGGTATATGGTTGGTTTCGTTCGAATAACATCATGAGCGCTCCTTCGTTTGATACGTTAAGTCCATAAATCTAATAAAACCTTCGCAAAGCCTTCAGGTTTTTGTACATAACCTAAATGACCGCCAGGAATATCAACGATGTTAATCCTAGTTTGCTCTGAAATATAAAAGTTTACATCTTGAGGGAACGATCCTTTAGAATCTGTCCCATTTAATAAAGTCACGATATCTTTATATTGTGCTAAGTCAGCTAATGTGATATCAGAATGAGTATATTGTCTGATTTCATAGGCTGCCCAGAACATCATACGTTCATATTGTTCTTTTTGTGCTTCATTATCTTCAGAAACGGGTTGAGACATACTTTTAGCATCAATTGATGAAATATGAAGTGTTTGGGCAAATGTTTTCATTCCGGCTTGTAGCCCTTCTGTTAATACTTGATCAACGATTTCATCATTTTTTTCTTTCCAATACTGACTGTCAGGTAAAAAAGTATTAATTGGCGGTTCGTGGAATGCAATTTCTTTTATAATTTCTGGATAATCTTTTAATACATGCATTGTTACAATAGCGCCCGAACTAGAACCTAGTAAATAAATAGGTTCGTTACTTAAGTGTTTTGCTAATTCAGCGATGTCCTGTGCGTCACGTTTCACACGATAGTCATCATCGGGTTGTTTCGCACGTTCAGGAAGTGGTTCAGTGAGTTGACTTTGTCCATAATCACGACGATCAATTGCGACAACCGTAAAATGATTTTTCAATTGGTCTATCAATGGTAGGAAAATATCTCCTGTTCCGTTCGCACCTGGAACTAAAATCAACACGGGACCTTGTCCTTCTTTATAATAATTGATTGTTGCGCCATCTAATTCTAATGTATGTGTCATAAATACCTCCGTTATTCTGGAATTTTAAAATTTAATAATTGTTCAGCGTTGCTATAGCTAATTTTCCTTTTTTCGTCATTTGTTAAACCAAGCTCGTCTAAGAAGGAACCTAGGTTCTCTGGTTGAACATAAGGATAATCTGCTGAATAAAGTATGTGGTCAATACCTACAGCGTTTTTGACCATATCAAATTGTGGTTTCGTTAACATGCCACTGGGTGTGATGTAGAAATTATTTTTGAAATAATGACTTGGTTTGTGGTTAAGGTGAGGTGCATAAATCATGTCATCCATGCGTTCATAGAAGAAAGGTGTGAATTCTCCCCAGTGTCCAATGATCATTTTTAAGTTTGGATAACGATCAAATACACCACTAAGTACTAAACGCATTGTATGGATACCTACATCTATGTGCCAACCGTAACCATAGCAGGCAAACGAACCAGCTGTTGCATCTGAATAGTTATCACTTTGATAATATGTTTGATAAGCATCATCACTGATAGGAGCAGGGTGTAAGTAAATAGGCACATCTAATGCTTCAGCCGTTTGAAAGATGCCATCAAATGCGCTATTATCTAAAAACTGTCCTTTAGGATGGCCAAAAATGAGTGCCCCTTTGAATCCAAGCTCATTGACACAGCGCTTAAATTCTTCTACGGCAGCTTGCGGTTCATTGATTGGTAAGGTAGCAAACCCTAAGAAACGGTCTGGATGGTCATCGATATACGATTTAAGTCTATTATTGGTATAACGACAAAGCTCAATGCCTTTTTCACCAGGAATAAGTGAAGGGGAACCATTACCATAAGATAACACTTGCATCTGCACGTCCTGTTGATTCATGAACTGAATACGTGCATCGTGTTCATTGATTTCATCTTGATTTGTAAATCCGGTTTGTTGTTCCAGTGCCTCTAACATGGCTTTGAGCGGTACGCCATTTGGAGATGGTGTCGTTAAATCAGCCATTTGTTCTTGAACTTCTTTTAAGACGAAGTGTTCCTCGAAATTAATACTTTTCATTGTATAAAAACCTCCACTTGAGATATTTGCCATATGCTTTACGTTTCATAATATATGGATTATCATTTTCGTTGATGTAATCGAGCCCATCATTTACATCGTTAGAATCACTGTAGGATTAAGTAGTATTGGGATATATTACATATAAAATTTATAAGGACATAATGGCGATTACCAAGGCATTGGTTCATTACCATCAATAAAAGTACCAGTTGGACCATCTTTATCAATCGTGGCTAATTTTACAATTGGTATGATACCTTCACTAGCTGGTTTAGCATTGTTGCTTGCATCACCAACTAAATCAGTATTCGTTGAGCCGGGATCTGCCGCGTTTATTTGCATGTTAGGTAATGCTTTCGCGTATTGTACTGTAGTCATTGTGACAGCAGATTTAGAAGAACAATAAGCGAGGGAATTGACTTTAGATTCCATTGTTTCTGGATTGGTCACCATACCAAATGAACCTAAGCCACTACTGACATTAACGATCACAGGTTGTGTTGATTGTTCCAACAATGGAATGAATTGGTTGGTTACGCGTACAAGTCCAAAGACATTCGTTTGATAGACTTGTTCCATATCTTGTGGGGTAAGATCTTGAGGTTGTGTGAAACCACCTGAAATACCTGCATTATTGATGAGGACGTCTAAGTGACCCTCTTGTTCTTTAATAAATTGCACAGCTTGAGATACAGAGTCATCATCTGTCACATCTAGTTGCACCGCATGAACGCCAAGTGATTCGGCTGCTTGTTGTCCACGAGTGGTATCTCTTGAACCGATGTAGACGTTGTGTCCTTCCGCTTTGAGACGACGTGCGGTTTCAAAACCTAAACCTTTATTACCACCAGTAATTAATGTAACTTTCATAATGATTTACCTCCTATTTGTCATTGAAAAATAATGCGACGAGTTGTTCACGTATCTGTAGATTCGATAATGCGCGTTGTTCTGTTAGAAATTGATAGTGTTGCGTTGTTAATGTGTTGATTAAGACATCTACTTTAAAAGTAAGATCCATTTTGTTGTCCTCATTGTCCATATTAAGTATGCGACGATAATAGGCATGTAATCTTTCAAAGAAAGCGGTCTGTCTAAAATCGCGTTTACTTTTACCCATTTCTACACAATTTAATAAATCTTTATGTTTCATTTTGAATTGTAGAAAATGATCTATAGATTCGATGAATATAGCTTTTGCATCTAAATGCGCTTGAGCAATCGTTTCAATCTCTGTCATAAATGCTTCAAAGTCATTGTTAATTAATTGGTAGCATAGTGCGCTCTTATCTTCAAAATGACGATAAAGTGTGCCCATACCAATATTGAGTTCTTCAGAAATACGCTTCATACTAACTTGTTCGACACCCTCCGTCTTAAAAAGGCTGGCAGCGTGAGATTCTATACGTTGTTTATTCTCTAGGGCATCTTTTCTCATAAGGTTCACCTTCAATCATCTTTAAAATTGACATACGGATAGCTATCCGTTTACTATGAAGTAGTATAATTTATATGTAAAACAAATGCAAAAATTTTATGAAAGCAGGTAAGTCATGTCACTAAATAAAGCGCAGAGACGTATTACAAGTGAAGAGCTAAAGGCACATTTTCATGAATCCACACTAACCGAAAACGATATTGCACAATTAACTGGAATGACAGTTTCAGAAGTAAATCAAGTGCTAGAACTGAAAGCATCTAAAGGCATTTTCAGTAAAGACATGCAAGCATTTATTTTGCGGGTATGGGAAGTGCGTGATGTGATTAACGAAAATATTAAATCCAAAGGTGTGCAACCGAAAGCATACACATTTTTAAAAGGTGAAAAGGAAGACTATTGGTTTCTAAGATAGTGGAAGTGGAAGGAGATTATAAAATGAGTAAAAGTATATTAGTCATTGGTGCCACAGGAAAACAAGGTCATGCAGTTGTAACAACATTGCTTGAAGACGGTTGGCATGTCCGTGCATTTACACGCAATAAACATAATGAAAAACTTACAGGACTTCATGATGAAAAGCTTAGCATTTTTGAAGGTGATCTAAGTCAGCGAGACGATTTAACTGAAGCGATGAAAGGACAGTATGGTGTTTACAGCGTTCAACCCATTATTCCAAATGATATTCAAGAAGAGTTGCGACAAGGTCAGATGATTATAGAAACGGCAGAGCAAGAAGGCGTTGACTATGTTGTGTATAGTACAGCTGGTGGTGTGAATAGAGATCGTACTGGGCCACATTTTGAGGCACTGGCAAAAATTGAGGATATGTTGATGGAAAGTTCACTCAATTACACAATTATTAAGCCATCCTTTTTTATGGATAATTTTCTCCGTATTACAAATGTGGAAGCGAACCACATTGATATACCAGAGTTTATTGCACCTGAAGTTAAATTTGCAATGATATCTTCTATTGATATTGCACGTATTGCAGCAAATATCTTTATGGATGTTAAAAGTTATAATCATCAAGCAATTGAAATTGCTTCAGATAAACTAACGTTAAATGAAGTCGTAGCTGTTTTTACAGAAACAACTTTGAAAAAAACTGAAATTAAAGGCACGTTTACTAGCCAAACTGCTGAAAAAGACTGGCTTGAGGAAAAAGGTTATCAAGTTGATTTCAATCAAATGGATCAAATTAATCCAGGTCGCCTGAAACTAAGTGATTGGATTCAAGCATATTTCAATAAATAAGCAAATGACAGGGGAACTACGTTGATGAAAAACAAAGTATTAGTTACAGGTGGTACAGGATTTTTAGGTATGCGCATCATATCTGAATTATTAAAAGAAGGTTATGAGGTACGTACAACGTTGCGTGCATTAAGCAATAAACATAAAGTGCTTGAAACGATGCAACAGCACGAAATATCTACTGAGAAATTGAGTTTTATAGAAGCGGATTTGTCTAAAGACGATAATTGGGAACAAGCTATGGACGAATGTTTATATGTACTAAGTGTAGCGTCGCCAGTATTTTTTGATATACCAAAAGATGAGCAAGCCGTGATTAAACCGGCCATAGAAGGTATACAAAGAATATTGAAATTTGCGAACCAATCAGGTGTTAAGCGTGTAGTTATGACATCTAATTTTGGTGCAGTTGGGTTTAGTAATAAAGATAAACAAAGCATAACAACTGAAGCAAACTGGACCAATGAACAAGAAGCGGGTCTGTCCGCATATGAAAAATCTAAATTACTTGCTGAAAAAGCAGCATGGGCATTTATCAATAAAGACGATACACAGCTAGAATTTGCTACAATTAATCCTGTCGCTATTTTTGGACCTTCATTAGACGGACATATATCAGGTAGTTTTCATTTAATCAGTAATTTAATATCAGGAGAAATGAAACGCGTACCTCATATACCGCTTAATGTTGTAGACGTAAGAGATGTTGCAAAGATGCATGTGCTTGCCATGACAAAGCCAGAAGCAAATGGGAAACGATTTATTGCTTCTGCAGATGGTCAAATCGCATTGCCTGAAATTGCGCAATTATTAAAAGACCAAAGACCAGCGTTGTCTGAGAAGGTTTCTGTTCAAACCGTGCCTAATTTTATTTTGACTTTTAGTGCATTATTTAATAAACAAGCTAAAGAAGGCAAACTATTACTAGAAATGAATAGAAATGTGAGTAATCAACAAGCCAAAACAGTATTAGGTTGGACACCCATTGCTAACCAAGAAGAAGCCATCTTAAATGCTGTAGATAGTATGAAACAATATGATTTGATATAAAATGATAAAAATATGAAATAGCCATTCACATGTGATTTAGCACAGTGAGTGGCTATTTTTGCTTTGTTTTGCTTGAAATTTGCTTCTGCTATTTCAAATTGATAAATTTGTAATTTCATATGGTTTGCTCCTCATACTTAAATTTATATATTGCATAAACGTCATATGAATAGAACAGGTCATCGCCATGTGACGTTGTAATTAATTTCGGACAAATTTTATCGATGATTTGACCACTTTTTATATTTTCTGCCATGTTATACGTGAATTTTTTGATAGGAGTATGTAGATGTTGAGCATCTGAGATAAATAAATCACCACATATCAAAATTTGATCTTGATCATGAAAAAAGACAACATGGCCTGGTGCATGACCCGGAGTTAAATAATAAATAAAGGGCAGGTTTGTAGCAGTTGCTAAAGGTTTAACCTTGTATTGAACACCTGTGTTTTCCGGGTTTGTTTTGTTTGGATAAGGCCACTCACCATTGATATAAGGTAGTTCGTTTTTGTGTGCATAGATAGGTATTTTCAAATCTTCAGAAATACGTTTTGCTCCGTTTATATGATCTAGGTGTCCGTGCGTTAAAAAAATGGCTTTAGGATTACCAAGCGATTTAGCAATTGTGATTTGTAGCTCGGCATAATCATCCATACCTGTGTCTATGATATAAACTTCGTGAGCACTCACAATAAACCAAGTGTTGATTATTATCGGAATACCTACCGTTGTTTGTATGCTCAATTTATAAATATGGTCAGATATTTGAATGAGTTTCATCATTATCGCTTCCTTCTATTATTTGTTATAACTAAAGCGTAGATGATAAATGATAACGTCACAAGAAGGCACAAATAAGTAACTCATGTTAATGAGGAGGTTAATATGTTAAAAAATGGTATGGTCTATGGTAACTGTAATCTTATAATTCAACGGGGCTGTCCGATTGAGCAAACATTGATGTCATTAGGTGGAAAATGGAAAGGCATTATTATAACTACGCTTTATAATGAAGCTTACTTTTATAATGCATTACATCGTGAAATTTCAGGTATAAGTAGAAAGATTTTGACAGAGCAATTAAATGATTTGGTTGATTTACAAATTGTAAAAAGAGAAGAAACCAATGATTATACTAAAAAGGTACGCTATTCATTAACGCAACGAGGAAAATCCATCTATCCATTGATAAATGAACTCGCTCAAGTACTGAAAACGAATTAAGTATGTAACGATATAGTACAAGTTTATTAATGTGGCAATGTCACTAGATTAAAAACCTCCCTTCAAATTTGCATTGTTAAATGTCTATTTCGAAGGGAGGTTATTATTATTTTGATATGTTGAAAAACATTCACGGTATTCAGAAGCACTTATTTCAAAATGTTTTTTGAAATTTTTAGAGAATAAAAGAGGATCTTTATAACCGATTTTGGTAGAGATTTCGCTAATCAACAGGTTGGTATTGATTAAAAGTTGGGAAGCGTGATACATCCTAATATAGGTCAAGTATTCTTTTGGAGAGCAATTTAGGTTCTGTTTAAACAATTTGAATAAATGACTTCTTGAGATATTAACTGATTTTGCAACATCAACGATTGTAATATCTTGTTGATAACTTGAATTTATATATTCTACAGCATGTTGAATGGCTTCATTAACAATATCAACTTGAACAGTAAAGTGTTTTGGAAACTTTTCTTGCAAGACATACACGAGCTGGTATATATATTGCATAATAAGTATGTCATGGGAATTGTTAGATTGAATAGATTGAGCTAGATTACAAATTTTTTGAATGATATATTTTATATCTTTAGTATCTTTACTAAGAATAACATGGTTATCGACAATGCTAGAGCGTGATAAATATGTCAGTAATTGCTTACCACTCATGCCCACCCAATAATAAGTCCATGGATTCGAGAAAGAAGGTTTATATTCAACCTCCATACCTCGTTCAAGTAAAAATATATCTCCAGCTTGCAAATGGTATGTTCCATTTTCACAAGTAAAAATGCCCTCACCTTCAGTAACAATATGTAAAACTGCTTGCTGAAAAACACAATATTTATAACCTACATTTGGAACGCCCACCTCAATGCCACACTCTGCTAAATTAGCATCTATCAATTTTTTTTGAAATTTTTTCCATAGTACTTGCATAAAACCCCTCTTAATTAAAAAAATAATTTTAAATTGTATTTATATAATCATAGCATAATATGAAATGAAACATTTTGCCATATATCATCATCATTATGCTATTCATAATTCAATACAATCACTGATAAAATAAAAGCAACAAATATGAAAGCGCTTTAATACATAGGATATTTAGAGGTGGACGAAATGGATAGACATTTAACAGGAAAGCAGAAGTTTGCATTTGGATTTGGAGCAATTGGTAAAGATGCCATATTTAATATTGTTGGTGTCTTTTTGATGTTTTATATCACAGATATTGTGGGATTATCACCAGCTTTTGTTGGCGTTATGCTTTTTGTTGCGCGTATATGGGATGCGATTAATGATCCAATTATGGGAATGATTGTTGATAACACCAGAAACAATTTTGGTAAATTTAAAACTTGGTTAGTGATAGGGACGTTAGCTAATGCCATTGTCACGGTATTATTGTTTACTAATTTTGATTTACCACAGACTGTAATGTACGTTTATATATCAATTTTATATATTTCCTGGGGAATGACATACACGATGATGGATATTCCTTATTGGTCATGGTTACCGAATCTAACACATAACCCTCGTGAACGTGAAGAAGTGTCAGTGATTCCTAGATTTTTTGCAAGTTTAGCAGCGTTTACTGTAGGAACATTTGGCCTGTATTTTATTCATAAATTAGGAGATGTTTTTGGTAATGGTAGCGATTCAGTAGGTATTTTCATATTTGCCGTCATTTGTAGTGCTGTATTTATATTTACAATTGGAGTTACTGTCTTTAAAGTACCTGAGGATAAAGAATTAGAACAACAAATGGGTATCAAAGTTAATTTCAAAGATATAGGACGTATTTTATTTAAAAATAAAGAGTTATTAGCCATCATGGGTGTGTTACTTACTTTCAATTTATGTCTGCAAACTTTAAACGGTTCTATTATTTACTATTTCAAATACGTAGTAAATGCTGAACATTTATTTTCAATTTTTAATTCGATGATTCTATGCGAAATGGTTGGCTTACTATTACTGCCTAGATTTATCAAATGGGCAGGCAGAACAAGGGCATTTAATACATCTGTTTCATTTATTATTTTAGGCTTATTGATTATTTTAATAGCTGGTTTTATTGCGCCAAAAAGTACAGTCTTAATCATCTTGGGTGCAGGTATTTTAAGAATTGGTTCAGGATTTATGATAGGCATTACAACAGTTTCATTAGCAGATGTGATTGATTATGGCGAGGTTAAATTTGGTCAACGCAACGAGAGTATTATCACATCTACAAATACTTTTCTAACCAAAGCGTCTCAAGCTGTTGCTGCATTAATAGTTGGTGTAGGGCTTTCAATTCTGGGTTACACACCCAATGAATCACAATCACTTGTAACAATTAACGGATTAAGAATTATGATTATCATAGCACCATTATTATTTGTCTGTTTAACTGCATTTTTATATCATAAAGCATTTAATTTAAAAGGGGACTTTTTAACTGATATTGAAAAGACTTTGCAGTTTAAACGTCAGCGAGAACACAGAGAAAGAATTAAATAGGGGGAACACATATGTTTAAAGAAAAATTCCATGAAAATTTAGAGATACAAAATATAAATTTGATGCCTAGAAGAGCGTTTTATATACCATATCAACATGGAGAAAAGCATTATGATTTAACAACGAGGTATGAAACTCAAAATATCACATTACTTAATGGTGAATGGCAATTTCAATTTTTTAATTCATTTGAAGACTACATAAATAAAGATATTAATATCGAGAAACAGCATTTAACAGTGCCATCTGTATGGAATTTGTATGGATTTGATCAAATTCAGTATTTAAATACTCAGTACCCTATACCGTTTAATCCACCATACGTACCTAGTGAAAATCCGTGTGGTCAATATAAACGTTCATTTGAAATTAATGAATATAGTGAACAAAGTGATTATCATTTGAACTTTGAAGGTGTCGATAGCGCATTCTATGTTTGGATCAATGAACAGTTTGTAGGTTATAGTCAAATTGCACATTCAATTTCAGAATTTGATATTACACCATATGTTCAAAATGGAGTGAATACGATAGAAGTTACTGTACTTAAATACTCAGATGGAACATACTTTGAAAATCAAGATATGTTTCGTCATTCAGGTATTTTTAGAGATGTTTATATATTAAAACGAGCCAAATCACGCGTAGATGATTTCAAAATTGAGACCACAATAAATCATGAATCTAATCATGCAAAAGTAAATTTCACTTTACAAGAAAAGCATGAACTAGGGGATGCAAACTTAATTTTAATTGATCCTCAAGGTTTAGAAATAGACCGTGCAATTGTCTCGAAGGCGCATCAATTCGTAATAAACAATCCACAATTATGGTCATCTGAAAATCCAGTGCTTTATAAGTTGATTATTGAAACAGAAAATGAGGTAATAACTCAAAAAATTGGGATAAGAGAAGCTAAAATACAAGATAAACAATTTTATATTAATGGAAAATCAATTAAAATACGTGGCGCAAATTATCATGACAGCCATCCTCAAAATGCTTATGTCATGAACGAAGAAGATTTTGAAAAAGATTTAAAATTAATGAAGCAAGGTAACTTTAACGCGATTCGTACAGCGCATTATCCAAAGTCACCGCTATTTTATGAAATGACTGACCAATACGGTTTCTATGTAATGAGTGAGGCAGACTTAGAAACGCACGGTGTTGTAAGGTTATATGGAGAAGAAGATACAGAACATTTTAATATCATTGCTGATAATCCTAAATTTGAAACACCTATCATTGAAAGAATAGAAGCTTCCATCATACCATTAAAAAACTATAGTTCTATTATTTCTTGGTCAATTGGTAATGAATCTGGGTTTGGCATTAATATGGTTAAAGGATTGGAACGGGCAAGGGAATTAGACACGACAAGACCATTGCATTATGAAGGCACATTGTATCGAGATAAAGAAAAAAATTATGATTTATCCAATGTAGATATGATAAGTAGAATGTATGCTTCTCCAGAAGAAATTGTAGAGACATATCTAGACAATCCTAAGTTAGATAAACCGTTTATATTATGTGAATACGCACATGCAATGGGTAATTCTCCAGGAGATCTGAATGCATATCAAACATTAGTTGAAAAATATGATAGTTTTATTGGCGGTTTTGTTTGGGAATGGTGTGATCATGGTATTCAGATTGGTATGAAGGATGGTAAACCAGTTCTTAGATATGGTGGAGATTTTGGCGAAACATTACATGATGGTAATTTTTGTGTAGATGGTATCGTGTCACCAGATCGAATTCCACACGAAGGTTATTATGAATTCAAGCATGAACATAGACCTTTGAGATTAGTCGACAATGAAGATTATCGATTTACTTTGCAGAATCAATATGATTTTACAAATACAGAGGATGTGTTGACTATAGAAGGTGAAACAATTTATTTAGATGGTGAGAGAAAGATGTTTAATATACCACTAACTGACTTCTCGCCTCATACACAACAAACCTTTGATATAAGAGATTATGTAACGATTGATAATATAAGCAGCTTAATGCTTCGCTATAAATTAAAAGTAGCGGATAGTTATCGAGACAAGCATTACGAGGTTGGTCATGATCAAATTATCTATCAACGTCGAATGTTACCTCGTCTAAAAGAAGAAAAAATGAATATCCAATGCAACGATAATACATCTTCAATTAATATTTCGGTAGGAAACAAAAGGTCATATCTATTTGACAAGAACCGAGGATGTTTAAAGTCAATGATCTTCAATGACGAAGTCGTTTTTAACAATTATACTGAAACAAACATTTGGCGTGCGCCAATAGACAATGATGCATATATTAAAAAAGAATGGTTATATTTAGGTTTTGAAAATATTCAAACGCGTGTGCACAATTATAAAATAATTGAAAATAAGTCAAATACTCGTCTCATCTTTGAAATTAATATAGAGTCAGAAGCGGTTCCGCCAATTCTTAGTGGAACACTTGCTTGGACGGTTTATCAAGATGGCACAATCAACGTAGCCTATAATTTAGAAAAAGATAGCAACATGCCATTTTTACCACGTTTTGGTTTATTAATAACTTTACCTCCTACATTTGAACAAATAAATTATTATGGAAATGGGCCAATGAGTAGCTATCAAGATAAAGGGGTTGCAACATACTTAGATATGTTTGAAACTACTGTAACACAAAATGGTGATGTGCATATTAAACCACAAGAAACTGGTAGCCATAATCAAACTTCATTTATGAATATTACAAACAATAAGCAGACAATTTCAATTTCTAGTGAAGATACCTTTAGTTTTAACGTATCACATTATTCTTTAGAACAATTAACAGAAACTAAACATGTGGATGAATTGAAAATTGAAGATAAAACATATTTATATATCGATTATGCACAAAGTGGGATAGGTTCAAATAGCTGCGGCCCCAAATTAAGTGAGAAATATAGACTGAATAGACAAAATATAGCGTTTAATTTTGATTTGAATATATATTAAACGGAAACCTAAAATTTATGAAAAGTTCTAATCTATTATGGTTAGAGCTTTTTATTTATGGATTTTAACTATAGGTTATAACATAAATTCGTTTCCTCATAGTAATGGCATTAAAACTTAATATGATATACTCCGTTCAAAGTAACTATTTAAAAAATGATAATTTTGAGCGGAGTAATTTTATATCTATAATCATATCAGTTTCAAATTTGAAGCACATATTGATAGCTTAGATGTACAGGTTAAGGCAGAAACGATACAATGTTTAATGCAACAGTTTCACACACAACTTAAAGAGAATAAAAAGAAATTGAAAAATGATTTTTTCTATCTGAATTTTATTCAAAAGTCGATACTCAAAGCGGTTGATAGTGGTTGGATTGATCAAGTAGATAATTTGCAACAACTGAAAGCCAGTGTTGGTAATAGACAAAATGGACAACGTAATGCAATATTTGAATATCACAAAGTTGCTTTGGATGCTTACGAGATAATGATTTATAGAATTAAAAGAAATATCATACGAAATATATGTCAAAGTATGATGACATACGATGACAATGGTGATTTAGTAATACATTTCCCATAAAATGAGGTGACTTTGCATGACCATATATAATATTAATTTTGGAATAGGATGGGCAAGTAGTGGTGTTGAGTATGCACAAGCGTATCGTGCTCAAATGCTAAGAGAAACAAACCAGTCCGCCAAGTTTGTATTTTTAGACTTTATACAAACAGAAAATATACAAACATTTACAAGTAACATGGGATTTAAGGACGAAGAAATTATTTGGCTCTATCAATATTTTACAGATATTAAAATTGCGCCAACGACGTATCAACTTGAGCAATTGAAAGCATCTTTAGGTGCAGAAGTAACTAGAACTGAGTATGTTGATAAGAAGGTAAGACTATATTTAGATGGGCCTCAAAACTTCGTCACATGTTACTTAAAAGATGAAAATGACACTGTGGTCGATCGTGCAGAATTTGTCATCAATGGTATATTAGTTAGAAAAGATTTCTATAGTTATGTACGTGTCTTTTCCGAATACTATGCGCCTTTTGAAAATTATGCCAAACTATATATGCGACAATTCTATAATGAAGATGGCTCCATTGCATATAACGAATATATAGATGGTGAGGACAGTATTTTTGCTTTTGAAAATGCTAAATTATATAGCAAAATAGATTTTGTGAGCTACTTTATACAACAATTACAATTAACGAATAAAGATATTGTTATATTGGATCGTGCGACTCAAATTGGTCAAGCGGTACTTCAACATAAAGGAGAAAGCAAGATTGGTGTTGTTGTACATGCGGAACACTTTAGTAAACATATCATGAATGATGAACAAATATTATGGAATAATTACTATGAATATCAATTTTCAAATGCAAGAGAGATAGATTTTTTTATCACAGCGACAGACTTACAAAATAAAGTGTTAAGAGAACAATTTCAAAAATATTACCAATTCCAACCTAATATACTAACAGTGCCAGTAGGTAGTTTATCATCATTAAAAAAAACAAGTTCATCACGAAAACCTTTTTCGATGGTCACAGCTTCGAGACTGGCTAGTGAGAAACATATTGATTGGTTAGTCAAGGCAGCGATAATAGCAAAAAAACAAGTACCAGAACTTACTTTTGATATTTATGGTGAAGGTGGAGAAAAAGATAAAATCATGAAAGTTGTTGAAGCAAATGCGGCAACGAACTATATCCAATTGTTAGGTCACGTTAACTTAGATCAAGTTTATCAACAATATGAATTGTTTGTATCAGCATCAACAAGTGAAGGGTTTGGCTTAACATTGATGGAAGCAGTTGGCTCAGGTCTTGGTATGATTGGATTTGATGTCAATTATGGAAATCCTACATTCATACGTAATGAAGCAAACGGCTACCTCATCCCCATTGATCTTAATGATGATCATGAACATGACATCGTTCAGCGACTGGCGCAGTATATGGTTAATTACTTTAATGAAAGTTTAGCACATCCACATGAGACATCTTACGAAATTGCTAAGGATTATATGACTCAGGAAGTTGTAGATAAATGGAATTCCCTGATAAAAGAGGTGCTGTATGATTAATTTATTCGAACATTATGACTCAAAAACGGCTATATTATATCAGACTCTAGAATTAGCTGGACAAAATCATTTTACGACAGTCATTAATGATAATGGTTTTCTACCTGATACGATGACATCACCCTATCAATTTTTTGCCAATTACCAAGTGACTGAAGGGTCAAAGCCCCAATTTTTTAACGATATTAAAGTGCCGAGATTTTGGGAAATTGAAGGTAATAATGAGCAGGCATGGATTAAAGATAAGGGCAAGATTCGTGGAAATATTTACTATAAGCCACACTATAAAGCAAGAATTGTAAGTCATGTTGAATGGTTAAGTGAACAAGGCAAAGTGAGATTTATAGATCATTATACGAAGCATGGTGTGAAGTATGCCCAGACTACGCTAGATAAAGATGAAACACCTATTTTGAAAAAGTATATGAATCAAAAAGGACAAGAAGTCATATACGAAAATTATAAGACCAAAAACATTGTGCTTGATTGGGAAGGTAAGACCTATTTGTTTGATACACAAGCCAATTTCATCTTATTTTACCTTAAAGTCATTCATGCAGATTTGAGTAAAATTCTGATTAATTCACTGGCAACTTCTTTTGCCGTAATTTACTTTTTAAAAGAACCTAGTGAGTCAATTGTATTTTGGCAAGAACACATCCAAAATGAAATTCCAGAGAATATGAAACTTATTTTTGAAGAAAACGTAAATCGCCATACACAACTTGTGATTCCAGAGAAAGATGAATATGAAGCGGTTATGAATCGTTTAAATCTCTCGGAACAGAAGTATGTATCACAAGCGGGTTATGTATATGATTTTAAAAAGGAAAATCAATACGGTCATAACGCACTGATTATGACAAATTCTGACCAAATTGCAAATTTAGAATTACTGATTAGGGAGAATGACACAATTCACTTCCATATCGGTGCATTAACTGAAATGTCCTCAGCATTAATGGATTTAGGTAAATATGATAATGTGAACCTTTATCCGTCAGTAGAGCAAACGACCATTCAAAGCCTCTATACACAGTGCGATTTATACTTAGATATTAATGAAGGTAACGAAATTGAAGATGCAGTTAAAAAAGCATTTGACTATAATCTGCTTATATTAGCTTATTCGGATACGCTACATAATGCCTTTGTAACAGCAGTGGCACATCGCTTTGAAAAAGCAGAACAAGCAAGCCAATTAAGCAGTTTTATACAAAGCATTTATGCAGATAAAGCCCAATTTAAGCAAGCATTAGCACATCAACATACACATGCTAATGAAATCGACATCTCGACTTTAACTGGAATCTTAGATTAAAATAAAGTGACAGAGCAAAGCGAATTTTTGATAGTGCGCAGATTAAAATAGATACACTATTGAAAATAATTGATTTAAAGATATAACATTAAGAGATTTATAGTAATAAGAAATGAGACAAAAGCTTTTAAACAGCTAATGTCTCATTTTTTGTGTGAAATTTTAGGGGTAAGTCTAAGGGTAGTCTGAGGTCAGTATCAGCCATGACGTGTTTTTAGTGAATATGTAGAGCTAATTTTTCTGTTTTGAAAGATATAAAGAAGAATAAAGAACAAAATCTAGTCGATTATATTTATTTAAGAAATAGATATTTATATAAAATGTCCATTTTCAAAGATAACGCGCTCTTTTTCACCTTTAATAAAAGTATTATAATTATCATTTTGAAAATCAGATAAAAGTATTTTAGAAGTGCCATATTTAAAATTATCCGCAACCATTTCTATATACATTTTTCTATATAACATCCCATCTTTCAATGTTATACGTTGTAAAGCACCTTCTTTGATTTCTATTGCTTGTCTATGTTCGAAAGTCTTGAAGCTTGTGAATACACATGCTTTAAATGATTCACCAAAATAAAAGATATGGAGTTCATTTTGTTTATCTTGACCTACTAATAGTCTACCTTTTTCAAATACTTGTTCTGGAAAATTCAGTTCTAAAAAATCTAATATCTCTTCTTCTTTTAACTTAAATTGCATGTAAAGCCCTCCCTGTAAGCAAAATTATAATTTACACAATTATATATTATATAAACAATATTGAGAACTGTTTTTTGAGAATGCTGATTATGTTTAGGATTTCAAACTTAAAATTTAACCATATCTAAAATTGTGGAACTAGCTGAATATTGAAAAATAATATAATTAACATTTTAATCAAATGAAGACATCTTATAAAATATAGTTTTTAAAAATAAATAGTTAGAAAATTAGTTACTTTTTACAAAAGACAGTGCTATACTATTTTATGATATACATATTTATTTAATTATAATATTGGGAGAGATTTAAAATGAAAAAATTGTTTTGCTTATTATTTGCATCAATATTGGTGTTAAGTGCATGTGCTGCAAAAGAAGATAGTTCAAATAAAAATTCAGAGAGTAATAAAGAAACAGCATCAAATAAAGAAACAAAAGAAGAAAGTGGTAATACGGACTCAGTTGATGTTGAAGATGACTCAGAAGAACAGTCAGACAAATCAGATTCAACATTTAAAGATGATCAACTTACAAGTGAAGCATTTGATATTAAATTAAAAGATACAAAGTTGGTAAAAGCTTCAGAATATGAAGATGATGAAAATCCAAGTATTGCTATAATTTATAGTGTTAAAAATAAAGAAGATAAAGATCTTACCGCATCAGCAGCATTTTATGAAGCATTTGATGTTTACCAAAACTCTAAAAATGTGAAGCGCGATTTGAAAACTGGTGGCGGTTATGATAGTGATTTATACAAAAAATATGAAGATGCAAGTACAGATAAAATAAATAAAGATGGCGAAGTTGAGGCTGTTCAATTCTTCAAATTGAAAGATACTAAGACACCGGTAACTTTACAAGCTAAGGATCCGGAGAACTATGAAAAAGATAATATAGGAACTAAAGAAATAAAACTTAACTAATAACTATTGGTTGTTTGTACAAACAATTGCAATATAGTATGGATAGCTATTAAAAAATCTGTAAATAAAGATGTTTTAATGGCTATTTTTCAAATTACAAAAAGTAAATTATATCTTGAGCAATACAATTTTTATGAAAATAATGATAAAAGCATTAGATGTATCGTAAGTCTTTTGTATAAAGTGATACGCAATATACATAAGTGCCAATGAAGTACATTTATTTTGATACATAAATGTGAGATAAGGGGATAAAAATGAGAATATTATTGGGATTGATATTAGTAACGACTTTGATAGGAATGGCTGGTTTCCAATCAGGGACTGATTTTTATCGTGAATTAACAAATAAACCAGAGAAATCAGAGAAATCACAAAAAGAAACAGCGGAAATAGAAGAAGAAAAGCCTAATCGTAAAGAATCTTATGAGGCAATAAAAGAAAATGTTAATCGCGTGGATCCAGTTCCTATTTTAGATAAGTTAGATCCTTTAATGACAAAAGAAGCATTTACCAATAAAATTGGTTTACAGGGATGGTCAGATTATAAAAAATTAATGGATGAAGTAAAATTAGCTGATAGTAAATATGTGAAAGAATCTGAGGGATCATCTATAGAAGAAGTAGATGCATTCTTCAAAGACAAAAAAGGGGTACAGCGAAAAGTGATGGGCCCTGAAGTAGATGGTATAAAACAGGTGAATTATTGGTATGTAGATCCTAGTGGTAAGAAGCAAGGGAAGTCTAAAATACCCGTATTTTACGCAGAAATTTTAACGAAATTTAAAGATGACAAATTGATTTCTGCATCCATTGAACCGGGGGCTTTTACAGTGAAAACAGAAAATGAAATAAAGCAAAGTGAATTTAATAAATCAGAAACATTAAATGAACTTTTGAAAATTAAAAATCCTAAACCGATTTCGTATAGTGTAATTCAAATGGAATATGAAGGTTATCCATTAACAGATGTCTCACTACTAACTAAAGATGAGGATGAAGAGAATTCAATTGATTCAGCAATGTTGGCGTATTTTACCATGTCGCCTGTAATTTATAACGAAAAGAAAGAACATCAAATTCTTAGTATGAGTGGGATACCTTTCATGACTGCTTCTGAAGATTTTGGTAATAGCGAATATAAAGCAGTACAACATTTTATTAAACAGATGGAAGATGAAGGGAAAAGCGATATGGAAGAATCGGTTTCTTATCAATAATAGAAAAATTATGCTTAAAGGCAAAATTCATTCGTTTAAAATATTTAGTTAGCATATTTTAAACGAGGCGTAGTGGATAATAGTATGCGCTTTCTATGAAAGGTTTCATTGGGTCATTTGTGTCATGATAACAAGTATCATTAGATTTCATATGCGCATGCACCAGCACCACTAATATAAAACAATAAAAAGTTGAACTTTACATCTATTATTTATGTGATTAATTTGGTCGAGACATTTGTCCGACCATTTTTATATTTGATAATTAAAGACTGTATTTGTGGTTTATTTAGAAATTGCTCTATGTGTCGATTGATTTGTTGCAGTGTTATGATTCAACATAGCTAAGATACATTACGATATAGACCTATTATTTTACAAAAATAATGAATGAGCATAGATATATTACAGTTAATGAAATAAATAAAATGCTAAATAAATTAAACGAGACATATAAATTGGACAATTTAAAAATAAAAAAATGAATTCATGTTACACTGGTACATGTAAAAATTATACATATTTTTTGAGGGGAGTTTACGTCATGTTTAGTAAAGATAACAAAGCGTCGATCGGAATCGCCCTTGCTTATCTAAGCTTTATCGTGGGTGCAGGTTTTACAACTGGCCAAGAATTATTGCAGTTCTTCGTTAATCACGGCAATTATGGTTATATTGCTGCAATTATTACAGGTATCATTGTTACATTTGGAACACGACAAATTTCAAAGCTGGGATATCGTGTTGATGCAGATTCTTATGATATTTCTTTAAACAATCTGTTTGGAAATATTATGGGGAAAATCATCGACTTTTTAATTATCTTTTTCCTATTTGGTTTAACGGTGGTAATGGTAGCAGGCGGAGGATCTGCACTTAACCAAGGATTTGATGTGCCGATTTGGGTAGGATCACTTGCAATTATCATATTATTATTTATTGTTTTACAACTTAAATTTGATAAAATTCTTGCCGTATTAGGGACGGTTACACCATTTTTAGTTATTGCGGTATTAATTATTGCTGGAACGAATATTATAAATCCCACAATTTCGTTTTCTGAAGTATCACAACATATTGAACCATCTAAAGCATCAAGCTCATTTTGGTGGTGGGATGCGATTATTTATGGTGGTTTAATTGTTGGTAACAGCTTTAGCTTTTTAACTATTGTAGGTAATGACGCAAATAATCATAAAATTGCAGGTAGAGGTGCATATTTTGGCGGCTTAGCTTTTAGTGTGTTGCTATTAATTATGGTTGCCGGATTACTCGCTAATATTGGCAATGCGAATAAAGTTGATATTCCAACTTTATTATTGGCAAATGATATTCACCCAATCATAGGTATTCTGATGTCAGTAGTCATGTTTGCAGTGATATTTAATAGCTGTATTGGCATGTTATATCCATTTTTAAATAGATTTACTAACCCAGGTTCAAAATCTTATGTTTTATTATTAGCTGTTTCGTTAATATTGGCATATGTCTTGAGCTTTGTAGGTTTCGTAGATCTTGTAAACTTTGTATTTAAAGTAGTTGGTTACTTAGGATTATTTATCACAATTGCTTTACTTGTAAGATGGATTCAAAATAAATTCACGAAAAAGAAACTGATTTAACATAAAATAGCTTGCTCCCATTTTTTGAAATAGGAACAAGCTATTTTTTAATATTTTAGAGTTCTTGCTTTTTGAAAATGCTTAATGATGCAATGTACGAAATAATTAAAAATATCAAGCCAATCACTGCATAAATACCTACAAATAGGAAAGAACTTCCCATAGCTGATGCGTTTAATGTGCCAGTATTAGAACCAAGGTTTGCGAAAACAGCACCGTAAAAGACAATGAAAAATAAGATAATTACGATTATAGAAGTCGTAATTAAGATAACATTTGAGTTCTCTGGACCAAATTTAAAAGTTAATGGGAACATCATGGCATACGTTCCAGAAGCGCCAATGCCAATAAATATAGATAGAAGTATCATGGTCATACTCTGAGTCACGAGTGATACGGATATGACACCGATGATAAGACCTATAAATATAAGTATGCCATAAAAGGTGAAGTAAGCATTTACATAAGCCTTTCTACCACTCGGCAACGTAGAGATATAATACATCCATTTGGAATCTTTTTCATGTTTAATATTATCGGTTACGGGCGAAATTAAGAAAAGCATTGGTAAAAAACAAGTCATTATCGGATTAATAAAAGCGAAAATGATACTCGCAAAAATTGCCACAATAAGATAAGTATAAAGTGATTTTTTACTTGAGTAATAACTGCTCATGATTAAACCTTTCATTATTGTTCACCTCGCATAATTAATTTTGTCGCATCATCTATACTTTCTAATGGACGCGCGTCTGTAACGCTTTTACGGTTATTGACTAATGTTATTCTCATATCTTTGCGTTTTCTAGTAGCTACAATAGCGTCATTTGGTAAATTGAAATCAGCTTCAGGTTGTTCTACTATGCCATAATGGTCGAGTAAGACGTGTTTATCTTCTTCTAAGATAATGCGACCATCTTTCATAAATATTAATTTTGTCGCAAGTTGTTCAATATCTTCTGAAATATGAGATGAAATTAATATGCCATTTCCTTCAGCAACATAATCTTCTAATATTTCTATGACTTCTTCACGCCCAGAAGCGTCCATGCCTGCTGTTGCTTCATCTAGAATAAGTATATTGCTATCATGGCCTAACGCAATTGCTAGAGCAGCTTTCATACGCATACCTCTAGAAAATGACTTAATTGCATTATTTGTAGGTAATTCAAAGTTGTTTATAATAGAGAAAAATTTATCGGAATGCCACGTTTTGTAAATATTAGAAAAAACTTTATCAATATCTTGCATTGTTAATTTATTTGGTACACGTAAATCATCAAATACAACACCAATGTGTTCTTTATGCGCGTTCTCATTATCTGTGATCTGTTTATCGAAATAGGAAATTTCTCCAGAATCTTTGAAACGATTTCCCACTAATGTATTAAATAAAGTGGATTTGCCAGAGCCGTTTTTACCAATTACACCAATCACTTCATTGGGTTTGAGCGTAAGTGAAATATCTGATAGTTTAAAATCTGATTTTGCATATGACTTATTTAGGTTTTGTATTTCTAATAAATGTTCCATAAAAGCCTCCAATTTGAAAAGATATTTTTATTTATAAAATTTTCGAACTTTCAATGTGTAACCAAATGCGTTATAGATGAATAAAATAATTAAAATGAACAGACCAGCAGTTTGATTAATGCCGGTTATTAGAGAGAATAATCCTAATAACATGCCACCGATAATAATGAGCAATAGATTAATATGATAAGTTTTAAACATAGACACAAGTGTGATATGACGTTCTCCGTCATCCATTAATTCTAGAATTTTTTCAGTGTATCGTTCTTCACCTTGTTTAGGATATCTTGGATCAAATTTTCGAACGAAAAAGCCAATCATAAGTGAAGGTATTACAGTAATTAGATACGGAATCATGGAAATAAAAATGGTTGATTCAGAATTATTGCTTACAACAACAACTAACATCGCAACTAAACTAACTAGAATTTGAATGCTATGGATTAAATTGGAGCTGATATGTTTTAAATTCGCTTTTTTCTCATAATGATCAGCTTTTTGTTCATCTAATACTTGTTCAGTCTGGCGTTTGTACTTAAGTGCATTACGTTGTACAAGAAATAACACTAAAGTCAGTGCTAGGTTTATAATTGAAGCGACGACACAGACTATTATTAAGTCATTGTGTGATAATGTCATATGTGATAGTAAATCAGTATACCTAGATATGCTATCGAACGTACCTATCAATGCACCAATAAAGCCTCCAATAATGGCGCAAATGATCATTAACAGTAAATAACGACCTACTTTCATAAATCAGTCTCCTCTACAATAAAGATATGTTCTACAGGTTCATCAAATATTCGAGCTATTTTAACTGCAGTTAATATGGAAGGCATAAAATCATTACGCTCAATCAAAGAAATGGTTTGCCTAGAAATACCGGCTTTCTTTGCAAGTTGTGTTTGATTATAGCCATCACGAGCACGTAACTCTTTAACACGATTTCGCAAATAGTATCAACTCCTTGTGTACAATATATAATAATTCTATGACTTTGACAACTATAATAGTCAAAATGGCAAATATCGTTGTCGTTAATATAAAGAAAATAGTTTAATTTACTTTCATTATTTTTTGGAGAAAATTGTGACAATGGCGCGTTTGGCAGTGAAACCTAAACGGATATAATGCGTTAATTAAGTAATTCTCAATTTCACATTTTATAATATAAAGTGTAGTGATGTTAAAACGTAATAAAAGGAGTTTTTAAATGAGCAAAAAATTTATTAACGCATCTATTTACAAACATGATGACGCATCAGAAATTTTAGTTGAAGACGGTAAGTTTTCAGCTTTTGGAAATAATCTTGGTGAAGTGGATGAAATCATTGATTTAGAAGGCGGGCTCGTCTTGCCTCCGTACGTAGATGCTCATTTGCATTTAGACTACTATTTTACTGGCCAAGATCCGCAAATTAAAAATGAATCAGGCACATTATTTGAAGCGATCGATTTGTGGAATGATTATAAAATAGGTACAACAAAAGAAGAAATGAAAGCACGCATGCGTCAAGCTGTAAACGACGTTGCAAGTTATGGGACACAATATATCCGCGCGCAAACAGATTGTACAGATCCTAACTTAACGGGAATTAAAGCTGCAATAGAAGTGCGTGACGAGTTAAAAGATAATATTACAATTCAAGTCGTAGCATTCCCGCAAAATGGTATGTATTCATTTGAAGAAAATGGTAAAACAGGTCGTGATCTTGTAGAGGAAGCATTACAACTTGGTGCAGATTGTGTCGGAGGTATTCCGCATAACGAGTGGAGTCCCGAAGATGGTGCTGAGTCAATTAAAGAAATTGTAAGACTGGCAATTCAATATCAGAAATTAATCGATGTGCACTGTGACGAAACAGATGATACACAGGCACGTTTTTTAGAAATGTTAAATGCTGAAGCGATGAAGCAAGGTTACGGTGAATCTACAACAGCGTCTCATACATGTTCTTTCGGTTCTGCAGATGATGCATATGCGTTTCGTATGATGGGTCTTTTCCGTCAATCCGGACTGAATTTTGTTTCATGCCCAACAGAAAATTTATATTTGCAAGGTAGACAGGATACTTATCCCAAACGTCGTGGATTAACACGTGTTAAAGAGTTCGTAGATCACGATATTAATATTGCATTTGGACAAGATTCTATTGTTGATTTATGGTATCCGGCAGGCTCAGGTAACTTAATGAATATTTTAGACAACGGATTACATGCGACGCAATTGATGCGTGAACAAGACTTCCCACGTAATTTCGATTTAATTACTTATAACGGTGCAAAATTGATGCAAGTCGATGATATTTACGGCTTAGATAACGGTAAACCCGCCAACTTTATTGTATTAGATGCACCAAATGTGTTTGAAGCACAACGTCGTCGTGTAGACTGCCTTGCTT
>NZ_JACBFD010000028.1 GCF_013391405.1 Staphylococcus sp. GSSP0090
TTTAACGAAAAATGCTCCTATTGAGTTTTTATTAACTTAACAGGAGCGTTTTTCGAGAAAGGAATAGCATGTCTGGTTATGAAATGATTATTCTGCCAATCATTGGTTTAGTGTTAATTAGCAATAACTAAGAATAACTTTCAACTTTGACCGGTTCAAAAAGACTGTTTTTACCTTTTTTAACTCAGTCATTGTTTTTTCAATGCAATTTAATAATAACATGATAATTTATGAATACCAAATTAACAACAAGATGTGTAATTTCTATTAACTTATGTTTAATTTAGTAAAATAGGTAGATTGATTTTTATATTTATAAAATCGAATGTGATACTATTTATTTAAACGTCACAGGTAAAGTTGTCTCCTATACTTATAATAATGAACTCATTGAACAATTATTCAATTTAGAAGATGTTCAATCTATTAGTTAAACAATATATAATTTGAAAATTTTAGTATATATAAAAGTTTATCTAAATTAGTAATACAACTATAACGGGTTTCTAAAGATAAGCGTAAGAGAGTTGAAACTTTATATGTCAGAGAATTGTAACCAAGAGTGGGAAGATATTAAGAAAAGAATCCCAATTTTTATAATTCAATGATATTGTAAAAAAGTCAAAATGACGTGTTTCAAGATATGAATACAGATAATAAGAAAGTAATAAATTATGAGGCGTTAGCTCGACTATATTAAAATAAAAACCCATCGAAATATTTTGGGAGAAGTAATACTTCTAATGTACTAATTCCAAAATAAGTTAAACAGTACGCAGACTAGTTATTTATAACAAAGTAATAAGAAATTTTAAATCTAAAAATTTAATGATTAAAAGTTAGAAAGGATAAATAAATGAAAAAAATTATAAAAAAAGTAGCGAAATATTTTTTTGTTTTATTTATTATATTTAAAGTAGCTGAATCCTCTATAAAAAATAATGAATCATATTATGAAAATTTAAAAAGACCCAAATATACAGTTAATAGTTTATTACTTCCAATATTATGGTTAATAGTGAATATGATTTCCAATATGACTTTGTTTTTATATACAAAACATACGAAAAAATTATTTCTGAGCCATAATTTGCAATTATTTAGTCAATGCTATTGGTATATACATTTTTTTAAACGCCAACAGTTACAGACTGCTTTTATCATTAAACTATTCCAATCATTATTTATGTTACTAAGTATTAAATTTATTGTTAATAAAAAAAAGATTGGTAAAGTGTTACTTTCTACGCACCTATGTTGGATTTTTTATGAATTGTATATGAATCTCGGTTATTGGTTAATAAATAAAAATACAGTATATAAAGGATGAGTATATGAAAAAAATATTTTCAATGATATTTATAATGTTAATGGTGTATTTTTGGAATAGTCGTCGCAATCGTTATACTAACACTATTATAAAAAGAAACGGGGCTTATTATTTTAATCAACATATTATAGTAAACCAAGATTATAAAATTTCTCCACTTTATATACCTTTTCCAAAATACAAAGCTCAAAAAGCATTGAGACTTATGATTAATGATGCATATAAGCAAGGATTTCAATTAATTCTTATTAGCGGCTTTCGTTCTTATTTTAAGCAAATGCGTTTATTCATAATATATGCTAATCGTGATGGATTGAAAAAAGCAAAATCTTATAGTGCTATGCCTGGATTTTCTGAACATCAAACAGGCCTTGCTTTTGATGTAGCTACTCCAGGCTTAGATGAATCCATTAAAGAACAATTTCAATACACCAAAGAGAGTAAATGGTTACGAACACATGCCCATAAATATGGCTTTATTATCCGTTATCCTAAAGGAAAAGAACACATTACTAAGTTTATGTACGAACCATGGCACTTAAGATATGTAGGTAAAGAGGATGCTCAACAAATCAAAGATAAAAATATTACATTAGAAGAATATTTTT
>NZ_JACBFD010000029.1 GCF_013391405.1 Staphylococcus sp. GSSP0090
GCAGAATACCAAGTGGTACCACCAACAGAAGCTCCTGAAGCGGTTCAAGACGCAGCAGCTGTTAAACTTTACAACACAGCAGGCGCTTCACAATGGGTTACTGCATAATAAATAAATGTAGTAATGAAATTTAAAGCAATATTTAAAGCTGAGACATAGGTCTCAGCTTTTTTTATAGTCGGTTATTTTGCAAATTTGGCAGTATTTTGTTATGTTTTAATTAAATTAAATATAAATTTGCTACTAGGGGAGCCAATTGGCTGAGATGATGAGCATCAGACCCTTACAACCTGATTTGGTTAATACCAACGTAGGAAAGTAGTTTAATTCAATGCTGAAGTATGATTACTTGTCATTAATTAACTACATTTCTATCAGGAATGTAGTTTTTTTATTTATAGGAGGATATTTGTGTTATTTTCAGAACAGTTAAAAAAAGAGGCTAAACCAATTATTGATCAAATTTATCATGATCCTTTTATACAAGGCATGTTACACGGAAATCTACCAGTTGAAGCAATCAAATTCTATTTAAGGGCAGATGCTTCGTATTTAAATGAATTTGCAAATATATATGCGCTATTAATTCCTAAAATGGAAAACTTAAATGATGTGCGCTTTTTAGTTGAACAAATTCAATTTATAGTAGATGGTGAAGTGGAAGCACATGAAATTTTAGCTGACTACGTTCAAGAAAGTTATAATGAAATCGTACAAGAAAAGATTTGGCCACCAAGTGGAGATCATTATATTAAACATATGTATTTTAATGCGTATGCTAAAGAAAATGCCGCCTATACGATAGCGGCAATGGCACCTTGTCCTTATGTTTATCAAATCATTGCTCAGCAAGCATTAAGAGACAGTAAATTAAATAAAGATTCGATTTTATCGAAATGGTTTGAATTTTATAGCACTGAAATGGATGAATTAGTTCATGTATTTGATAATTTAATGAATAAACTAACAGAGTATTGTAACGAAAAAGAAAAAACTGATATAAAACAATGCTTTTTACAAAGTACAGTACATGAAAGAAACTTTTTTAATATGTCATTTAACGAAGAATCGTGGTCATATGGAGGTATGAAAAATGAACAAACCTAATATAGCGTTGACAATTGCTGGTACTGATCCCACAGGAGGTGCTGGCGTGATGGCAGATTTAAAATCTTTTCATGCTTGTGGTGTTTATGGTATGGCGGCTGTCACAAGTATTGTTTCCCAAAATACAAAAGGCGTGCAGCATATTCATAATCTTGACTCACAATGGTTATCAGAACAACTGACAAGTGTGTTTGATGATGAACTTCCACAGGCTATTAAGACGGGAATGATTGCCTCTAAAGAAATGATGCAATTAATTCAAGATTATTTAATGAAATATCCTGAGATACCATATGTTATTGATCCAGTTATGTTAGCAAAAAGTGGTGATTCATTAATGGATGATGATGCGAAAGCAGATTTACAAAATATATTATTACCCTATGCGACCGTAGCTACACCAAACTTACCAGAAGCAGAAGAAATCACAGGATTAACAATTAATAATGAATCTACGATATATCAAGCAGGTAATATATTTATTAATGAAATTGGAAGTAAAGGTGTGGTTATTAAAGGCGGCCATGCTGAAGATTTAGAAACTGCTAAAGATTATTTATTTACTGAAGATGGGGTTTATACTTTTGAAGAACCCAGATATGATACGCAGCATACTCATGGTACAGGTTGTACTTTTTCGGCAGTAATTACAGCAGAACTGGCAAAAGGAAGAACGATTTATGAAGCTGTGAAAAAAGCTAAAACATTCATTTCTTTGAGTATTAAATATACACCAGAAATCGGTCAAGGTAGAGGACCCGTAAATCATTTTGCATATATGAAAAAGGTAGGTTTGGATGATGAATAGTTTAAATAATTTAAGAATGAATAATCCACTCGTAATTTGTTACACAAATGATGTTGTAAAAAACTTTACGGCAAATGGGCTATTAAGTTTAGGTGCAAGCCCAGCAATGAGTCAAGCGCCTGAAGAAGCAATAGATATGTTAACACCTGCTAACGCACTGCTCATTAACATTGGAACTTTAACTAAAGATAGGGAACAGGATATTTTAGAAATTGCTAAAACAGCTAATAAAGTAGGCACACCAATCGTATTTGATCCGGTAGCTGTAGGTGCCTCACAATATCGCAAAGATTTTTGTGCCACTTTTTTAAAAACGATAGATGTAGCAGTTGTAAAAGGTAATGCTTCTGAAATTTTAGCATTGATCAATAGTGATGCGAAAATGAAAGGCACAGACAGTGATCAGAACTTAAATGCGATAGAAATTGCTAAAGATGCACATAAACGATTAAATAGTGCCATTGTCATTACTGGCAAGGAAGACATTGTGGTTCAAGATAATCAAATATATAAATTAAATAATGGGTCACCTTTATTGGCTAAAGTGACAGGGGCAGGTTGTTTATTAGGTGCAGTCATAGCTAGTTTTTTACAGTCAGATAAATCGACATCTATTGATCATTTAGTTGAAGCGGTATCTATTTATAACATTGCTGCAGAGAAAGCAGAGCACCTTGCAAATGGCAAAGGTCCTGGCACATTTATGACGCTATTATTAGATGGGTTATACCAAGTAACTTATGAGGATTATTTAAATCAAAGTGATAAACAAGAGGTGCAATAATGTTTGATAAAAATAATTTAAAACTTTATTTTATTTGCGGCACACAAGATATTGAAAGTAAGACATCCATTATCGATGTTGTGACTGAGGCACTTGAATCTGGAATAACGATGTTCCAATTTAGAGAAAAAGGTGCCAGTGCATTAACTGGAAATGAAAAAGAAGATTTAGCAAGTGAATTATTAACATTATGTCATGAATATGCTGTGCCATTTATTGTTAACGATGATGTTGCATTAGCCCAAAAGATAGGTGCAGATGGCATTCACGTTGGTCAAGATGATATGGAAGTGAAAGTGTTTGCTGAACAATTTAAAGAAAAAATAATTGGTTTAAGTATCAGTAATTTAGACGAATACGAAAGATCTAACTTAGCACATGTGGACTATATTGGTGTTGGGCCAATGTACGCAACGACATCTAAGGATGATGCAAATTTACCAGTAGGGCCGGAAATGATTACAAAATTAAGAAAGTATGTCAAAAATTTTCCAATTGTCGCAATTGGTGGCATTCAAATTGGAAATACACGTGAAATTATGCGCGCTGGTGCAGACGGTGTATCAGTCATTTCAGCTATTGCAAAGAGTGAAAACATTTCAAATACAGTTAGACAATTCTTACAAAATGTTGAATAAAGTATAAAAATTTCTTTTTTTGTTTTCTACTTCCCTTTGAGTATGATAAAATAAATTCTATGTGAATATATCATTAGAGGTGGAAAAATGAAAAAGAAAGCACTACTACCTTTATTATTAGGTGTAATGGTCTTTTTAGCAGGCTGTGACTATTCTAAACCTGAAAATAAAGAAGGGTTCTTCTATAATACGTTTTATGTGCCAATGGATAATGCGATACATTGGTTAGGAACTAGTTTTAACAATGACTATGGTTTAGCAATCGTAGTACTTGTGTTGGCAATACGTATTGTATTGTTACCATTCATGTTATCAAACTATAAAAATAGTCATATGATGCGTGAAAAAATGAAAGTAGCCAAACCGGAGATTGATGCAGTTCAAGAGAAGGTTAAGCGTTCACGCACACAAGAAGAAAAAATGGCAGCAAACTCAGAAATGATGGAAGTTTATAAAAAATACGATATGAATCCGATGAAGAGCATGCTAGGATGTTTACCTATCCTGATTCAAATGCCAATCATTATGGGACTGTTCTTCGTATTGAAATATCCATCAAGTGGTGGTTTTGAAGAACATCCTAATTTCTTATGGTTTAATTTATCAGATCCTGATATTTGGATTACAATCATTGCAGGTATCTTATACTTCTTACAAGCTTATGTATCTAGTAAGAGTATGCCAGCAGAACAACGTCAAATGGGTTACATGATGATGATCATTTCACCTATTATGATTGTGTGGATTTCTTACACATCTGTTTCGGCATTAGGTCTGTATTGGTCAGTCAGTGCGGCATTCTTGATTGTACAAACACAAGTAGCGAATATGTACTACTCTAAACTTGCAAAAAGAGAAGTTGCACCTATGATTGAAGCAATGGAGAAAAATAAAGCTGAAGCATCAGGTAAAGGTAAAAATACGCAAGTTGTTTCTAAGAAAAATAAAAAGAAATAATTAGCTAAACTCATTTTTAATTCTAAAAAAGCACACCCCGTACGACGGGATGTGCTTTTTTGCATTCCTATAAAATTTCACTTAAAAATACCATTCATTGAAAAATTGTTTAATAAAGTTTTCCATATATTGATGTCTTTGCTCTGCTAATTCTTTTGCTGTTGTCGTATGCATTAATGACTTTAATTTTAATAGTTTTTCATAAAAGTGTTTGATTGCTGATGGTGACCATTGGTTATAATGGGTATCATCAACCTGGGCTATATGTTTTGTTGGATGTTCTACCCACATAGGTTCATTAAAGTGACCCGCAAATTGAAAGGTTCGAGCTATGCCAATAGCACCTATAGCATCTAATCTGTCTGCATCGCGTACAATTTGTCCTTCGATCGTTAAGTTTGCTGAATTATTTTGTCCATGATTATAACTCATATGCTCAATAATATGTAGAATATGTTGTTGTTCTTCTATAGGTAGTTGTAATTCTTTTAAGAAGTGTTTTAAATTTTTTAAAGCGCTTTGATGGTCTGTTAGTTTATGGTCAACTGTATCATGTAATAAACTTGCTAATTGAATCGTTTGTTTATTTTCTACATGTTCTTGTTCAGCAATATATGTGGCTAAACGTAGTACGCGATTAACATGCGCAACATCATGACCTGTAGTATCATTTTTATGATATTGGTACATGTAATTAGATGCGAGATTTAAAATTTCAGTATCATTCATAATAAAGTACACCTCTTTATTCAGTGTCAAAAAATATAAAAAAGTCTAAGCAACAGTAGTGCTCTTGTTCACTTAGACCAGATTTTTATAAAATAGGAGAAAGCAGTCGTGAAATACCTTCTTTAAATTTAATCCATAAACTTCTTTGTTGATATATTTCTTTTGTTAATCTATAAGATACATGTAAATCACTTTCAAAAGCAGTTCTTAGTGCTTTTGATATATATGTATCATAGATAAATGCATTAATTTCAAAATTCAATGTGAAACTACGATGATCCATATTCGTTGTACCAACACTAGCTACCTCATCATCTATAACAAGTGTTTTTGAATGTAAGAAGCCATTGTTATAATGGAATACATTGACACCTGCATCTAAAAGAGAAGCAACATTGTTGTAGGTCGCCCAATAAACAAATGGATGGTCAGGCTTATTTGGAATCATAATATTTACATCAACACCACCAAGTGCAGCAATCTTGATTGCATCGAGAAATGCTTGGTCAGGTATGAAGTAGGGCGATTGAATATAAATAGATTTTTTTGCAGAAGCGATCATTTTTAAATAACCGTATTTAATTTGCTCCCAGGTTTCATCAGGACCACTTGAAGCAATCTGTACACCGATTGTTCCACCTGAATCAACATCGGGGAAATAACGTTCAGCATAAGATAAGCGGTCACGTGTAGATTGTGAGTTCCAATCAAGCATGAAGCGTAATTGTAAGGCGTTCACAGCATCGCCAACAATTCTTAGATGTGTATCTCTCCAATAACCAAATTTCTTCTTAAGACCTAAGTATTCGTCTCCCACATTGAATCCGCCAACATAACCAATATGACCATCAATCACTACGATTTTACGATGGTTTCGATTATTCATTCGAAGGTTAATTAAAGGCAATTTAGAAGGGAAAAATGCTTCGACATGGCCACCTTTTTTTCTAAAGTTTTTAAAATGTTTAAGAGATAACCCTCTAGATCCCATATCGTCATATAGCATTTTCACTTCAATGCCTTCTTCAAGTTTCTGTTCAAGTGCTGACAGAATTTCTTTACCCAGATTATCATTTCTAAAGATATAATATTGAATATGAATATAGTCTGTTGCGTTATTTATATCATTTAGCAAAGCATCAAATTTTTCTTTCCCGTCAGTATAGATGTTAATTTCGTTATCCGTTGTTAAGAAAGCGGCATTATTGTAAAGCAACATTTGGACCATGTCTTTAAATTTCACAATTTGATGATTGCCCTTTGAGAAATCATCATTTTTTAAAGCTTCTAATTGCTCATTTACAATCATTTCAATGCCGATTTTATCTTCTTCATCTAAAGAAAATATATGGTCGCGCTGAATTTGTCTACCAATGAATAAATAAATAATAAATCCTAAAATGGGTATCAGTACAAGGACGAGTAACCATGCCCAAATCGAACCTGCAGATCGACGTTCCAAAAAAATAATTGTAAATGCAAAGATTAGGTTTAATATAAACGCGCCAATTAATATAATATTAATGATGACATTTGTGTGATTAAACGTAATTGAAAAGATATCTATCATATTAAACCTCCAACAAATAATCCAATAATTAACTCATATAAAAGTCTTAACTATTGTAACATGGACGTTATGTTTTATCACTTGACTAATACCTTGTAGGGGTATATTATATGATGGATAAAGTACTAGGAGGCGTTGATAAAGTGACCGAAATACAAAAAGCGCATCATTCAGAAGCTATAAAATCAAATTTAAAATCAAGACTTAATAGAATCGAAGGTCAAGTGAAAGCGATCAATCGCATGGTTGAAGAAGACGTATATTGCGATGATGTGCTTACGCAAATAAGAGCTACGCGGTCTGCGTTAAATAGTGTCGCAACTAAGTTATTAGATCACCATATGAAAAGTTGTATTATGGATAAAGTTGAACAAGGTCATGAAGAAGAAGCGATGGAAGAACTACTTGTAACTTTTCAAAAATTGATGAAGGATTAAGTAAGGTGAAACATATGCAATCAGAAGTTATTTATATTGCTGGACTTAAGCATGAGAAACAAAAAATTGAAATTGAAGAAAGATTATTAAAACTTTATGGTGTGTATAAAGTTAGGATCGAAATAGAAGAAGGCAAAATCTATGTAGATTTTGAAACACCTGCAAGTTTAAATAATTTAGAAAAAGAAGTATATGATCTTGGTTATAAAGTACTTTACTAATCAAACTTAAAGTGTGCATATATTGCTTAATTATATAAAAGAGAAAGAATTAATTTATTAAATGTAATATTACAAACTAAAGTATATAACAAATGAAATTTTACATTAAAGGGCTCTGTTTTTTTGAATTAAATTAAAATTTTTGAATATAATGTGGTTTTTTACATTTAAATAGGGTAATATGTAGTAGAAGCAATAGATTAGGAGTGATGATATGAGTAAAGATAACGAAAAAATTCAAAATGTAGTTAAACTATTATCATCATTAGGGGTAAACATAAAGAAAACCAAATCAAGATTAGAAGTTATGCATACTTTACCAACGACTGTGAAAGCCGCTAACGAATTGAAATAGTCAAGTTACCCGATTAAGTGATTAGAGCCAATAGGTCTGGTCACTTTTTATTTTGCCTTATTATAGGATAGAAAAAGTTACACCCAATGCATTTGGCGCATTCAATAAAAATGAAATATATTTTAGTAACGTTATGCGTATAGCATAAAGTGCTTAAAAATTTTTGAGCGACTATGTTGATAGATTAGACACTTTAACTATATCGTATACAAATAAAAGAAGCTGGGACTTTGAGGTCTCAGCTTCTTTTTAGTATGTTTGTTTGATTATCGTACATTAATCAGTCGTGCGTAATTGTTGTTTATCACCGGAGTATTGTTTTGGCTGATGGTAGTAAATGGATAAAAGGACACCAATACCACACATGAGACTCCATAAAGAACTACCGCCATAACTTATAAACGGTAATGGAATACCTGTGATAGGTAGCAATTGGACAGTCATGCCAATATTTTGTAATACATGGAATAAAATAAGTGATGCATATCCAATGATAAATAATTTACTAAAAGGTAATTCAATTTTAGTTGCTAGACGTACGAGATGGAATATAAAGGCTAAGAAAATTAATATCAGAATCACAGATCCTATAAAACCAAATTCTTCACCAATAACTGAAAAAATAAAGTCAGTATGATTTTCCGGGATGTATACTTCACCGTGATTAAATCCTTTACCAAACAATTGACCAGAACCGATGGCTTTCAGTGATTCTGTTAAATGATAACCATCACCACTACTGTACGTATATGGGTCTAACCAAGAATTAATTCTTCCTAATTGATACGTTTTAATTCCCAGTGTGTTTTCTATAAGTGAGGGTTTATAAATAATAGACAATATTAAGGTAGAACCGGCTACGATACCTGCAATAAATAGTGGTGCTAGTATCTTCCAAGAAATGCCACTAACAATCATTACACCAACAATAATAGCGCAAATGACAAGTGTAGTACCAAGGTCATTCTGTAATAAAATTAAGCCCATAGGTACAATCGAAATACCTGCAATTTTTAATAATAATTTAAAATCGGTTTCTAATGATTTATTAAATGTAAATTGATTATGTCTAGATATCAATTTTGCAAGGGCTAATATCAACACAATTTTCATAAATTCTGAAGGTTGTACACTGATTGGACCTAATTTATACCAGCTTTTGGCACCGTTAATAATTGGTGTAATTGGTGTTTCTGGGATAATGATTAATATAAACAATCCGACACATAAGATAAAATACAATAAATATGTATATTTCATGAGCTTTTTAGGTGAAACTAGCATGATGAGTAATGCGATGGCACCACCCAAAACATAATATAAAATTTGTCTGATGCTAAAGTTAGCGCTATATTGACCGCCACCCATAGCTGAATTGATAATCGTGACGCTTACGAATGCTAATAATACGAGGATGGCTATTAAAATCCAGTCAATCCGCCGTATCCAATGATTATTTTTTAATTGACGTGAAGTACTCATTTCTTACTCCTTTAAACAGCTAGATTTCTCTATCTTTGGTATTATATATAGATTTTACCGAACTTTAACATATTTTGCTAGAAGTAGGGTATCGTTTTGAAAAATTAAAAATACTGTCTTTCACGATTAGTCTTTGCACATGATAAAAAAGAACAAAAAATAATTGCTTTTTTATACCACTTAACAAATGCAAAAAAATATTAAATCGTGATATGATGTAGTTTAAGAATTGTATATGGAGGCTAAAAAATGGCTAAAGAAAATGTATGTATCGTATACGGAGGAAAAAGTGCAGAACACGATGTTTCAATATTAACAGCACAAAATGTCTTGAACGCAATTGATAAGGAACAGTATCAAGTAGACATTATTTACATAACAAACGACGGTGCTTGGAAAAAGAAAGAAAACATTGTAGATACGATTAGTGATATCGACTCATTACGCTTAGCAGATGTTGAAGCGGGTGAAATTTCAAAATTATTAAGTCAAGGAAGTACTGGTAATACATATAGTGCAGTATTTCCATTATTACACGGACCTAATGGTGAAGATGGTACAATCCAAGGTTTATTTGAAGTTTTAGATATACCGTATGTAGGTAATGGCGTTTTAGCTGCCTCAAGTTCTATGGATAAATTAGTAATGAAACAATTATTTGCGCATAGAGGATTACCTCAGTTACCTTATGTTAGCTTTTTAAGAAGTGAATATCACAAATATGAAGGTAACATCTTAAAATTAGTACATGATAAATTAGAATATCCAGTATTTGTAAAACCGGCTAACCTAGGATCTAGTGTAGGTATTAGTAAATGTAATAATGAAGAAGAGCTCAAAAAGGGTATAGAAGAGGCATTCCAATTTGACCGCAAGTTGGTTATTGAACAAGGTATTGAAGCGCGTGAAATTGAAGTTGCCGTGTTGGGTAATGACTATCCAGAGACAACATGGCCTGGGGAAGTTATCAAAGAGGTGGCTTTCTATGACTATAAAGCAAAATATAAAGATGGAAAAATAAAATTAGATATTCCAGCTGATTTAGACCAAGAGGTTCAAATGACGTTAAGAAATATGGCCGTTGAAGCTTTTAAAGCAACAGACTGTGCAGGTTTATTACGTGCTGACTTCTTTGTTACTGAAGATAACCAGATTTTTATAAATGAAACGAATGCGATGCCTGGATTTACTGCATTTAGTATGTATCCAAGTCTATGGGAAAATATGGGCGTTAGTTACTCTGATTTAATTAAGAAATTAATTGACTTAGCTAAAGAAAAACATGAAGATAAAAAGCAAAATAAATACAAAATTGACTGAGGCGAATAAATTATGATAGAGGTAACGTTAGAACAAATTAAAACATGGATTCCATGTGAAATAGAAAATGAATTTATGGATCATGGTATTAAAGGTGTTTCTATTGATTCACGTAACATTCATAATCAAAACTTATTTATTCCATTTAAAGGCGAGCATGTAGATGGTCATAAATATGTAGCACAAGCACTTAAAGATGGTGCAGGTGCTGCATTTTATCAAAAAGATGAACCGCTAGACGAGCATATTGATGGACCAATCATTTGGGTTGATGACACATTAGAAGCTTTACAGCAATTAGCAAAAGCATATTTAGAATTTGTCAATCCACAAGTCATTGCAGTTACTGGTTCTAATGGTAAAACAACGACCAAAGACATGATTGAAAGCGTCTTGAAACCACAATTTAAAGTCAAAAAAACGCAAGGTAACTATAATAATGAAATCGGTATGCCATTAACAATTTTACAACTAGATGTCGATACTGAAATCTCAATTCTTGAAATGGGCATGTCGGGATTCCATGAAATTGAATTATTATCTAAAATCGCACAACCGGATATAGCTGTGATCACTAATATTGGTGAGTCTCATATGCAAGATTTAGGATCAAGAGAAGGTATAGCAAAAGCGAAAGCAGAAATTACCCTTGGTTTAAAACCAGGTGGATTATTTATCTATGATGGTGATGAACCTTTACTACAACCGTATGCGAATGAAATACAAAATGCTGATTTAGTGAGTATCGGCAAAAACGCGGATAACACACTTATTAGTGCAATTGATACAATTCAAGATAGTGGTATTACGTTCACAATTAATCATGATGAAAAATATGAGCTTCCTATTTTAGGTGAGCATAATATGAAAAATGCTACGATTGCCATTGCAATAGGTAAGAGATTGAATTTACCGTACCAGACGATTTTCAATAATTTAAAAAATGTCGTATTAACTGGTATGAGAATGGAACAACATCATACTGAAAATCAAATACTTGTCATTAATGATGCTTATAATGCAAGTCCAACTAGCATGAAAGCAGCCATAGATACGCTTTCTGGAATGGAAGGTAGAAAAATGATTGTACTTGGCGATGTATTAGAATTAGGTCCAGATAGTCAAACAATGCATGAAGGTGTAGGTCAATATTTAGAAGGTAAAGACATTGATGCATTATTTACGTTTGGTACTGAAGCGGCTTATATTAATCAAACTGGTAAAAGCTTTGTTAAAAAAGCTGAACATTTTAAAGACAAAGAAGATCTTATTCATTCTTTAAAAGAATATGTTCAGGCACATGATAAAGTATTAGTCAAAGGGTCGAGAGGTATGAAATTAGAAGAAGTAGTAGAAGCAATGATTTAAAATGAACACTTATCAATCATACGTAATCGGTATATATCATTGAACTGAAAGAGCTCGGGACTTCCAATAGTCTCGGGCTCTTAATTGTATAGACATACGATTCAATCATATTTATAACTATTAAGAGATGCCTAAATGTTATGTATAAAGTTAAGTTATTTTCGTAGGCATCATTTATTTCATTAAATGATTATTTTGCTTTGACATATTGAATCAATAAATACACCTTATTAAAGTATTATTCCGATTTGAAACATTTAATTAAACTAGAAGATTGTGTAATTAATCGTTTAACGATGATGTATTGTACTATTTTATAAAAAATGCTTAAGCTAGAATAAATAAGTAGCATAATCTACTCATATACTGAATAATTAAATTAACAAATTTTTTTCAGAAAGTAAAAAGTAATATGAAAAAATAAATTTAAACGCTTACAACCTATGTATTTCGGCGTTTAGAGTAACGGGAAACGTGATGATTACGAGAGATTCACCCAATTTAATATAATTTGCTTTATTGCGATTATACACTTGAGGTGGTACTATAAAGAAGTTGAAGAAACTTAAGTGAACATATATGTATAGAAATACAGATAAATAAAGGAGAATTATATTGCAAAATTTTAAAGAATTAGGGATCTCAGATAAGATGGCAGAAACCCTACAATCCATGGGGTTCGATGAGGCCACTCCTATTCAAAAAGAGAGTATCCCTCTTGCCTTAGAAGGCAAAGATGTTCTTGGTCAAGCGCAGACAGGTACAGGTAAAACAGGTGCGTTTGGTATTCCATTAATTGAAAAAGTGGCAGACCAAGAAGGTGTACAATCATTAATCCTTGCACCAACAAGAGAGTTAGCAATGCAAGTTGCTGAATCATTAAAAGCATTCGCTAAAGGACAAAACGTTCAAGTAGTTACTGTATTTGGTGGTATGCCAATCGATCGTCAAATCAAAGCACTTAAAAAAGGTCCACAAATCGTAGTAGGTACGCCAGGTCGTGTAATTGATCACTTAAACCGTCGTACATTAAAAACGAATGATATCCATACGCTTATCTTAGATGAAGCAGATGAGATGATGAACATGGGATTCATTGATGATATGAAATTCATCATGGACAAAATTCCAGCTGAACAACGTCAAACAATGTTGTTCTCTGCTACAATGCCTAAAGCGATTCAAACATTGGTTCAACAATTCATGAAATCACCAGTTATCGTAAAAACGATGAATAATGAAATGTCAGATCCACAAATCGAAGAATATTATACTATCGTAAAAGAATTAGAAAAATTTGATACTTTTACAAGTTTCTTAGATGTACATCAACCAGAACTAGCAATCGTATTTGGACGTACAAAACGTCGTGTTGATGAGTTAACAAGTGCGTTAATCTCTAAAGGATACAAAGCAGAAGGATTACATGGTGACATTACGCAAGCTAAACGTTTAGAAGTATTGAAAAAATTCAAAAACGATCAATTAGATATTTTAGTGGCAACAGATGTTGCGGCAAGAGGACTTGATATTTCAGGTGTGAGCCACGTATACAACTTTGATATTCCACAAGATACTGAAAGTTATACGCACAGAATCGGTCGTACTGGTAGAGCTGGTAAAAAAGGTGTTGCAATCACATTTGTTAACCCAATTGAGATGGATTATATTCGTCAAATTGAACAAGCAAACAAACGTCAAATGACAGCTTTAAGACCACCACATCGTAAAGAAGTGTTGAAAGCACGTGAAAACGATATTAAAGGTAAAGTACAAAACTGGATGTCTAGAGACAATGAACCAAGATTACAACGTATTGCTACAGAATTACTTGGGGAATATAATGATGTAGATTTAATCGCGTCATTATTACAAGAGTTAGTTGAATCAAACGACGAAGTTGATGTTCAATTAACATTTGAAAAACCTTTATCTCGTGGTAAAGGTCGCCAAGGTAAAGGTGGACCAAAACGCGGCGGTAATCATAAACGTGGCGGCGGCAAGTTTGATAATAAGAATCGTCGTTCAGGTAAAGGCGGATTCAACAATAAGAAGAAAAATGACAGACCTTCTTCAGATAGAAACAATAACAAGAAATCAATGAAAGGTCGCACGTTTGCAGACCATAAAAAATAAAACGATTTATCATATATGAAATTTAGGTTTAATCACTCCATTTACTTGGAGTGATTTTTTTGTTGAATGGGAGTGGGATAGAAATCAAAGATTCTAATAGAAATATCGTAGTCCCACGTATGCAATTTAGCCATCTACTTCCTAACTGAAGGCGTATCTAAGTAAACGATTTATGTCCTAATCATACAGTTAATAAATAAACTAAAACAATAAAATACATATCTATTTTAATTGTGTAAATGAATATTTTGAAATGAGGATGAATGAGCTAGATGCCCTATGTTATAATGGGGAAAATCTTAATGAAGGAGTGTAGTTATGACAAACGACCAGCTATTTAAGAAAAGTCCAAAAGAAGCTATTAAATATTATTATTTAATAGAAGGACTAGAATTTATAGTGAATTTGATCGTGACCATCGTATTAATATACTTATGGAGCCATTTTAATTGGTGGCATTTTTTAATTTATGTATTCATTGTATTGATTTTAATAGATTTAATTTATGCTGTCTTGGGACCTTGGATTAAGTATCATTATACATATTATCGAATTGGTGAAAATGACATAGAAGTTAAATATGATTTTTTCTTCAAATCACAAAAATTCGTCAAGCTAGAACGCATGCAGTATATAGAACGCAAATATAACCCGATTTTAAAAAAATTAGGTTTAGCTAAAGCTTCACTAGTGACTGCTGGTCATCAGGTAACATTCCCATTACTTAGCATTAAAGATGCAAAGACATTTGAATCGATTAGTCTTGATTTCTTGAGAGGAGCTGATTATGATGTATAGTCCTCAAAAATTGCATCCAATTTCTTACATAACGGGTGTTATTGAAGCAATCAAACAAAATATCGTTTTAATCATTATATTTTTAGTTTTTAATATTCGTGATTTTGACTTTACTAATATTTATGCTTATATTTTCCCAGGTATTGTAACGATATTATTTCTTTTTTCATTCATAGCCCAAGTTTTAAAAGTATACAATACGCGTTATTGGATTGAAAATGATCATTTCGTGCTTGCAACAGGCATTTTTACAAAAGAAAGAAAAGAACTCAATATTCGACGTATACAAACACTAGATACAACGCAAGGCATCATAAATCAAATCGTAGGCGGTGTGAAATTACAAATCAAAACGCCAAGCGACGGCATTGATTTGGATACAGTTTCAAAGAAACAGAGTGAATGGATCCAACAAACTTTAAAAGAAAAACAACATGAACTATCAACCATCAAAGAAGAAGCCACAAATTCTGTATCTCGAGAAGCGTCTGGCAATGCTGAATCGAACAACAATGATTTGTATGCAGCGACCAAAGAAGCAAATGTTGAAAGTGAATCTGTATTTTTATATAAATTGAAATTTAAAGAATTACTGTTGATGGCATTAACGAGTGGTGCAATTGGTGTTGCCTTTGCTGCGCTCTCACCCATTATTGGGGGATTATCAGATGTTATTCCATGGCATTGGATAACTGATGAGTTCTCACAAATTTCACAAGCAATTTTTGTTATTGTATTAATGATGATTGCGACCGTTGCAATTGCAAGTTATGTCATAGGGACATTAATTGTTATTATACGCAACTTTAATTACACGGTGACGAAGCAGGGCAACCAACTAAATATTAATTATGGACTTTTTAATGTTAAAAGTATTACCGTACCAACGGATCGAGTGCAAGCTGTCGTTGAAAAACAATCATTTCTTAGGAAAATGTTTGGTTATACGTCAATTCATTTCGTTATTACAAGTGATATGAACGATATGGATAAAGATGATGTATCTTTAGATGGCAACGTGATGATACTTCCTTTCATTAAACGACAAAAAGCATTTGAGATTATACAAAGTTTAATGCCAAATATGATATTTGAAAAAGCAAAAGTAGGCATGCCGTGGAGAGGTTTTCATAGATATTTCTGGAGGCAAGCTGTATTACTACTTATCGTTGCAGCTGTAATACATTACTTTTGGTTACCTTGGACGTATCTGATTGCTGGCATTATTATATTTATACTTGTTGTACATAGTTATCTTGTGGTTAAATTTTCTGGTTTGAAATTAGCAAAGGATGAGCTTGTAGTACGTAATGTCACTTTGTTTGGATTTAAAAATACTTATTTTAAACAAGATAAAATTTTAGGATTAGAAATACGACGTACGCCATTTTTAATTAATAGTGATTTAGGCAATTTTAATTTTATCATTGCTAAAGCTGCTGGTAATGAAGGTATTGGATTAAAATTCACTCCATATCAACAAGTTAAAACCTTACAATCATGGTATTTGAGAGGTGAACAGAATGAGTAATTATCAGTATATGCACCCATCAGGTAAAACAGTCATGCGTATATCAGCTACACTCATCACTGTAGTATTATGTGTTTTACTGGTATCAGTTTATTTAATAAATTATTTATGGCTTAATTGGTTTGCACAGGAAACAATGAAATGGGTTTTAATGATTGGTGTAGGCCTCATATTACTTTACGCTATTATTGAATTAATCATCGTACCCAAATATCGTTATAAAATATTTAAATATCATCTTGAAAATCATACGATAACAGTTAGAAATGGATTGTGGTTTGTAAAAGTTGTAAAGATTCCTTTATTTAGAATTCAAAACGTTGATACACATGAAGGTATTTTAATGAGAAAATATCAGTTGGTCAGTTTAACGTTGTCTACAGCTGGAGGTAATACTGAAATTAAACTAATCAATAAAGATGTCGCTGCTACATTAAAACAGACTATTAAACAAGTGAATCAAGATCGTGATATAGAAAATATAAATGAGTAAACTAAAGCCATATAATAGGTAGTAATAGTACAAAGGCGTTATATGGGAGGTAGGAGAAGCCAATGATACACGGTATAGGTGTCGATTTAATCGAAATAAGTAGAATCAAAAAGCTTTACCAAAGGCAAAGTAAACTTGTCGATCGTATTTTGACAACCAATGAACAACTTAAGTTTAATCAACTTAACAATGAACAACGAAAAATGGAGTTTTTAGCGGGTAGATTCGCAACGAAAGAGGCGTTTAGTAAAGCTTTAGGTAGTGGATTAGGAAAAACAGTATCTTTCACGGATATTGATTGTGCTAATGATGTAAATGGGAAACCTTGCATCCATTATGAGGGTTATAAGGTACATGTGAGCATTTCACATACAGAACATTATGCGATGAGTCAAGTTATATTAGAGGTTTAAATTAATTTAGGCAAAATCAGTTTGTTAAATTTGGATATCTTAATCGTCTTGTTATAAAATTAGGATAATATATTTTTTATACAGATTTTGAACTGATATAGGAGGGACATATTTTATGTCTGATAAGTATTACAGATCGACCTACGTCAATGTAGATTTAAATGCAATCGTTGCAAATTTCCAAGTCTTTCAAAAATTACATCCAAATAAGACGGTTATGCCAGTAGTTAAAGCAAATGGTTATGGACTTGGCAGCATAAAGGTAGCAAGACAACTTATGGACAATGGTGCTGAGTTTTTTGCTGTTGCAACATTGGATGAAGCAATTGAATTACGTATGCATGGCATTGATGCTAAGATTCTAGTTTTAGGAGTTATCCCAACGGATCATATTAATAAAGCAATTCAACATCGTGTTGCAATTACTGTACCATCAAAGTTATGGCTAGAAGAAGCTTTAACTGAAATACCAGAATCAAATGAAAAAGATTTATGGATACATGTAAAATTAGATACCGGTATGGGTAGGTTAGGCATGAAGTCAGTAGATGAATATAAAGAAGTTATTGAACTGATTAAAGGACATCATCATTTAATATTTGAAGGTGTGTTTACCCATTTCGCATGTGCAGATGAACCTGGTGAATCTATGAACGAACAGCAAGCAAAATTTGAAGACATTGTTGGACAGGCTGAGAAACCAGTTTTCATACATTCACAAAATTCTGCAGGTGCTTTATTGAAAGACACTCAATTTTGCAACGCTGTTAGAGTAGGTATTTCACTATACGGTTATTATCCATCCGCTTATGTTAAGGAAAATGTGAAAGTGCATTTAAAACCAAGTGCCCAATGGATCAGTGAAGTTGTTCAGACGAAATTACTTCATGAAGGTGAATCAGTCAGTTACGGTAGTGTCTATACGGCAGATGAAACGACTAAAATAGGTATCATTCCTGTTGGTTATGCGGATGGTTATCCTAGAATGATGAAAGGCTTTTCCGTGAATGTGAATGGTAAACAATGTGAAGTTATAGGAAAAGTATGTATGGATCAAACAATTATTAAAGTACCAGATGAAATTCAAACAGGGGATAAAGTAATCATCCTGGACCACCACAGTGATAATCCACAATCAGCCGAAGCACTTGCACATCAGCAACAAACCATTAATTATGAAGTGTTATGTCGCTTAAGTAGAAGACTACCACGTGTTTATCATAGTACTAAAGACCTAGAAATTCGCAATGAATTACTAAAATAGTGTAGTCACTGTTTGGAAAATTTGTTATCATGTATCTAACAACCAATCTCGAAGATTTATATTTTAGTTACATGGAGGTCTTTATTCATGGCAAGTTTCAATCAAGGTAGAAATCATAGTATAGAACAACTTTTAAAAGAAGGCTATTCTCAAATGGCTGACTTGAACCTCTCCCTCGCAGCAGAAGCATTTCCGTTTGAATGTGAAGCTTGTGATTGCAACGAAGTATATATTAGCTCCAAGAATAATAATGAATGATGAGACGTGGTGACGTTTATTTAGCTGATTTATCACCAGTTCAAGGGTCTGAACAAGGGGGAATAAGACCTGTCGTAATTATACAGAATGATACTGGTAATAAATATAGTCCTACCGTAATTGTAGCTGCAATTACTGGTAGGATAAATAAAGCTAAAATACCTACACATGTAGAAATAGAAAAAAGCAAATATAAATTAGATAAAGACTCTGTTATATTGCTAGAACAGATTAGAACGTTAGATAAAAATAGGCTGAAAGAAAAATTGACATATCTTTCTGATAAAAAAATGAAGGAAGTTAATAATGCCATTGATATCAGTTTAGGATTACATAATATTAGGAGTCATAAGTCCTAATTTTCAAAGGTTTACCACATAAATTAATAAAATAGTGAATTGTAGACATTGATTCTCTATAACATGCAATAATCATTTATTAAGTGATTAATCAATTTTAACCAAGATTGTTTGTAGTCAATGATAGGACCTTTGAATAAAATGTCTAATTTAAAAGCTTTAGGGTATCCTAAAGCTTTTTTAAGTATCTAAAGCACGTTTAATAACAGCTGTATGCATATCTAATAATGGAAGTCGTTTTATTCTTTGAATCGATTGATATACAGAAAGCGCATTTGAATATATTATATTCAATGCATGCGATTTATATTTGCATTTTGAGGAGGAATTACTACGTGGAAGAATTCAAAAATCAATATAAAGCGCTAATTGATGAAAGTTTACACACGAGTGATACAAGTGATTTAATAAAGAAGTGTAAAGGCTTTACTGAAGAAGTTATAAAAAAAGATATTTTACCCGAGGATATCGTCCAAATACATAAAGATTATATACAAGGCCAAAATTTAAGTGAAACACAAATTTTAAAAACCTTTAATGTGTTAAAAGAAGTTGTGAAAGGGTTTGGCTATAGTTATAGAGACTATAAGCAATTAGTAGACAGACTACAATATCATGATAAAGAAATAGATTTAGCTTCACGTTTGCAACAAACCATGTTGAAAACAGATATACCTCAATTTGATAGTATACAAATCGGGGTCATTTCAGTTGCAGCACAAAAAGTAAGCGGCGATTATTTTAACTTGATTGATCATAAAGATGGCACAATGAGTTTCGCTGTTGCGGATGTCATAGGTAAGGGCATTCCAGCTGCTTTAGCTATGAGTATGATTAAATTTGGAATGGATTCATACGGTCATTCACAATTACCAAGTGATGGTTTGAAACGACTTAATCGCGTTGTTGAAAAAAATGTAAATCAAAATATGTTCGTAACCATGTTTTATGGCTTATATGAAGAATTAAATCATTTGTTATATTGTAGTTCTGCCGGACATGAACCAGGATATATTTATCGAGCTGAAACAGAAACATTTGAAGAAATGGATGTTCGAGGAAGAGTGTTAGGTGTGAGCCAACAAACACGTTATAAACAACAAGAGATACCTATTTATTTAGACGATTTGGTTATTATTTTTACAGATGGTGTAACAGAAGTCAGAAATGAAGCTGGCGACTTTTTAGACAAACAGTATTTGTTAGATATGATTCATAAATATAAACACATGCATCCACAAGATATTGTGCAATTACTATATGAAGCGATTTTAAAAATACAAAACCCTGATAAAAGGGATGATTTAACCATATTAATCATTAAAAGAGTAAATTAGTTTTTAGTGTTTAGATTTAAATTTTATATTTAAGGGTATAAAAGTTATTAATGAGACTATAATTAGGAGTGTAATGTTATGAACCTTAATATTGAGACTGTAACTCATGATTCACATTATGAGGTAAAAGTAGGCGGCGAACTGGATGTTTATACAGTTCCTGAATTAGAAGAAGTCTTAGTTCCAATGAGACAAGAGGGAACACATGATATCTATGTAAATTTAGAAAATGTGAGTTATATGGATTCAACAGGCTTAGGCTTATTTGTAGGTACATTAAAAGCATTAAACCAAAATGATAAAGAATTATATATATTAGGTGTTTCAGATCGCATAAGTCGTCTTTTTGATATAACTGGATTAAAAGATTTGATGCATGTTAATGAAGGAACGGAGGTCGAATAACATGCAATTTAAACAAGATTATATAGAAATGCGTCTACCAGCATCTGCAGAATATGTAAGTTTAATACGTTTGACATTATCCGGTGTATTTTCAAGAGCAGGTGCATCATATGATGATATAGAAGATGCTAAAATTGCAGTCAGTGAAGCAGTAACCAATGCAGTAAAACATGCTTATAAAGATGATTCCAATGAGATGGGAATGATTAATCTTTGTTTTGAAATCTTTGATGATAAAATTAAAATCATCATTTCCGATCAAGGAGATAGTTTCGATTACGAAGAAACAAAAGAAAAACTAGGACCATATAAAGAGGATGAAAACATAGATTTCCTTAGAGAAGGCGGTTTGGGTCTGTTTTTAATTGAATCTTTAATGGATGAGGTTACAGTTGATAAACAATCAGGTGTAACAATCAGTATGATAAAGTATATTAAAAAAGAGCAGGTGCGAAATAATGGCGAGAGAGTCGAAATCAGTTAATGATGTATCACCTGAACAAATAAACCAATGGATTATGCAGCATCAAAACAATGAGAATACAGATGCACAAGATCAACTTGTAAGACATTATAGGAAGTTAATCGAATCCTTGGCATATAAATATTCTAAAGGTCAATCTCATCACGAAGACCTCGTTCAGGTTGGTATGGTTGGTTTAATCGGTGCAATTAATCGATTTGACTTATCCTTTGATAGAAAGTTTGAAGCCTTTTTAGTACCAACTGTAATAGGTGAGATTAAACGTTATTTGCGTGATAAAACATGGAGTGTTCATGTACCTAGAAGAATCAAAGAGATTGGACCACGAATTAAGAAAGTTACAGATGAATTAACAAATGAACTCGAACGTTCACCTTCTATTACTGAAATTGCGGATAAATTAGAAGTGAATGATGAAGACGTGCTTGAAGCGATGGAAATGGGACAAAGTTATAATGCGTTAAGTGTAGACCATTCCATTGAAGCAGATAAAGACGGTTCAACTGTAACTTTATTAGATATCATGGGGCAACAAGATGATAACTATGATTTAACAGAAAAACGAATGATATTGGAGAAAATACTTCCGATACTTTCTGAACGTGAAAGACAAATCATTCAATGTACCTTTATTGAAGGTTTAAGCCAAAAAGAAACAGGAGAACGCATCGGCTTAAGTCAAATGCATGTTTCAAGATTACAAAGAACAGCGATTAAGAAATTACAGGAAGCAGCAAATAAATAATAATTATAGAAAAAGCGGATTTCGAATTTTAGGAATCTGCTTTTTTAATTGTAATAATGATTATGACAAAGTGATATAACACAGATATGTTAAAATATATTTATTAACAAAATAATATTACATAATGATAAGCGGAGGATTCCATGGATAGTAATCTAATTCAATCAATCAGAGATAAATATAGTTTCACAACTAAACAAATTAATGCTGTTTTGTCTTTATTAGAAGACAAAAATACCGTACCTTTTATAGCACGCTATAGAAAAGAACAAACAGGCGGTTTAGATGAGGTAGAAATTAAGCAAATTGATGATGAATATCAATATATGGTTAATTTACAAAAGAGAAAAGAAGAAGTAATTAATAACATAGAGGAACAAGGCTTATTAACTTCGGATTTAAAAAGTGATATTTTAAAACAAACCAAACTACAAAGAGTGGAAGATTTATACAGACCGTTTAAACAGAAAAAGAAAACAAGAGCAACTGAGGCGAAACGAAAAGGATTAGAGCCATTTGCACAATGGTTACAACAAAACGATATAGATGTATCTGTTGAAAAGAAAGCACAACAATTTATTAATGATGAAGTAACGCGTGTAGAAGATGCTATCAAAGGTGCGCAAGATATCATTGCAGAACTTGTTTCTGATAAACCGATGTATAGAAGTAAAATACTCAGAGATACATTTCAACAGGGTTACATTGTAACGCAAAAGAAAAAACAAGCAGAAGATGAAAAAGAAATTTTCTCTATGTATTATGACTATACAGAACCGATTAAAAAAATTGCTAACCATCGGGTGCTCGCAGTTAACCGTGGTGAAAAGGAAAAGGTTTTATCAGTTAAAATAGAAATGGATATACAAAGTATAGAAAACTTCATTAGAAAAAAAGAAATAGCAACTGAACATGATGGCACATATATCTTAATTGACGCTATTAAAGATAGCTTGAAAAGATTAATCATGCCATCTATTGAAAGAGAAATAAGAAGTGATTTAACTGAAAAAGCTGAAAATCATGCTATAGATGTATTTAGTGAGAATTTGAGAAACTTATTATTACAACCACCTATGAAAGGAAAGCAAATACTTGGTGTAGACCCTGCTTTTAGAACAGGGTGCAAACTTGCAGTCATTAACCCATTCGGTACATTTGTAGCTAAAGGCGTTATGTATCCGCACCCACCAATAAATAAAAAAGAAGATGCTGAGAAAATATTTGTAGATTTTGTTAAAACATATGATGTTGAATTAATAGCCATTGGGAATGGTACAGCAAGTCGTGAAACAGAACAATTTGTTGCATCAATGATACAAGAACATCAATTGAACGTTCAATTTATCATTGTTAATGAAGCGGGGGCATCTGTATACTCTGCATCGGAAGTGGCAAGAAATGAATTCCCAGATTTTCAAGTTGAGGAGCGTAGTGCTGTTTCGATAGGTAGAAGAGTACAAGATCCATTGAGTGAATTAGTGAAAATAGATCCAAAATCTATTGGTGTTGGTCAATATCAACATGATGTTAATCAAAAAGCATTAGAAGGTGCATTATCATTTGTAGTTGAAACTGCAGTAAACCAAGTAGGTGTTGATGTGAACACTGCATCTCGTTCATTGTTACAATATGTATCAGGTTTAACGCCAACGATAGCACAAAATATTATAGATTATAGAGAAGAAAATGGTGCTATAACACATAATAAAGAAATTGCTAAAGTTAAAAGATTAGGTGCAAAAACATTCGAACAAAGTATTGGATTTATGAGAATCGTTGGTGGTAAAGAACCTTTAGATAACACTTCGATTCACCCAGAAAGCTATAGTGTAGTTAACCAATTACTAGAACAAATCGATATGAGTACAAACGATTTAGGTACGGAACAACTTAAACTTGCTTTAAACAGTATTGATACTGTAGCAATGGCAGAAAAATTAGATGTTGGTCAACCAACACTTGAAGATATTATTAAATCATTGATTGCACCGAATAGAGATCCAAGAGATGAATTCGAAACACCGATTTTAAAATCAGATGTCCTATCCATTGAAGATTTAACTAAAAACATGAAACTTAGTGGGACAGTGAGAAACGTAGTTGATTTTGGTGCATTCGTAGATATTGGTGTAAAACAAGATGGCCTTGTACATGTATCAAAACTGTCTAAGAAGTTTGTTAAAAATCCTATGGATATCGTTAGCGTTGGTGATATTGTTGATGTGTGGATATTAGATATAGATGATAAAAAAGGAAAAGTATCATTAACAATGATTGATCCAAATGGATAACAGTGCATTACAAAAATTAACAGAGTCGCTTTCGTTAAAATATTTTAAAGTTCCTTTTAAACACAAAGCATATTTTAACAAACGTTTAAGGACTACTGGCGGTCGTTATTTATTAACTTCACATAATATAGAGGTAAATGATAAGCAATATGCTAAGTTTGGTGAATCGGCTATCATTGATATTATTAAGCACGAATTATGCCATTATCATTTACACATACAGAAGAAAGGGTACAAACATAGAGATAAAGATTTTAAACGTCTTTGCCAACTGACAGGCGCACCTAGGTTTTGCTCTGCAATTGAAAACTATGAAGATCGAGTAAACTATATATACCAATGTCAAAAATGTGATACTAGATATCCAAGAATAAGAAAAGTTGACACAGTTAAAATGGTTTGTGGAAATTGTAATGGAAAATTGAAAGAATTAAAAAATTAATATGCTTTTAAAATGAAGCCCCCTTAACGATAATTTAGTCGTAAGGGGGCTTTACTTTAAATATCGAGTGCATCTCTAGAGTAATTTTAATAGTAATTAAGAGTAATACAGATAGATTTATGTGTAGTTTCACATAATTAGTATGGTTAATCGATTAATTTAGTTAATTTACTCTTTTTAGTTTTCTTTTTTTATTGACGATAATCAAAAAATATTATATGATATTAAACGTTGCGAAATTAATAGCAACTTTGGTTAAGAAAACATTAATTTTGTTAATTTCAATTTAAAAAGTTGTTGACAAAAGATTAAGAATATATTACAATATTATTTGTTACTTAATGAACGAGCAACAAATTGACCGTTTGGCTAAGCGGCCGTGGCGGAACGGCAGACGCGCTAGGTTGAGGGCCTAGTGGGAGTATTCCCGTGGAGGTTCAAATCCTCTCGGCCGCATCAAATACCTTTCAATATAATAAGCGGGTGTAGTTTAATGGCAAAACCTCAGCCTTCCAAGCTGATGTTGTGGGTTCGATTCCCATCACCCGCTCCAATAGAAATTTTAATGAACATTGAAAACTGAATTGCAATATGTCAACGTTAATTCCGAACGCAACATTCAATTGTTGGTTCAAAACAAGTGTTAGAGATAACACAAATT
>NZ_JACBFD010000003.1 GCF_013391405.1 Staphylococcus sp. GSSP0090
GTATTATTAAAACATTTATTGACTATTTACCGTATATTGAAAACACTATGGATCACCCGAATTTTACAAATGGACCAATTGAAGGCATCATTAACAAAATCAAATTGATAAAGAGAAATGCCTACGGCTACCGAAATTTTATTAACTTTAGAAATAGAATCCTTATAATTTCTAGATTATTTGTCTCAGAACATAAAAAATACATCAAGCAACAAAATCGAGTTGCTTGATGTATCGATATATATTTATTTTTTATAGACCAACCGTTATTGACAGAGAGCCAAATAGAAATACACTTTCAGACCATTACTGCGCCATTGATTTATGCTTACGCCTGGGGGAATAGCAATAATCAAAGACTAAATGATAAGACAGTGCACACGGAAAGCATGCAAAATAACTGCCTACAAAGCCGGAGACTTTGTCGATCGTCAGAAAGAACCAATTCGCTTGAATGTGTAAATTGGTTCTTTTTTGTTAGAAATAATTGCTTTTTAAAGCAAATAGCAAGCGAAAATTTGATACAATAAATTATATCGCTTGGAGGTTAATATGAATATTTCAAACCAAAAAATATATGAACAAGTTGCAGATATCATTTTAGAGAATATTAAATCTGAAGATTATCAAGTTGGTGATAAATTACCGTCCATTCAAAAATTAAGTAAGCAATTTGGTGTGAGCATAGCGTCAGTGAGAGAAGCGTTGAATGCGCTTAGAACAATCGGCGTTATAGAAATGAAACAAGGATATGGTACGTTTATAAAGCAAATTGAGCCTACTTTTTTTGAATTTGGAGACAAATTTAATTCTTTAGTTCAAATAAAAGAATTGTTAGAACTGAGAGAAATTGTTGAAAGTGCCACAGTCGCAAATGCCGCACAATATCGAAGTAAAGCAGATTTAGAAAAATTAGCGAAAGCCTTGTCTGTGATGGGAGAAGCGGTAATTGATGGTACTTCGGGAGAAAAAGCTGATTTAGAATTTCATCTTGCAATTGCCTATGCAGCTCAAAATTCTTTACTAGTAGAATTGTTAAATAATATATCAGAGCTAATGCAAAATTCAATGGAAGAAACAAGAAAAATATTTATTTATGATAAACAAAAAACAATGACTAAATTACTTGAAGAGCATGAAGTTATTTATCAAGCAATATTAGATCAGGATGATAAAACAGCAGTTAAAGCGATGCAATCGCATCTACTCGAAGTAAAACAAACAATTTTAGCCAACTTCAAGGAACAATAACATATTAAAAAAGCACCGATTCACATGACGATATGGATAGGTGCTTATATCGCGTTGTATAAAGTGAAGTCATTTTAACGCAAGGGGATATAAACATACATAATGTGAATGAACAGAAATCATATGATCCAATATAGGTTTCATAGTCCAAATCCAGAAAAGATGCGTAAGTTAAAGTTATGCTTGTGTTGAATCTAAGGCATAAGTCTTACATAGTCATATCCGATGTGAATGTGTGTCTTTATATCAGCTGTAAATAGTAAAAGGGTCTGAAACACTTATATGTTCCAGACCCTTCATAGCAAATTTTATACTTTGAAAAAGTAATCAGCTTTTCCAAATAATCATAAATTAATACAATACCTTATATGTAAAAACAGATAGAGTTTGTAAAAAACTCTATATCTAATTATAAAGTTAGTTAGATCATATTGGCAAGACTTAATGAGAAAAATTCCTAACAATATTATAATTAATCTGTAAAATGATGTGAAATGTGATTGTGTAAAATAGAACAAACTACCAATTTAAATCTTGTATTGATATAATGATAAGTGATTTTTATGTATTAAAATAGCTGCATTGACATTTATACTCTCAGTCATTATGTGATACAATCACACTAGTTCTGTAAAAAGAAATGGAATTAAATGAGAACATTCACTTTATCAATATATCATTTTATATTATTACAACTTAAGAATTTGGAGGTGCGATGAATGCCGTTATTTTTAAAACCAATTTTTCATGAAAAAATATGGGGTGGCAGTCGATTAAAAGAATTTGGATATGATTTACCCAGTGATTATATCGGAGAAGTTTGGGGGATTTCAGCACATCCAAATGGCAAATGTGAAATATTAAACGAACCATATCGCGGTCAAACATTAGATCAAGTATGGAATGAACATAGAGAATTATTTGGTGATTTTCCGAGCCAGGAATTTCCTTTGATGACTAAAATTGTAGATGCTAGAGAATCATTATCTGTACATGTGCATCCTGATGATGCTTATGCTTATGAAAATGAGCATGGACAATATGGCAAGTCTGAATGTTGGTATATTATTGATGCTGAAGAAGATGCTGAAATAATATATGGATTAAATACGCAATCGAAAGAAACTGCAATGAATAAGATTGATGAAGCGGACTACGATTCATTATTTAATAGAGTGAAAGTTAAACCAGGAGAATTTTATTTTATACCTGCTGGAACAATTCATTCTATTGGTGCAGGTGTACTTGTTTACGAAACGATGCAATCTTCCGATGTGACTTATCGTGTATTTGATTACGATCGTGCACAAGATTCAGGAAATAAACGTGAATTAAATCAAGTCAAAGCGAAAGAAGTCATTGAGATTGTTAATGAAAGTATTAATATACCAACAGATACAGAAATCATAGAAAATCATAAACGCACACAGCTTGTTTCTAACGACTTTTTTACAATTGTAAAATGGAATATTTCGGGTACGTTAAATTATATGAAACCAAGGGAATTTGTATTGATATCTGTCCTTAAAGGTGAAGGCCAAGTTATTATTGACGGCGAAGTATTTGATTTAGTACAGGGTCAGAATTTTATATTAACATCGGATGATTTAGATACAATATTTGAAGGTCAATACGAATTGATTGTAAGTTACTTATAGATAGAAAAGTGGGAGTGCATTGGAATGATTAAGTTTTTATATGTATCACTAATATGTGGTCTATTATCTGGTGCAGGCATATTTTTAAAGACGGATATATTTCCCTCGATGGCTGTGCCAATGACTTTTGGCATCATAGGCATTATTGCAGCATTGATTACAATACCAGATAAAGAAATAAGTGGCATGCTCAAATTTGGTGGTGTATTAATTAATATGATGCCAATTCTGGGCGCTTTAACGTTAACTTAATAGTATATAAATTGAGTATCTTTACGATAGCGTGAATGATACTTTTTTTATGAGTTTTATAAAATATGAAGCGGAGCTATTTGAGTTACAATAAAGGTGTTAGTCAAAGTTTGATTTGTAAATATTAAAACGTGTGCATTTTAATATTTACATTTTAGGTAAGCTGAAATATGTTAAAATAGTATTTAAATTGGAGGTGGGAAAATTGGATAAAGCAAGAGGCCTCATTATGACTTTGGTCATTGCAATGGTAGCTACAATTATGGGCAGCAAATTTCCAATTATTGGGAGTGCTATTTTTGCGATCATAATAGGTATTTTAATTAATAATATCATAACAATCCCTAAAAAATATGATGCTGGTATCAAGTTTAGTAGTAAAAAAATATTACATTATAGCATAGTAGTATTAGGGTTTACGCTAAGCTTCCAATCTATTGGAGCTATCGGTTGGAGATCTTTACCAATTATTTTTGTTACATTGTTTGCAGCTGCCTTAATTGTTTATATATTAATGAAGTTGTTTAATATCAATGAACATTTAAGTATATTAATTGGGGTAGGGACTTCAATATGTGGTGGTTCAGCAATTGCGGCAACGAGTCCGGTCATAAAAGCAAAGGAAAGCGAAGTTGCGTTTGCTATTTCAACGATTTTCTTATTTAATTTAATCGCAGTGTTCATTTTTCCACCAATTGGACATATCATGCACATGGGACAGACGACTTTTGGCTACTTTGGAGGTACAGCGATTAATGATACATCAAGTGTCATTGCAGCAACTTCTAATTACGGTAAAACGGCATTAGAAACTGGTGCTGTAGTTAAATTAACACGTACGTTAATGATTATTCCTGTCGTTGTATTTTTTACATATAGAACTATAAAAAAAGAAAAAGCAAAGCAATCAAACACGTCCATAGCCAAAATCTTTCCGTGGTTTATTGTTTGGTTTGTCTTAGCATCATTGATAAGTACAATTTTTAATTTTTCACCATCAGTTATCCATATGTTTCAACAATTATCTTTATTTTTAATTACTATGGCAATGGCTGGTATTGGTTTGAATGTGAATTTCAAACAATTTAGACAAGCGGGTATTAAACCGATATTACTTGGTTTAGTGACTTGGATTGTCGTTATTATAACAAGTTTAATCACAATGAAATTAATCAACTTATTGTAATGTTTGTTCTATAAGATGATTTTTCATATAATAGGAAAAATAGAATTTTTATATGAGATAAGGAGTATCTAAATGGCAGAGGAAACAAGTTATTTTTGGTTAAACTGCGGTTATAATCGCTGGAACCATAATGAACCAATGGTTGGACAAACAACATTATTTGAATCAGGTGCACAATTTAATCCCTCTCAAGGTTTCCGTTCATTTAAACAAGCCAAAGTTGGTGACCGGGTCATCTTTTATCAAGTACAGATGGACACTGGTTTATTAGGATTTGGTGAAATTACAAGTGTACAAACGGGTGCTCAAAACAAAATTCGAGTTCATTTTGAATTACAAGAACAATTAAAGCCGTTAACAGCGGATTATTTAAAAAGAAGTGAACAATTAGAATTTAGAATGGGTAATATGAAAGAAACATTATTTAATCAAATTACTAAAGAAGAGTATGATTTAATCGTTAGCTTAGGCAAAGGTCAAACTAAAATACCTAGATACTTCTTTATTTCTGAAGAACAAGAGTTTGAACCAGGATCATATAATACAATCTTTACACATACGTATAATGGTATCAAAAGAAATGGTTATCATTTTTATACACAGTTAGAAATTGGAGATCAACTTGTTTTTTATAATAAGAAAAGAGCGCAATCAGTCATTGGTGTTGGTGAAGTAAGTAAACATATTCATGAGAAGCCACCGATTCCTGGTAGAACAAATAGTACAGCAATTGAGGTATATTTTGAAAAAGAAATAGAACCTGTCACATTAAGCACTTTGAATAAACACCCTAAATTAAAAAATCTTTATTATTTACAAGAAAACGCAAAACAAGCGATTGCAAGTATGTCACAAACACAATTTGAATCTATACTTGAGATGAGTGCTAATGATGGATTGAAACCGCAATTTGAAGCTGTTCAAAGTGATAATGTAATAGATAAACCAGCAGAAGAATTAAAACCATTTATTCTACTTGTAGTAGACAAAGGTGAAGGCTTAAAAGCAGCGGAAGACTTATTACAAAAAACAAATGCAAAGCCTGTGATTACTTCTGGGCACCCAGATTTCACAGAAGATATGCTTTATGGCAAATATTTACCTAATGAGACAGGCGCTTTATATTATAGAGAAGGTTTTATAACAAATTTGATGCCTCGAAAAGATAAAAGTTATTTGGTTATAGATAATTTTAACCGAATAGATCCTGACATCTTCCAAACATATATCAATGTATTAGAGGGGTACGAGATGACGTTACCACGCTATAATAAAGATGGTACCATGGTTAAATGGTCTAGAAAAAAAGATTCATTTTATCATTTCAATCCCAACTGGCATATTGTCGCGATAACGTATGATAGTTTAAATGAAATTAAACAAAAATACACAGAACAGTTTCTAAAATATGCAAGAATTGTCAAAGTGAATCAAGATTAATACAGTTATATGACAATTCAAATTATGACGAAACATTTATGAAGCAATATCAAATGACCCATCCTATGAAAATGGATGGGTCGTTTTTTTATGTTATATGACCATATTAATGCTTAGTAATGTATATAAAAAAGAAATGATAAGTGTATACGAAAGTGTAGTGAAATTTAAAAAACAAACATAGATCATAATATACAGATAGATCCACTTATGATTTATTTTAAAGAAAATAGGATATAATAAGAATAAGTATCATTATATAATGATAACGGAAGATTAAATATTTACTATTAGGAGCGTTGTATATGCCAATAATTTATTATGATGGTAGTTGCGTTTATTGTTATAACTATGCAATCTGGTTAATTCAACACGGACTTTCCACACGTTATCAATTCGCCAAATTACAAGGCGACGTAGGACAAAATTTATTTGAAAATTATCCAGAAGCCAAACAATACGATAGTGTGATATTGCAAGAAGGTGATCAGTTGCAATATAAATCGGATGCCATTGCAACGTTAATCACATCATTGACGAACTATAAATGGTTAGGTATCTTGTTGCGTTTCATACCTAAAATAATAAGAGATTTTGGTTATCAATTGTTTGCTGATAATAGAAATCACATGTGGAAAACGCATTGGCATCAACCCAATGACTATGAAAAATCATTTTTTATAGACTGATTATTTTTTACTGAAAACACGGAGGAAACATACATGGGAAAAATTATTGTAATTGGTAGTGCATCAATGGATTTAGTTGTAAAATCCGAAATATTGCCTAAGGCAGGAGAAACGGTTATGGGAACATCATTTTTCACTAATCCAGGAGGCAAAGGCGCTAATCAGGCAGTAGCAGCTGCACGCTTGAGCAATCAAGTGTATATGATAGGTGCAGTGGGCGATGATGCATATGGTAAACAAATTTTGGAAAACTTGAAAGAGAATCATGTTGATATAACTTATATGGATATCATTGATAATGAAAAGTCAGGAACGGCACATATCACATTATATGAAGATGATAATCGTATCATTGTCGTACCGGCTGCCAATAACTATATTACGGCGGATATCGTTTTACCAAAGTTAGAAAATTTTGGTAAAGAAGATATTATCTTGCTTCAACATGAAATTCCGGAGGAAACGATTTATTCAGTTGTAAGATACGCAGCAGAGCATGATATAAAGGTCATTTTAAATCCGGCACCTTATCGTGAACTGGATAAAGAAATAATTGAAAAAGTAACATGGCTCACACCGAATGAATCAGAAAGTGAACTATTATTTGAAAATCAAGTGGAAAAAGCACTTAAAACATACCCACGCAAACTGATTATTACACAAGGTGCAAAAGGTGCATTGTTTTACAGTGATGCGCAACAACTGATTGAAGGTTATAAAAAGGAAGTTGTAGATACAACAGGTGCTGGAGATACCTTTAATGGTGCACTAGCGGTTGCATTAATTGAAAATAAATCCTTAGAAGATGCTGTGAATTTTGCTAATTTAGCAGGTAGTTTTTCAGTGACTGGTTTAGGTGCACAGGGTGCAATGCCTTACCGAAAAGACCTGGAATAAGTAGTGCACGATTTGTTATAATAAGTGTGTATCGTTAAATGTACACGCCAAATTAAAATAATTCTAATTTAGATTGGAAATTCTCTTTACAGATTAGAATTATTATAATATAATAATTATTGTAAACAAGAACGGTGTTGTCATTTAATGATAATATTGAAATTTAAAGGAGAGATTTTACATGGCAAAAAGTAATGAAGAAGTAGTAAAAGTATTAAACCAACAAGTAGCAAACTGGACAGTCGCATTCACCAAATTACACAATTTTCATTGGTATGTAAAAGGTCCTAATTTCTTCTCACTACACACTAAATTTGAAGAATTATATGACGAAGCAAGTCAATATATTGATGATTTAGCAGAACGTATTTTAGCTGCTGGTGGCAACCCAGTTGCAACATTAAAAGAAAGTTTAGATCTTTCAATTATCAAAGAAGCTGGTAAAGGTTATAAAGCTGAGGAAATGGTTGAAGAACTTTCACAAGACTTCGATAATGTATCTAAACAATTAGAAGAGGCAATTGAAGTCGCTTCAAATGCTGAAGATGACGTAACTGAAGATATGTTCATCGGTATGCAAACAAACATTGATAAACACAATTGGATGCTAAAATCATACTTAGGTAGATAATGCATTCAGTTTAAGATAAAGAGAAATGCGTCTGGGCATACAGCTTAGACAAATAAAAGAGGCTATGTCTATTTAAACAGACATAGCCTCTTTTATATATCATATTACTTAAGTTTTGCGAATAAGCGAACTAGTTCTATACATACTTATTAACATTTCAATCTGAAATCTAAAGGTACTGCTATTCAGCAATTTCTAAAGCGATTTCCATCATTTGAGTGAAAGAGTTTTGACGCTCTTCAGCTGTTGTCGCTTCATCACGTAAGATATGATCACTTACTGTAAATATGCCTAATGCTTTCTTATTTGCATAAGTAGCGTTTAAATATAAAGCTGCAGATTCCATTTCAATACCTAAGACACCCATGCGTTGCCACTGTTCATTAAATGTAGGGTCAGCATTATAGAACGTATCAGATGATAAAATATTACCAACATGTGAAGTAGCACCAATGTCATCTGCTTTTTGTTTCGCTTTTAATATTAAATCGAAATCTGCTAATGGTGCAAAATGACCTGGAATATTGTATTGCTCTACATAGCTAGAATTCGTAGATGCACCTTGTGCAATAATCACATCATATAAGTTAACGTTATCTTGTAAAGCACCACAAGAACCGATACGGATAATCGTTTCTACATCAAAGAAATTGTATAATTCATATGAATAGATGCCAATACTTGGAACGCCCATGCCAGATCCCATTACCGACACTTCTTTTCCATTATATGTACCAGTATAACCAAACATATTACGGACTTCGTTAAACTGTTCAACGTTTTCTAAATAGTTATCCGCAATATATTTTGCACGTAGGGGGTCACCAGGCATTAATACGGTTTTAGCAATTTTTTTTCCATTAGGTTGAATATGAGGTGTTGCTTTTGTCATAATCATCTTCTCCTTTAAATTCTTTATCAAATTAAAGATAACATTTGTTTATTATTTTTGCGAATTTTTGTAGTATAGAGGTAAAGAGAGAATGTTTATAAACATATGTATTTAATTTTACTATATAATTGTGAGTGGAATTAAAAACGTCATATGTCAATAAACAAAATAATAGGAGGATTTAATATGAATTACGCAAAATATATCGATCACACACTACTTAAACCAGAATCTACGAGAGATCAAATAGATAAAATTATCGAGGAAGCGAAAGCGTTTAATTTTAAATCGGTTTGTATTAATCCAACACATGTAAAATACGCTGCTGAACAACTTAAAGGTTCAGACGTACTCGTTTGTACAGTTATCGGTTTTCCATTAGGGGCTTCAACTACAGAAACAAAGATATTTGAAACAGAGGATGCAATCAATAAAGGTGCATCAGAAATTGATATGGTCATCAATATCGGTGCTTTAAAAGATGGCCGTTATGAAGACGTTCAAAAAGATATCGAAGGTGTAGTGGGTGCAGCAAATGGTAAAACAGTTAAAGTGATTATTGAAACATGCTTATTAACTGATGAGGAAAAAGTAAAAGCAAGTGAATTAACTAAAGCTGCTGGTGCTAACTTTGTGAAAACATCAACAGGATTCGCTGGTGGTGGTGCTACGCCAGAAGATGTTAAATTAATGAAAGATACAGTGGGCGATGATCTAGAAGTCAAAGCGTCTGGTGGAGTTAGAAATCTTGAAGATTTCAATCGTATGCTAGAAGCAGGTGCAACACGTATTGGTGCCAGTGCAGGCGTTGCAATCGTACAAGGTTTAGAAAGTAATTCAGACTATTAATAAATAACTGAAATGTTATCTAAATAAAGTTATGTGTTTACTTGAAAAATAGGGAGGCCAACTCATATGAGAATGGTAGATATTATTGAAAAAAAACGTGACGGTCAAGTGTTAACAAAACAAGAAATCGAATACTTTATCGATGGATATACAAAGGGTGACATTCCTGACTATCAAGCTTCTAGTTTGGCAATGGCGATTTATTTTCAAGATATGAATGATGATGAACGAGCTGCTTTGACAATGGCGATGGTTAATTCAGGTGATGTCATTGATTTATCTAATATTGATGGCGTCAAAGTGGATAAGCATTCAACAGGCGGTGTAGGTGATACGACGACACTAGTACTTGCACCATTAGTTGCTGCAGTAGGTGTACCAGTAGCGAAAATGAGTGGCCGTGGATTGGGTCATACAGGTGGTACGATTGATAAATTAGAGTCAGTTGAAGGCTTTCATGTTGAAATCAGCGAAGAACAATTTGTTAAATTGGTGAATGAATCGAAAGTTGCAGTCATTGGTCAAACAGGGAATTTAACACCCGCTGATAAAAAGCTATATGGCCTTCGTGATGTTACTGGGACAGTTAATTCAATTCCGTTAATTGCATCGTCCATAATGAGTAAAAAAATTGCCGCTGGCGCTGATGCCATTGTATTAGATGTTAAAACCGGTAATGGCGCTTTTATGAAAACATTAGAAGATGCAGAAGCATTGGCACATGCAATGGTTCGTATTGGTAATAACGTAGGTAGAAATACGATGGCGATTATTTCTGATATGGGTCAACCGTTGGGCAATGCAATCGGTAATGCGTTAGAAGTTAAGGAAGCCATTGAAACCTTACAAGGTAATGGTCCTAAAGATTTAACGGAGTTAGTTATGACATTGGGCTCACAGATGGTGGTCGTCGGTGGTAAAGCTCAAAATCTTGATGAAGCACGTAAAATGTTAGAACAAGCAATTCAAGATGGTTCAGCGTTAGAAAGTTTCAGAACATTTTTAGAGAACCAAGATGGTGATGGCTCCGTAGTTGATGATGTATCAAAATTACCACAAGCCAAATATCAAATTGAGCTTCCTGCCCAAAGTGAAGGCGTCGTAACTGAAATTATTGCAAATGAAGTTGGCGTGGCTTCTATGATGTTAGGTGCTGGTAGACAGACGAAAGAAGACGATATTGATTTAAGTGTGGGTCTTGAATTGCATAAAAAAGTTGGAGATTGCGTCAACAAAGGAGATGCTTTGTTAACGATCCATAGCAATCATGAACAAATCGATAACGTTAAAGAAAAGTTATGGCAAAGTATCACGATTAGCGAAACTGGCAATGAACCCATATTAATTCATAAAATAATTACTGAATAGGAGAGGAATATTATGACTACACCATTTAAACGAGTTCATTTAATAGTCATGGACTCTGTTGGCATTGGAGAAGGACCTGACGCAAAAGCTTTTGATGATGAAGGCAGTCATACATTAAAGCACACACTCGAAGGATACAAACAGTCATTACCTAACTTAGAAAAATTAGGTTTAGGTAATATTGAACCTCTTCCAGTTATTGATGAAGAAGCGCAACCACAAGCATTTTACACAAAATTGAGCGAAGCTTCCGTTGGCAAAGATACTATGACAGGTCATTGGGAAATTATGGGTTTAAATATCATGCAACCATTTAAAGTCTATCCAGAAGGTTTTCCAGAAGAACTTGTTAATGAAATCGAAACATTAACAGGCCGTAAAGTTGTTGCTAATCGTCCTGCATCTGGTACGCAAATCATTGATGAGTGGGGCGAACATCAGATGAAGACGGGTGATTTGATTGTCTATACTTCTGCTGATCCAGTACTTCAAATTGCAGCTCATGAAGATATCATTCCATTAGAAGAACTATATGATATCTGTGAAAAAGTCAGAGAACTAACAAAGGATCCAAAATATTTAATAGGTAGAATCATTGCAAGACCTTATATTGGTGAACCAGGTTCTTTTAAACGTACTTCTAATAGACATGACTACGCATTAAAACCATTTGGTAGAACTGTAATGAATGAATTAAAAGATGACGGTTATGATGTCATTGCGCTTGGTAAGATTAATGATATATTTGACGGTGAAGGTGTAACTGAATCGATACGTACCAAAGATAATATGGATGGTATGGATAAATTAATTGAAACTGTGCAACGCGACTTTAATGGATTGAGCTTTTTGAATCTGGTAGATTTTGATGCACTATATGGTCATCGCCGAGATAAACCAGGCTATGCACAAGCAATTAAAGATTTTGATGAACGTTTACCTGAGCTTATCAATCACTTGCAGGAAGACGATTTAGTGATTATTACTGCGGATCATGGTAACGATCCAACTGCAGATGGTACGGATCATACTAGAGAATACATTCCTGTGCTTATGTTTAGTCCTAAAATCACTGATTATCATGAGTTAACAACTGATAGTACATTTAGTTCTTTAGGTGCAACAATTGCTGATAATTTTGGTGTGAAACTACCGGAATTTGGAAAAAGTTATTTGAAAGAAATGGGGGTTGAAAAATAATGAAAATTGTAAGAATCCTATTTGGAATCCTATTCAGTGTTGCAGGGGTACTCCACTTTAAGGATGAAGAGCAATTCAGACGTATTGTACCAGCATATTTACCATTCCGAAAAGCAGCTGTCTTAATCACCGGTGTGATGGAAGTCGTATTTGGTATCATTTTATTAATGAAACAACCTACAAAATGTCAAAAAAATGCATTGATCGCATTTTTATGGGCAGTATTACCAGCAAACATATACATGGCTCGTAAACAGATGCCATTGGCTGGTAAACAACTTCCCAAATGGGCACTATACGGACGTATCCCATTGCAATTTGTAATGATGAAATTAATCAAAAAGTTATAATTTAACAAATTAAAATAAGAGAGCACATGCGTTTGCAATGACGCTGTGCTCTCTTATTTATATATTTAGGCTATGATAGTTAATAGTACTAATTTATTTCGCTTCTCCATAAATGTCATGCCATTCAGCTTTTTTGTCTAAGAATGTTTGTGCAATTTCTTTTGCGCCTTCTAATGAATGACTCGCTGCCCAACCACATTGAACTTCATTACAGGCTGGTACTTCAGTGGCATTTAATACATCCTTAATTGTTGCTTCTATAATATTTAGCACATCTTCATAGTCATCATGGTTGATAAATGAAACGTAAAATCCTGTTTGGCAACCCATTGGGCTAATATCAACGACTTTATCCGAATGATTTCTAATGTTTTCTGCCATTAAATGTTCTAATGAGTGTAAACCGGGCATATCCATATGTTCTTTATTTGGTTGTTTAAAGCGGATATCATATTTATGAATAACATCGCCGTTAGCACCTTCCATCTTCCCTGCTAATCTTACAAAAGGTGCAACAACGATTGTATGATCTAAATTGAAACTTTCTACGTTCATTTTTGGCATGGTGTATCCTCCTCGTATTTAACTTAAATTAATTGTAACAAGATAAAAGAGGATTTACAATTTTTGAAATGTGGTATAAAGGCGTATGAAAGTTATTTTTACAAATTTCAGAAAATGAATGACAGAATACAGTAAACCCGATAGAATAAGTAATAATTAAATCGTGTTTTGTGCATTATGAATCATATGTTGTGTTATTTAATAAATTACTTATTGCATTTGATTTGTTTTATAAATTAAGTATAAACATAATGCCAAGTAATTTAGGAGGCAGTATTAAATTATGGAAAATAAACAAACTATTTTGGACTATATAGAAAATGAAAAGTATAAATATTTAGAAATGAGCCACCAAATCCATCAAAGACCTGAATTAGGTAATGAAGAGATATTTGCATCTAGAATGTTAACAGAAACGTTAACACAACATGGTTTTGAAATTGAAACAAACATTGCAGGACATGCGACGGGTTTTATAGCAAATTATGATTCAGGGCAACCAGGCCCGACCATAGGATACTTAGCTGAATATGATGCGTTACCAGGTTTAGGTCATGCGTGCGGTCATAATATTATTGGCACGGCTAGTACATTTGCAGGAATCGCTTTAAAGCAAGTGATTGATAAAGTAGGCGGCAAAGTGATTGTGTTAGGTTGTCCTGCCGAAGAAGGCGGAGAAAACGGTAGTGCAAAAGCGACTTATGTTAAAGAAGGTATTATTGATGACTTAGACATTGCATTAATGGTGCACCCTGGTAATGAAACTTACAGAACAATTAATACGCTGGCTGTAGATGTATTAGATGTTAAATTTTTTGGTAAAAGTGCACATGCATCTGAAAATGCTGATGAAGCAAAAAACGCACTTGATGCTATGATTTCTTATTTTAATGGTGTTGCACAATTACGTCAGCACATAAAAAGTAGTCAACGTGTCCATGGGGTCATATTAGATGGTGGACAAGCAGCGAATATTATACCCGATTTTACGCATGCAAGATTCTATACGAGAGCAACAAGTCGTCATGAGTTAGACATTTTAACTGAGCGTGTTGGTCAAATTGCTAAAGGTGCAGCATTACAAACAGGATGTGATTATGAGTTTGGACCAATTCAAAATGGCGTGAATGAATTTATAAAATCTTCAAAACTAGATGATTTATTTGCACAGTATGCAACAGAAATGGGTGAAGCTGTCATTGATGATGATTTTGGTTATGGATCTACCGATACGGGAAATGTCAGTCATGTTGTACCAACCATTCATCCGCATATTAAAATTGGATCGCGAAATTTAGTGGGTCATACACATAGATTTAGAGAAGCTGCAGCAAGCACACATGGAGATCAAGCTTTAATTAGAGGCGCTAAAATTCTCGCGCTTATGGGTTTAGAATTAATTACGAATCAAGCGTTGTTTGATGAAATTATTGAACAGCATCAATTTATAAAGGGGCATAAAAATGACAAAAGAAAGCGCTCATAAACCAAAATTAACCCTCAGTGATCTTTACGATTCTAATGTTGTTTATACTTCAAGACCATCTTATATTTCAAATCCATGGCTGGAACCTGAAGAGCATCAATCGAATTTTTTAACAGGTAGAGAGTTGATTATTGCTAATCATATGCCAGTTATCGTTCATGAAGCGAGCGTCACTGACAAATTAAAGCAATTATTTGAATCGGTAGGGAAATCAATGCCAACAAATATCATTCAATTCAATGATCAACAAAGTTATGAACAAACATTAAAAGTGTTAGCACAAGAAAAAAATAAGAAGATATATTTTCAATACATTCATGATGAAGATATTTTGAATAAATCACATTATGCATTAGATAAAGATATATTTATTGCATTAAATAATAAAGCTAGAATACCTGAATGGACGAATAATCAATTTCTTCCCCGTCGAGAAGTGGTAAGCATTGAAGACTTTGAAGCAGCAGTATCTGAATGGTCGTTTCCATTTGTCTTAAAACCTGGAGATGATTTACCGACTGCGGGTGGTTATGGCGTAATGATTTGTTATACAGAAGAAGATTTAACTAAAGCAAAATCGAGAATTGCAAAAGCCCAATCAGAAACAGATACGATGATTATAGAGCAAAAGATAGAGGCAATTGCTAATTATTGTGTGCAATTTGCATATTCTGAAAATGAAGGTATACGTTATATAGGTACATCAGATCAACTAACCGATGCTTACGGTTACTATAGTGGTAATGAAAATGCACCGAACGTACCTGAACATGTGATAGAAGCTGGTAGGGAAATTATGGAAATAGGCGTGTCTAAAGGATATTTTGGCGTAGCTGGCTTTGATTTATTATTAGACAACAATAATGATGTATATGCTATTGATTTAAATTTCCGACAAAATGGTTCAACAAGTATGCTGTTGTTAGAGCCTTTACTTCAAAATGGTTATCATAAATTTTATAGTTATATTTCACCTAGTGACAACGAACGCTTTTTTGAAACCATTTTAAAATATGTACGCCAAGGTGTGTTATTTCCCCTTTCATATTATGATGGTGAATGGTTTGAAAATGAAACAGTTCAATCTCGATTTGGATGTATATGGCATGCTGAAGACAAAGCAATGGTCGATGCGCTTGAAAAACAATTTTTAAAAGATTTAGAAGATATCTAATTTGAATGATTCAAGTGATTAAAAGCATAAGCAATTAATTTGAGTGCTGGACGGAATTACAATTTGAAATCAATAAGTCATAGTGTTGCATCCACTATAATTAGCCGAGTTAAACTGTAGCTATAAGTACAACTGGAGCATTGATGTGGGTTTTAAACGCTGATGTATGCATTGCTTAAGTATTACTAAGATGATAAATGTCGTTAGCCAACACAACCATGTTTTAATCATGATAGCGTATCTGAATGAAATTAAAATAATCAAATAAAGTAAGCGGATGTCTTTATTATTATGTCGTTATTAAATTGATAAGTGACATTCGTTGATTGACTAGAAACTTAGAGTCATTTATATTTTAAATATAAGTAATTATTATAAATGAATTGAAGGTGTATATATGTCTTACAAAGAGAGTTCATTTTTTCAAGATATTTTAATTAATGAAGTTTTTTATATCGCAACGAAATCAAAGCGTATGATTAGACAAGAATTATCTGAAAAAACTGTAGTATGCGCGTGGTCGGATAAAGCAACCGCAGAAAGTTATTTAAGCAAAGAAAATATTGAATATGACAAAATTAAAACGGTAGATATTGATCGCTTTGTCACATATGAAATTGATGATATTTTCGATGAGGAAGACGAAGTATTAATGAATCCAACTTCTCACAAAGATGGAGAGTTGATTCGTATTGTTGGCGCTTCAAGAGAATTAATGTCAGATTTGGATAATATTCGATTAAAAGAGTTTGTTCAAGATGTGGCTAAAGAAGATGCTGTGTTTGGCTTAACAAATAAAAAATGAGAAACAATTTTTAATGATTAGTGATGACGAACATCAAAAACCACACATTATGCCTGTATGGAGTATAAAAAACAGAGCTGAAAAAGTTAGAGATCAAGACTTTGAAGAGTGTGACATCATCGAAATTGAAGGGGAAGTATTTGCTGAATGGTTAGACACATTGCGCGATGATGATCATGGTGTTGCGATAGACTTGAAACCAGGTGTCGTTGGTACAGTGGTTTCTGCTCAAAAAGTAATTGACCAATTAACGTTTTAAATAAAGTTTAAAACAATCAGTATCATTTAAATTAATGTTTTATTATATTTATATTATGAAAGAAAAATGATTACGCCATAGATGTTATTGTTGTTTTCTCTAAGAGAACAATGACTTTAATAGTAAAGCGCTCAACCAATTAGTTAATCTAATGATTGAGCGCTTTTTAATTATGAACACATTGATGTGACCATTATAGATGAATTGAGCCTAATGCGCCAGAAAAAGCACCATGTTCAATATAATAAGGTTTACAACCACGGAGTATCGTGTAATCTTTAACAACATCTTTTAACAAATCGTTGTTATGAAAAGAAGAACCGATATAGGCAACATTTTTAGTGTTATGTTCTCTAGCTACAGTGATTGACATTGTTGTTATAACCTCACCAACTACAGCAATTGTAGAAGCGAGTTTATCTGCATCTGTAAATGACTTGTCTAAATTATGTAACACGTTACCAAAGTTTGCAGCAGTTAAATCACCAGATAAAGGCGGCTCACTATCTTTATAAATATGTTTGACTTTTAAATCAACGATATCACGGTTTCCATTTTGCGCAGTATCTGTTAATTGTTTATAATCACGAATTCCTGTTAATAAGTAACCGAGGCCTTGAATCATACCACCGCCAGTTCCAATGCCACCAACGCGTTTTTGTTTTTTTCCATTTGAATAGTGCAGTGAAGTGCCTGTTCCCACATTGGTGAAAATATAATCATCTAAGAAATAACCTTGTTCTTCTAATAGCATTTCTAATCCTTTAGCGGCGGCGTCAAATTCAACAAATATACGTGATTTGCAATTTAATTTTTCATTTATAAGGGCAGCTTGTCCGCCAGTTAAATTAATATTGTCGCAATTTTGTTGATTAAGCCATTGTATAACATCTTCAATTTCAGTAGTTAGTCTTGAACTATATGTGCGTTCTCCTTCATGTTCTTGAACGATTTTAATGAGCGTTCCGCCAGCATCAATGCCAATTTTCATCCGTATTCCTCCTAATAAAATTTCCATTATCACTTATAGTATAATAAAATGAAGGAAAATCAAATATGAATTTAAAGGGAGCGAGAGATTATTATACAATTAAGTCCATTTATAAAAGTGAATGATGTTAGAGAAGCAGTTGATTTTTATAAACATGCTTTTGGTGGAGAAGAAAAAATACTAAATGAAACAAATGGTCATTTATTACATGTAGAATTGCATATTAATGAAACGATTGTATTACATATTTCAAGTACATATGGTCGCGAATGGTACAATGATAATACCAATATCATACTGACTTTTGATGATTTAGAAGAGCAACAAAAAGTGTATGATGCATTGAGCAAAGCAGGAGAACCGCATATGCCGCTGGAGAAGACATTTTTCGGTGCGATGCATGGTCAGGTGAAAGATCAATTCGGGGTAAATTGGTTAATGAATTGTTTTCTTAATTAAATACACTTTTATAGATTAAATTTAACGAGAAAGTGGTATGAATAAATAATGACTACGTTTTTAATAGGGGATTAAAACATGTTTATAAAGAAAAATTTTGAAAATATTACCGTTCAAGTTTATGAAGAAAAATATAAACAATCTTTATATGATTTCAAATTAAGTGAAAGACAGCAGATTTATTCATCATTACCTAAAGATGTATTAGATGATGCAATCAATGATGAAGATAGAATTGCGAATATTGCACTAAATGATGAAGGTGAAGTCGTTGGTTTCTTTGTCTTGCATCAGTACTATCAACATGAAGGTTATGATACACCCAACCAAGTTATATATGTGAGATCGTTATCCGTCAATGAAGACTATCAAGGTTATGGCTATGGTACAAAAATGATGATGTATCTGCCTAAATATGTACAGACACTTTTTCCGAATTTCAACCACTTGTATTTAGTGGTGGACGCTGAAAACAAAGGGGCTTGGAATGTCTATGAACGTGCGGGCTTTATGCATGCTGCTACAAAAGAAGAAGGTCCGATTGGTAAAGAACGATTGTATTACCTTGATCTAGATTCTAAACATGTCTCTTCTTTAAAATTAAAACCAAATACAGAAGAACAACCATTTAATATTCATATTATTGATTTAATTAAAGATGACAATAAGGTAGGATTTATAGCTATTGAACGGCATAAAGATCGAATGAATATTTCTTCGATTGAAGTAAACAAGGAAGCGCGTCATCACGGCATTGCTGAAAGCGCATTGAGACAATTATCTACATATGTACGGAAACATTTTGAGGATGTAAAGCTATTGACAATCACTTTGTATGGTGAGAATAATGAGTTGAAACCGTTATGTATTAACAGTAATTTTGTTGAAATCGATGCCGCAGCGGATTATATTGTTTTTGAAAAATATATAAATTACTAAATGCGATTGCGAAATCAGGAATTGTCATTTATAATTTACATTTGTTATTATTACTTATGTTAAACTTAGTACTGATTTGGATAAACGCCTTTGAAAGGAAGAATAAATAATGAGAATTCAAGATTACACAAAAGAAATGGTTGATGAGAAATCATTTATCGATATGGCATATACGTTGTTAAATGAAAAAAATGACACGATGAACCTATATGACATTATTGATGAATTTAAAGCGCTTGGACATTATAAAGATGATGAAATCGAAAATAGAATTGTACAATTCTATACTGATTTAAACACTGATGGTCGTTTTTTAAATGTTGGAGAAAATATTTGGGGCTTACGTGATTGGTATTCAGTTGCAGATATTGAAGAAAAAATTGCGCCAACAATTCAAAAATTTGATATTTTAGACGACGATGATGAAGAAGATAAAAACTTAAAATTACTTGGTGAAGATGAAGCTGATGACGATGACGATATCCCAGCAGTTACAGATGACCAAGAAACATTAAATGATCCAGAAGATCCAGAAGATGACGATGTTGATGAAGATCTCAATGAAACAGACATCGTTATTGATGAAGAGGATGAAGATTTAGACGAAGAAGATGAAGAAGAAGAATTTGAAGACGAAGAAGAAACAGAAGAATAATTCTTTGAGATTTAATTGACTTTTTTCGTGAACATGATAAAATTTTATTCGGGCTCCTTTAATTAGGACGACGTGTATAAATATTATACGCTCCCCCTTACAACCATGTGAGAGGGAGCGATTTTTTTGTTTTAAATAGGCTATCTGTTTTATTGTAATTTATATCTTGAAAGTACTTTTTACGACAATTGATACATATGGGGTAAATTATTTAAATATGTAAAAGGTTGTAACTCAAATGTTAACGATTAATTTGAAAACTTGATACAAATCAAACGTATTGATAGAAAATACTGTTTTAATCATAGGAGGCAGAACATGACAAAATTCATTTTTGTAACCGGTGGAGTTGTTTCTTCATTGGGTAAAGGTATCACAGCAGCATCTTTAGGAAGATTATTAAAAGATAGAGGGTTGAAGGTTACAATTCAAAAATTTGATCCTTACTTAAATGTTGACCCAGGTACAATGAGTCCGTATCAACATGGTGAAGTTTTTGTGACTGACGATGGTGCTGAAACTGACTTAGACTTGGGACATTATGAGAGATTTATTGATATTAATTTAAATAAATATTCAAATGTAACGGCAGGGAAAGTTTATTCTCATGTCTTAAAAAAAGAGCGTCGTGGTGATTATTTAGGTGGTACGGTTCAAGTTATACCACACATTACGAATGAAATAAAAGAACGCTTATTATTAGCTGGAGAAAGTACAAATGCAGATGTTGTGATTACTGAAATTGGTGGCACGACAGGTGATATAGAGTCATTACCATTTATTGAAGCGATTAGACAAATTCGTAGTGACTTAGGCCGTGAAAATGTCATGTATGTGCACTGTACATTGCTACCATATATCAAAGCTGCTGGAGAAATGAAGACAAAGCCAACACAACATAGTGTGAAAGAATTACGCGGCCTTGGTATTCAACCAGACTTAATTGTTGTAAGAACAGAGTATGAACTTACACAAGATTTAAAAGATAAAATAGCGTTATTCTGTGATATTGATAAAGCAAGTGTTATTGAATGTCGCGATGCGGATTCATTATATGAAATTCCGTTACAATTAAGTAAACAAGATATGGACGATATCGTAATCAAGCGTTTAGAATTAAATCCAAAATACGAAACACAACTAGATGAGTGGCAATATTTATTAGATACTGTTAACAGTTTAGATGGCAAACTAACGATTGGTTTAGTTGGAAAATATGTCAGCTTGCAAGATGCATATTTGTCAGTCGTTGAATCATTAAAACATGCTGGTTATCCATTCAAGAAAGATATCGAAGTGAAATGGATTGATTCAAGTGAAGTTACAGATGAAAATGTTGCAGAAATTTTAGCAGATGTCGATGGTATATTAGTACCAGGTGGATTTGGATTCCGTGCAAGTGAAGGTAAAATCTCAGCAATTAAATATGCACGTGAAAATAATGTGCCATATTTCGGAATTTGTTTAGGCATGCAGCTAGCAACTGTAGAGTTTGCTAGAAATGTCATTGGATTAGATGGTGCACATTCAGCAGAATTAGATCCTAATACACCACATCCGATTATCGACTTATTACCAGAACAAAAAGATATCGAAGACTTAGGTGGCACACTACGTCTCGGTTTGTATCCTTGTCACATTAAAGAAGGGACATTAGCGAATACAATTTATAATGAAACTGAAATTGAAGAAAGACACCGTCATCGCTATGAATTTAATAACGAATATAGAGAACAACTTGAAGCAAACGGCATGGTGTTCTCTGGAACAAGTCCAGATGGCCGTTTAGTTGAAATGGTAGAAATTCCAAGTAATGACTTTTTCGTTGCTTGTCAATTCCATCCAGAATTTTTATCAAGACCTAATCGTCCGCAACCGATATTCAAATCATTTATAGAAGCATCATTAAAACATCAACAATCTAAATAATGATTTAAGACACACATGTTCGAACCGTAATGTCGATATGTGTGTCTTTTTATTTTTCGTACCTCGTCCTTCGTTCTATTATTTCTATGTGAAATAAGAACATGAACTATTATTAAAATTCGAAATTTAGTCCATTTTCATACATTTAGAATAAAAAAATGAAATAAAAACGCTTACAAATATATTGAAGAATGCAAAAGGTATACGACTTTGATATAATTAGATTGTAAAAATATGTGCTTAAAGCACCAAGGAGGAACTTTCATGCCTTTAGTTTCAATGAAAGAAATGTTAATAGATGCAAAAGAAAATGGTTACGCAGTAGGTCAATATAACCTTAATAACTTAGAATTCACTCAAGCAATTTTAGAAGCTTCTCAAGAAGAGAACGCTCCTGTAATTTTAGGTGTATCTGAAGGTGCTGCTCGATACATGGGTGGTTTCTATACAGTTGTTAAAATGGTTGAAGGCTTAATGCATGACAAAGAAATTACTGTACCCGTTGCAATTCACTTAGACCACGGTTCAAGCTTTGAAAAATGTAAAGAAGCAATTGACGCTGGATTTACTTCAGTAATGATTGATGCTTCACATGGTTCATTCGAAGACAATGTAGAAATCACTTCTAAAGTTGTAGAATATGCTCATGAACATGGTGTTTCAGTTGAAGCAGAATTAGGTACTGTTGGCGGACAAGAAGATGATGTAGTTGCTGACGGCGTAATCTATGCAGATCCTAAAGAATGTCAAGAACTTGTTGAAAAAACAGGTATCGACACATTAGCACCAGCATTAGGTTCAGTACACGGACCATACAAAGGTGAACCAAAATTAGGATTTAAAGAAATGGAAGAAATTGGTGCTTCTACAGGTTTACCATTAGTATTACATGGTGGTACTGGTATCCCAACAAAAGATATCCAAAAAGCAATTCCTTTTGGTACTGCTAAAATCAATGTAAATACAGAAAACCAAATTGCTTCAGCTAAAGCAGTTCGTGAAGCTTTAGACAATGATAAAGAAGTGTATGATCCTCGTAAATATTTAGGACCTGCACGTGAAGCGATTAAAGCTACAGTTATTGGTAAAATTAAAGAGTTTGGTACATCTAACCAAGCAAAATAAGCTAACGAGTAACTTTTGATATTTTAAACAGAATGTATCAAATTAAGAGAGTGAGGCGTCGAAATCAAATTCAATTTTTTGATTTCTGCTTCGCTCTCTTTTTTATGTTATAATTTGTTAGGTTTGTGCAAAAAAAGCAATTAGGTAAATATAGATAACATAAAATTTTTAAAAATAAATCCTTATAATTATGATTTGAATTGCCAAATAATGGGAATTGAAAACAATAGTAAAAAAATTATATGCAAGTGAAGTCACTTTATTTTATATGAAATAAATTTTAACAAACTGATGTGCTTTGCAAACTGTAATAATTTAATTTATAATGCAAATGATGTTATGGAAGAGAAATATTGATTGAAAGGCAAAGGAGAACATACGAATGGCTCAAGAAGTGATTAAAATTAGAGGTGGTCAAACACTTAAAGGTGAAGTGAACAACCACGGTGCTAAAAACAGTGCAGTAGCAATTATCCCAGCCGCAATTTTAGCTGAAGACAAAGTAACGATAGAAGGCCTTCCAGAAATCTCTGATGTAGAAACTTTAGTAAGTTTACTTGGGGATTTAAATATTAAGACTGAATTAGATGGTATGACCTTAAACGTAGATCCAAACGAAATTGAAAATGCACCACTACCTAATAACAAAGTCGAATCTTTACGTGCTTCATATTATATGATGGGTGCTATGTTGGGTAGGTTTAAAAAATGTGTGATTGGCTTGCCAGGTGGTTGTCCATTAGGGCCAAGACCAATAGATCAACACATTAAAGGTTTCAAAGCGTTAGGTGCAAAAATTGATGAATCTAGTTCTACATCAATGAAGATTGAAGCGGACAAGTTAACAGGAGCAAATATCTTTTTAGATATCGTAAGTGTTGGTGCAACCATTAATATTATGCTTGCAGCAGTTCGTGCTGAAGGCCAAACTGTCATTGAGAATGCTGCAAAAGAGCCAGAAGTAGTTGACGTAGCCAATTTCTTAACAAGCTTAGGTGCAGACATTAAAGGCGCTGGAACAAGTACGATTAAGATTAATGGTGTAGAACATTTACATGGTTCACATCATCAAGTGATACCAGATAGAATTGAAGCAGGTACATATATGTGTATCGCAGCTGCATGTGGTGAAGAAATAACAATTAATAATATTATTCCAACACATGTAGAACCGCTAACAGTTAAATTAAAAGAGCTTGGCGTTGATATTAAAGTTGACGATGATAGTGCAGTCATTAAACGTAGCACACCTTATACGAGTGTTGATATCAAAACACTCGTATATCCAGGATTTGCTACAGACCTTCAACAACCTATTACACCATTATTGTTTATGGCAGATGGCGTATCATTTGTTACCGAAACCATTTATCCGGCACGTTTTAGACATGTCGATGAATTAAAAAATATGGGTGCAGATATTACAGCAGATGATGGTACAGCAACAATTAAACCTTCTAAATTAACTGGCGCTGAAGTGTATGCGAGTGATTTACGTGCAGGTGCATGTCTTATTGTAGCAGGCTTATTAGCAGAAGGTGTTACAACTATATATAATGTGAAGCATATTTATCGTGGTTATACTAATATCGTTAGCACTTTAAAATCTTTAGGTGCAGACATTTGGACTGAAGAAGTATAAAAAATGTGGTATAATAAATATACTAAGTAACTAAAGTGTACTTTGTTTAAATGATAATAGAATAAATCGATATTGAGGTGATGACCATGAAGGTATGCCCTTATCTAGAAGAAACCTTTAAAATAGTAGGTAGAAGTTGGAATGGTCTTATTATTAATTATTTGTCTAGATGTACGGAAAAGTCTGCGCACTTTTCAGATATGAAACGTGATTTAAAGACGATTACACCACGTGCACTTAGCATAAAGTTAACAGACCTAAGTGAATGGGGACTCGTTGAAAAGAAAGTAGTTTCTACAAGTCCAATGAATATTCTGTACCAACTTACAGATAAAGGTGATGCTTTAGCAGCAGCATTAGTGCCAATGGAAAAATGGGCTCAAGATTATATTGAACTCGAAAATAAATAGTATTTGCATTTTGAAGTAAAAGTGAAATTCAAAAATGCACTAAATGAAAATACATTATCCAATCATAATAAATTTTTATTCATTGTGATTGGATTGTAGTGTTTAAAGTGATGATATTATTCAATCATTTTCAATTGCTCTGATTTGGGTAAGACCAAGAAGTAAATCTACTTCTTGGTCTTTTTTTGTACGCAATTTGAGTATAACTTTCAAATATTTAATCTATCATTCACAGGATATGTGTATTTTAAAAGGTCTATAAAAAAATTGTGTAATATGAACAGAAAACGCTTTATAACAACGTTTGTTGCGATTGGTCGTGAGCAGTTATGTTTAAAAAAATGAGATCTCGGTTAGAATAGTATTATCAACACAAGTTAAGGAGTGAATTATTGATGAGAAATTTCACTAAACAATATATCAACGGAGAATGGGTTGAAAGTACAAGTGGAGAAACACTTGAAGTAATCAATCCTGCAACAGAAGAAGTTGCTGGAACGATTGCTAAAGGTAACAAAGAAGATGTAGAAAAAGCTGTAGCAGCAGCTGATGACGTATATTTAGAATTTAGACACACTTCAGTTAAAGAAAGACAAGATTTATTAGATAAAATAGTACAAGAATATAAAAATAGAAAAGAAGACTTAATTCAAGCAATTACAGATGAATTAGGTGCACCTTTATCTGTAGCTGAAAACGTACACTATCAAATGGGCTTAGATCATTTTGAAGCAGCACGCGATGCATTAAATGATTTCCAATTTGAAGAACGTAGAGGCGACGATTTAGTTGTTAAAGAAGCGATTGGTGTTTCAGGACTTATTACACCTTGGAACTTCCCAACAAATCAAACAGCATTAAAATTAGCTGCCGCTTTTGCTGCTGGTAGCCCAGTAGTATTAAAACCTTCAGAAGAAACACCATTTGCTGCTATTATATTAGCAGAAATTTTCGATAAAGTTGGTGTGCCAAAAGGTGTATTTAACTTAGTCAATGGTGATGGTCAAGGTGTGGGTAATCCACTAAGCGAACATCCAAAAGTTAGAATGATGTCATTTACTGGTTCAGGCCCAACAGGTTCAAGTATCATGAAGAAAGCTGCAGAAGATTTCAAAAAAGTATCACTTGAACTAGGTGGTAAATCACCATATATTATTTTAGACGATGCTGATATTGATGGTGCAGCAAGTGCAGCAGCCGGTAAAGTCGTCTTTAACACTGGACAAGTTTGTACTGCGGGTACAAGAACAATCGTTCCTGCTAGTATAAAAGAAGACTTTTTAACAGCTGTAAAAGAAAAATTCAGTCAAGTAAAAGTTGGTAATCCTAGAGAAGAAGGTACACAAGTTGGACCAATCATAAGTAAAAAACAATTTGACCAAGTACAAGCCTATATTGATAAAGGCATTGAAGAAGGTGCCGAATTATTATATGGCGGTCCTGGTAAACCTGAAGGATTAGACAAAGGTTACTTTGCAAGACCAACTATTTTCAATAATGTAGATAATAGTATGACTATTGCTCAAGAAGAAATATTCGGACCAGTTATGTCAGTTATCACATATAACGATTTAGATGAAGCAATCAAAATCGCAAATGATACTAAATATGGTTTAGCTGGCTACGTTTATGGTAGTGATAAAGATAAACTTCATAAAGTAGCACGTTCAATTGAAGCAGGTACAGTTGAAATTAATGAAGCTGGACGTAAACCTGATTTACCATTTGGTGGTTATAAACAATCTGGTTTAGGCCGTGAATGGGGCGACTACGGAATTGAAGAATTCTTAGAAGTTAAATCAATTGCAGGCTATTACAAATAATAAGTCGTGTAACATTGTATTTTGAAAGCAAGGCAGTCAATCTGTCTTGCTTTTTTATATATTGAAATACATTTTGTAATTAAATAGGAAATTTGCTATAGTTATAAAAGTAGTAGCATAGTTATTATGTTATTTAAAAAACTTATTTATGAAATGGGTGCAAGATAATGCCTGAAAAAGTACGAACATCACCTCAGTATGAATCGTTCCACGAGTTGTACAAAAATTACACTACAAAAGATCTCACTCAAAAAGCAAAATCTCTTAAGCTAACCAACTATAGTAAACTGAATAAAAAAGAACTTGTGCTTGCGATTATGGAAGCCCAAATGGAAAAAGATGGTAACTATTATATGGAAGGGATACTAGATGATATCCAACAAGATGGTTATGGCTTTTTAAGAACAGTTAATTATTCTAAGGGAGAAAAAGATATTTATATCTCAGCTAGTCAAATTCGTCGTTTTGAAATTAAACGAGGAGATAAAGTGACTGGTAAGGTTAGAAAACCCAAAGATAATGAAAAATACTATGGTTTATTACAGGTTGATTTTGTTAATGATGAGAATGCAGAAGAAGTTAAAAAACGTCCGCATTTCCAAGCATTAACACCGTTATATCCAGAAGAACGAATTGCGTTAGAAACGACAAAGCAGAATTTTTCAACTCGAATTATGGATTTAATAACGCCAATTGGATTAGGACAACGTGGACTTATCGTTGCACCTCCAAAAGCAGGGAAAACCTCTTTATTAAAAGAAATTGCAAATGCGATTGCAACGAATAAACCTGACGCAGAGTTATTTGTATTATTAGTAGGTGAACGACCAGAAGAGGTTACTGATATAGAAAGATCTGTAGAAACTGCAGAAGTAGTTCATTCTACGTTTGATGAACCACCCCAACACCACGTTAAAGTTGCGGAATTATTATTAGAACGTGCGAAACGCTTAGTTGAAATTGGTAAAGATGTCATTATATTAATGGATTCTATTACTAGATTAGCACGTGCTTATAACCTTGTTATTCCACCGAGTGGCCGGACATTATCTGGCGGCTTAGACCCAGCATCGTTACACAAACCTAAAGCATTCTTTGGTGCAGCTAGAAATATTGAAGCAGGTGGCAGTATGACGATATTAGCTACAGCTTTAGTTGAAACTGGTTCACGCATGGATGACATGATTTACGAAGAATTTAAAGGTACTGGGAACATGGAATTACATCTAGATCGTAAATTAGCAGAACGTCGTGTCTTCCCAGCAATTGATATTGGGCGCAGTTCAACGCGTAAAGAAGAATTACTTATTGATCCAAAAGAATTGGATTCATTATGGCAATTACGCAATATGTTTACAGATTCAACAGACTTTACGGAAAGATTTGTCCGTAAACTCAAACGCACAGACAACAATCAAGAATTCTTTGAACAGCTACAAAAAGCTGCGAAAGAAAGCACAAAAACAGGGAAGCCGATCATTTAATTATAAAATGATTTATAGATATCATACCAATATGAGATTTAGGGTTGCGTTTTATATTTATAGACATTATAATTATCAAGTATTGGGTAAAAAACTCACAAAAAACTCTGTTCCAGATGGTTCAGGGCAAAGGAGCTGAAAATAATGAGACAAAATATTCATCCTGAATATCACAATGTTATCTTTTTAGATACTACTACAGATTTTAAATTCTTAAGTGGTTCAACTAAAACATCATCAGAGACAATGGAATGGGAAGATGGTAACGAATACCCAGTTATTCGTTTAGACATTTCATCTGATTCACATCCATTCTACACAGGACGTCAAAAATTCGCTGCAGCGGATGGTCGTGTGGAACGTTTCAACAAAAAATTCGGATTCAAATCAAGCAACGAATAATTGTTGGTATAAGGCATTCTCATTTTATGAGAATGCCTTTTTATGTTAAAAAAGAATTACTTCCTATTGTAAATAGATGATGAATGTTTGTTCTATCAATTTTTTGAAAGAAATGATGTTGGACTCAATGATAGAATTAAATTTAATTTTGTTCATGTAGCTTTATACCATTTTAAAGCTAGGAGAATTCAGTTTGATGAGTATCCTGTTCGATGAAATTAACTTTAGTTCTATTTCTATAGCACAAAATATTTACATAAATTAACGCAACAAGTTGAAAATATATCCTATTTCAAAGTTGAAAATATGATATAATGAATCGATTATGTTTTGAAAAAAGGTGGAACGCATAATGTATGAAACTTATCATTCCGGGTGGATTGAATGTATTACTGGAAGTATGTTTAGTGGCAAATCTGAAGAGCTTATCCGTCGATTAAGACGAGGACTTTATGCTAAACAAAAAGTAGTTGTATTTAAGCCAGCTATAGATGACCGCTATCATAAAGATAAGATTGTTTCTCACAATGGCAATGCTATAGAAGCAATTAATATTTCGACAGCAGCTGAGATATTAAAACACGATTTATCAGAAGTAGATGTAATTGGAATAGATGAAGTACAATTTTTTGAAAATGGTATTGTACATATAGCTGAACAATTAGCTGAAAAAGGGCATAGAGTCATTACGGCTGGTTTAGATATGGATTTTAGAGCACAACCTTTTGAGCCAATGCCGCAGTTGATGGCTGTGAGTGAGGATGTAACAAAACTGCAAGCAGTTTGTGCGGTTTGTGGTGCATCTTCAAGTCGTACCCAAAGGTTAATTGATGGCAACCCAGCAAAAATAGACGACCCAGTCATTTTAGTAGGTGCAAATGAAAGCTATGAGCCTAGATGTAGAGCACATCATATTGTAGCGCCTAGTAATACTGAGAAGGAGGAAATGTAGTGTTTGATCAATTAGACATAGTAGAAGAAAGATATGAACAATTAAATGAATTGTTAAGTGATCCTGATGTCGTAAATAATCCAGATAATTTGCGTAAATATTCAAAGGAACAGGCAGAATTACAAAAAACAGTAGACGTATATCGCGATTATAAACAAACTAAAGAAGATATTTCTGAAGTGGAAGAAATGTTACGTGATACAAAAGATAGTGATGAAATTGAAATGTTGAAAGAAGAACAGCAAACACTTCAAAATAAAGTGCCTGAATTAGAAGAAGAACTTAAATTCCTATTGATTCCTAAAGATCCTAATGACGACAAAGATGTTATTGTGGAAATTCGTGCTGCAGCAGGCGGAGACGAGGCAGCCATTTTTGCAGGGGACCTATTTAGAATGTATTCAAAGTATGCTGAAGCGTTAAATTATAAGACAGACATTGTAGAAGTTACCGAAAGTGATCATGGCGGTTATAAAGAAATAAGTTTTTCTGTTTCTGGAAATGGTGCTTTCAGTAAATTAAAATATGAGAATGGTGCACATCGTGTGCAACGTGTTCCTGAAACTGAGTCAGGTGGCCGTATCCATACGTCAACAGCGACAGTTGCTGTACTACCTGAAGTGGAAGATGTTGAAATAGAAGTTCGTAATGAAGATTTGAAAGTTGACACATATCGTTCAAGTGGTGCAGGTGGTCAGCACGTCAATACAACAGATTCTGCCGTACGTATCACACATATTCCAACAGGTGTTATTGCGACATCTTCAGAAAAATCACAAATTCAAAACCGTGAAAAAGCACTTAAAGTATTAAAAGCGCGCTTATTTGATATGAAATTACAAGAAGAGCAACAAAAATATGCTGCTCAACGTAAATCAGCAGTTGGAACAGGCGATCGTTCAGAACGTATTAGAACATATAACTACCCACAAAGTCGTGTAACAGATCACCGTATAGGTTTAACTTTGCAAAAATTAGACCAAATTATGGAAGGTAAATTGGACGAAATTATTGATGCTTTAACGTTAGCTGAACAAACGGATAAATTGAAAGAATTAAATAATGGTGAATTATAAAACCTTATTAAATCAAGCTAAAGCGAAATGTGAAGCGCAAGGTATTGAATCAACACGTGCCGAATGGTTAATGCTAGATTTGTTTAATTGGTCTAAAGCAAATTACTTAATGCATATGGATGATGACGTATCGCTACAACATCAAAGCTTATTTGATGAAGCAACACAAAGAATGTTGAATGATGAACCGATACAATATATTGTAGGTAAACAAACATTTTATGGTGAAGTTTTTAATGTAAATGAACATTGTCTGATTCCGAGACCTGAGACTGAAGAAGTCATGCTACATTTTTATGATCAGATTCATACTGGAGATTGTATTGTAGATATTGGAACGGGCAGTGGCAATATTCCCATTTCATTAAAAAAAATGGATTCGTCATTAGAAGTCTATGCTACAGATTTATATGAGTCTGCACTATCTGTAGCCAAGGCGAATGCTGAGATGCACCAAGTAGAAATTGGATTTCTGCAAGGTGATACATTGAAGCCACTAATTGAGCATGGAATCAAAGTAAATGGACTGATTTCAAACCCACCTTATATTGACGATGACGATGCGTTGCTTATGGATAAAACGGTATTAAATTATGAACCACATACTGCGCTTTTTGCAAAAAACAAGGGCTACGCTATCTATGATAAAATCATTACGCATTTACCTGATGTGTTGTTGCCGAATGCAAAAGTTGTGTTTGAAATTGGTTTTAATCAAGGACAAAGCTTGAAAAAACGTATTGTAGAAAAATATCCAAGTTTAGACGTACAAATTATAAAAGATATCAATAATAACGACCGAATAATTTCATTTGTTTGGTGATCAGAAGTTATGTGCTAAACATGATTAATCATGAGAGTGCATAACTTTTTATTATGCTTTAAAATAGATACCATGATGAAAGGACGTGTCTAAGTGAATACAAAAATATGGGATTTGCGTCAATATAACAATGCTTTGAATATAAATCATGAATTGAATGATATAAAAAGTATTTTTGAAAATGGTGGTTTAATTGCTATTCCAACTGAAACAGTATATGGATTAGGTGCAGATGCTCGTAACGAACAAGCAATTAAAAAAATTTATAATGCAAAAGGTAGACCATCTGATAATCCATTAATTGTGCATATATATAAAGTAGAACAAATCTATGCTTTTACAGATAATCTGTCGGATGAAGTAAAAAAATTAATGCGTGCATTTTGGCCTGGTCCAATTTCATTTATTGTGCCACTAAAAAAAGGGTATTTATGTGAGCGTGTAAGTGGCGGTTTAGATTCGATTGCCGTACGTATGCCAAGTCATCCAATTGGAAGACAAATATTGAAATATGTTGATATGCCGATTGCAGCACCAAGTGCAAATTTGAGTGGTAGACCATCACCAACTACGTTTGAACACGTATATCGTGATTTAGAAGGTCGTATCGATGGCATAGTGAATGGTGATCAAAGTGAAGAGGGATTAGAAAGTACTGTGCTTGATTGTACGCAGTTTCCATTTAAAATCGCTAGACCGGGTTCTATTACGAAATCTATGATAGAAGCGGTAATTCCAGATAGCGTGACAACGAGCAGTACATTTAATTCTGAAAAACCAATTGCCCCAGGTATGAAATATAAACATTATTCACCTGATACACCTGTGAAAATATTAAAGTCTTTTCATGCGTTGCCATCAACGAATTCAAATTGGTCACATACAGCGTTCATTGTACCTCGTGATAAACAATCATTCGTGCCTGAAGCGGCGACATTTATACCTTTATGTGAAGATGAAAATGATATTAAAGGCGCCAATCATAACCTTTACCAAATACTGCATCAATTAGATCAAAATGACCAAATTCAACACGCTTATATTTATGGATTTGATGTAAATGATGACACGACAGCTATTATGAATCGGATGATGAAAGCAGCTAATCAAACCATTGTTGAAGGAGCAGATTTATGAAGATTATTTTTGTTTGTACAGGCAATACTTGTAGAAGTCCAATGGCAGAAAGTATCGCACAGTCTAAATTACCAAATCATACAATTGTGTCACGTGGTATCTATGCTATAGATGGTCAACCGATATCTGATCATACGAGAGAAATTTTACTTGAGCGTCATTTGAATATGCCATACCAAGCTCAGCCTTTTACTGCTTCAGATTTAGAGGCAGATTTAATATTGACAATGGGTTCATCTCATAAACATACAATTAAGCAACTTTATGATAACCCCGAGCATGTATTTACATTGAATGAGTATGTTGGTCAGATGGGCGAGGTTTCCGATCCTTTTGGTGGAAGTAAATCGGCATATCTTGAAATTTATAATGAATTAAATTTACTGATAGATAGTTTAAAAAATAAAATATTAAAGTAATAAATTAGTGAAATTAGTATGAGTGCGTTATTAAATACGTTATAATAGAAACGTGTAGCAAATTTGCTATCAGTCAATTTTGTATGTTTTGAAGCGGTTTGCGTTTCAATTACTTTTTATGTCATTTATAAAGAGGGGTGCAAGAATGGAAGATTTGAAGTTATTGCTAGATGAATTGAAATCAAAATCATTTTTCCAAGCGAATGAATTATGCGTTATTGGTTGTTCAACTTCGGAAGTTATTGGTGAACGCATTGGTAGTGTAGGTTCTATGGAAGTAGCTAAAGAAATATTTGATGCATTGAAAGTAATCGAAAATGAAACAGGGGTTGCTTTTGTATACCAAGGTTGTGAGCATATAAACAGAGCAGTAACGATAGAAAAAGCTCAATTCAACCCCCTCACAATGGAAGAAGTAACGGTTGTACCAGATGTTCATGCTGGCGGAAGTCTTGCAACATATGCATATAAACATATGGAAGACCCAATGGTTGTTGAACATTTATCAGTTCCTAAAGGTATTGATATTGGTCAAACCCTTATTGGAATGCACATCAAGCATGTCGCTATTCCAGAACGTACAAGTGTTAAGCAAATTGGTGAAGCAATTGTAACCATCGCTTCTTCAAGACCTAAGAAAATTGGTGGCGAAAGAGCAAAATATAACTAATACAGAAACGAGGGAATTACCAATGTCATTTATTCAAAAGCAAGATAAAGAAATATATGAAGTGATTCAAAATGAATTTAACCGTCAGAATAACAATATCGAGCTCATTGCTTCAGAGAACTTTGTTTCAGAAGCAGTTATGGAAGCACAAGGTTCAGTGTTAACAAACAAGTATGCTGAAGGCTATCCTAATAGAAGATATTATGGCGGTTGTGAATACGTAGATGTGTCAGAAACATTAGCTATTGAGCGCGCTAAAAAATTATTTGGCGCTGAACATGTTAATGTTCAACCACACTCAGGATCTCAAGCCAATATGGCTGTTTATCTCGTAGCATTAGAACACGGTGATACTGTATTAGGTATGAATTTAAGCCACGGTGGTCATTTGACACATGGTGCACCTGTTAACTTTAGTGGCCAATTTTATAACTTTGTTGAATACGGCGTAGATCAAGAAAATGAGCAAATTGATTATGATGAAGTATTGAAAGTGGCTAAAGAACATAAGCCGAAATTAATCGTTGCGGGTGCGTCAGCTTATTCAAGAACAATCGATTTCAAACGCTTTAAAGAAATTGCTGATGAAGTCGGTGCTAAACTAATGGTTGATATGGCACATATCGCTGGTTTAGTAGCTGTTGGTTTACATCCGAATCCTGTGGAATATGCGGATTTTGTAACGACAACAACACATAAAACATTACGCGGACCTCGTGGCGGTATGATTTTATGTAAAGAAGCTTATAAAAAGCAAATTGATAAAACGATATTCCCAGGTATCCAAGGTGGTCCATTAGAGCATGTGATTGCCGCTAAAGCAGTAGCATTTGGTGAAGCGTTACAAGATGACTTTAAAGTGTACCAACAACAAGTCATACAAAATGCTAAAACATTAGCTAAGACATTGACTGATGAAGGATTTAGAGTTGTGTCTGGCGGTACCGATAACCACCTCGTCTCAGTTGACGTTAAAGGTTCTGTAGGTATTACAGGTAAAGTTGCTGAAGAAACGTTAGACGCAATTGGTATTACTTGTAATAAGAATACAATTCCTTTTGACAAAGAAAAGCCTTTCGTAACGAGTGGTATTCGTTTAGGTACGCCAGCAGCAACAACACGTGGTTTTGATGAAACTGCTTTTGAAGAAGTTGCGAAAATCATTAGTTTAGTTTTAAAAGACCCAGAAAATGAAAAAGCATTAGCAGAAGGGAAAGAAAGAGTTAAAACTTTAACTTCAAAACATCCTTTATATAATTAAAATTGGAGGAAATTAAATTATGGGCAAAGTACATGTTTTTGATCACCCACTTATTCAACACAAATTAAGCTATATCCGTGACGTACATACTGGGACTAAAGAATTTAGAGAACTGGTAGATGAAGTAGGTATGTTAATGGCATATGAAGTTACGAGAGATCTAGAATTACAGGATGTTGAAGTAGAAACACCAGTAACTAAAATGATTGCTAAAAGATTAACAGGAAAAAAATTAGCATTCGTACCAATTTTAAGAGCTGGTTTAGGCATGACACAAGGCATTTTAACATTAGTACCTGCAGCTAGAATCGGTCATGTTGGACTTTATAGAGATCCTGAAACACTTGAAGCAGTAGAATATTTTGTGAAATTACCACAAGATATTGAAGAAAGAGAAATCGTAGTTGTAGACCCAATGTTAGCGACAGGTGCTTCAGCTATAGAAGCGATTAATTCATTAAAAAAACGCGGTGCTAAAAATATTCGTTTTATGTGCTTAATTGCTGCCCCAGAAGGTGTAGAAAAATTACAAGCAGCACATGAAGATGTGGATATATTCATCGCGGCATTAGATGAAAAGCTTGATGATCATGCATACATCACACCAGGTTTAGGTGATGCAGGTGACCGTTTATTCGGTACAAAATAATTTCGCCCAGGAGTGGAGTTAAATGAAAAAAATAATGACTGTTTTTGGTACGCGTCCTGAAGCAGTAAAAATGGCACCTCTCATTCAAGCATTAAAATATGATGATGCGTTAGAACCTATTGTAGTTGTTACTGCGCAACATAGAGAAATGCTTGATTCAGTTCTGACTAGCTTTCATATCACACCAGATTATGATTTGGATATTATGAAACAAGGTCAGTCGCTTTCTGAAATTACGTCTCGTATTTTGACGAGACTAGAGGATGTTATAAAAAAAGAGCAACCAGACATGATACTCGTTCATGGTGATACGATGACGACGTTTGCTGGAAGTTTAGCAGCATTATATAACCAGATTCCTATAGGCCATGTAGAAGCTGGCTTAAGAACATGGGATAAGTATGCTCCATTTCCTGAAGAAATGAATAGGCAGATGGTAGGGGTAATGGCAGATTTAAATTTTGCCCCTACCAATAATGCTGCGCGTAACCTTTTAGCAGAAAATAAACCAGAGGACTCAATTGTTGTGACAGGTAATACGGCTATAGATGCAATGAAGACAACGATACATGATCATTATCATTCTGAGATTATAGCAAAACACAAAGATAAACGTATTATTTTGTTAACTGCGCACCGACGTGAAAATATTGGTGAGCCTATGGTCCATATATTTAAAGCTGTAAGGAACATTGTCGAAGCATTTGAAGATGTCGTTGTGGTTTATCCAGTGCATAAAAATCCTAAAGTTAGAGAAATTGCTGACACTTATTTATCTAATCATGAGCGTATTGAGTTGGTGGAACCATTGGAAGTCGTAGATTTTCATAATTTTGCGCATCAATCCTACTTGATATTAACAGATTCCGGAGGTGTGCAAGAAGAAGCGCCTTCATTGGGTAAACCTGTGCTCGTATTAAGAGATGCTACAGAAAGACCAGAGGGTGTTGAAGCAGGCACACTTAAAATTGTGGGTACACAAGAAAATGACATTTTTGAGTCTACAAAGCAATTATTAGAAAACGAAATGATATATGACAAAATGAGTGATGCAAGAAATCCATACGGTGATGGCCATGCAGCTTTACGAATTTGTGAAAATATTAAGTATTATTTTCAATTAATTTCTAAAAAACCTGAGGCATTCAAATAATAAAAAGGGATAATGTGTCGATTTTGTGACATTCATGTAAAAAATTAAACTACATTTTATATAGAATTGACACGTTAACTACCCCTATATTATTATTAAAATTGTATGATTGAAATGGTTTTCATAATTGCAGGAAAAAGATGAAGTGAGGCATAGTCATGAAACGTTTCAACATCATTTTTAATAGATACATTCAATACTATCTTTATGGTATCGTTGTACTGTTAATTGTGTTTATTTTCACATACTCACCATTTGTATTAGGACTTATAGTAGGTACAATTGGATCACTGTTTAATACTTTTACTTTCGAATACTATTTAGCAAAGGCAAAAGAAAAAGATAACATACATATTTCAACGGGCAACGTTTGGAGATATTTAATCGTGATTCTAGCATGTTGTACTTGGTATTTTTATAAGGACGAAATAAATATTTTTGGTGTGGCAGTTGGTTTAATGATTTCGTATGCATTAATCATTTTCAAACCATTTTTTAGCAAGAATTAAAATATAATAATGAAAGAGGTGAGAATAAATGCAACATGATCATCCTCTAGTCAGTTGGAATGTGTTTGGTCTAGACATCGTGTTTAATCTTTCATCAATTATGATGTTGATTATTACAGCGGTTATTGTTTTTGTCATAGCTATTATTTGTACACGCAACCTCAAAAAACGACCAACTGGCAAGCAAAATTTTATAGAGTGGGTTTTTGATTTTGTAAGAGGTATTATTGAAAGTAACTTGGCTTGGTCTAAAGGTGGACAATTTCATTTCTTAGCTGTTACTTTAATATTGTTTTTATTTGTGAGTAATATGATAGGACTACCTTTTTCGATAGTTTCAGGACACACACTGTGGTGGAAATCACCTACAGCTGACCCAACTATTACTTTAACTTTATCAACCTTAGTAATACTGCTTACGCATTTTTACGGTGTTAAAATGAAAGGTACAAAAGGTTATTTCCAAAATTATACAAAGCCTGTCTTCTTATTACCAATTAATATCTTTGAAGAATTCACATCAACGTTAACGTTAGGATTACGTCTTTACGGTAACATTTTTGCAGGTGAATTATTACTAGGACTTTTAGCTGGCTTGGTAACAGGTGATACCACAAGAGCTTGGGGTTGGATTATTGGACTGCCAGGTTTAGTTGTTTGGCAAGGATTCTCAATATTTATTGGGTCAATCCAAGCATATATATTTATAGTGTTAACTATGGTTTATATGTCACACAAAGTACAAGATAGTCATTAATTAAATTTAAAGAAAAACTAGGAGGATTTTATAAATGAATTTAATCGCAGCAGCAATCGCAATCGGTTTATCAGCATTAGGTGCAGGTATTGGTAATGGTCTTATCGTTTCAAGAACAGTAGAAGGTGTAGCGCGTCAACCAGAAGCTCGTGGACAATTAATGTCAATAATGTTTATTGGTATTGGTTTAGTTGAAGCATTACCTATCTTAGGTCTTGTTATTTCATTCATCGTAATGTTCATGTAATTTATAGTATAAAAAAGGCGAAGTCGTAACGACTTTCGCCGTTCGTTTTTATCAATAGTGTCTTATGATTATAGTGAATGAAAGGAGTGTCTATGTAAGTGACTGCTACGACAAATATGTTCGTACTTGGTGCAGCTGGTGAAAGTGGCGTTGAGTTTGGAACTATATTAGTTACACTTGTAACTTTTATCGTTCTTGTGGCTTTATTGAAAAAGTTCGCATGGGGTCCATTAAAAGAAGTAATGGATAAACGTGAACGCGATATTAATAAAGATATTGATGATGCTGAACAAGCTAAATTAAATGCACAAAAGTTAGAAGAACAAAATAAACAAACACTAAAAGAAACACAAGATGAGGTTCAAAAGATTTTAGAAGAATCTAAAGTCCAAGCACGAAAACAACATGAAGAAATTATTCATGAAGCAAATATTAGAGCTAACGGCATGATTGAAACAGCACAGAATGAAATTAATAGCGAAAAAGAACGTGCAATTGCAGATATTAACAATCAAGTTTCAGAGTTATCTGTTTTAATTGCTTCTAAAGTACTGCAAAAAGAAATTTCAGATAAAGATCAAAAAGCTTTAGTTGAAAAGTACATAAAAGAGGCAGGCGATAAGTAATGGCAAATATAGCAAAAAAATATGCTAAAGCATTATTTGATACTGCTAAAGATGCAGACATACTTGACGATATGTACGATGAATTTTCAATAATTAATGAAGCAGTTCAATCTGAAAGTGAAAAGCTACAAGCACTAGATACTGATCCACAAAAAGATGTTGAGCAACGTCGTCGTTTCGTAAGCATTGTATTTGGACAAACGAACCAATACTTGCAGAATATGTTGACAATACTTGCTAGCAATCGTCATTTAGGACACATTCATGAAATATATAGCGCATTTGAAACATTATATAATGAGCAGCATAATCAAGACTATGCTGTAATCGAATCCGTTTATCAATTATCAGAAGAAGAATTATCTAGTATAGAAGAGATCATTAAAGAACGAACAAAACTTTCTAAAGTAATGATTACTAACAAAATTAATCCTGAACTTATCGGCGGTATCAGAGTTAAAGTTGGTACGAAAGTGATGGACGCAAGCATTAAGAATGATCTTTCACAATTGGAAAGACAATTTATTAGAGTGAAATAAAATTTGAAGGAGTGACATAGATGGCCATTAAAGCTGAAGAAATCAGTGCATTACTTCGCTCACAAATCGAAAATTATGAGTCGGAAATGGCAGTTACCGATGTAGGTACAGTACTACAAATTGGTGACGGTATCGCATTAATCCACGGATTAAACGATGTTATGGCTGGTGAGCTAATAGAATTCAAGAGTGGCGTTCTAGGCTTAGCACAAAACTTAGAAGAATCAAATGTTGGTGTAGTTATTTTAGGACCTTACGCTGATATTAAAGAAGGGGACGAAGTAAAACGTACTGGACGTATTATGGAAGTTCCTGTAGGTGACGAACTGATTGGTCGTGTAGTGAATCCACTTGGACAACCGATTGATGGACAAGGTCCAGTCAATACAACTCGCACACGTCCTGTTGAGAAAAAAGCAACAGGTGTAATGGATCGTAAATCAGTTGATGAACCATTACAAACTGGTATTAAAGCCATAGATGCACTTGTACCTATTGGACGTGGTCAACGTGAATTAATTATCGGTGACCGTCAAACAGGTAAAACTACGGTTGCTATCGATACCATTTTAAACCAAGCTGATCAAGATACAATTTGTATCTATGTCGCTATTGGTCAAAAAGATTCAACAGTGCGTGCTAACGTTGAAAAGTTACGTCAAGAAGGCGCATTAGATTACACAATTATTGTTTCTGCTTCTGCAGCAGATCCAGCACCAATGCTTTATATCGCACCATATTCAGGTGTGGCTATGGCTGAGGAATTCATGTTTGCTGGTAAGGACGTTTTAATTGTATATGATGATTTAACAAAACAAGCAGCAGCTTATCGTGAATTATCGCTATTATTACGTAGACCACCAGGCCGTGAAGCATATCCAGGTGATGTGTTCTACTTACATAGTAGATTACTTGAAAGAGCAGCGAAGTTAAATGATGATTTAGGTGGAGGTTCTATTACTGCCTTACCAATTATAGAAACACAAGCGGGCGATATCGCAGCTTATGTACCAACTAACGTTATTTCAATTACAGATGGACAAATCTTCTTACAATCTGATTTATTCTTCTCAGGTGTAAGACCTGCAATTAATGCTGGTCAATCCGTATCACGTGTTGGTGGTTCTGCACAAATTAAAGCAATGAAAAAAGTTGCTGGTACATTGCGTTTAGATTTAGCTTCTTATCGTGAATTAGAATCATTTGCTCAATTTGGTTCAGATTTAGATGAGTTTACAGCTAAAAAATTAGAGCGTGGTAAACGTACAGTTGAAATCTTAAAACAAGATAAAAACAAACCACTACCTGTTGAAAATCAAGTATTAATTATTTACGCATTGACTAAAGGTTATTTAGACGACATCCCAGTAGAAGATATTACACGTTTCGAAGACGAATTAAATCTATGGGCTAAGTCTAACGCGACTGAACTATTAAATGAAATTAAAACTTCAGGTGCGTTACCAAAAGATGAAGCATTTGAATCAGCAATTACAGAATTCAAAAAAAGCTTTAGCAAGTCAGAAGCATAATAGTTAATGTTAAATAAAAGGTGGTGAGATAATGGGGTCTCTTAAAGAGATTGATACACGTATAAAATCAACCAAAAAAATGAAGCAAATTACGAAAGCAATGAACATGGTATCAAGTTCTAAATTGCGCCGCGCCGAAAGTAATACGAAACAGTTCAGACCATATATGGAAAAAATGCAAGATGCGATTACTGCAGTTGCTGGTGCAGATAAGAATTCACGCCATCCAATGTTGCAACAACGTGAAGTGAAGAAAAGTGCTTACCTAGTGATTACAAGTGATAAAGGTCTTGCGGGTGCATATAATGCAAACGTACTCAAACACCTTATCAAAGATATTGAAGAAAAACATGCAAGTAAAGATGATTATTCAATTCTTGTATTAGGCCAAACAGGTGTAGATTTCCTTAAAAATAAAGGTTATGACATTCATGACTCACTCATTGATGTACCTGATCAACCTTCTTTTAAAGAAGTACAAGCGATAGCTAAAAAAGCAATCGATTTGTATAGTGAAGAAGTAGTTGATGAAGTGAAAATTTACTTTAGTCATTTCGTAAGTGTATTAGAAAATACACCTTCAGCTAAAACTGTGCTTCCATTGTCTCCAGAAGACTCAAGTTTAGGTCATGGCCAAATGTCATCCTATGAGTTCGAACCAGACAAAGAAGCGATATTGAGCGTTATTTTACCTCAATATGTTGAAAGTTTAATATATGGAACGATTTTAGATGCAAAAGCAAGTGAACATGCAACGCGTATGACTGCAATGAAAAATGCATCAGATAATGCGTCAGAAATTATTGATGACTTATCTATTCAATATAACAGAGCAAGACAAGCAGCAATTACTCAACAAATCACTGAAATTGTCGGTGGATCGGTTGCGCTTGAATAATTATTAAAGGAGGAAAAAAACATGGGATTAGGCCGTGTAACTCAAGTTATGGGTCCAGTAATTGATGTTCGCTTTGAGCACAATGAAGTTCCAGAAATTAATAATGCCTTAGTCGTAGACGTTGAAAGAGATGAAGGTACAGTATCTCTTACTTTAGAAGTGGCATTACAACTTGGCGATGATGTCGTTCGTACAATTGCAATGGATTCTACTGATGGTGTTAAACGTGGTACAGAAGTACGAGATAGCGGAGATAGTATAAGTGTGCCAGTTGGTGATGCTACATTAGGACGTGTATTTAACGTTCTTGGTGACACAATTGACTTAGATGAAAAGCTCGATAGTTCAGTGAAACGTGATCCAATTCATAGAGAAGCACCTGCATTCGATCAATTATCAACTAAAGTTGAAATTTTAGAAACAGGTATTAAAGTCATTGACTTACTCGCACCATATATTAAAGGCGGTAAAATCGGTTTATTCGGTGGCGCTGGTGTAGGTAAAACAGTATTAATTCAAGAATTAATTAACAATATTGCTCAAGAACATGGTGGTATTTCAGTATTTGCCGGTGTTGGTGAACGTACACGTGAAGGTAATGACTTATACTACGAAATGAGCGATAGTGGTGTTATTAAGAAAACAGCTATGGTCTTCGGACAAATGAACGAGCCACCTGGTGCGCGTATGCGTGTTGCTTTATCAGGCTTAACAATGGCTGAACATTTCCGTGATGTACAAGGACAAGACGTTTTACTATTTATTGATAACATATTCAGATTTACGCAAGCAGGTTCAGAAGTATCTGCATTATTAGGTCGTATGCCATCAGCCGTTGGTTACCAACCTACACTTGCTACTGAAATGGGTCAATTACAAGAGCGTATTACATCAACTACTAAAGGTTCTGTAACGTCAATTCAAGCAGTATTCGTACCTGCCGATGATTACACTGACCCAGCACCAGCAGCAGTGTTTGCGCACTTAGATGCTACAACTAACCTTGAACGTAAATTAACAGAAATGGGTATTTATCCTGCGGTTGATCCGCTCGCATCTACTTCAAGAGCTTTAGATCCTACAATCGTGGGTCAAGATCATTATGAAATAGCACGTGATGTACAATCAACATTACAAAAATATAGAGAGTTACAAGATATTATTGCTATTTTAGGTATGGATGAATTATCAGAAGAAGATAAACAAACTGTTGAACGTGCACGTCGCATACAGTTCTTCTTATCACAAAACTTCCACGTAGCTGAACAATTTACTGGTCAAAAAGGTTCCTATGTACCTGTTCAAAAAACGGTAGAAGGCTTCAAAGCAATTTTAGATGGCGAATATGATCATATTCCTGAAGATGCATTCCGTCTTGTTGGAAGTATGGAAGAAGTAATCGCAAAAGCTAAAGATATGGGTGTTGAAGTTTAAAAATTAGGAGGTAAAGATAATGAACACATTAAGCCTAAATATTGTCACTCCTAATGGTTCTGTTTACGACCGAGAAGATGTTAATCTTGCAGTATTACAAACTACTGCAGGAGAAATCGGTGTTATGTATGGACATATTCCAACAGTTGCAGCACTAGAAATTGGCTATGTCAAAATAAATTTTGACGGTGGTTCAGAATATATTGCAGTGAGTGAAGGTTTTGTTGAGGTTAGACAAGATAAATTATCAATTATTGTACAAACTGCAGAACCTGCGAATGATATCGATGTTGCTAGAGCAGAATTAGCAAAATCTAGAGCAGAATCTCATTTGAATAATGAAGAAGATAACAGCGACGTTAATAGAGCTAAACGTGCTTTAGAAAGAGCGAATAACCGTATTCGCGTCGCAAACTTACAATAAATTATAGCTTTAGTGAGTGGTGGTTACATTTTCCATTTAGTCATCTACTACTCACTCAAAAAAAGAGTCTAAGGCATTTATGAAGCCTTAGACTCTTTTTTTAGAAGTAAGTTAGTAGAGCGAAAAATACGAGAAAAAGAAATTAAATATATAGAAGAGTAGTCAAGTAATAAAAGGCGCGGACTTAATTAAATTCTGTAGTTCTTAAGTATCTTTTAAAGCTTATTTCGTGTAAAATAAATTGACAGTCTAAAGTGAGGAGTTATTATATGGAGTATTTAGGACAATTTTCAATTGTACATCTTATCTTACATGTCATTTGTATTTGTATTGCGTATTGGGCATTAAATGCAGTGAGATTAGAGCAGTTTTTTAAAAAGGGTTATCCCTTACAAGTACAAATTTGTATGATTTTTTTAGCCATATTACTTGGAACAGCTGTTAGTAATTTTATTGTGGATTTGTTACAATACTCAACGCAAATAAAATATTTAGCACAATAATTCAAATACTTGTATATTTTTTTGAATTATAGATATAATAATTTAGAAGTACATAAAATAGTTGAATTAAATTGAAATATATAAGTAGTAAAGTGGAGGATTTAAGATGGATATGATTGAAATTAATGGTGGAAATAGATTAACTGGTGAGGTTAAAGTGTCTGGTGCCAAAAATGCTGTATTACCAGTATTAACTGCTTCACTTTTAGCATCAGAGGGTGTCAGTAAACTTATGAACGTGCCTGCATTAAGTGACGTTGAAACGATTAATAATGTGATTTCAACATTAAATGCAGAGGTTTCATACGATAAAGACGAGGAATCAGTAACTGTAGATGCAACAAAAGAATTAAATGAAGAGGCACCATATGAATATGTCAGTAAAATGAGAGCCAGTATTCTTGTTATGGGTCCATTATTAGCGCGCTTAGGTCATGCTAAAGTTGCATTACCAGGTGGTTGTGCAATTGGTTCAAGACCAATTGAACAACACATTAAAGGCTTTGAAGAACTTGGTGCGGATATTCACATGGACGGCGGTTTTATTTACGCAAGTACCGAAAACGGATTAAAAGGTACAACAATTCATTTAGACTTTCCAAGTGTAGGTGCAACGCAAAATATTATCATGGCAGCATCATTAGCAGAAGGTAAAACAGTATTAGAAAATGTTGCAAGAGAACCTGAAATCGTTGATTTAGCAAATTATATTAACGAAATGGGTGGTAACGTTTCTGGAGCTGGAACTGATACGATCATTATCCATGGTGTAGAAACACTTCACGGTGTCGAACACGCGATTATTCCTGATAGAATTGAAGCAGGTACACTGCTTATTGCTGGAGCAATTACACGTGGTGATGTACTTGTGAACGGTGCTATAAAAGAACATATGACGAGTCTTGTTTATAAATTGGAAGAAATGGGTGTGAATTTAGATTATCAAGATGACGCTATTCGTGTACGAGTTGAAGATAATTTAAAACCAGTAGATATTAAAACATTACCACATCCAGGATTCCCTACAGATATGCAATCACAAATGATGGCTCTATTACTAACAGCTGACGGTCATAAAGTTGTAACTGAAACTGTATTTGAAAACAGATTTATGCATGTCGGTGAATTTAAACGTATGAATGCTAAGATTTCTGTCGAAGGAAGAAGTGCTAAAATTGAAGGTAAGAGTGAACTACAAGGTGCACAAGTAAAAGCAACAGACTTACGTGCAGCAGCAGCACTTATTTTAGCTGGACTTGTAGCCGATGGAACAACCCAAGTAACAGAATTAAAGCATTTAGACAGAGGCTATGTTGACTTGCACGGTAAACTTAAAGCATTAGGTGCAGATATTAAACGAACACAAGCATAATAACATGATTCGCAATTTAGTGGCGATGTAAGAAAAAGTTGGAGGAAGCAAATAATGGAAACAATTTTTGATTATAACCAAATTAAAGAAATCATACCTCATAGACAACCATTTTTATTAATTGATCGTGTTGTTGAATATGAGGTAGGTACACGTTGTGTGGCGATTAAACAAGTATCAGGAAATGAACCATTTTTCCAAGGTCATTTTCCAGAATATGCAGTTATGCCTGGTGTTTTAATTACAGAAGCGCTCGCACAAACAGGTGCAGTAGCGATTTTAAATAGTGAAGAAAATAAAGGTAAACTTGCATTTTTTGCCGGAATTGATAAATGTCGATTTAAAAAACAGGTTACACCTGGGGACACATTAAGATTAGAAGTTGAAATAACAAAAATGCGTGGACCAATCGGAAAAGGTAATGCAAAAGCTACCGTAGATGGTGAAGTAGCATGTAGTTGTGAATTGACGTTTGCAATCCAAGCTAAATAAATAATCAAAGACCTCAAGTTCAGTTGTAAATTCAACGGCTTGAGGTCTTTTTAATAGTATTTATTTTTCAATTTTTTCATCTTTTAATCTTGGTTTAGATTGCATCATGCGATTGAAAGATTTTTTGAGTTCGTCTCCTGTTAAACCTTCATCGATGAGTTGTTCTAATAAACTTTCTGCATAAACTTGTCTTAATGTATAGATATGACATTCAAAAACGATGGAGATTGTATTTTCTAGTTTTTTTATGTTTTTAATTGTCGCATCAAAGAGAGCCGGATCATTTGCTGGACGAGTAATTACTACGCGAATGTCTAACAAAGTTTCATCATCCATATATTGTTTCATTGTGTCATAATGATAATCTGAAATAACAATTTCTAATAACCAACCAGTACCACGATTTTCTTTATTGATAATAACGCCATCTTCTAGTTCATATTCCGTAACGCCACCACTATCTGATACGATTTGAAATCGAACAGCTTTAAATGATTTCATCGTCCTCACATCCAATTAATAAATTTAACTTCTACAATTATTCGAATTACACAATCATTATAACGTAATTTTAAATGAGAAAGGTAAAATTTGTAGAATTTAGTAGTAAAACATCATTTGAATTTTACATATTTGCACTTTGACGGTAATGTTTAAAATTTATAGAATATAGTTATAAGGAGGTGACATATTGATTAATAACATTGTTATTGTAGGGCGACTAACGAAAAACCCTAAAATATATGACAAGGAGGAGAAGAAATTAGCTACATTTTGCGTAGCTGTTACTAGAAACTATAAAGATAAGAATCAAAAGCCAATTTGTGATTATTTATTCTGTAAAGCTTTTGGAAAAATGGCTAATCATATTGAGAAATATACAAATCAAGGATCACTTGTAGGTATAACAGGACAGATGCAATCACATAAATATGAAAAAGAAGGTCAAACACATTTTGTATCAGAAATACTTATTGAATCAATTCAATTCATGTCTCCACAAAACAAAGCTGAAAAAGATTTACTTATTGAGCCATTCCCGCTAGAAGATTCCCAAAGTGCATTGAAAGATATTAACGTACAAAGAAATGATATATATGAAATTGTTTAAAACTCCCACCCTAAATCTACCCCTAATCTAATAATCCACTTTAATATACATTTAAATCCTACTATTAATTATACTTCTACGGGCTATCTCTCTTAACATATCCCTAAAAGAGAGATAGCTTATTTAATTAAAAATGCGTAATCAAATAGAAATTTATACATAATTTAGGTCTATAAAAAACTGAATAATCTGATATATTACAATAACATTACATGAAATTTTACTTAATATGCACTGAAAAAACTTTCGCAGAAGTTTTTAAAAGGATAAAAAATTATATTCAAAGATGAATTAAATGTAATTTCATTGTAAAAAAAGTCTGATTTTTTTATTTCGCTGTAACCTACAACGATTTTTTGAATGTTATAGTTGTATTTGCAAATTAATCATAAATAAAAAATATAAAAGGTATCTTCTAGGAGGATTATTAATAATGAAAAAAACAGTAGTAGCATCAACATTAGCAGTAGGACTTGGCGTAACAGGATTTGCAGCAGGCAATTCAGCGGACGCTTCAGAACAAGGCGTAGACAAAGCACAATTAGCTCAACAAGCACAAACTAACCCAGAATCATTAAATGCAGCGCCAGTTCAAGACGGTGCTTATGATATCAACTTTAATTACAACAATACAGACTATAGCTTCCAATCAGATGGTCAATATTGGTCTTGGAGCTATGGACAAGGTTCAACTAATGCACCAGCACAAGAAACTGCTGAGCAACCACAACAAGTTGAACAACCACAACAAACTGAGCAAGCTTCAACTGAACAACCAGCACAAGAAGCTGCACCACAAACTGAAGAAACACAACAACCACAACAAGAAGCAACAACACAATCTGCTTCAAGTTCAAATGAATCAACTTCAAGCAAAGCTTCAGAAGGTTCATCAGTAAATGTTAACGCTCATTTACAAGCAATCGCGCAACGTGAATCAGGTGGCGATCTTAAAGCTGTAAACCCATCATCAGGTGCAGCAGGTAAATATCAATTCCTACAAAGCACATGGGATTCAGTAGCACCAGCAGAATACCAAGGTGTATCACCAACAGAAGCTCCTGAAGCGGTTCAAGACGCAGCAGCTGTTAAACTTTACAACACAGCAGGCGCTTCACAATGGGTTACTGCATAATATTAAAATAATGATATAAAATTAGCCGAGACATAAAGATATGTCTCGGTTTTTTATGTATTATTTAATCAACATAGTACATCAATAGCATATATTTTATTTTTAAGTTGAATATTATTGCCTTAAGTACAAGGGATGTTTTTTAAAAATAATGTGATAATACAACTCGTTTCAATATTTTGAAATATTGAGCGTAAGTTAGAATCGCACATGTCAAAGTGTAAATTGTCTCTCTTTTTCACACTAATTACAAAAAGATTACAACGCTATAAGTGTATAAATACACTGTAAGGCGCTCATGAAAGTTTTTTAGCTAAAAAAATGCTAATGATATGCAATGAATAACGTAATTAGGATGTAAAAAAAGGATTTGCTTTTTAACTTCACTGTAACCTACAAGCTTTTTATAGGTGTTATAGTTGTAATTACAAATTAGTTGTAAAAAGTAAACGCGTTTTCGAATGGTTGAAATTACAAGCTAATTTATTAAATATTAAAAATACAAACAATCTCTTAGGAGGATTATTAATAATGAAAAAAACAGTAATTGCATCAACATTAGCAGTAGGACTTGGCGTAACAGGCTTCGCAGCAGGAAATTCAGCAGACGCTTCTGAACAAGGTATCGATAAAGCACAATTAGCACAACAAGCACAATCTAACCCAGAATCATTAAACGAAGCGCCAATTCAAGATGGTGCATATAACATTAACTTTAACTACAATAATACAGATTATAGTTTCCAATCAGATGGAGAAAACTTTAGCTGGAGCTATGGTGAAGGATCAGGCGAAGGATCTAATGCTTCATCAGAACAAGCAACAGCTAATAATAGTTCACAACAAACTTCTGAACAATCACAACAAGTAGAACAACCTAAGCAAGCAGAGCAAGCTTCAACTGAACAACCAGCACAAGAAACTGCACCACAAACTGAAGCAACACAACAACCACAACAAGAAGCAACAACACAATCTACTTCAAGTTCAAATGAATCAGCTTCAAACGAATCTAGTTCAAGCGAAGCTTCAGAAGGTTCATCTGGCGTTAACGCACACTTACAACAAATCGCACAACGTGAATCAGGTGGCGACATCCATGCTACAAACCCATCATCAGGTGCTTCTGGTAAGTTCCAATTCTTACAAAGTACATGGGATTCAGTAGCGCCAGCTGAGTATCAAGGTCAACCAGCTGCTTCAGCACCAGAATCAGTACAAGATGCTGCAGCACAAAAACTTTATGATACAGAAGGCGCTTCACAATGGGTTACTGCATAAGCTGTAAGTCATCATCTTAAAAATAAAATACGATTATAAATTTAGTCCCGGCTTCTTCATTTAGAAGTCGGGATTTTTGTATGCCTAATGAATAAGTTTACTTTTTATCTACGCAAACAAAGTAGTGCTTTAAAGCAGTGAGACTTTACATTTTCAATTTAACTCTCTACTGACAAATAGAAAAAGTACGGAGAAATCTGTCTATGTTTCTGATGTGTATATATTTTGATCCGATGTTTTTAATGATGCCCTTTTGAATGATTGAATACAGAATGGGTATTGATAGTCATAATACTTCGTTATCTTAACGATAATGAATCAAATTAGGGAGTGGCGTTTATGAGAAAATTGGTAGTATTTTTGCACAGCACATTAGATGGTTTTGTTGAAGGACCGGCTGGTGCAATGGATATTGGTTGGGTTGCCTATGATAATGAATTAGAAGATTTTGCGGATAAGGTATTGCATACTGCTGACACAATTGTGTGGGGGCGGAAGACGTATGAAATGATGCATGATTATTGGCCAACTGTGCCTTCGGATGAAAATGCGAATGAACATGAATTAAATCATGCGAAATGGATTGAAAATGTTGAAAAAATCGTATTTTCAAAAAGTTTACAGTCTGTTGAATGGCATAACACAACATTGGTAAAAGCGCATGTTGCAGAAAAAATTAATAAATTAAAACAACGTGAAGGTGGGGATATCGTCGTCTTAGGAAGTCCGAGATTTGCACATTATTTAATACAATTAAACTTAGTGGATATGTTTAAAATTACAGTCTCACCAACTTTGATTGGAAAAGGGTTGCCACTATTTCAAAATATAAACGAGAAAGTTGACCTTGAATTAATCGAAAGTGACACATTTGAGTCAGGCGCTTTGGGACTTGTTTACAATATTAAAAAATAGTTGGCAACTGATATTTCGCAAATAATAACTATAAAAAATATAAAGTATTTATAAAAGTCATGGGACTAACATGAGTTAAATATTTTGGTTTAAAACATATTGATATCACATAAACTTCAAGAAACATGGAGATTTGATTAGCTACGCCATATTTTTAAGGACTAAAATGTGAAAAATATGAAACCCATTTGTCTTGGTAAATTGAATTTGAGTGCACTTAAAAGCTATTTATTAAATTGGTCTAGTGTTAATGAAACGAAATTTTGGCCTGCTTTAGATAAATCATCAAAATGTTTATAACCGATAATTACAGTATTCATGAAATTTTTACTGAGTTTAATGTAAAAAGCGTTGCTATTATGTTCCGTTGAACTGCTGGGTATAAAAGTCAGGACACCTGTAGAAATAGCAAGTCTATGGGCATTATCAACATTTGAAGTTTCCAAAATAATATTCGGATGCATATCATAAAAATCTAGTATTTTATTAATGGTTTGTTTCAAACCATATCTGTCTTTTAAAATAATGAATTGATCGTTCGCTATCAGTGACATCAACTCTTTCAATTCCATGTCTTTTTGTTGAAGCCGATTAAATAAATAGTGTTGTGGTGGCACGACTAAATATATAGGTTCTGTATATATTTCATTATGATTGATCCCTTTATTCCAAAGCGGTAAGGTATTTAAACAGACGTCCACAGTGCCTTGTAAGAGCTGTCTTTCAATATCTTGTGAATCACCTTCTATTAAATCAATTTTAATATTTGGGTAAAGTTCTATAAATTTTGGAAGTATTTTATGTAAGATATGAAACGCAAGTGTTGGTGTGACACCTATATTTAAAAAGCCAGCATTCAAATTGGAAATATTAGTGATTTTCCGTGTCACATCTTGTAGTAAATAAGCTTGATCTTGTAAATATTTATAATAAACTTGCCCTTCAGCTGTGAATGTTAAAGGGCGTTTTTTTCGATTAAAAATGGTTATATTCCATTCGGTTTCAATGTTTTTAATAAAACTACTTAAATAAGGCTGTGACACATAGAGTTTATCAGCAGCTTTTGAAAACGTACCTTCAGTGATAATAGCTTCAATATATTTAAAATTACGTATGATAGATGTCACTCCTTTTGTATAAGTAATTACTTATATAATGTATATTTTAAAAACTATTTTACATTTAGTCAATATAGGGAGAGAATATATATTGTTGTGAACAAAACGTGTGTTTCATTCATGAAATAGTTTGAAAGCTGGAGGGAAGCTGTTTTAATGGAAAATTTAGCAAATGAATCAGAAAGTATTTGGACAAAAAATTTCACGATGAATTTTGTGACGAATTTTTTAGTCAATTTAAATATGTATTTACTTATAGTATTAATTGCAAGTTATGCGCAAGAACAATTCAATGCGTCTGATAGTTCGGCTGGTTTAGTAGCAGGATTATTTATAGTAGGGTCGCTTATAGGTAGATTTGTTATGGGGAAATATATTAATAGTATGGGGCCAAGGAAAGTACTCATCATTGGGACCGCATTATTTGCAATAACAAGTGTGTTTTATTTTATAGAATCTTCATTGATCTTTTTACTTATTGTAAGAATTTTGAACGGTTTCTCTTTTGGTATTTGTACGACTTCAACTGGATCGATAGCTGGTTATATTACGCCAGAATCTAAAAAAGGTGAAGGCATTAGTTTCTTTAGTTTAAGTATGGTACTAGGTGCTGCATTGGGACCATTTTTAGGTTTATTATTATTACAACAATTTTCAATCGAAGTCATCTTTGGTCTTAACTTTATTCTAAGTTTAATCGCGTTTGTCTTCGCGTTATTTATGAAAATTCCATTTGAGACGATTGCACCTTCGAAAACAGAGAAAGGTTTCAAAATATCTGATTTTGTAGCGAAGGAAGCCATACCGATTGCGATTGTCGTATTTATTGCAGGTCTTTCTTACTCGTCAATTTTGAATTTTATTAAAATATTTGCTCAAGAAAGAGATTTAATTGCAGCTTCAAGTTATTTCTTCATGGTTTATGCGCTTGTATCTGTCATCGCTAGACCGATGTGTGGACGATTAATGGACAGTAAAAATGAAAATGCTGTGATTTACCCAAGCATCATTTTTTATGCACTTTGTTTTTTAGTCATCGCATTTTCACATACATCATGGATGCTGCTACTAGGTGGTGCTTTACTAGGACTAGGATTTGGTAACTTAACGTCAACATCGCAATCTGTTTCGGTAAAAGTGGTTCCAAAAGAAAAAATTGCTAGAGCAACATCTACATTTTTTATTGGTTTAGATTTAGGATTAGGATTTGGTCCTTATATCTTAGGTTTATTTACAAGTGATATTGGCTTAGGCAATATGTACATTCTAATGGCGATTTTATTAGTTGTTACATTTTTCATCTATTATTTTATACATGGAAGAAAAGTACAGTCTGTATAATGATTGTAATAAAATAAAAGTCATATAAATAAAACATTATCAATCATATACCACAATAGGTGTTATGGTTGATAATGTTTTTTTATGAGGAAAAATAGGTTTTGATTATCAGAAAACATAACAAGATAATTGGAATTCAGAACGATGGTCTTAATATTGTAATCATATAACTGGTTTAATGACCATTAAAGGCGTTTTCCAATTTAGCGATATCAAATTTCTTCATTTTTAAGAAAGCTTCAGTGACACGCTTAAGTTGTTCTGGGGAGCCGTGCGCCATCATGTGATCTAACTGTTTAGGTACAATTTGCCAAGATACACCAAATTTGTCTTTTAACCAACCACATTGTTCAGCTTCAGGTACCGCTGATAATTGATGCCAATAAGCATCTAATTCGGCTTGGTCTTCTAGTGTTACGATAAGTGAAATACCTTCATTAAACTGGTAATCATAGTCATAAGCACTATCCATACAAGTAAACCACTGATTTTCAATTTTAAAACGTGCATGTGCGAGATGTGAAGTTTGGTTGGGTTCAAGCCCTTTAGGATAATAGAATTTATTGCCTACGTCACTCTCTTTAAATACGTCATTGTAAAAATGAATGGCTTCTTCAGCACGTCCAACATTTTCATTCATAAACAGCAATGTGGGTTCTATACGATGTGTAATGGGTTCAGTAGTGACGAGTAATTGCCACGATACACCGTATTGATCTTGTACCCATCCATATTTTTCACTGAAATCATAGTGATCTAGTGGCATGATGGCTTTACCGTTTTCAATTAATTTATTATAGGCTGTTTCTAATAATTCTATTTCAGATTTTTTAAAGAGAACGGTGAATGAAATGGAAGGATTTTTTACGAAATAAGGACCAGCATTAATAGCCATAAAACGAAAGTTAAAGATATTAAAAATGAGTTGTTGCGCATCTCCAGAAGGTGTATCTGATAATGTAACCTTATGGATAATCTCTGTTTCTGGAAAAACATTCGTGTAAAAATCGACAGCTTGTTCAGCCTCTGTATCAAACCATAAGTGTGGCACTATTGTTTGGTTATGCATCATATCAGCTCCTGTATTATATAGATGTTATTCTTTACCCATTTTGAAATAAAAAATGTTATTTTGGGTAAGAATCCCATTTCTTATTAAAATGCAGTATTTCATTGACTGGTTAGAGAATTGTATTGCTGCATCTAACAATCAGATAATTAGCAACTCATTTATTTATAAATTATAGTGATGGTACATACAAGTAATCATAAGATGAAGGGGAGTATTTGGTATGACGCATACAATTAGATTAATTGCACCAGATTGGCAATCGGGAGGAAGAGAAGTCTATTATCATGGCGCACATTTACTAAGATGGTTAATTCCTAATGATTCTAAACAAAAAGAGTTTGAAATCAAAGTAGAAGAACCAGAAGAGGGATCGCTAGAATTAGAAAATGGTGTCTACGGGCAGTCTCAAATAATAAATAATGTTAAGCAAGCACAAGAAATTCTAAATCAAGAACAACCAGACAAAGTAGTTACTTTAGGCGGCAATTGTATGGTCTCACAAGCACCGTTTGATTATTTAAATCAAAAATACGGTAATGAATTGGGGGTTGTGTGGATTGATACACATCCAGATATTTCATATCCTAAGGACATTACAAATGAACACGCTATGGTTGTGGCGAATTTACTTGGTGAGGGCGACAGTGAATTGTCGAAATTGGTTAACGCACCATTAAAAACAAATCAATTTTTATACGTGGGTTTACAAGAATTATTGGAGTTTGAAGAAGAAAATCTAAAAAAATTAAATTTTGACTATAAAGTACAAGGTACGAAAAGTTATAACTATGAAGAAATACAACAATGGATTGAGGAAAATAACTTTTCGAAAATAGCGATTCATTTTGATATTGATGTACTGGATCCAAATGAGTTTCGTGCCACTTACTTTGCAGAACCTAACATTCAATCATTCCCAGCAGCTGCCGGACAAATGTCATTGTCTCATTTAAATGATATTTTAAAAGGGATTACGGAGCATAATGATATCGTCGGCTTCACTGTGGCAGAGTATATGCCATGGGATGAAATGAACCTGAGAAATACATTGAAAGATTTAAATATATTTCATTAAATAAAAATAGCGAATCTGAGACATCAATCATTGTCTCAGATTCGCTATTATTTAACTAATTTTGCAGGGAGAGGGGGAGGACTACGAAATCTTAATTAGAAAATTTGATTCCTGTCCCACATACTCTATTTGTATTACTTAGCGAATACTTTGAAGTTTTCTAAGCGTTTCGCTTTTTCTTCGTCACTAATGTTATGTTTTTTTACATAACGATTGTTTTCGTGTGCAGCACATTCGTGAGAGCAAGCACCTAAATAACGTGCTTCATTTTCTTCGGATACAAGAATTTGTTTATTACATTCAGGGTTACTACAATTAATATAACGTTCGCAAGGTGTGCCGTCGAACCATTCTTTTCCAACGACTGTCTTGTCTACATGGTTTACTTCCACACTAATACGTTCATCGAATACATACATTTTGCCATCCCAGAATTCACCTTTTGTTTCAGGGTCTTTACCGTAAGTAGCAATACCACCTTCAAGCTGACTTACATCTTCAAAGCCTTCTTTTAATAGGTAACCAGAGAATTTTTCACAGCGTATACCGCCAGTACAATACGTAACGATTTTTTTATCCATAAATTGTTCTTTATTTTCTTTAATCCAATCAGGTAAATCTCTGAAACGTGTGATATCAGGTCGAACAGCACCGCGGAAATGACCTAAATCATATTCATAATCATTTCTTGCATCAATCACAACAGTATCATCTGACAATAATGCTTCTCTAAATTCTTTTGGTGACAAATAGTTGCCTGTAAGCTCTCTTGGATCTACGTCTTCTTCAAGGTCTAATGCAACGATTTCTTGTCTAGGACGAACGTGCATTTTTTTGAAAGCGTGTCCTTCAGCTTCATCTACTTTAAAAGTGATACCTTGGAATCTAGCATCATTTTTTAAAGCCTCCATGTATTTGTCAGTAGCCTCAACTGTACCAGAAACGGTTCCGTTAATGCCTTCTGTTGAAACAAGGATACGTCCTTTAAGTTCTAAGTCTTTACAGAATGCTAAATGCTCAGTAGCAAATAATTCGGGGTCATCAATCGTTGTATATTTGTAATATAATAATACTCTATAATCCATATTTCCATTCTCCTTTTAATTATTCTTTTTCTTTATAAGTTTATATAAAATGTTAGTATCCATTGTTCGACAGTTTCAATCATAACAGAATCTTTGATTTAATTAGATGGATTTATTTTTTGTGCAAAATCACAAAATTATCATTATTACATTATAACAAAAAAAGGGTATTATTCAATTTATTAATTTAATTTTAATCATTATTTTGAGTATATAAGGAAGGGTTTATGAAATGAAATTGTAAAAATGCCCCCTTCAAGTAACTGTTGAAGAGAGCATGTTAAAATATATAGAATTATTTATTTCTATTTGTAAAAATAAGTGCACCGATTAAACTAATTGTACTAATTGCAAAGATGATATTCATAATAGACAATGTCTCAATGATAACAACATCCTTACCGAGTCTTTCAAAAGCATTTTGTTGCATTTCCTTTTCTGAACTCAAGTTACTTTCAGATCTTGTTTGTTTTTCTTCAATATCTTCTAGCATTCTTTTTTCTACTTTAGGCATATAATACCTCCTTATATCAATATATTTCCCTTTTAAGACATACGCAATCATATTGTGTAGCACTGGTAAAAATAGAAGTTGTTGAAATGAGTATGCTAAATTAATATACTCAATTAAGAATGATTATCAGAAGGAGTGGATCATAATGGAAACAGTTTATTTAGCTGGAGGTTGCCTATGGGGTGTCCAAGCATTCGTGAAGACCTTGCCGGGTGTTGTGAATACTGAAGGTGGAAGAGCCAATGGTATCACGGATACACTAGATGGTGAATACGATGGGTATGTAGAAGTGATTAAGACAGAATTTGATCCTCAAAAAGTAACTGTAACGGATTTAATGGGCTACTTATTTGAAATCATTGACCCGTATAGTGTGAATAAACAAGGTCAAGATGTAGGGTTAAGGTATAGAACTGGATTGTACAGCGAAGATGAAAAACATTTAAAAGAGGCGCAACAATTTATAGATGCTATTGAAGACCATCACCTTGTTGCTACGGAAGTCCTTCCTCTGACAAATTATGTGAAAAGCGCAGAAGAAAACCAAGATAGACTATCAAGATTTCCTAATGATTATTGTCATTTGCCGAAAGAACTTGTTAATAAATATAAAGAGAAGTAAAAAAATCCCCATTTCCTATTAAGCACTTATATGATATAAGGCTTAGGAAAGGGGATTTATAGTGTGATTTTATTTAAAGAAACCTAAAACAAAGTCTACACCTTTAGCTAAAACGTCTGCGATACTAACGCCCATTGTTGCCCAGTCATGTGCTAAACCTGCATTTACTGCGTTACCAATTGCTTCTACAACTCCTGCCATTTGAAACACTCCTTTATTTTAGAAATTTAAACTAAAACCGAAGTTTTAATTTGTTAACTACAATATAAATGTTTTTATTATTGAATTGTGTAAAAATGCCTAACTCACATGATTTTATGCCTAACTGTAATTATAGTTTTTTTATAGGAATTGTTAGGAATAAATATTAGTTTTAAGTTTTTGTAAATTTTTTTAAATTGTATAGAAATATAGGATGTCTTATAATATTATGAAGGTTTAGCGTAGTGAAAATGGAGAAAATTTTGAGGAATTTGTGTGTCAAAATGATATAAGTAGTATTTTTGATTACAGATATATAAGTATGTCCATATGGTGAAGTAGACAAATTAACAAAAAATATAAACAGAGCATATATAAGAAGCACAATGCAGTAAATAAACATTGTGCTTCTTACATATGCCTATTTTTAATTTAATAGGTCATCAGGTATGATTTTATAAATGATATTAGATAATTCTTCTGGCGTTTCTTGTTGTCCATTATTTACCCATTCTTGAATAATGCCAAATATAGCATTACTCAAAAATACTATAAAATAATGGCGTTCTTTTTCACTGAAATGAGATTTTTTGATATATGGAAAAACATTCTTTTCCGCATTATACTGTAATATTTTTTTGAGTTGATTTTGAACGTCAGGAGATCCGTTTTTCGAAATGAGTAACAATAAAAGTTCGGCTTCGTTATTCCAAAAGTTAATTATATGGTAATACAACAAATGACGTTCGCTTTGTAATAAGCTTTGAACTCTTTTACTACCTTCTTTGGTGATTTCATATTGGTATTGTTGTACCAAATCAAACTTATCTTTGTAATGTAAATAGAATGTACCTCGGCTAATGCCAGCAGCTTCACATATATGCTTCACTGAAATTTCATCATATTTTTTGATTTTCAACAGTGAAATCAATGCTTTTCTAGTATTTCGTTTGGTTTTTAGTATACGTGCATCTGTCATCATTTCTTCATTCAATTAAACTCACTCCTAATATTATTAGACATATATTTTAATGTGTTCATTAACGGCTATTTTTTCATTGCTTTTGAAACATAGGGGGTTATAATCGCATTATGAATGATAATTGACAGCGTGTCTAATAAGGAGAGGTTATATGTCTGAACTTGTAGCAAAATTATCAAACGCTAGTAAATATTATGGGAAAAAGAAAGTTTTAGATCATATTGATATAACATTATCATCTGGAAAAATATTAGGTTTGATTGGGCCAAGTGGTTCTGGTAAAACAACTACAATTAAATGCTTGATGGGTATGGAGAAATTAGACGAAGGTCATGCGCAAATTTTCAATACTAAAATACCCAATCGAAAAATTTTAAATGAGATTGGCTACATGGGGCAGAGTGATGCATTGTACGAATCGTTAACAGCACATGAAAATTTAGTGTTTTTTGGTAATTTAATGGGGCTAGATGGTGATACATTAAAACAGGCTATAGATAAAAATATGAAATTGGTTAATTTAGAAAATGAATTAAACCATATCGTCAATACCTTTTCAGGTGGTATGAAGCGTAGATTATCATTAGCGATTACCTTACTAGCTAATCCGAATTTGATTATTTTAGATGAGCCTACGGTAGGTATCGATCCTAGTCTAAGAAGAGATATTTGGAAACAATTAAATCATTTAACAGCGGATGGCAAATCGGTGATAGTTACGACCCATGTTATGGGAGAAGCGGAACGCTGCGATTATATCGGATTAATTGTTGAAGGGCGCTTATTTACTATGGGAACACCACAAGAACTGAAAACTAAATTTGATGTGAATTCTATAGAAGAGGTATTTATTAAAGCAGAAGCGGAGGTGCAATCATGAGATTTAAAGCCGTTTTTATCAGAGTGGTTAAAGAATTATTAAGAGATAAGCGAACATTAGCACTGATGTTGTTTGCACCAATACTTGTACTTACTTTACTATACTTTGTATTTGATACGAATTCAGATACGAATTTAAAAATGGGTGTCGATGATAATGTGCCTGATAAAATTGTGAATGCATTGCCTTCAGATAAGGTGGATATTGAAAAAATAAAATCTCCAGACTCAATTAAAGAGACTATTGTAGATTCAAAATTGGATAGTTATGTTACTAAGGATGGTTCTAACTTAGAAGTTACTTATGCTAATGAAGATCCAAGTAAAACAGGATCTACCAAACAATTACTTGCTAGCGCTATTCAAAAAAATAAAATGCAAGATATGATGAAAATCGTAGAAAAATTGCCTAATCAAATGCAACAAGGTAATGGACAACAATCTGAAAGTGTTAAATTAGATAATCATTATCTATATGGCGATGCGGACAGTACTTATTTTGATAAAATGTTCCCGATTCTCATTGGTTTCTTTGTATTTCTTTTTGTATTTTTAATATCAGGAATTGGACTATTACAAGAACGTACAAATGGCACACTGGAACGTTTGCTAGCAACATCAGTTAAACGTAGTGAAATTGTTTTTGGCTATCTCGCAGGATATGGCTTATTTGCGATTCTTCAAACATTGCTTATCGTATTTTATGCCATTCTCATATTGAACATAGAAGTGGCAGGTAGTATTTGGTGGGTATTATTAATTAATATTTTAATCGCATTAGCAGCACTGGCTATGGGTATTTTTGTATCAACATTTGCTAATTCAGAATTCCAAATGATTCAATTTATCCCAATTGTTGCGATACCTCAAGTGTTTTTCTCTGGTATTATACCTCTAGAAAATATTGCTGACTGGGTAAGCGTGATTGGCTATCTCTTCCCATTAAGATATGCAGGGGATGCATTGACTAATATTATGATTAAAGCCCAGGGATTCGAATTTATATGGTTCGATATTGCGATACTTTTTGTGTTTATTCTAGTATTCACTATATTAAATATTGTTGGTCTCAAGCGTTATAGAAAAGTTTGATTTAACATAATAATAAAAAACAAACCGTATGTTATAGCACATCCGGTTTGTTTCAAACTGTCACCAAAGGCTTCAACTTTGTGGGCAGTTTTTTTATGCACGCTATTCGCGGGAACAGTCATATTCTTTCGTCTTCGGCTAGTGACAATCAAGCAGAGTTTGTTTATGTTCTTAAAACTATGTCATACATATTTTTTGATATTACTTTGACATTAGTATTCTAATTTTTTGTACATTTTTAACCCTATGAAGTAACAAACACCTGAATACACTAGTGTCGTTAGGAGCATACATGATAGTTTCATCAATAAATCCGAAAAATCTTGTGCCTGATCGTATCCATTGGGGAATAGATATTTGAGTCCATGAATCAAAGGTGCTATAACCATAAACATAAGTAAAATAATAACACCCAATATATTTAAACCTGTAGATAATTTCATGGATAACATAATAGAAAAGCATATTGCAATTAAAGTAATACAGAAAATACCAGTGATACAGAGTAGGGTACTGTAATTCGTTTCAGAAACCTGTGATAAGAAAACGCCAGATGCATAATCATATTTCTGTATATATGTAAAATACAAAATTTCAGAGGAAATAAATAATATGACATAATATATGATATACATAGCTAGTAAAGCGACTATCTTTGAATTATAAAGCCGTGTCCGACTGATATCTTTATAAAAGATTAATCTACCAGATGAATATTCTTCAAAAAATAAATAACTGACAAAATACGTTATAAGAATTAAAGGTACAGCAAATTGAGATTGTGCGAGTAGAATACCATAATAAAATTCTAGTCCTGATAGTGAATTTGTTTCTCCGCCAATTTGCATAAAATTCGTCGGTAATATTAACGTGATTAAATATAAGAATGGATAAAGCGCTATTGCATAAAAGATGATTGCTGCGTTTCGTGAAGATAATGTAGTGAAAATATTTTTAATTAACATATAATCATTTCCTTTCGAATCCATCGAAATATTGATATAAGTTATCTTGCTCATTAATTGTGTTCTCTAAAGTGTAGTATTTAATTAAATAATTTATGATGTCATTATATTCTTTAGAACCAGACTGTATGATAACTGCATTTTCTTTAATCTCTGTTATTGTAGAAAACAGATTGAGCAGCTCTAAGCTATGTTCAGGATATATGTGTTCTTTTACTACAATTTTTACCAATTGTTCTTTATTAAAATCGATGCTTTGCAGTTTTCCATTTTTTAAAAGAACAAAGCGATCACAGACTTCTGCTAATTCATTTAATTGGTGACTAGAAATAAGGAGTGCTGTTCCTTTTTGACTAGCCCAAGTTCTCAATGAATGAATAAGTGTATTAACACCGTCTGGATCCAGCCCAACAAAGGGTTCATCCATAATAGCGATTTCCGGTTCATCAACTAAACACATAGCGAGTGATAAACGCTGTTTCATACCGAACGAAAAATCATTCGCTTTTTTATTATTTGTATGTGAAAGGCCTACGAGTTCTAAAATAGGATCAATATTTTTTAAGTAATGTTCTTTTTGATTCACTTTCAAGTAATAAGATAAATTCTTTTTAGCTGAAAAATGTTTGAAATGAACGGTGTCAATCATGATTCCAACATTTTTAAGTACATTATGATGCTTGAAAATATCTATATCATTTAAAAGGATAGTGCCGGAAGTCGGACGTTTAGTCTTTGCAATCATTTTCATAAGTGTAGTTTTGCCAGCACCGTTTTTTCCAATTAAACCGACAACTTCTCCACGGTGGATTGTTAATGAAACGCCATCAATAACATTGAAATCGGCTCCTTTAAACCGTTTGTAAAGGTTATCTATTTTTAACATAATGTCCTCCTTTTATAATGAATTTGAAAATTAAAAATGTTAGACAAAAATAAAATTGTAATTGCGGAATTAGAGTCAAATGTATGTCCAAATAAATTCAATTTTCACTTGGATAATTAAGCACATATCATGTTTCTATTTGAATTAATCTTAATGGAGTTAAATAGCTTTTTCAACACACTAAATTAATTATTTTATGAATTTTTTATGTATTTTAAATGCAATTAAAAATTAATATTTATATAAGTTGTGTTAATTAAGCATTTCTGAATTTTTGAAATAACAATTGACAACATATTTTATGGAGAGTAAGATAGATAACTGTATAAGGGGTGTACTATTCGGATTTTATGATTTATCCCTCATAGATTTGAATAGCAATCGATGACCTAAGGTGTATCATACGCGTGCTTGGGTCTTATTTTAACCAATTAGTACATGGGGTGTACAATTAAAGATAGGAAGGTAGAGAAAAATGTTTAATGAGTTTAAATTTATTTTTAGAAATAAGATGTTAATTATAGCCCTTATTGCAATAGCGGCCATTCCGCTTTTATATGTTGCGCTATTCGTTGGTTCTATGTGGAGTCCATATGATAAGACAGACCAATTAAAAATTTCGGTTGTAAACCAAGATGAAAGTGCAAAATTGAATGGCGATCAAATTACCATTGGCGATGATGTTGTCGACAAATTAAAGGATAATGATAAATTTGATTTTCAAGAAGTATCGAAAAAAGAGGCATTTGATCAATTAGAAAAAGGGCAAAGTGTAGGCACAATCATTATTCCTAAAGATGCTTCTAGCAATGCTACGACGCTATTAGATAAAAATCCTAAAAAAATCAATTTAGAAACTCAAGTAAATCCGGGCTCAAGTTATACTGGTAGTCAATCAGCACAAAAAGCAATTGATACAGTTACAAATGCGATTAAGGATAATATTCGTACAAATTATTTAGATCAATTGTTTGCAAGTGCTAAAAAATCACAATCTGGATTCAAAGACACTTCCGATGCACTAGGTGAAATGTCAGATGCTGAATCAGAATTAATATCTGGTAATCAACAAGTCACTGATGGATTGAAGCAATTAGCACCAGCAGTAGGACAACCAGCACAACAATTAATATCTGGTAATCAACAAGTAACTGACGGACTCAACCAGTTACAACAAAATAATGATCAATTGAAAGAACAATTAGATAAATCTGTTCAACAACAAGAAGGCGTTGCTTTCGAAGGGGATAATGAAAAAGCATTAAATAATGTAACGAAGATAAATGAAAATAACGCCACAGAAGCTGATAAATATGGTGAAACAATCGTTCCTTATATGGCGAGCGTAAGTTTATTTGTAGGTGCAGTTTCATTTAGTGCTATATACCCACTTAGAAAAATGTTGACTAAAGACGTAACGTCGCTAAAACAAGCTTTTGGTAAATTGCTATTGTATTTAGTACAAGGTGCAGTATCTGCATTATTAATGAGTAGTTGGGCCATATTCGCACTTAACATGTCTATAGATCATATTGGTAAGTTTATATTGGTCGGACTGTTATGGGCAATTGCCGCGATTACAATTACGACATTCTTGAGCTTACTATTAGATAGAATTGGACTATTTATTTCAATGGTACTGCTTATACTTCAACTAAGCTCAAGTGAAGGTATGTTCCCAATAGAGTTATCTGCACAATTCTTTAGATGGATTCACCCATTTTCACCAATGTCATACGCAATACAAGGATATAGAGAAGCAATCTTCACACATGCAGGGCACTTTAACTTTGGCTTTGTAGTAGCGTTGCTCATTGGTATTATTGTAGTAATGATGATTTTACAATATTTAGTACTACTATGGTTTAATCATAGAAAACGTGTACCATTTTCAATAGAATTTAAATAAGTGCAATACGGAGGTGACTTATTTGGAAAATGTAGATAAAACAATTGAAGAGGCAATTACTAAATTTCAGATAGTTATGTTGCATTTAAATAAAGAGATAGTTGAAATTGTTAAAGAGACAGGTTTAAGTAATTTACTTTCCAGAGAACAAATTGATGCGATGAGAATTATAAAAAATGAAGGCAAAGTAACCATTAATGAATTAGCAGGTTTACAAAATATTTTTAAAACTGCTGCCTCTAAACGTATCGCAAAATTAGAAGAAATGGGCTATGTACAACGAGCTTATTCAGATAATAAACGTATTAAACTGATTATGTTAAGTGACGAAGGAGAAACATTTTTACAGAGAGCTACGTCAGTGATGACTGAAGCAGTAAAAGAACGTCTTGGCAATAAATTTTCTGCTGAAGAAGTACATCATTTCGTTGAACAACTTACGCATATTGATAATGCGTTTAAAGCACATAAGTAGCTAATATATGTGCGTGTGAGATTTACGGATGTGTTCATCATAATATTAAAGCGTATGAGCGAATAATATGAGTGATAGATTACAGAGTCGAACGCTACACTAGACAAACATGCATAGTCAAAATCATAAGATGTTAAATATAGAGCGGACCAATCTAGATTAAGGATTGGTCCTCTTATTTTAAGCATAACGATTTTTGTTCTAGCATTTTTATATTTAACATCTTGATATAACGATGTAAGATATTAGAAATTCAACTAATATTATTATTTATAAAAAATGGACTTCAATATTAACAATTAGTATAATTACTGTATAATTAAATATTTTTAAAAAGATTGTAGTTAAAGATTATTGTCTTAATAAATTTATTTTAAAAGATACAGGAGGTATATTGTGATGAAAAGAACAATAGAACGCGTACTGACATGGATTGGAATTGCCTTACAAATACTCGGTGTTGTAGTCATAGCTGTTTTACTACCTATGTTGGGTAATGGTGAGGTGAAAGACGCTTTCATTAGTCAGATGATGCAAGATGATAGTAGTTTCACTTATGAAGATGGAAATGCAATCTTCAGTACTTTTAGTGGTCTTTTGACTACAGGTTTAGTATTAGGCATTATATTATTAATCATAGCGCTTATAGCAGTATTTTTAATCAGCAAAAAGCCAAAAGTGGCAGGAATTTTATTGATTATTGCAGGTGTTATTTCATTTTTAGGAAACTGGATCAATGCGATTTTATGGTTAGTAGCAGGTATTATGCTTTTAGTCAGAAAGCCTAAAGAACCCATTTATGGAAAAGAAGAAGACGATGATGTAAATCCGTTCATTAAAGACGGTTCACAAGTGAATGAACAGAATAATTCATTTGTACTTTCAGAAGAGCAAAAGAGAAACGAACAAGAAGCAATCAAAGATGAATATTCAAATTCGAACGACAATCATAGCGACAAAGATTTAAAAGATTTTGAAGATTTAGATGAAAAATCGAAAAAAGTAGATAACGACCCGTATAAATATTAATAAAGTGTTAAAATAATAGTATATACCAAACAAACTAGGTTACATATTGTAATCTAGTTTGTTTATAATGAAATGCTAACAACTGGGTTATTATAAATAAGCTATGGTAATTAAAATATCTGTGCTATATTTTAATGAAGGTAAATTAAATATAATTAACATCAGTATCCTATGATGTAACTATAAAATTGAGATGTCGAAGCATGAGTTTTGATAATAAAATGAGGTGCAGAAATATGATGATATTAGTTATGTTGTCACCCTTATTAATGGTAGGCTTTATAGTGATGGCAATATTAGAAGAGAAAAAGAAAAATCGTAAAAAGAAAGACCAAGACAAGCGTTAATTTCGGAAGTGTTAATACGCTGTTAGATGTGAACTAGCTAATTAAATAATGACGATATTAAAGAGGACTGATATGGAAATCAGTCCTCTTTTTAATACAAAAAGTGCTCAATAACGATAAACAATGGATTCATAGTAAAGTGAATGCTGTTTATGACGCTTATTTTAAAATGAAAAGCACTATTTCTGTTTTTATTTGTGATGCATTGTCATTAATAAAAGGGAATAAAATGTATAAGTTTATCTTGATTTTAAGATTTATTAAATAGAAACATGATCAATTTGAAAAATTAGCCAGAGAATCAAGCTTAAATGAACAATGAATTGATATTTACCTATAAAAATATGCCAAATGAAGTCATTCATTTGGCATTGAATCTAGTATCTGTTGTAACTGTATATATAATTCATCTGGCTCTATCTTTTCATTTACTTGGTTAGTTGTACTTTGTTGGACATATTCTTTTGGTGACATATGCATGATATTTTTAAAATCACGTAAATAAGTATTATAAGATCGGAAACCATATGCTTTCCATGTAGATTCCCAATTTCCATGCAATAATAGTTCTCTAGATAAACTGTAAATTTTCACTTTTTTTATATATTTTATTAAAGAGATATTCATCTTCCTTGAAAATTCACGTGAGAGATAGCTACTGTTCACGTAAAATTTTTTTGAAATACAAGATAAAGTCAACGGCTTTTTATAGTTTTTATTGATATATTCGACGATATCTTTAATTAATTTGTTCGAATAAGACATATTAACATATAAATTATCTTTAGAATGATTGAGATAATTGATGAGTTTTATTACACCAATATCCGCATCGAAATAATTTTCTTCTAATATTGCTTTTAACGTTTCAATGTATGTCTCGGTAATTACTTTGGGTATGGGATAATTATCAGAAGTATTTTCTCTATAGGATAACGAAAAGCGATGATAAGTTAAGTTGTTAACGGAAATACATGCCATCGTAGTTTGCCCACTAAGTATTAAATTTTCTTCGAAGTCATAAACTATAAAAACCTCACCTTGATGAAATGTATATTTAGAGTTTAATTTTTGAAATGAAATGTCACCTGAGATAACTAGATATATATTCGCGAAGTTAGGTGTATTTAAATAGGTAAGTTTGTCTTTTTGTTTATAAATAACTAGGTTGTAGTTCATGCTGCTCCCTCCGCTATTTTTATAGTGAAATGCAATCAGCAAAATAATTCCATAAATAAAACATATATTATATTAAAAATATTACTTCTAATTTATATAAAGGTCAATTAGTGAACTGGAAATAAATGAAAAAATTAGAATGGTATAAAAATAAGCTTAATTATTTAAATGAATATATTTTTCAAATTATATTTCAACTACGGTGATTTGATTGTGCATTTGTTTTGTGTTTTTCAAATCATATCTACAGTTGAAATATTTTTGTCATAGATAAAAAGTTGATTGTCTTATTGAGGAAGATGATGAAAAGGTGTAAATTGATATAAAAGGATATGATTATATTTATACTTTTGATATTTTATATCACAAAATATATATGTAGATTAAACGAAAACAATGGTTGTGGCTTTATAAAGGATTTATTGTTGGTTATTAACCGTAACGATTTTTGGAAAAATACAAGGAAGTCATTTTTCTAGGGCAATAAACAAATATGCGTTGTTTATATGTAAATAAAATTGTTTAACGTGAAACATTTGTTAGTGCTGTTCATCACGCACGGCTCCTAATGGATAAAAGGAAGAACTTGTAAAATACATATGACAATGTGATTAAAACAAAGTGTATGCTGCAATATTTTAAAGGAGGATAATATAACTTTGCATTATTTCATATGTGCAAATGTTAGAAACATTTGACAAAGGGGGCAAAACAATCATGTACGAAATGATCAAGATTTTAGAGACTGTACTATTGCCTATTTTTATTATGATTGTAATAGGTTATATACTTCAGAAAAAATTTACATTAGATTTGAAAACATTAGCAAAATTAAATATATACATATTTGTACCAGGATTCATATTTGTGAAATTTTATAAGACACATTTTGAAATCAAGTTATTACTGTATATCGTATTATTTTTCATTATTTACATAGTGTTTTTATTTATTATTGGTAAGATATTGACCCGTCTTGGAAATAAGGAAAAAGGTGAAGCTACGACATTAACGAACAGTATATTATTTTTTAATTCAGGGAATTACGGTGTTCCAGTTAATGATTTAGTATTTAAAGGGGATCCTTTAGCAATGTCAGTCCAAGTCATTGTGCTATCGTTACAAAACATCTTTACTTTTTCATATGGTATTTTTTCAATTCAAGCTGTGAATATTGGGAAACTTAAAGCGCTGTTAGGTTATTTTAAAATGCCTGTCTTATATGCATTGATATTTGCGATTGTTTTTAATTATGGCAATGTGAAGATACCTACGTTTATCTGGACACCTGCAAACTATATTGCAGATGCAATGATAGCCATCGCTTTAATATTATTGGGCGCTCAAATAGCTAATATTAAATTTAGGTTTAAATGGTCAAGCGCTTATGTATTTATCTTGATAAGATTGATTGTGGGACCTGTGATTGCTTTAGGAATTATCAAGGTCATGGGGATTGAAGGAATCATAGCACAAGCGCTATTTATTACTTCGGCTATGCCTACGTCAGTTAATAGCTCAGTCATTGCACAAGAATATGATAATCATCCTGAACTTGCAGCAGAGTTAGTCTTTTTATCAACATTATTAAGTGCTATAACAGTTGTATTAGTGATTTACCTTTCAAAAATATTATTTTAAGTGAAATGAAGATGCATATGAGGTCTATCTTAAAATTTTATCAATATAGTTAACACGGTTATTTTACAAGTATGTTGTACTGAATATTACGTATTTGGCAAATGAAAAAGGAGAGCGCAAGTAATTGAAGTCAAACTTATAATTGCTTATGCGCTCCTTTATTTTGTGATACAGTTTTAGTATTTAAAATGTGACTACCGTATATTGACGTAATGTCTTTTGAAAAGGAGGCTTTTCAGCTTCCCCATTTTTAGATTTTTTATGCATTGCTTTGTGTTCTTCCACATGAGAAGGTCTAGCAACCCAATTTTGAAAATCTTTTTTCTCTTCCCATTTACTTACAACAACATATTCAACATCATCTGCTTTCGATTTAGTCCATACTTCTGATGCGATTAAACCAGCTACATCATCATGTAACTCTGATTGTGTTTTCTTTACTTTGTCATAAAGTTGTTGTTCATGTGCTTTATTAGTTGAAAAAGCGACTTCTGCTATAAACATTAAAACCTCTCCTTTATATTATAAATATATATTTAATTTTAGCATTAAAAATTTTTTCTCTCTAATAAAAATTCCTATATAAAATTCACCAATTGTTAATAAATTTATGACGAATTTGTGAACGACTCGGTCACACATTGAAACACTATATATTGTGGTATAAATTAAAATAAAACACAATATATAGAAAAGAGGGGTAAAATGAATAAACTCGAACAAGATTTAAAACATTTAATTACAAAAGATCCTACGATCATAAATGAAAATGCTAACAAAGATAGCGCTACATTTTCAACGATGCGAGATCTAACAGCAGGTGTAGTATCTAAATCATATGCGTTAAATTATTTATTACCAGAACATGTTGCAACAGCTCATAAAGAAGGAGATATACATTTTCATGATTTAGATTATCATCCGTTTCAGCCACTTACGAATTGTTGCCTAATAGATGCAGAAAGTATGCTTAAGCATGGTTTTCAGATTGGTAACGCAACTGTGACTTCACCTAAGTCAATTCAAACAGCTTCTGCGCAACTCGTACAAATCATTGCCAATGTGTCTAGCAGTCAATACGGTGGATGTACGATTGACCGGGTAGATGAATTACTCAGCTATTACGTTCAATATAATGAAGCGAAGCATCGTGACTTGGCTGAAAAATTTGTGCAACCACAAGAGATAGAAACTTACGTTGATTATCAAGTTTCACAAGATATTGATGATGCCATAGAAAGTTTAGAATACGAAATCAACACTTTGTATACATCAAATGGCCAAACACCCTTTGTAACTTTAGGATTTGGCTTAGGAATAGATACATATAGCCGTAAAATTCAAAAAGCGATACTTAACACAAGAATTAAAGGTTTGGGTAAAGATCGTATTACTGCTATTTTTCCAAAACTTGTATTCTCGATTAAAAAAGGTGTGAATTTTAGCTCGAAAGATCCCAACTATGACATCAAGCAATTGGCATTAGAATGTTCTACGAAAAGAATGTACCCTGATATTTTGAATTATGATAAAACGGTTGAAATATTGGGTGATTTTAAAGCACCTATGGGCTGTCGCTCATTTTTACCTGCTTGGAAGAACAAAGATGGAGAATTTGAGAATAATGGCAGATGTAATCTGGGAGTTGTGACATTAAATATACCTAGAATTGCAATTGAATCTAATGGTGACATTGAAATGTTTTGGAAGATATTCCATGAACGTATGGCAGTCATGCATGATGCACTAGCATACCGAATTCAACGTATTTCTGAGGTGACACCTGATAATGCGCCTATTTTATATAAAAACGGGGCATTTAAACATCGTTTGACGGATGAAGCAGATATTATGACGTTGTTAAAAAATAAACGCGCTACTTTATCTATGGGATATATCGGTTTGTATGAGGCGGCTACCGTATTTTATGGTCCCGATTGGGAAACACAATCTATAGCTAAAAAATTCACATTAGATATATTAAAAGCGATGAAAGTATACCAACTGAAATGGACCGAACAATATGATGTGTGGTTCAGTATTTACAGTACACCAAGTGAGTCACTAACTGATCGTTTCTGTAGACTTGATATGGAAAAATACGGTGACATACCACATGTCACTGACAAAGGATATTATCAGAATTCCTTCCACTACGATGTAAGAAAAGATATTACGCCTTTTGAGAAAATTGATTTTGAAAAGGAATATCCGTTTTATGCAAGTGGTGGCTATATCCATTACTGTGAATATCCGAAGTTAAATCATAATTTGAAAGCGTTAGAAGCGGTATGGGATTACTCATATGATAAGGTCAGTTATTTAGGTACGAATATCCCAATTGATCATTGTAGAGTATGTGACTTTAGAGGCGATTTTAAAACGACTCCAACAGGCTACCAATGCCCTGAATGTGGTAATAACGACCCAACTACGGTCGATGTAGTAAAACGTACATGTGGTTATCTTGGCAATCCAGTCCAACGCCCTACGATTGAAGGACGACATAAGGAAATGTGTGCACGAGTGAAACACTTGAAAGATCAATCGATATGACGATATTAGATATTAAAAGAGGCCAAGGTTACGTTGCCAAAATTGAGTCACAAAGTTTTGTAGATGGGGAAGGAGTCAGATGTAGTTTATATGTTTCAGGGTGCCCATTTGCCTGTGAAAATTGCTATAACAAAGTGGCGCAAAATTTTAGATATGGTGCAAAATTTGATGATTTCATATTACAAGAAATACTAGAAAACTGTGAACCGGATTATATTGCTGGATTGAGTATCTTAGGCGGCGAACCATTTTGCAATTTAGATATCACATTAAAATGTGCACAAGCATTTAAGGAAAAATTTGGCCATTCAAAGACATTATGGGTTTGGACAGGGTTTTTATTTGAATATTTAATGGAAGATAAAGGAGAAAGAAATGAGTTACTGAAATACATAGATGTGCTTATCGATGGTCCTTTTATTAACCATTTATATAAATCCAATTTACCTTATAAAGGATCTTTAAATCAGCGAGTGATCGACGTGAAAAAGTCTCTATTACAAAGTCGTGTACACGAACTAGCGCTAATTTAAAACTATCAATATAAAATTAGGAATATACATAGCTATTACTTTAAAACGGCTACCAAAAAATAAAGTAGGTCTAGCGTGAAATGATATTAATGAACTTGTCGCATCTATACGCTTTATAAGCATAGGACAACGTGGCCACAGTTATAAGGAAAGTTTGTTGCTGTTATGTTTAAACATAGTTTCATGAGCGATTAAACTTGTAGAAGTTTATAGATATGAAAAGCGAATTACTGTTAAGATAAAGTATAATTGAATAGAATGAATATAAATAAAAGATATAAAATCGTCATTGTTTTGATATAGAGAAAAGTAAAAGGAGCAGATGAATTATGTGTACTGGTTTTTCATATTTATCGAAAAGTAACCAAGCGATATTAGGTCGTACAATGGACTTTGTCTATCATTTAAAAGGGAACCCTGCTGTTCAACCACGCCAATTTTATTGGGAATCTCGCGTAGCATATAAAGGAAGAACAAAGTATGGATTTGTTGGTTCTGGTAGCGATATGGAAGGTTTCTTATTTGCAGACGGTGTTAACGAATATGGCCTTGGCGTATCAATTCAGTATTTCAGAGGATACGCAACTTATGCTACAGATGTACGTGAAGGTTATATGAATATTGCACAAAATGAAGTGATTACATGGGTGTTGGGTTATAACAAAAATATTGAAGATTTAATAGAGAATGCTAAGTCGGTCAATGTTGTCGCACATACCCTAAATGATATTGCTGAAGTGCCTCCGTTACACTACCATATAACAGATGATACAGGTAGAAGCATCGAACTTACTTTTAATGATGGAAAAATAATAGTAAATGAAAATCCAGTTGGGGTCTTAACGAATAATCCAGATTTAAAATGGCACTATGAAAATTTAAGAAATTACATCAACATTACGCCGCAACGACCACAAACAAGTCAATTAATGAATACTGCCTTTTCAACGTTAGGGAATGAGGGTGGTACATATGGGTTGCCTGGTGGATACACATCGGCAGAGCGTTTCGTGCGCATGGCGTATTTAAAAAATAATTTAGTAGAAACACAGAATTCTGAGGACGACATACTCAATGCTTTTAAACTTTTAGAAATTGTAAGTGTACCTAAAGGCGCAGTTCGTGATGAGTCAGCAGGCATACATTATACTTTGTATCAAACGGTGCTGAATCTAACTACGCGCACAATGTATATTAAATGGTATGACTCCAACCAAATAACAGAATTACAACTAACTGAAAACTTATTGGACAAAGAAGATATAACGATATTCGAACCTTCCTCAGGTTTAGTAACAAATAGATTAAATGATTAAAATAATTGTATGACAAAACACATGCCAATCACACATTGGCGTGTGTTTTTTTGTTTGATTTCATAATTTTACTGTAATGTATCAAATTTTTACTGAATGCTTATAGGGTATAGTGCTTCTTTTTAAATATAAATATTATTGTTTATAGCATGTATATTATTAACAAAGGAGCATAAGGCAGCTATGAGATTACTCAAAGAATATATTGCTAGAAGACATAATAAGTATTCTATTCGAAAATTCACTGTTGGTACTGCATCGGTTTTAGTAGGATCAATATTATTTATGAATCAAGGCAATGATGCAGAAGCAGACATGATTGATAATGAAGTGAACGCGACAACGCATAACGATAAAATAGAAAATAAAGAGTATATAGCATTAAATCAGACAGATATAGAAAAATCTTCTAATATTAATGAAAAAGTAGAGTCTGTCAATAAAGAAGAACCAGTTCTATCAAAAGATGACGAGGTGAAGGAAAAATTAGTAGAACCGGAAATTGAAGCGGAAAAATCAAATAAATCACAACAAACTAATGAGGATAATCAAAAGAACGATAAAGAAAAAACGGCTATACTTTCCAGAGATGAAGGATTAACTGAAGGAAAAGTAACTGAAAATATTTCCAATAAAGACAAAACAAATATACAAGAGTCAACAATTAATCACTCAGACGAAACTTCTAAAGATAGCCAAGTTAAAAAAGAGGATTTAACTAAAATTGACTCTAATCATCACCCTATAATAGATAATAGTCCCTCAACGAAACAAAATGGAGAAATGAATCAAAACGAGACTGTAGAGAATAACAAAAAAGTAACTGAATCAAACCAAAATGAAATCAGTGCGAACGTAGATCATATTAGCGTAATTAATGGAAACATTGAAAATGCGCAATCGCCACAAAATGAAACAAATAAACCTAAAGTTCGTACGGCAAGATCACTTGCGAGATATGGATCAACAAATGGTATATTAGGAAGATTTTTTAGTGATAGAATCAGATACGATTTGATTAATCAAGGTGAAAATATTACAAAAGCATTTAGAGAAGTAGAAAGAAATAGAAATGAATTAACCGAAGAAGAAAGAAAATTGTTCCTAAGAAATATTATAAGACAAAGTGGACTTAAAAATAACAGAGGTGCATATGACAGAATATATGATGGCGACTATTCAATGGCCAGAAATACGAAAGTCACAAGGGCTCAAGCAGATTTAATCAATCAACTATTAGGAAAAATGCAAGAACTAACAGTAAATAGAGATAATAGTGATTATGGAGCCATCTACACTTTTGGTGGTCAAAACGACGTAACAAAAAATAAGTTTGGAATAGTCAAAGATAATGTTTTTTATGATGATGGAGAAATTCTAATCGCAACGATGTCTTTAGAAAAAGAAAAAGGTAGAGGTACATATAGATTCGAAAATTACGCGATAAGACCGAACGAATCACTAAGTAAAAAAATTAAAAGAGTCGTGGCAGTTTATAATGGAAGACAAAGAGTTGTTTTGCAAAAAGATAAACTTGGATATTATTCATATACAAGACCTAATAGTGGGGCTAACGGTAATCCTAATACGGGTGGCGGATCAGGCGGAAAAGTAGAATTTATTATATCATTCGATGCAAATTATTATATAGATGTTAACAAAGATAAATTATATGGGTATATTCTAAGTGATACTACAGATCCTTTCGTACTTAGAGGCGTTAATATAACAAATCAGGCAGTTAATATTAATGAAGTAGCGACAAGTATTAATAATGCCTTGACTAGAGCTAAAAAGCAAAAAGCTTTAGAAGCGATTCAACTTGCGGAGAATTCAAAACATTTTGCTGAACAGCAATTAGCGAAAGTCATACAAGATGGAGCTATAAACCCATCTGAGAAAAAACTTGTTGATGACGCAAATAATGATTTAATAAAAGCAAAACAAACAGCTACTACCAAATTAAACGGTGTGCTAGATGGTACGCCTGGCAAAGCTGATCTACAACGTAGGCTGAATCAAATAGTACCAGTGACATCTCCAGAAGTAAATGACTTTGATAGTAACGGTGTCACAGATAATATTCAATTAGAAGAAGCGCAAAGAACAATTGAAGCAGCAGAACAAGCGAAGACAGCTGCGAATAATAAGTTAGCTGAGATTACGGGGGATACTTTAGTTAATCCTACTGAAAAGGCAGAACTAGATCGATTGATTGAGGCGTTAGAAACAGCAAAGAGAACATCCACTGAGAAATTAAATAATTTACCCAACGTTATAAAAGGCAAAGATGGACTTCAAACACGCTTGAATCAAATCGGTACAGTAATATCACCAGAAGTCAATGACCAAGACGCAAACGGTGTACTAGATACAGAGCAATTAAATGATGCTCAACGCGCAATTGAATCAGCTGAACAAGCAAAAACAGCAGCGAATAACAAATTAGCAGAAGTGATAGCTGATAACTTAGTTAATCCAACAGAGAAAGAAGAGCTAGATAGATTAGTAACAGCCTTGGAAACAGCTAAGACAACAGCAACAGAGAAATTAAACAATGTACCGAACGGTACAGCGGGTAAAGATGGACTTCAAACACGTCTGAATCAAATTGGTACAGTGATAGCACCAGAAGTCAATGACCAAGATAGCAATGGTGTACTAGATACAGAGCAATTATCTGAAGCACAGAGAGCAATTGAAGCCGCAGAACAAGCAAAATTAGCAGCTAATAACAAGTTGTCAGAGATCACAGCCGATAATTTAGTTAATCCAACAGAGAAAGAAGAGCTAGATAGATTAGTAGAAGCGTTAGAGACAGCAAAAACGACTGCAACAGAGAAGTTGAATAATGTACCGAGTGGTACAACAGGTAAAGACGTTTTACAAAATCGTTTAAATCAAATTGGTACAGTAACAGCACCAGAAGTCAATGACCAAGATAGTAACGGTGTACTAGATACAGAGCAATTATCTGAAGCACAGAGAACAATTGAAGCCGCAGAACAAGCAAAATTAGCAGCTAATAACAAGTTGTCTGAAATCACAGCGGATAACTTAGTAACACCAGCAGAGAAATCTGAACTAGATAAGTTGATAGAAGCGTTAGAAACAGCTAAGACAACAGCAACAGAGAAGTTGAATAATGTACCGAATGGTACAGCGGGTAAAGATGGACTCCAAACACGTCTGAATCAAATTGGTACAGTGACAGCAACAGAAGTCAATGACCAAGACGCAAACGGTGTGTTAGATACAGAGCAATTAACTGAGGCACAACGCGTAATTGAGGCAGCGGAACAAGCGAAAACAACTGCGAATAATAAGCTGGCTGAAGTCACAGCCGATAATTTAGTTAATCCAACAGAGAAAGAAGAGGTAAACAGATTAGTAGCAGCCTTGGAAGCAGCGAAGACAACAGCAACAGAAAAACTAAATAATGTACCGAACGGAACGGTTGGTAAAGACGCATTACAAACTCGCTTGAATGAAATCGGTGTGATTACCGCGCCAGAAGTCAATGACCAAGACGCAAATGGTGTGCTAGATACAGAACAATTAGCTGAGGCACAACGCGCAATAGAAGCAGCGGAACAAGCGAAAACAACAGCGAATACCAAGTTGTCTGAAATCACAAGAGATACTTTAGTGAATCCAGATGAGAAATCTGAGCTTGATAAGTTGATAGAAGCATTAGATACAGAAAAAACGACAGCAACAGAGAAGTTAAACAATGTACCGAACGGTACGACAGGTAAAGACGCATTACAAAATCGTTTGAATCAAATTGGTACAGTAACGTCACCAGAAGTAAATGACCAAGACGCAAACGGTGTGTTAGATACAGAACAATTATCTGAAGCACAACGCGCAATCGAAGCAGTGGAACAAGCAAAAGCAGCAGCAAATAATAAATTAGCAGAAGTCACAAGAGATAATTTAGTTAATCCAACAGAGAAAGAAGAATTAGATAGATTAATAGAAACTCTTGAGGCAGCTAAGACAACAGCCACTGAGAAATTAAATAATGTACCAAGCGGTACGGTAGGTAAAGATGGATTACAAACTCGCTTGAATCAAATTGGTTCGGTAATAGCGCCAGAGGTAAATGACAAAGATAGCAATGGTGTATTAGATGCAGAGCAATTATCAGAAGCACAAAGAGCGATTGAAGCAGCGGAACAAGCGAAGGTAGCAGCGAATACCAAGTTATCAGAGATTACAGCTGATAATTTAGTAACGCCAAGTGAAAAATCAGAGTTAGATCGATTAATCGAATCACTTGAGACAGCCAAAACAACAGTAACTGTGACATTCCCAGATGGCACAACAGCAACAGGTGTTGCGGATGAAGATGGTAACTACACAATCGATATACCATCAAACGTAGACTTAAAAGGTGGAGAAGAATTAGTTGTAACATCTACAGATGAAGCTGGAAATGTATCAGAAAGTACGAATACTACAGTTACAGGTACAGGAGAAGATCCAGGTACAGGAGAAGATCCAGGTACAGGAGAAGATCCAGGTACAGGAGAAGACCCAGGTACAGGAGAAGATCCAGGTGCAGGAGAAGATCCAGGTACAGGAGAAAATCCAGGTACAGGAGAAGATCCAGGTACAGGAGAAGACCCAGGTACAGGAGAAGACCCAGGTACAGGAGAAGATCCAGGTACAGGAGAAGACCCAGGTACAGGAGAAAATCCAGGTACGGGAGAAAATCCAGGCACGGGAGAAAATCCAGGTACGGGAGAAAATCCAGGTACGGGAGAAAATCCAGGTATAGATGAGAACGCAATTGGAACAGAACAACCTGAAATTGAAAATAATTCAAAAGGTAATGAGACTGCAAATCAAGAGCAATTTGAAAATAACGATAAAGTAAATAGTAACTCAGCTAAATCTAATAATACTAATAAACATAGTATGAAAGATGAACTACCAGAAACTGGTGAAAATGAAGTTCGTAATGGTACTTTATTCGGTTCATTATTTGCTGGAATAGGTGCGCTACTATTGTTTGCTAAACGTCGTAGAAAAAAAGATGAAGAGAAATAAAAGGGTATTTAATTAAAAAAATATTGTTTTGATTTTAAAGCAAGTAAAAGCAAGACTCCTGCATTACAGAGGAGTCTTGCTTTTTTATTATAGAATTAAAATTTTTGATCTTTAATAAATCATGTGTTGATTAAGAGCGACAGTTTAATGAAGTAAATGAAATGACTTTTAATATTGTACTAAATTTATTTTTATGTGTTTATTAATTGTGTCAAATGTGTAAAGTATACTATTACATCATATTGGAGTGGGGTATGCATATGTTCATTATTATTCAATATAGTAGAGGTAATACACTTTTTTATTTAAGAAATAAGAATAAAGAACCAATCAACTCTAGAGTGGTGGCTATTCCTGGAAAGGGTTATAAAGAGACGTTGTTATCTCATATTGAGGAATTACTTTCTCAAACTTATAACCATATGGAGTCAATTCGTTATGTCATTTTAGAAATGAACGATATTGAAAATCTGCCCATCAATGCAGTATGTGAAGTGAGCAGATATTTAACAGATCAACTTGATACAAAAGTGATTGTTACAAATAATATAGAAACATTTGATTATAATGAATTTTTAAACAGCTAAATTTTAAAAAATAAGAGCATAAATATCCATATTTAAAAGACAGAGCATTGATATAAATAGATGCCTCATACACTTTCAATTAAGTAGTAGGTTACTGAATTGAAAATGTAAGTTCTCACTTCTTTAAAGAATCTGGTACATAAATAAAAGACTTAGAAATACGTACATTTTGGGCAGTAGATGATTGGATTGAAAATGTAAAGTCTCACTTCTTAATTCAATAAGTTAGTGAGACTTATGCATGAGCTTCGGCTCAGGTAATCTTTCAATTTGAGTCTTTTCATTCTTAGTCACCTTTCTCTTGATTGCTGAGGGGAGTCTAAGAAATCTCAATTAGAAAATTTGATTTCTGTCCCAATTTCTAAATGGAATCTCCACTAGTAGAAATTTCGAAATAATTTTCTCCAAGTATCTCTTTTGTATTGTAAAGTGAATCATCTAAGTGCTCTTGAACAAATTGCATCACTTCATCTTGATTAATATTGTACATAATCTCAATTTCTTTAGAAAAGAGTCTTTGTTGTTCTTTTAAATATAAATCTAGGTTCGGTAGGGGTTTAGGTGTGACTTTAATAGAGTGGTCCAAATTTTCGAGTGTTTCAGTATAAGTGTTTAATGATCTGGCACCAACAATTTTAGTGCCTTTGTTGTCATTATTAACGATGACTATCGTTGGGAAACCTCGAACACCTAATTGTCTAACTAAAGTAAAATCTTCTGATAGTAATTCGTCACCTTTGTGACTATTGGCTAAAGACAAAATTTGTTCGATATCTACATTAGGATAATCTTTATATAATGTTTTAACAATATCCTTTAATACTGCTTGATCAGATATGTTTCTATTGAACACAAAGACTGCTTCTCTTACTAAGCGAATATATTCTATCGCTTTGCTAGGTGAATCTAATTGCTGAATTGCTTTATAAATTCGAGATGCTGGGAATGAAGATTGAACAGGATCTATTTCCATGATAGTGCCGTCGATTGGCATGCGTGAGTATTGTCCGACTTCTTGCCAATGTGGTGTCACATCAGCGGGTTTATAAATACCATTAGCTGGATCTATAGGACCGTCTCCCCATTCCTCTAATAATCCGCCCATTACCATTTGAAAATTAAATAGGTGCCCATATTGCACTAGTAATTTATTTAATGTAGGTTCAAAAGCCCAACAATGCGAGCACATTGGGTCGGTTACGTAATATAAAGTAAGGTTAGGGGTATTGATATTAAATTCAAATGATTCAACGTCACTTTCTTCATTAGGTTTACAAACACCTGAATAGATGTCACATACCATATTTTCTTTCATGTATAAAACCTCCAAAGTTTAATTAAAAAGTATATAGCTTTATAATAAGTATAAAGATAGCTAATAAGTACCAACAAAATGTTAATTATGTTGGATATTCAACATACGTACTTTAATGTTGGAGGAAAATGAGGGAGTCTAATGGTAGAATCAAAATCAGACTTGCGAGTTATTAAAACTAGGAAATCTATTATGCAAGCATTTATAAAGCTTTCAGATATAAAAGATTTTAAGCATATAACAGTTAAAGATATTACGCAGGAAGCATTGATTAATCGGGCAACTTTTTATTATCATTTCAGTGATATTTATGATTTATTAGACAAAGCACTAGCCGAAGAGTTACTAATTAATTTAAATTATGAAAATTATAAACATGAAAAGTTAACTGAAGAGACGATTGCTAACATTTTTAAAACAATTGCGGAATTTCAATTGTCGTTAAATCGAAGATGCCACAGAAGTTATCCAGAAACAATCGGTAGTATCATTCAAGAACATATTGAGAGAGTACTTTACAAACTGTTATTGGAGATTACTTTTGAAGATGATGATATTCGTCAACTTGCTGCAAGTATGTTAAGTGCAAGTATTTATAGAGCTTCTGAAAAGTGGTGTCATGGATATAGTGAGGTTCCGGCTGAAACATATATTAAAAGTGTGACACCTTATATTATTTCTGGACTAGTATCTCGTGAATAAGTGGAAAAATGAAAAGGGGTGTTTCGTATGGGTATAATCATTATCATACTGCAAGTTATTTTAGGTGCATTTTTTATTATGACAGGTTTAAAAATATTATCTGGTGCCATGAAACAAGAATTTGCAAGATTAGGTTATCCACCGATTTTCAATAAAATTACAGGACTGTTTGAACTTATTGGCGGTATAGCAATGCTCATTGGTATTTTTTATGCACCATTGGCGATATTTGCGAGTGTTTTATTGGGTTTAACGATGTTGGTAGGTGCAGGTTCACTTGTATTCCTTGGGAAGGATCCCATCAAAAAAGCATTGCCCGCAATCGTACTATTTGTGTTGAATTTGGTTGTATTTACTTATTTATTAGCAGTTTAAAAGTTTTAGCGTCTGGGACATACATCAATGTCTCAGGTGCTTTGTTTTATATAGACACTTATTAAATTAAAGTGTCAATTTATGTATATATAAAGGATTACTTCTTGGGATTTGAGAAGTAATCCTTTTAAGTATCAATTCAACGTAGAGAAGCCGTGCGCTCGAACAATTTTAAACAATGCCTTGTATTCTCAATACGATTTCTGCAACTAAAGCAGAACCAATATAGGTACTAATTAAAATAACAATGCCAACAACGACTGTTTTCCAACCTAATTTTGCAAAATCTGCCCATGAATTTCCAATTGAAACGCCTGCATAAGCAACCACAGGTGTTGCCAGAGATAATAAGTCTACTTTTTCAGTCCATTCAACAAGATGTGATGCACCTGGCACACCAGGAATCGTTAACAACAAGCCAATAATGCCGATATAGGCAATACTAGGGATATTTAAAGGTACGAGATCTCTGAGAATTAATCCAAGTAAGGCAATGCCCATTAATGATAGAATGCCTGGCAAAGCATTTAATGGCATAATACTGTAACCTATCCAGTTACTTAATAAAGAAATAATACCAACAACACATAAAGTAAGTATCCAATTCATCACTTTTGAAGATATCATGAGCGACCCTCCTGTTCAGAAGTAAATTTATTTTTGATTTTCATGATTAAACGATAATATTTTCTAGTTAAAGGCAGTGCTATCAACATACCGACATATAAACCCGTAACTGAAGTGAGTAGATTACTCACACCAGAAAATGCTGTAATTGTACTTGTTTGATCTGGATACATTTCTACGAGAGGACCAAGTGCAGCAGCAGTCATTACGCCACTTCCGACGCCAGTAGCCATTGCATAAGCAATGGGACTTAACGGTAGAATTGAAATGATGATACCAGAAAATAAACTGAAAAAGATTGCACCGAAAATAGTGCCAAATATGTACATAGACATAACACCTCTCCATTCTGGGGATGCAATACCAAATTTTTCAGTGATTAAAGCTAAGTTCGGTTCTCTACCTATTGAATGTGTCATACCGATAGACTCTCGACGCAAACCAAGCAAAATCGCTAAAGGTAATGAAAATACAATGGTTCCTAAATTACCGATTTCTTGAAGTATCAATGCTGGACCAGCAGCGATGATTTTAGGCAACGCAGGTCCGGCTTCTACACCAAATTTTGCTATAAGTAACGCGACAGAAATAAATACCATAGGTTCAGAATTTTTAGCTTGTTTGTGTTTAATCAATGGCGTGAAATAAACAGCTAAACCTAATAGCACTGCATACACCACAGGTAATAAGAGGATTGATGTCATGCCTAAAGGTATTTTATGTGCACCAATGACTTCAGAAATAATAACAATAATCAAAACGATGCTATGTAATCTCCAATCTTTCCATAAATTGTTCTGTTGTTCCAAATCAATCACTCCTAAATAGTCTGAATATAAAGAAAATTCTAAATATTAATAGCATCTATTGTATACTTACTATTCAAAAATTAAAAGGGGGATAGCAATGATTTATATATTTTGCGAATTTAATATATGTTAAGTCAAATCTTAGGCGTATAATGGAATCATTATAGTTAGAAAGTGGTGGTGAAAATGCAACACGCATACCGACAACTCATATTAGGGATGGTTTGTTTATTTATAGTGATGGCAATTGGACGTTTTGCATATACACCTATCATGCCATTTATGCAACAGACAGGTCATATGGATAATCAAAGTGCTGGTTTATTGGCAACGATTAATTATCTAGGCTATTTAATAGGTGCTGTGATACCTATGTGGCTTGTTATTGTTAATAAAGTCACAGATTTGAAGATTTATTTGCTCATTAATATTATTGCAACATTATTGATGGGGCTATTAGATGATTTCGCAGTTTGGACAATACTACGCTTGATTTCAGGGATAACCAGCGGTACTGTTTTTGTCTTAGCATCAAATGTAACACTTGAGGCGTTGAGAGTAGCGAAGAAAGGTCGTATTTCAGGTTTGTTATATAGTGGTGTTGGTTTAGGGATTTTTACCAGTAGCATATTTATCTTTGTATTTACTAATGCAGGTAGCTGGAAGATGACTTGGATCGTACTTGGTCTCTTTTCGTTTATTATAGGTAGTTTTGTATTGTTTGGCATGCGTGACAACCCAACTAATGAAAATGAAATTTCTAAAGTTCAAGATAACACAAATACTGCAGAAGTTAAGTTGAAGAAAAAATTTATTTGGGGATTTTCAATCGCGTATTTTTGTGAAGGTGCAGGTTATATTATAACGGGTACTTTTTTAGTAGCCATTGTCAAATCGATACCTGAATTCGCAGATTATGCAGCTTTAAGTTGGATGTTTGTAGGTCTAGGTGCGATTCCATCGACGATTTTGTGGTCGATGATGGCTAACAAGCTAGGGCATGCAAAAGCAATATATATAGCCTTTATTCTACAAATTATTGCTGTGGTATTGCCAGTGTTTTCAGAAAGTATGGTGAGTTTAGTGATGAGTTCACTATTTTTTGGAGCGACATTCCTTGGCTTAACGACGTTGTTTATGTCTAAAGCACAAATACTGATGTTTGAAGGTAATAGTAAAATAAATTTAGTCGCTTCATTAACTGTGATATATAGTTTAGGACAAATGATTGCACCCGCTTTTTCAGGTTTATTGATAGGCGAGTCAGGTAATTATAATGCAGCATTGATATTTGCAGCAGTGATACTGTGTATCGGTTTATTGAGTAGTATTTACAGTTATAGTGTAACAGATTAGTCTATATGAAAAGCATGTGTTGAATTGTATGTCAGAGCATATTAGTGATAATTGATATCTATCCATCTCTGATAAAGATATGTGCTATCTGTTTTTAAAGGGTCATCAACTTTTGTGTAAGTAGACATTTTATGGTAATATCGTCATGGATAAAAATTCGAGATAATAATAGATAAGAAGGTTAAATTGTATATGAAAGAAAATTTTTGGCGCGAGTTACCGCGTCCATTTTTTGTGTTAGCGCCGATGGAAGACGTGACTGATGTGGTCTTCCGTCATGTGGTTAGTGAAGCGGGTAGGCCAGATGTATTCTTTACTGAGTTTACGAATACAGAAAGTTATTGCCATCCTGAAGGTGTCCATAGTGTTCGCGGACGTTTAACATTTACAGAAGATGAACAACCTATTGTCGCTCACATTTGGGGAGATAAACCAGACCATTTTAGAGAAATGAGTATTGGTATGGCAGAGATGGGCTTTAAAGGCATCGATTTGAACATGGGTTGTCCTGTGCCGAATGTTGCGACTAAAGGGAAGGGCTCAGGTTTAATTCAACGCCCTGAAACAGCTGCAGAAATTATTCAAGCAGCCAAAGCTGGTGGTATACCTGTCAGTGTGAAAACACGACTTGGCTATTCTGAAATTGATGAATGGCGCGATTGGCTGAGACATGTTTTTGAACAGGATATTGCAAATTTATCGATACATCTTCGTACGCGTAGAGAAATGAGTAAAGTAGATGCACATTGGGAATTGATTGGTGAAATTAAAAAGCTTCGTGATGAAATTGCACCAGAGACATTGTTAACTATTAACGGAGACATTCCAGATAGAAAGACAGGACTTGAACTTGCAGAAAAATATGGCATTGACGGTATAATGATTGGTCGCGGAATTTTTCATAATCCGTATGCATTTGAAAAAGAACCGAGAGAACATACAAGTGAAGAATTACTTGGACTATTAAGGCTACACCTTGATTTGTTTGATCAATATACTGAAAATGAACCGCGTCAGTTTAAGCCTTTACGTAGATTCTTTAAGATATATGTACGCGGTATCAGAGGTGCAAGTGAATTAAGACATCAACTGATGAGTACTAATACGACAGATGGTGCTCGGGCATTACTTGATGAATTTGAAGCACAAACAGAAGATGTACAATAAAATATCATTTTAAATAGCTAACTCAGATGCCTTTTGGTATTTGAGTTAGCTTTTGTTTTATTAATAAGCGTTTGAGATTCTGTTGGCAATTAGTCATTCTTGCCGGGGTGGGACAACGAAATCTCAATTAGTAAATTGGATGTCTGTCCACACCCTCATTTTTGTTTAATTGTAAGTGAAATCATGAATGCAATCATCATAAATACTGTAATCATCAATACAACGCCAGGCCATTGAATAGCACTATAAAAAACACCAGCTAAAGTGCCACCGATAGATGAGCCCATATAATAGAAAAGTAAATATAGACTGGATGCTTGAGCTTTATGATTTTCAGCACGACTTGCAACAACAGCGCTTGCAATGGCATGCCCACTAAAAAACGCATAAACACTAAACGCCAAACCTAATATTTTAAAAGGTAACGGTGGTAAAAGCGTGATCCAAATACCGAAAATGAGCAGTAATATACTAAATTTCAATGCATTTAAGGTTCCAAGTTGTGCTCTTAATTTTGCATTCAATATGGATGAAATCATACCGATTAAAAATAGTAAATAAACAAAACTAATCACACTATCATGTAAATGGTATGGTGCATCAGCTAATACAAAGCCGATATAGTTAAAGGCAGCGATGTTACAGCCTAAGAGCAAGAAACCAATCATAAATGGTTTTAATAATCTAATATTCTTCAAATGTGTACTATAACTTATTAATAACGCTTTTACTGAGAAACGTTGTTTTTCAAAATGCTTAGATGCAGGTAATAAAAATGTAAATAAAATTGCAGCAACTACACTAAGGATACCTATTGAAATAAGACCGATTTGGTAACCATAAATACTGGAAATAAAACCTGTGAATATTCTTCCGAAAGCACCACCAAAAGCATTGCCACTGATATAAATCCCCATCGCTTCTGGTAAACTTTGTGCTGATATTTCTTCACCTATATAAGCCATTGCGATGGAGGGTAGCCCAGCTAAACATATACCTTGTATTAATCTCACAATTAAAAAAGTATTAAAATCTAAAATAAAGGGTTGCACCAATGCTAATAGTGATACAGATATAACTGAAAATATCATAATCGGTTTGCGACCTAACACTTCTGATAGTGCACCAAAGAAAAGCATTGCTATCGCTAATGTGATCGTAGCAGCAGAAAGTGCTAAACTCGCCACCGTTTCACTTACTTTAAATGCATTTGTAAAATACGGAATAAGTGGTTGCACGCTATAAAGAATAGAAAAAATAGTGAATCCTGAAATGAACAGGGCAACAATAATTTTTATATAAGCCTTCGATCCTTTTTTGACATAATTATTTTTTAAATCATCCAATGGTAAAACCCCACTTATTATCTGATGTATTTATGTTAGCATGTAATTAATCATATAAAAAATGCATTATTTTCATTTAATGATTGCATTATATGCATAAGGGGGTGGCGAGATGGAGTGGCATCATTTTGAATACTTTAAACAATTAGCACAAACTGAAAATATGTCAGAATGTGCAAAAATGTTAAATGTCAGTCAATCAACGTTAAGTAGGGCAATAAAGACTTTAGAAGCGGAGCTAGGAATCCCGCTTTTTAACAGAGTTGGCAGAACCATTAAACTAAATAAGTATGGTACTGCATTTTTAAAAACGACGAATAATATCATCAATGAAATGGATATCTATAAAAGTAATATGCTAGATGCTACAAATATATATAATGGACAATTGATAATCGGTTTTTTACATTCAGTTGGTGTGACGTATATATCAGAATTTTTAAAGTCGTTCAATTTATCATATCCAAATATTCAGTTGAAACTCATACAAAACGATGCTAAGCACTTAATAGCTATGTTAGATGATGGAGAAGTAGACATTATTATTACTACCATTTCGGAATTGAGTCAGAACACACAGTTTGAACCTCTGATTGTAGAAAAATTATATGTAACCTTACATGAAAATCATAAATTAGGACATCGTAACGAAATCGCAATCGAAGAATTGGTAAATGAAAAATTTATATTATTAAAGTCCAATTTATTATTACGGAACCAAGTAGACGAAATATTAAAGGCATATCAATTCACACCGGAAATTAGTTTTGAAGGTGATGAAGTCATCACAATAGCGACATTTATCAGTTCTGGGTTAGGTGTGTCTATATTACCTCATTTGAGAAATGTGCAAATACCTAATTTGAAACAAATCCCGATAAAAAATCATGATGCTAAAAGAACTATAGGGCTGTGCTATAAACACAAAAGTAATAAGGTGCCAATAATAAATAAGACTAAAGAAAGTCTGATTGAATACTTTGCTAAAATACAGAAATAGAGAAAGATAAAATATTTAAAAATGTTTGTTTTCTAAATTTTTCAGTAGATAGACCTTTTAATTTTGATTAAATGTTTTGAATACTATAGAAACATATATTACTTAACGGATTGTATTTATACACAATAAGTAAGGGAATGGTTGAAATGAGACGATTTATAGATAAATATTTTTTTACTTTGAATCATATAACAACTTTATTGCTGTTCTCGCTTCCAATAACAGATATTTACAAAGAAAATGTAATGCTATATATTCTCATGTTTATGGTAATAATATTTAGTACATTTATGCTTGAAATTCATTTGAATAAAACATTTACTTTGAAAGAAAAAGGTGAAAAGTTTTGTAAGTCATTAATACCAATAAATATAGTGATCATTTTAGTGTTTATCATATTTATATTTTAGTAAAGTTTAAGCAACTCAGAAATATAATGCATGATGTACATATTTTCACTGCTTAGCATGTTTGTTTATATCTCCTGAAAAGCATAGGGATACGGCAATGTTTTGAGCCATGCTTTGTAAATATATATATTTATAAAGACAGAGCGAATGGTGTTTTGCATTTAACTTCACGATGATGTTATAATGAGATTAACGAATAGAAAGTCTATAGATATACACCGAGCCCCAACCTACGTAGGTTGGGGCTCTTTATGTGACATGGATAGCCGCCTATTTGGTGCGTTGGTTTAGCTAATAGGTAAACCAAACTATAATAAATTCAGTAATCACAGGTGCAATAACTGTTACGAACAAAAAGTCCACAGATATTCATCTTCTTCCACCGAAAATACTGCCGGAAGATAAGGCGACGTTATTATTATACCTAGTAGTAGTGCTGACGTTGATATGATAAAGTGTCTTGGACAAAAATAGATGTCTTAAACTCTTTATCATTTAGGCAGTAGATGACTGAATTGAAAATACGCTTATATCAAGCTTTTTTTAATCCTAGTCATCCTTGCCGGGGTGGGACTACGAAATCGCTATTAGAAAAAATGATTTCTGTCCCACTCACGGATTAAATATCAAAGAAAGAACATGTGATAATAATCAAGAATATAAAAGTAAATATAGCCATTTTAAAATGTTTTTCAATAATGTTTGCTGCAAGATGCATAAGTAAACCTATAATAATTAAAATATCATTAGTCTTTTCAAAATGACTTCCTCCATAAATTGCATCAATGATGATCCGTAAAATAAGTACAATAAAAGCAAGAATCACAAATACGCCACCTAGATATTTTAAACTACTCACTAATTTAGTTTCATTCTCTTGTTCATTCATGTTATGCCTCCTAAAAATTTAATTTATTTCGAGATCAATACTTTGGCTTTTTATAAAAGCAACACATTCTATATTTAGAACGGCTCATTTTTAATTATTATCATTTTCAAATATGATTCGAGTTAATATAAATAATATAACGACATTTAAAATAGCATAAAGGACATATTTTATAGTGGAATCTTCTAACATGTTAAAGATTAAGAAAAAGATTATGTATATAACCAATACAAATAGTAATTTAAACTTTTTAGTCATGATTAAGCCTCCGACTCATTGTTAAGTGTAAGGTTGACTATCACCTGTCATAACGCACACGGTGATAGAAGTCTATTGTTTAATTGAAAAATCTCATTTTCTTAGTAGAACTTATTGATATGTATATCTAAGATATTTCAATTTAAGTCTTTTAACGTTACCTCATCTAGCCTAAAGATTACTATTTATTTCAGTAATATTGCAATCAATTTAAACGCTATACATATCGATAAATTTACAACTACTTTTAAATTACCCGTTATAATTATGTGTCATTGAATTAAAAATTAAAATCATTTTAAAAAATGAATATTCAAAAAAATTACAGGTATATCAAAAAAATTACTAGTAAATTAAGAAACGGTTTCTGATATTCCTTTCTCTGATTTTCTCTGATATATTTGCTTCAGAAAAATTTTTTGGAGGATTTATTAATTATGAAAAAATTTGTAACAGCAACGATTGCTACATTGTCATTGGGAGCAATTGGCATCGTACAAGGTGAGGCACAAGCATCAGAAACAGATCAATCTAACACACAATATACGGGTAACCAGTCTTCTAATAATCTATTTAATTATGGTTATATTGATCAAGATGAAAGTGGGAATTATCATCATACGTTAGATGGAAATTGGGATCAATCTATGTTTGATCAACAGCAATACTATTTCTATTTGATTGATGATGAAGGAAAATATCATTATTTTTATTTTCCAATGAATAATGGCAGTCAACAAACAGTAAATAATGATAATAACTATACTGAAAATCAAAGTCATGAAGAGATTCAAGAGAATGGCTATGATGTTAATAAAGCACCAGAACAAGAAAGTACAAATCATTCAGATGACGTTTCTGCTCAAACTTCATCTAACCAAGATACTGAAACTATCAAGCGAGATGCAACAACAAATTCAAACTATGATAACTATGCGCGTAATGATGGAAGTGGCGTTAATAATGTACAACAAAATGCAACTTCAAATGAAATGACTAGTGAAGGTACAACAAACACGCAATCTACTTCAAATGTATCTGCGCAACAAAGTAGTGAAGCTAACACAACAGCTTCAGACAACACGAATAGTAATAGTACAAATTCATCTAATTGGATAACTAAAAACCGTCAATTACAACCATATGGTCAATATCATGGCGGTGGTGCACATTACGGTGTGGACTATGCGATGGATGAAAATACGCCAGTATATTCATTGACTGACGGAACTGTTATTCAAAGTGGTTGGAGTAACTATGGTGGAGGTAACCAAGTTACAATCCAAGAGAAAAACAGTAATAATTATCAATGGTATATGCATATGAATTCTTTAAATGTAAAAAAAGGACAACAAGTTAAAGAAGGACAACAAATTGGTGCGTCTGGTAGCACAGGTAACTCTACAGCACCGCATTTACATTTCCAACGTATGGAAGGTGGCGTAGGTAATCAATATGCTGTTGATCCAACGTCATATGTAAATTCAAAAGCATAATCCTGAATATAAGCACTTGATTTTTATTCAAGCATCCTTGAACTGTAAATAAGCATTCAAGGGTGCTTTTTTATATGCTTAAAAATATAAACAAACAGGCATGCTTGGATTATTATGACGAGTTAATGTAAACCAATATATGTGATTAGAATTTGTAAAACTAGTAAAGATAGGCATAGTAAATTAGGGACGATGCATAATCTATAAATGAAACGATATCAACAGTTAACTTTTAAATGAGACAATCTCAAATTATGGTTGTTTATTGTGCTGTGTATTTTTGTGTATCTTACATAGATTATTTGAAATATAGATTGCTTCATATCATAATTATGGAAAAAGCTAACGAAAAAGGATGATTGAATGTTTACAATCTATGGTCATAGAGGTTTACCAAGTAAAGCACCAGAAAATACACTTGCTTCATATAAACAGGCTGCAAGTGTACCTGGTTTGAAATGGATTGAATTAGATGTCGCAATAACAAAAGATGAACAATTAGTCATGATTCATGATGATTTCTTAGATCGTACTACAGATATGACAGGTGAAGTTACACAATTAGAATACGCGGATATGGAAAGTGCTTCTGCTGGTTCTTGGTTCGGATCAGAATTTAAAGCGGAACGTTTACCAACCTTTGATGAAGTTATTAAAATGGCTAATGAAACACAGATGAACTTAAATATAGAACTGAAGGGTGTAACTGGTCCAAATGGCGTAGCACTTTCTGAAAGTATGGTGCAACTAGTGGCTGATAAACTAAAGAAGTTAGACAAAAATTTAAAGGTGCTTATATCTAGTTTTAATGTTTATTTAGTGAAATTGGCAGAAACTTATATGCCTTCCTATCAAAGAGCTGTCATCTTTAAAGCAGCAGCATTTCAAGGAGATTGGAGAACTATTTTAAATTTTTGTGGCTCTAAGATTGTTAATATTGAAGATGCACAACTTTCTCAAGCACGTGTAAAAATGATAAAGCATGCAGGCTATACATTAAACGTGTGGACAGTCAATAAACCATCAAGAGCAAATCAATTAGCTAATTGGGGTGTCGATGGCATTTTTACGGATAGAGCACATGAAATGATTCATTTAGAAAGACCGTAAATATTAAGAAATAAATGGAATGTTTATGCTGCTATATCAATAAGTAGTTATTTTTAAGAGAATAATTATTTTAGGGAAATGAATAACTATGATAACGGTCTTTATCATAAATGGGACATATCAAAAGTTACTATATAAAGAATGATGCAATCCTTGATATAAGAACTGTTATAATAAGGAAAGTAGTGAACAAAAAACATACGGTTAGTATGAATAGATTTCGACTAATACAATTATATTTAAATATGAAACAGAGGATTGTGTGTAATGGATAGTAATAATAATGATTATGAAAATCTGTTGTTTTATTTTGCCTATAAAACATTTATAAATACTGCAGATGAGATTATTGAAAAATATGGGTTAAATAGACAACATCATCGATTTTTATTTTTTATTGAAAAGGTGCCTGGTATTACTATAAAAGATTTATTAAAAAGTTTGGAAATATCTAAACAAGGAAGTCATGCTACATTAAAAAAATTAAAAGATGAAGCGTATATCATTGAAAAGCAAACGGCTACGGATAAACGTGTCAAAGCGTTATATCCTACTGATAAAGGTACGAAATTAGTTAGAGAACTAAATAAAAAACAAAATGATATGTTTCAGGATATACAGAAAAAAGTGGGGAATGATTGGTACGCAATTATGGAAGAATTGGCTTCGTACCGCACTGGTTTTCAAGAAGTGAAATATCTAAAAGGTGATTTAAACAAATAAATGATGGATGTCTTATTAACGGTATAGCGCAACGTGCTATATCGTTTTATTTTTTAAAACAACAAGTCGCTACCAATATATAAGTCAACATTATTGACCTTTTAAAATAAATGCGTTAAATTTGTAGTGTAATTGAGATGGTTATAAAGGGGAAATGAAAATGAAAAAAAGAGTTGGACAATATTTAATGGACTGTATCAGTGCTGTTGGCGTAGATAAAGTGTTTGGCGTTCCAGGAGACTTTAACCTTACATTTTTAGACGATATTATTAGTCGAGACGACATGGAATGGATTGGTAATACGAATGAATTGAATGCGAGTTATGCAGCAGACGGTTATGCCCGCATGACAGGTATGTCCGCAATGGTGACGACATTTGGTGTGGGTGAACTGAGTGCGGTTAATGGTATAGCTGGCTCATATGCTGAACGTGTACCAGTGATTCAAATTACTGGTGCACCTACAAGAGCAGTTGAAAACGCTGGAAAATATGTACATCACTCTCTAGGAGAAGGAAAGTTTGATGACTATAGAAACATGTATGCATCTATTACTACAGCACAAGCGTACATTACACCAGAAAATGCACAAAGTGAGATTCCGAGAGTAATCAATGCAGCATTTTATGAAAAAAGACCTGTGCATATTCATTTACCTATTGATGTGGCAAATAGTGAAATTGATGTTGCAACACCGTTTGAAATTGTACAACGACCACAGACAGATGTAACGAAATATATGACAATGATTAAAGATAAATTACAAAGTGCAGATAAACCAGTTATTATTACTGGGCATGAAATCAATAGTTTTCATTTACATGAAAAGCTTGAACAGTTTGTAAAACAATCTCAAATTCCGGTTGTACAACTTTCATTAGGTAAAGGTGCATTTAATGAAACATCTCCTTACTATATGGGGATTTATGATGCCTCGTTAGCAGAAGATGATATTAGAAATTATGTAGATCAAAGTGACGCCATTCTAAATATAGGTGCAAAATTGACGGATTCCGCTACGGCAGGGTACTCATATCAATTTGATATTGATGATGTAGTTATGATAAATCATCGTCATTTTAAAATGAATGAAACACAAGATTCTGAAGTACCACTTGTAGATTTATTAGACGGTTTGAACACAATTAACTATGTAAATCATGCGGATTTCCCTAAATTTAAACAACCGAAAGCACACGACTATGATTTGACTGATGAACCGTTAACGCAAGAAACGTATTTCAAAATGATGCAAGATTTTATTGGAGCAGACGATGTCATATTAGCTGAACAAGGTACCTCCTTCTTTGGTGCATATGATTTAGCATTGAATCGTAATAATAAATTTATTGGTCAACCGCTATGGGGATCCATTGGCTTCACATTACCAGCAACGTTAGGTACACAAATGGCAGATACAAGTCGCAGAAACTTATTATTGATTGGAGATGGATCGTTACAACTTACAGTTCAAGAAATTTCAACAATGATTAGAGAACAAATTAAACCCATTATTTTTGTAATTAATAATGATGGTTACACAGTAGAACGTAAAATTCATGGTGAAAATGCGATGTATAATGATATTAAAATGTGGGATTATAAATTATTGCCATCTGTATTTGGAGGAAAAGATGAAGTACAAGTACACGATGTGAATACGAGTGAGGAATTCCAAAAGGTATTACTTCAAGTAGAAGCACAACCAGAAATGATGCACTTCATTGAAGTTAAGATGGATGTTCATGACGCGCCACATAAATTAAATGCAATTGGCCAAGCTTTTGCAAAACAAAATGGATAATATAAATGTGATGACGGCTTAATACAGTGAATCATATGTATTAAATCGTTAGTATGATCAACAATAAAGATAAAAACGGCACGAAACCAAAATTAAAAATTTGGAATCGTGTCGTTCTTTATTTTTGCGTTAGTTATAAATCCGTTTTAAAGGAGTATAGAAAGTGAATGTTAATTTCGTGAACAGCGTATCAAAAAAACGACGAAGTCCCAGAGGTTCCGTCGTTTTTGCATTCTACATAAATTAAGTTTCTGAATCTTTCTGACTATCAACGGGTTTATAATTAACTTGGTCGTAGTTGTTTTCAAGTTTACGTAATTCATCTCGAGTTTCTTTGTTTAAACCTTCTCCATAATCCATCATTTTCACAATATCTTTAAATGCAGCATATGGGATTGCTAATTCATCGATATCATCTAAAGACACGTGTAAGTCAATCGCATCAGCTTGGTCATGCGCTAATTTTGTAACAAAGTCTGGTTCTGTAACAAATGGTGAAGACATACCGACCATATCTGCGTGTTGTAATGCATCTAGTGCACTTTCAGGTGAATTAATACCGCCACTAGCTATGACCGGAATCCTACCATTTAAATAGTTATGAACAACTTCATTTACATATTGTCCAGCATGCGGTCCGTCTGAACGTACTTTATTTTGATAAATTTGACGTCCCCAACTCGCAATGGCAAGGTATTGAATATTTGCTACAGACAACAACCAGTCCAAATGTTCATTAAATTCTTCAATCGTGTAACCGATGTCAGAACCACGTGTTTCTTCAGGCGTTGCACGGTAACCTAAGATAAAGTCTTCCGGTGCTTCATCGTTAATGACTTGCTGAACAGCCTTTAATATTTCAATGCCGATACGTGCGCGATTATTTAAATTTTGTGAACCATAGTGATCAGTACGCTGATTTGAAAAAGTTGAGAAAAAGGTTTGAATCAATAAGCGTTGTGCCGCTGAAATTTCGACACCATCGAACCCAGCCTTAATTGCTCTAGAAGTTGCTTCAGCGTATTGCTTAACAACTGAAGCAATCTTTGCTTGAGACATTTCAATAACGTCATGCTTTATTGGAGAATTTAGGGACATGGGGCTTGGACCGTAGACATGTCCATAATTTAAAATAGCTTGATTAGAAAATCTACCAGCATGTGTAAGTTGAATAATGGCTTTATTGCCATCTGCTTTCATTGCAGAAGCTAATTGTTTAAGACCAGGGATACAATCATCATCTGCGATGCTAAATCCATACTCAAATAATTGACCATAAGGTTCAATATAGGCTGCACCAGTAACTTGAAGTGGCGCTGAATGGGCACGACGTTTTGCATATTGTAAATCTTGTTCAGTAATATGACCGTCTCTAGTAGAAGAATTTGTTGTCATAGGTGATAATACGAATCTATTGTTTAATACAATACCGTTAGGGAGTATCAATGGTTTGAAAAGTGACTGACTATCTTTATTCATAGTGATAACCTCGATCTTTGTTGTAATATGTAATTTCAAACTAACACTAAAGTAACAGAATGGTCAATAAAATAAAAAAATCAAAGTTTTTACAAGCAAAATCTAACAAAAATATCTTGTATCCGTTATTCTAGAGGGTGAGGGTAATAAATTGTGGGATGTTAAATATTACACTACATTTGATTCGCTTTATGTATATAAGACGAAGCAGAGAAGATGCTAATAAAGCGATCAGTCATTTCAGGAAATGGCTTTGTGGTTGTGTATTTTAATAGAGTGATGGAGGTGGTTGTTAAGTGGTTCAATATAGTGTCTTAGATTATGCTGTCATAGATGAAGGTAAGACAGCACAAGATGCATTGCACGATACGATACAGTTAGCGCAACTCGCAGACAAGCTTGGTTATAAGCGCTTTTGGATGACAGAGCATCATAATGTACCAGCATTTGCATGTGCGAGTCCCGAATTACTAATGATGCAAATTTTAGCTAAGACTGAACATATAAAGTTGGGGTCAGGTGGCGTCATGTTACCACACTATAGTCCGTATAAAGTGGCGGAGAACTTTAGAATGTTAGAGTCTCTTTATCCTGGACGTGTTGATTTAGGAATTGGTAATAATGCAGGAACACCAAGTGTGAAGCAGGCATTAAATGAAACGAAATCACATTTTTTAGACTATGCGCAGTCTATTGAAGATGTAAAGCATTATCTTACAGAAGATATGCGTTCACAGCGCTTAAATGAGGTATTAGCACAACCAAGTGTGTCTTCTACGCCAGAAATGTGGTTGTTAAGCACAAGTGTACCTTCTGCACAAATGGCAGCTCGACAAGGTATGGGCTATACATTAGGTACGTTCTTACTACCCAATAGTATAGCAATTCAAAAATCAGTAGCAAGTGTACAAGCATATAGAGAGGCATTTAAACCTTCCTTGCTCAATATGAAACCTAAAGTGATGGTTACAGTGTTTGCAGTTGTTGCAGATAGTGAAATGCATGCAGAGTCACTTGCGCATGCACTCGGTGTATGGTTATTAGGTAAATCACAGTTTGCAGAGTTTGAACGTCTACCATCTGTAGAAACAGCTAATAATTATCAACTATCAGATAAAGATGAGAAAATGATAGCACAGAGTCGTTCGCGCATGTTGATTGGCACACAAGAAAATGTCAAAATACAGTTAGATGAAATTATTAAAACGTTTGAAGCAGACGAAGTCATGATCGTACCATTGATACCAGGCATCGAAAATAGAAGAAGAGCAATAGAAATAATTGCACAAACGAATATATAAATTTAAATGAAGAAAGGACGTTAATTATGAAAAAATTAGCAAATTATTTATGGGTTGAAAAAGTGGGAGAACAATATGTATATAGCATGACACCAGAATTGCAAGACGACATTGGTACAGTAGGTTATGTAGAATTTATGGGTGGAGATGACATTAAAGTAGACGATGAAATTGTGAGTATTGAAGCGTCTAAAACTGTGTTAGATGTACAATCACCATTGGCAGGTAAAATTGTTGAGCGTAATACGAAGGCAGAAGACGAACCAACTATTTTAAATTCAGAAAAACCAGAGGAAAATTGGTTAGTTAAATTAGAAAATGTTGATGAAGCAGCATTCAATGCACTTCCAGAGGCTTAAAAATGCTACAAAAAGATCGGTTAAAGTACTTGATTGAACATTTACACTGGGAAGAACATGGTGACGTACCAGTTCAGTTGCCGGATACAGAAGATGAACTTTGGAAGATATATCGAGGACACATCAATGTTAGACCAGCAACGCCTATTTCTGATGAATTTATTGAAATTCAGAATGACATGTTGCAGCTTTATAATAAGCAAGACATTACAGATATGAACGAATTATCACCTTGCTTAAATGATGATATCTACTTGTGGCAAGGTGATATAACAACGTTACGCGTAGATGCAATTGTTAATGCAGCTAACAGTCAGTTACTCGGCTGCTTCGAAGCAAATCATAACTGTATAGATAATATAATTCATACAAAAGCGGGCATTCAATTAAGGTTAGCGTGTGCTAAGGTGATTGAAGAACAAGGTAAACGTGAAGGTGTTGGTAAGGCGAAGATGACAGACGCTTTTAATTTACCTTCGAAATATGTCATTCATACAGTTGGACCTCAAATACGAAAAACACCAGTATCTCAAATGAATCGCGATTTACTTGCGCGCGCTTATTATAGCTGTCTTGAACTAGCAGATCAGTATCAACTTTCAAGTATCGCCTTTTGTTGTATTTCAACAGGCGTGTTTGGGTTCCCTCAAGCAGAAGCATCAAAAATTGCAATCGATACAGTATTGCAATATAAGCAGGCACATCATTCTGATTTGAAAGTGGTATTTAATGTATTTACAGATAAAGATGCAGAACTTTATGAGGAGGAGCTAAAAAGAAATGGCTGAAACAACTTGGAAGGTCTTATCAACAACGTATAATCATCAATCAGATGTGCTAGCGGAAGCGCTCAATGAAGCGGATGCTGTTGTTGTAGGCATCGGTGCAGGTATGTCTGCATCCGATGGCTTTACATATATTGGAGAAAGATTCACTAAAAATTTCCCGGATTTCATAGAAAAATATGGCTTCTTTGACATGCTACAAGCAAGCTTGCATCATTTTGATAATTGGCAAGAGTATTGGGCATTTGAAAGTCGTTTTGTTGCGTTAAATTATTTAGATCAACCTGTAGGCGCATCTTATGTTGCGTTGAAAGAAATTTTAGAAAAAAAAGACTATCATATCATAACAACGAATGCAGATAATGCGTTTGCAGTTGCAAATTATGATTTAAACAAAGTGTTTCATATACAAGGTGAATATATCTTATGGCAATGTAGTCAACATTGTCATGCTCAAACATATCGCGATGATGACGCTATTCGTCAAATGGTTGCTCAACAAAAAAATATGGAAGTGCCGCGTGAGCTTATACCACATTGTCCAAAGTGTGATGCACCTATGGAAATTAATAAGCGGAAAGCGCAAGTTGGTATGGTTGAGGATGCTGATTTTGATGCGCAGTTATCACGTTATAACCAATTTTTAGAGGAACATAAAGAAGGAAAAGTCCTTTATTTAGAAATAGGGATTGGTTATACCACACCGCAATTTGTGAAGCATCCATTTCAACGTATGACACGTCATAATCCTAATGCATTGTTTATGACGATGAACAAAAAAGCTTATAGAATACCTGAAAGTATACGTGAGAGAACGGTGCATTTAACAGATGATATTGCAACATTGATTACTGAAGCAAATAAAAAAATATCTAATTAGGAGAAAGCTATGTATTTAATAGAACCTTATAGAAATGGTGAATATATAACAGACGGTGCTGTGGCACTTGCGATGCAAGTATATGTAAGTGAAAATATATTTTTAAATGAAGATATCTTATTTCCGTATTATTGCGATCCAAAAGTAGAAATCGGTCGCTTTCAAAATACTGCTGTAGAAATTAATCAAGATTATTTAGAAGCACACAATATCAAAGTTGTGCGACGTGATACGGGTGGTGGCGCAGTATATGTAGATCGTGGTGCTGTGAATATGTGTTGTATCTTAGAAAAAGATGACACGATTTATGGTAATTTCAAGAAATTTTATGAACCCGGTATCAATGCATTACATCAACTTGGTGCGACTGAAGTAGTACAAAGTGGTCGCAATGATTTAGCAATTAATGATAAGAAAATATCTGGTGCGGCAATGACACTGATTAACGGACGTATTTATGGAGGTTATTCACTTTTATTAGATGTTGATTATGAGCCAATGGTTAATGTGTTAAAGCCAAATCGTAAAAAAATAGAATCTAAAGGCATAAAATCCGTACGCTCACGTGTTGGTAGTATCAGACCATATTTAGCGCCTGAATATCAAGACGTGACAATTCATGAATTTAAAGATTTAATGGTTAAGCAAATCTTAGGTATTGATGACTTAAGTGAAGCCAAACGTTATGTATTGACAGAAGCGGACTGGAAAGCAATCGATGAAATGCTCGAAAAAAAATACCATAATTGGGAATGGAATTTTGGACGTTCTCCGCGCTATGAATATAATCGTGACGCAAGATTAACGGCAGGAACGATTGATATTTCACTTGCAGTTGAACAAGGACGTATTTCTGCCTGTCGCATTTATGGTGACTTTTTTGGACAAGGTGACATAAATGATGTCGAAGCACAGTTAATTGGTGTGCGTGTCGTAAGAGAAGACATCATTGCAGCTTTAAATGAAATCGATATAACTTATTATTTTGGCAAAGTAACTGCAGAAGAAATTGCAGATGTGATTTTAAGTTAATAGAATGAAGTATAGAGTCTGGGACATATCGATGTTTCAGGCTTTTTTGATGGGAGTGGGATTACGAAATTTCAATAAAAAATTGGGATTCTGTCTCACTCCCGCTATGAAAGCAATAGATTTTGAATTTGAAGTAGGGATAACGTAGAATATAACTATGAAATAGACATGGAAAAAATAAATTGAATGAGGTGCAAGTGGTACACTGCATGTGCGCGTCATTTTTGAATAAATATGGAATACAAAGGGGTAGTTTAATGAATATTGGTATCGTTGGTGCAGGGAAAATCGTTAAAGAAGCATTACCTGTAATGGAACAAATTTCAGAATTTACATTTCAAAGTATTGTTTCTTCAGGGAGAAATCCAGAAAATGTTAAAAATTTACAAAAGCAATTTAATATTAAAACGATATATGATGATTATGACCAATTTATACAAGATGAAATGATAGATACAATTTATTTAGCGGTACCGAATCACTTACACTATGATTATGCACGCAAAGCGATTCAACAAGGAAAACACGTAATATGCGAGAAACCATTTACGTTAACCAAAGCGGAATTGATAGAGTTAAGAGATTTAGCTCAAAAATGTGAAGTTATTATTATTGAAGCAATTACAAATCTTTATTTGAGTAATTTCGAAGTGCTAAAACAATCTATAAATGAGCTTGGAAACTGCAAAATTGCACAATTCAATTATTCGCAGTATTCATCAAGATATGACAAATTCAAAGAAGGTATTGTAGCACCTGCTTTTGATCCGTCGAAAGGTGGCGGTGCATTAATGGATATTAACGTTTATAACATACATTTGGCTGTTGGCTTATTTGGTAAACCTGAGGGCGTTGCTTATTTTGCTAACATTCAAAATGATATAGACACATCAGGCATATTACAGTTGGATTATAAAGATATGAAAGTCGTATGTATCGGTGCTAAAGATTCAAACTCAGATAATCAGTCCTATATTCAAGGTGACAACGCGTCCATTAATATAAAGGGTCCTACAAATGAATTAAAAGCTTTTGAATTAAAATATAACGAAGGTGGAACGCAATCGTATCAAGTCAATCCACATCAACACCGTATGTATGAAGAGTTTGTGAAAATAGCGCAAATCATTAAACAGAAAAATAATGATTTAGCAGCTCAAAAATTAGAACATAGTATCCACGTCATTGAAGTATTAGAACAAGCATTGGATAGTGCGCAGATCAAAGTCGGGCCATCGCAAAATAGCATACACTAAGAACGCAAGATGACTAAATTGATAAAGATGCGAATTTTTTATTGATATAAAAAGCGTGAATCACAACATCTATTAAATTGATTAGATGATGCGACTCACGCTTTTATTTTAATCTAATTGAATGTGTTTTCTGACTTCATGTTGAATGTCATTATATACATTAGTGAAAGGCTGTCCAGATTGAAGAGCAGCATTTTTAACATCTTCAAATTCGGGTTTAGCTTTGATAATCTTATTATCTTTCATAGCTAGTTTTACCAAAATGGCGCCATATGTAGTATGGATAGTTTGGAATTGACGGTGTAAAATTTGGCGATTAACAGCGTAACTGCGGACCCCGAGAGATGTCGTGTGTTTCAGTATGAAGTTTTCGAAATGCTTTGCTTGCGCGACACTACTTATTACTGTTAATTGCGTAGCAGGGCGACTTTTTTTCATTGTAATGGGTGTATAAAATGCGTCTAATGCACCTTCACTTATCACTTGCTCTATAAAGTAACCAAGTATTTCTGGCGTCATATCATCGATTTGACACTCTAATACTTGTACTTGATTTGGGGTAGCTTCTGTCACAGTATATTGTATAGCTCTTATAACATTTGGAAACTCAAAGTCTTTTGTACCACAACCATAACCAATATTTGACATTGTTATGGCAGGTAAAGGTCCGATATGAGTTGCTAATGCTTTAATAAATGCAGCGCCAGTAGGTGTGGTTAGTTCGCTTTGAACATCAAAGGGTGCAAGTGGAATGTCCTTCAGTATTTCTGCAGTTGCTGGTGCTGGAATAGGATATATACCATGGGCAATTTTAATTTTCCCATTGCCAGTAGGGACTGGCGAAGCTTGGATTTCTGAGATGTCTAAATATTCTAATGCAAGACAACTACCTATAATATCTATAATGGAATCCATGGCACCTACTTCATGAAAATGAACATCATTGACATGCATGCCATGAATTTTTGCTTCGGCTTGTGCTATGACATCAAATATTTGGGTACTACGTGCTTTAACGTTTTTAGGTAGAGTGCTCTCGTTAATTAATTTGAAAATGTCTGAAGCTTTTCTATGGTGATGTGCTTCTTCAAAGTCAATTGTGAGCCCCGTTGCTTGTATGCCTTGCTTATTTTCTTTAGTAAATTTTAAATTAAATTGATCTAAAGGTAGTGATAATAGATGCTGACGTACATAATCTACATCAGCCCCTAAATCTATCAAAGATGATAATAACATGTCACCTGCAATACCCGCATGACAATCTAAATACAGTCCATTTGTCATAATTTACCACTCCAATTTTAACGATTCTCAATCATGTTTATAATCATAGCAGCATTGTAACCACCACCAAAGCCATTATCAATATTAAGTACACTTGTGCCTGGCGCACATGAATTGACCATAGACAATAATGTAGTCACACCTTGTAAATTGGCCCCATAACCGATACTTGTGGGTACAGCGTAAACCGGATGATCAACTAATCCAGCAACAACGCTTGAAAGGGCGCCTTCCATCCCAGCAACAACTACTGAGACTTTACTTTGTCGAATAGACTCAATATGTGCAAATAAGCGATGAATACCAGAAACGCCTACATCATAAAAACGTTGAACCTGAATTCCCATGACTTCAGCTGTGATAGCAGCTTCTTCGGCAACTGGTAAATCTGAAGTGCCTGCACAAATAATGGAAGCATAATGCTTTGTTTTAGCTATATGTTTGATGGGTGTTGAGACAATGTTTGCAGTTTCGTGGTATTCAAGTTGATCATATTCAGCAGTAATATAATTCGCTTTTTCTTGGTCAATTCTCGTAATCAGAACAGTTGATTTATGCTTAATAAGCGTGTGAACGATATCATGCAACTGTTCTTTTGTCTTACCTTCACCAAAAATGACTTCTGGAAAGCCTTGCCGTTGTGTCCTATGAAGATCGATTTTTGCAAATCCTAATTCGTCGTAATGACTTAATTGGTCTTTGGCAGCATCGACAGATAATTCATTTGCGTGTACAGCTTGTAGTAATTGTTCGATTGCGTCGTCTTTTTCTAGCATTGTACTGCCACCTTTATCTTATTAATTTTCACGATGTGTATCGATCACTTCATTCATACTGCCTGTACGGTAGCCTTCAAGGTCAATCGTAACGTAGTCGAAGCCAAGTGCTTTAAGGTAGACGGTTATCTGGTCTTTATTGTGGATAACAGTAGGTATATCGTCTTCATTGACTTCAATTCTAGCAATATTTTGATGATAGCGGACTCTAACATGATTTATGTCCAAACCTAAAATATATTTTTCAGCTTCATTAATTTTATTAATTTTTGAAGCACTTAATGGTTCACCATACGGAATACGAGACGCAAAACTACACAATGCGGGTTTATTCCAGACAGGGAGATGGTTAGATTTGCTCATAGCTCTCACATCAGATTTAAACAGTGCTGCCTCTTGGAGGATACTTCGCACATTAAATTCTGTTCTTGCTTTTAATCCTGGTCTAAAGTCATTGATATCGTCCATAATCATCCCATCAACTACATAGTTAAAGTTGAGTTGTGCACGTAAATCTTCGAGTTTTGAATATAAAAGGCGTTTGCTATAATACCAACTATTAGGTGTGTTTTCAACAATATGAGGGTCTTTTAATGCTTCAATCTCAGTTTCAATGACTTGGGCATTTAATTGATTAGCTAAAGCAATCGCTTGATCAAATTCTTCATTTCTAGTTAATTCAGATTTAACAATAACAGCCTTTACATGATCATATCCTAATACATCGATTGCTTTTTTTAGTACGAGACTACTATCTACACCACCAGAAAAGGCGACAATAACACTACCCATATCTTTAAGTATCGATTCTAACTTTTGTTCTTTCGTTATCATTTTTGTTAACATAGTATTCCTCCTAAATTATGATTCAACATATGGAATTGTCAGTGGTCCTAGTGGCATGACGCCAATACGCATATCCGTTCCATATTTTGCTTCGAGTGCCTTTAGTGTCTCATTGATATCATGCACTGGATGTAACATCGCGTCCGTTGTTTGCTTATCTGTTAATTTTGAATATAAATATACGTCAGCAAAGGTTTGAATGACCGCTTGTTTCTGGACTTGCCATTGATCTAGCATTGCAAAGTTTGGGTCACTAATCATGTCGACAAGTGCTTGTGGTGAATCTGCCATTTTGAGTATTTCAGCATAGTTTCCATGATTTGGGTAACCGTCGCTACATTCTGACAACATGATGATACTGCCACCTTCTTTAACTACCTTGTGCGCGGCACTCATGCCTTTAACCGTTTGATATAAGTTCTGATCTAAGGGATACCCAGAATTTGAAACGATGACAACATCAAAACGGTCATCGCATTTAAACATGGCATGTGCTTTAGCATAAGCACAGCCTTTATCATGTGCTTCATATAACTCTCCAGCAAAAACTGCAGTTATTTCTTTTTCTTTATTTAAAGTGACATTGAGCATAAAGTCAGGTTTACACATAGCGTTAATTTCTCTTGTCATATTTTGAACAGGGTTGTCTGTCATATTGCCCCAAGTAGAACGTATATCGCCAATCATTCTGGCATTGTGAAACGTCATAATTGTTTCGATACCAGCAATGCCAGGCATGATCCCTTTTGGACCACCTGAAAATCCAGCAAAGAAATGTGGTTCAATAAAGCCAGTGACGATTTTAAAATCGGCTTCAACATAGTCTTTATTTAAATAGACATCACAGCCGTATTGACTATGTCCAACTTTGCGTAAAGTTTCTTTATCATTACAATGATTGTGAACAATTTTAATTTTATTTACGATATCCTCACCTAACATTTGTATCAACTCTTCACGTGTTTGATCGCGATGCGTACCTGTGCCGTTAATAATCACAAAATTTTCTAGTGGCACATGTGATAAAGTTTCAAGTATCAAAGGCACAAGGATATGATTAGGCGTCGGTCGCGTAATATCACTAATAACAATGGCAACAGTTTGCGCTGCGCTTACCATTTCATTTAATGGTTTAGTGCCAATAGGATGCATTAAAGCATTGCGAATTGCATGCTTATCATCATCTAGGGCATCGATATCAGTGGGTTCAATCAATACACTGTGTTCAGGCAAATCGATTTCGACATTGGATTTACCGTATAATATGCTTGTTTTCAAAATGATATCCTCCTTTTACACTCAATTATGGTGTAGCACATCACTAATAGGTGTATTTTAACATTATTCTGAAAATTTAGATAAATTTATAGTTTATGGAAAAATGTTTTTACGATATTCTTCGTTGTTTTTTTAACCAATTTTTCCGATTGCTTCATCGTTTCTGCAAGTGACATGGGTTTATCGGTTAAACTAAAAGCGCTGATCACACCCATATCTTGAAATTGATCGATATCGACATCAATCGAACCGCCTATGAAAATAACTGGCACATTGAAAGATTTTGCACATTTTGCAATGCCCATGGGTGTTTTGCCATATAATGTTTGGAAATCAATCTTACCTTCACCTGTAATCACTAAATCTGCATTTTCTAGATATTTATCAAGTTTGATATAGTCAATGACGACTTGAATACCATCTTTAAAATGACTAGGGAAAAAGGCTTTGAAAGCACCACCTAAACCACCAGCTGCACCAGCACCAGCCAAATTATGAAGACGTATATTTTTCTTGCGGGCTACTAAATCTGCCCAATGTGTAAGATTATGATCTAATTGCTTTATTTCAGACTCTGAGGCACCTTTTTGTTTTCCAAATACGTATGAAGCACCGTTTGTGCCAATTAATGGGTTCTGTACGTCTGTGGCGATTGTAAAGTTACATTGGTTGATACGATCATCAAAGTGAGTTAAATCAATCTGATGTATCTGATGTAGATGACCACCACCAAGGTCCACTTCATGATGTTGCTGGTCTAACAGTTTAGCCCCGAGTGCCTGTAGCATACCAGCACCAGCATCATTCGTAGCTGAACCGCCAATAGCAAGTATAAATGTTGTATAACCCTTATCTAAGGCATCTCGAATTAATTCTCCAGTGCCATATGTAGTTGCTTTCATCGGATTAAGTGCATTGTCTGGTACATGCTTTAATCCAGACGCTTCCGCCATTTCTATAACACACGTTTGTTTATCGTGGAGTACGCCATATTGCGCTGGAACAGAATTTCCAAGTGGCCCTGTTACATTGAGCGTGGTGAACGTACCGTTTGTGGCATTGACCAAAGCTTCCATGGTGCCCTCACCGCCATCTCCTACGGGTAAGGCATGTATATCGGCTTCAGGGAATACGTCAGAAATACTTTGGCTCATATAACATGCCACCTCAGTAGCTGTCATACTACCTTTAAATGAATCTGGTGCTAAAATAATTTTCATATACTATCCTCCTTGTAAGCGATTTCGTTTCTGTGTAATTTTATTATATCGATTTTACTTTATTGAAAATAGGGTTAAAATATACAAAAATGATGTGATTCATTTGTATAAAAGTGATAGGGGGCAAAATAATGAATGTGTTAACTGATGAATTAGCTGCATTAATCGTTGAAGAAACAGTTAAAAGAACGAACAGTAATATTAATATCATGAATTTTAATGGAGAAATTATAGCTTCATTTGATAAGCATAGAATTGGTCAGATTCATGAAGGGGCGCGGCAAGTAATAGCAAGTGAGCAAACAGTTGTATTATCAGAAAAGGATGTCGATGAACTAAAAGGAACACAGCCAGGTATTAATTTACCGATTATTTTTCAAGATAATATAGTTGGTGTGATTGGTATTACAGGGGATCCAACAACATTAGTTCATGTGGCTGATTTAGTTAAAATGTCCACAGAATTGTTACTGTATCAAAATTATTTTACATATGAACTAGAAGGTCAGCTAAGAAGTCAGGAATTATTAATTGAAGAATTATTAAAAAGTGAACCGTCACGCTCATTTATTCAATATTTAACAAAGCAGCTCAATTTAGCGTTTCTAACTTATAGAAAATGTATCATTATCAACTTGGAGAAACAAATTTTTTCACGAAGTAGCATTGTACAAAGAATTACTAAAATAATGGATAAAACAACTTTTGCAGTAGCTTTTACCAATTATAATCATATTGTTATTTTAGCAACAGACGATCAACAAGATGAACTGAATCAAAAAATATATCACGTACATCAAGTATTTACATCATTAAATTTAGATGTGCGTATTGCTTCTAGTTTAGTGTTTACAAGTTTAAATGATTTTAAAAAAGCGTATGAAGAGTGTGAACTCGTGTTCATGTTAAACGAACGAAATATGTCTCTCGCTTCATTTGAAGACGTAGAAGAAAAGACATTACTTTATCAAATAGACCCTGAAATAAGGGGAAGATATAAAAAAAGAATTTTAGGTGAATTGGACAAACAAAGTATTGAAACACTAAAAAGTTTGTTTGAAAATGACCTGAATATTGCACAAACTGCTAAATATCTTTATATTCATCGCAATACATTGCTATATAGATTGGAGAAATGCGAAGTACGGACAGGTTTAAATCCTAAAAAATATTCTGATGCAATCAAATTACAAATTGCTTTATGGTGCTAAATTCCATGGATGGTAAAAACAGTAAGTATAAAATATTTTAGAAAATGGCTATAAACGATTAAAAAGATCATAGGATTTTGTGAGTTTATCATTTTATAAAAATGATAATGATAGAAAAATGTTATTTTAGTGAACGCAAAAAAGCGCTTTACAAATTACACAAACAACAATATAATATAATTAAGTTATTGCTAAATAATTCTATAAAATTTAGAATAAAAATCTTTATAGATACAAAACGTTTTGTTCCCAATCTAAATTGCATTATTATAAAAATGGCCATTTTTTTGAGTTATTAAGTAATAACTCGCATCAACCTCGTATTGATGTAATTTAAAAAAGATGGGAAGTGAACAGATGCGTATGAAATAATGAAACATTAATTTTGTAACTATGTTTTAACGTAAAAAATTAATTACACTACAAAGTAAACAAACGATTCACGTCAAATTCAACGTGAGATCAACCTTTAAATTTGTTCTAATTTAAGAACAAGTATTCCTCTTTCACCACTTTCAAATGATTATATATTACAGCACCTACTTAAATACACCTTATATTAGGGTGTTCAATGACTTTTAAATAAAATGTATACATTTATAAAACCCAATGCTTATAGCCTAAATGCTATCTATTTCACCTACTTTTTATATTCCTCAATTTAAGGACCAGTTTAATGAACATATGATTTGAAATAGAAGATATAGTAATGTGATTGATCATTTACAGGGCAGTAATTATAAATGTACTTATTCTGATTTAGACCACCCAATCTATATCATTATGGAAATGTGTCAGGAAATCATTTTACTTGAAAGTCAATAAACTGGTGAAACAATATGGCCTCAGTGACAATATTTCAATTGTTACTGAGGCTTTTGTAATCTTTTTAATGGTGGTGTTCTAAACGTATATTTGTTTGAATAATAGACAAAAAATGAAATGTATTTTATTAATGTTAAATAAAATGGTTGTCTTTTTTTACCTAATGTGACATACTCAATAACAATTAGTATAACATTATAGCTTATTGAGGTGATTAAGTATGACAAAATATATTTATGCATTTGATGAAGGTCAAAAAGGTATGAAAGATTTACTTGGAGGTAAAGGTGCAAATTTAGCAGAAATGAAACGCTTAGGTTTACCAGTACCAGACGGATTTACCATTACAACTGAAGCGTGTATAGAATATTTAAATAATGATGCCAAACTGCCTAAATTATTAATAGAGCAACTAAATCAAGAATTAGATGCTTTATCTAAACGTATACAGAAATCATTTTCTGATGATGGTGCTTTACTCTTAGTTTCTGTACGAAGTGGTGCAAAAATTTCAATGCCAGGTATGATGGATACGATTCTAAATTTAGGTTTGAACGATGAAAATGTAAAAAAATTAGCAACTAAGACAAATGATTCACGCTTTGCATACGATTGTTATAGAAGGTTATTACAAATGTTTGGTCAGGTTGTTTATGGTATTCCAATGACATCTTTTGATACATATTTTAATCAATACAAGACACAACATCATTATCAAAGTGATGCAGATATTCCAGCAGATGGGTTGAAAGAAATTTGTGAGCATTTTAAAGCAGTATACTTGGATGAAGCATATAAACCATTTCCACAAGAACCGATTAATCAATTGACTGAAGCAATTGAAGCAGTATTTAAATCCTGGGACAATGATCGTGCGCGTGTTTATCGTCAATTAAATGAAATACCGCACGATATTGGTACAGCGGTTAATATACAAGAAATGGTTTTTGGAAATAGCGGGGAAAAAAGTGGCACAGGTGTGGCTTTCACACGTAATCCTATAACGGGAGAAGCAAAGTTATTTGGAGAGTATTTATTGAATGCGCAAGGTGAAGATGTTGTAGCAGGTATCCGTACACCTAAAGATATTGAAACATTGAAAGAACAAATGCCACATGTACATGAACAATTTGTAAATGTCTCAACACAACTTGAAACACATTATAAAGATATGCAAGATATTGAATTTACCATAGAAAATGAAAAATTATATATATTGCAGACAAGAAATGGTAAACGTACTGCAAATGCTGCGATTCATATCGCCGTCGATTTAGTCGAAGAAAATGTGATAAGTAAAGAAGAAGCGGTCATGAATGTTGAAGTGAAATCTATTGATCAATTATTACATCCCAATTTTAATGAACAATCATTAAAACAGGCCTCGGCCATAACTAAAACTGGTTTACCTGCCAGTCCGGGTGCTGCTAGTGGGGCAATCGTTTTTTCTGCAGAAACAGCTAAACTACAGGCAGAACAAGGGAATAAAGTGATATTGATGCGTCCCGAGACGTCTCCAGAAGATATCGAAGGAATGATTGCAAGCGAGGCAATTGTTACAACACATGGCGGTATGACTTCACATGCTGCAGTTGTAGCACGAGGTATGGGTAAGTGTTGCGTGACAGGTTGTTCAGACTTAGAAATTAATATTACAGATAAGGTTGTACATTATCGTGGTGGTTCCTTATATGAAGGGGACATCATCTCAGTGGATGGAGCCAAAGGAGATATTTATGGTGGTGAAATCGAGACCATAACTGCAGAGCGTAGTCATGCATTTGAACAATTTATGCAATGGTCAGAAGAAAATGCAAGATTAGACGTACGTATGAATGCAGAAACACCACAAGATATTCAAGCGGGTTACCAGTTTGGCGCTAAGGGTATCGGGCTTGTTCGAACAGAGCATATGTTTTTTGCACCTGAACGATTAATAGAAATGCGTAGATTTATTCTGTCTGATACACAAGAAAAACGTATAGCTGCATTAAACACAATTAAGCAGTACCAAAAGAATGATTTTGAAGAAATACTCAAACTGTCTGGTGAAAGACCAACCATCATTCGTTTGTTAGATCCACCGTTACATGAATTTTTACCAAATTCAAATAGTGAAAAAGAAACTGTTGCAGAACAATTGAATGTAACGATTAAGGAATTAGAGCAGTATATTGAAAGTTTAAACGAAGTGAACCCAATGCTTGGACATAGAGGATGTAGGTTAGCAATTACGTATCCAGAACTTTATATCATGCAAGCAGAAGCTATCATAGAAAGCGCATTACAGTTGAAAGCGCAAGGTATAGCGTGTCAGCCAGAAATAATGATTCCTTTAGTTTCAACTGTCGCTGAATTTACAACACTTAAAACGCAGATTATTTCACGAATTGAAACGTTACAACAAGAAGCTGGGGAACGCATTCATTATATGATTGGTACGATGATTGAGACGCCACGTGCTTGTTTGGTTGCAAGTGATTTAGCCAAAGAATGTGATTTCTTTAGTTTTGGAACAAATGATTTAACACAATTAACATTCGGTTTTTCTAGAGACGATGCTGGTAAGTTTATTGGTACTTATTCTGACTTAGGTATTTTAGAGTATGACCCATTCCAGACATTAGATGTAGAGGGTATCGGTGAATTGATAAAAATTGCGACACAACAAGCAAAATCAGCAAATCCTGAAATAACGATTGGTGTGTGTGGAGAACTTGGCGGGGATCATAAGTCTATTCAGTATTTCAATCAATTAGATATAGATTATGTTTCATGCTCGCCATTTAGAGTGCCAGGTGCATTACTTTCAACTGCACAAAGTGCAGTAGAAGGTGGCCGAGTACATGTTTGATGAAAAACAAACACCACAACTTAGGTTATTTGTCATATCGGATTCTATAGGCGAGACAGCACAAAGAATGATCCATGCGACGTTAACGCAATTCCCTGACCTTTCACAAATAGAGATAAAAAAATATCCATTCATTAAAAATGAAGAAGAATTGATTCATATTTTAAACAGAGCCAAAGACTTGAACGCCGTTGTAGTGACGACACTAGTGAATCCAGATTTTAATATCGCAGGTCAACAGTTTGCTGAAAAATTCCAAATCCCGTATATAGACTACATGTCTGATTTAATAAGTATTATTCAGCAACAAACACAATGCACGCCTATACTAGAAAGTGGTGCATTACGCAAACTAGATAAAAATTATTTTAAGAGAATCGAAGCAATGGAGTATGCTGTGAAATATGATGATGGTAAACATTTTACTGATATTGGTGAAGCGGATGCGTTGATTGTAGGTGTTTCAAGAACATCCAAAACACCATTGAGTATGTATTTAGCTAATAAAGGTTATAAGATTGCGAACATTCCATTAGTACCAGAAGTTGATATTCCAGATGAAGTCTTTAAACATAAGCATTTGAAAGTATTTGGTTTAACTGCAAGTCCTGACTATATTTTAAACATTCGTAATGAACGTGTTAGAATTTTAGGGTTATCTGGACCTTCAAACTATAATAGTATGGATAGAATTAAAGAAGAGTTAATTCATGCAGAAGAAATTTTTGAAAAATTAAATGCGACGGTTATTAATACAGAGTATAAATCTATTGAAGAGTCTGCCTTTTATATTGAAAAATGTTTATAAGATAACGCTAATTTATTGTGATGCTTTTAGAGGATTTCAATAAAGAGAAATTATAACCATATGGGTGTGAGTCTTTGAACGCAAGAAACAAAATTGTTTAGAGAACAGAAATTTTTAATTATAGTAAAGAAAAACGACCATTTCTATTGAAATAAAATAGAAATGGTCGTTTCTTTACTTATATGAAATATTTAGGTTCAAATTATTTATTATTCTTTTAAGTTAGCCAGTGTTTCAACAATATCTTCTGAAGCAATTAGGCCACGTAATTTAGCCCAGTCGTCTCTGCTTACAAAATGTACGCGATTATTTTTAACTGCATCTAAATCTGCCCATTGGTTACTATTTTGTAATTTATTTAAATCTTTATCATTATCGTCTTCTACCATCACGATGAGTCTTTCAGGGTTAACATTTGCAAGTTGTTCATAAGACATTTCTAAATAATCTGATTCTCTGTAAGCAGGTAATTTGTTTGCAACTTTATCATTCAGTGCCGTTGCAAAGCCTAATTTAGTTAAAAATTCACCTACATACGTACGATTAGAATGTGCTGTCACGCCTTGTTCTGATACGACTGCAGCCAATGTTTCTTTATTTTTATCTATAGAGATTTGATCATTAAAATCATTAACTAAAGCTTGATGTCTATCTAGACGCTCTTTAGCATCTTTAGATTTAGAAACAGCAGTACCAATACGTTGGAATACCTCTAATGTTTCTTGATAACCGGCATCAAAGCTTTTGAACAGAATGGTAGGTGCGATTTCACTTAAAGCTTCATAAATCTCTTTGTGACGATCGGCATCACCAATAATAAGTTGCGGTGCAGATGATCTAATAGATTCAAAATCAGGGTCTAAACGTGTACCAACTGAGACATAATCTCCTACGGCTTCTCTAAGCGGTGATGTTAAATTTGTGCTGTCACCGTCATCGGCAATACCTTTAACATCTATATCTAGAGCAACTAAAGCATCAACGAATGAAAATTCTAGTGCTACTGCTGAATTAATATCTTCTGGTAATTCACTTGTACCTAAATCATGTTTAAATTCAAAAGTCATCATATTACCTCCCTAAAATGCTTTCACTATTTATATTCCACACAATGATAATGTGAAACATAGCAAGCATTTCTGGACTGTAATAAATGACTGAATAGACGTTATTGTTATTGATAATACATTGTAGAGGTTAATGACACAACGGATGTACCAGCATTAAAGTAACTATGAGGTAAGTCACTATTAAATCGAAAAGCTTGATGATGATTGATTGTATATCGTTTACCATCGACTTCAATTTCTAGTACACCTTCATTAACAATAATATACTCTTCAGAACCAGCATGATGGGGTTCGGAATACATTTTACCACCTGGCTGTATTTCCATTTTAAACATTTCAAATTTCTTTTTTTCATCATAAGGAAAGTATGGATAAATTGAAACGTGTTTATCTATGAGTGGAATAATGTCACTTTCATCAATGAAATCGATTGTATCATTGGATGTAGAAGTTAATTGTGACAGTGAAATATGAAGACCATTGGCTATTTTCCATAATGTAGTAATCGTTGGGTTAGATTGTCCTTTTTCAATTTGACTTAGCATATTTTTACTAACACCAGTTGCATTCGCTACTTTATCTAAACTTAATTGATGCTTTTTTCGATAATCGGCAATATTTTTTGCTACGATATTTTGAATATTATACAAATATATCTCTCCTATTTACATTATAACGTACATATCGTACCATATAATGTGTTGTTTTTAAAATATACCTCGTAAGGTGGTAAATTATGGAAAATTATAGAAAAATAAAACCATTTAATTGGTTATTATTTATAGGTATATTACTTGTCGGTGCGAACTTAAGAGCACCTATTACTTCCATTGGCGTAGCATTACCTGATATTAAAGCGGATTTAGCAATGTCTAACAGTGCAGTCAGTGTCATTACGGTAGTGCCGTTATTAGCGTTTGCAGTTATTTCGTTATTTGCAGCACGCACAAGTAATCAGTTTGGTTTAGAAAAGACGATTTTTCTAGCATTGTGCTTAATTTTTATTGGCATTGTTGTACGATCAATTACAGAAATTTCTTGGTTGTATATTGGAACAGTATTGATTGGTATCGGTATTGGATTTGGTAATGTGTTGGCACCTGCAGTGATTAAAGCGAAATTTCCATTACATATCGGTATTATGACGGGATACTACACTGTCGTCATGAATGTATTTGGTGGTTTATCTTCATACGGCACTGCGCCTTTGTTAAAATCATTTCATTACAATGTGGCAATCAGTTTAATCGCTATCGTAACCTTAGTAACAATCATTATTTGGTCATTTCAATTAAAAGGTAAGCAAGAAATGGCTACAGCATTACCTCGTAAAAGTGTCAATGTTTGGAAATCTCCAATCTCATGGCAAATTACCATATTAATGGGCGGGCAATCGCTTATTTTTTATTCCTTAATTAACTGGTTACCAGCATACCTTTCGCAAAGTGGTATGTCGATTAGTGAAGCAGGGATATATTTATCTGTATTACAGATATCAATCATTCCTTTTACTTTTATCACACCTATATTCGCAACGAAGATGAAGTCACAATTTACATTAACTTTTGTGACAGGACTGTTTTTTATTGTTGGTGTAGTTATCATGTTATCCATACCTCAACTAGCCATTATTTCTACAATATTAATAGGAATTGCTGGAGGTATCGCATTTGGACTAGTCAATACATTCTTTAGTTTACGTACAGAACATAGTCAAACAGCAGCCAAATTATCTGGTATGGCTCAATCTATAGGTTATTTATTTGCTGCAATGGGACCTTTATTATTCGGTGTTCTGCATGATGTGACAGGTACTTGGATTGCATCATTAAGTATTTTATTATTTACGGCAGTTATCATTACATTATTCGGCTCACAAGCGGGGCGTAATCGGACGATTGAGCAATCACTTCAAAAATGATAGATATAACACTATTTTATAGAAATGAGATTAAAACTAAAATGGTAAAGATACTTAATATGTCATATAATGGTTATCAATCAATGTGAAAATGATACGCTTACGTTGAAAATACACATATTCAATTTAAATAAGAGTATAAGCAATTTTTTTAAAAAATTGAAAGTGAATTTCTAAAATGTTTTGCAATCTATAATATGTAATGATGAGGTGAAGTTATGCAATTAATATTTGATCCAGGTGTAAGTCCGATATATCGTGGTGTACTAGCGTTCTTTTTTGTTATTAATATCATATTAGCATTTGTTATTGTGTTTTTAGACAGAGATAGAAGAGATGCGACTGCAACATGGGCGTGGTTATTTTTACTATTTGTAATGCCTATCGTGGGCTTTTTTGTTTATATTTTATTCGGTAGAGGCATTCGTAAAAAACGTGAACGCGGCTTTGCACATAACCAAATTGAAGATGGTATGAAGCGGGTACAAACTCAGCTACAAAGTTCAACAAATAAAATAAGTGATTCAGACAACCCTATTGTTAGAAAGCATCATGATCTTGCGACAACACTTTTGACAAAAGAACCTTCTTTTTTAAGTAACGATAACAATATTGATATTTACACAGATGGTCATGACTTATTCAGTCAAATGAAAGAAGACCTGCGAAATGCTAAAACATACATTCATATGGAATATTATGTATTGAATTTAGATGGATTAGGTACAGAGATTATTGAAATCTTGGAACAAAAAGCTGAAGAAGGACTGGAAGTTAAACTATTGTATGATGCAGTAGGTTCTAAATCTGTACATAAATCCAAATTCAAAAAATTCCAAGAAAGTGGCGGACAGGTAGAAGCCTTTTTCCAAGCAAAAATACCACTTATCAACTTTAGAGTGAATAATAGAAACCATCGTAAAATTGTTGTGATTGATGGAATGACAGGTTATGTCGGTGGCTTTAATGTTGGCGATGAATATCTAGGTTTAAATGAGAAGTTTGGTTATTGGAGAGATACGCATCTTAGAGTACGAGGTGACGGCGTGGATGCGTTACAATTAAGTTTTATACATGATTGGAACTCCCAAGCTAAGCGTGAGCAGTTAGAATATAATATGAAATATTTCCCAGACAATGCCCATCAAGGTGGCAATGTGTCAATGCAACTTGCGCTGAGTGCACCAAGTGATAATTGGCATCAAATTGAATTTGGGTATATGAAGATGATTATGAATGCCAAATCATCTATATACATGCATAGTCCATATTTTATACCGGATAAAGGTTATATTAATGCGTTGCGAATCGCTGCTAAATCTGGTGTAGATGTTCGTTTGATTATTCCTTGCAAACCAGACCATATCTTTGTATATTGGGCTACGATTACAAGTGTTGCCCAATTAATACGAGACGGTGTGAAGGTATATACTTATGAAAATGGTTTTATTCATTCTAAGATGATGATTATTGACGATGAAGTGGCAAGTGTTGGGTCTGCAAATATGGATATTCGTAGTTTTGAATTAAATTTTGAAGTCAATGCATTTATGTATGACGCGCAAATTACGAAACAACTTAAGGCAGCCTTTTTAGAAGATTTGAAAGTATCAAAAGAATTAACAGAAGAACGCTATAATCAACGTTCTTACTGGATCAAATTCAAACAATCTATCGCTAAATTAGCATCACCAATATTATAAAAGGCCAAATAAGCATTTAATTGAATATAAATTTTTAACGAAATCAGTGGTTATCATAGTATAACTACTGATTTTTTATATGATACAATTACCAGAATAATTGAAAAAACATTTTAATAATATAAATAAAGATTTAATCAATAAAATAATTGAGGTGCGCTATGCAACGTGACAATAACTTATATATTTATAGACAATTATATATGCAATTAAAAGAAGATATTTTAGCATTTAAATACGAAAGTCATGAGAAATTACCGTCCAAACGATTGATGTCAAAACATAAAAATATAAGTGTCAATAGCGTGAAAGCAGCATATGAACAGTTGCTAGCAGAAGGTTATATTTACACGCAAGAGCGTAAGGGATATTATATCGAACCCATAGATAAACTGATTATCGAACACGATAAGCAACCTACATTAGAAACGTATCATGAGCATACAGAAATAGAATTTGATTATTCATTCTCACATATGAGCACGGATATTTCAGAATTCCCAGTAGATACATGGACTAAAATGATGAAAAAAGTTTTTCAACATTATGATCACTATCTATCATCTATTCCCGAAGTAAAGGGACCTATTGAACTTAGACAATCTATTGCGAAGCTAATTTCCTATCAACGGGGTATTCATTGTCATCCTGAGCAGATTGTCATAGGATCAGGTACAAATGCATTATTAACCAAATTAATTGAACTCATGACTAAAAATATAACAATTGCAGTTGAAGATCCTGGCTATTCTCGTTTCAGAACATTAATAGAACAAACGCGTATACATATGGAGCCTATCGCATTGGATCGTAAAGGGGTTTCGTTAGAAGGCATTAAAGACATTCAACCTAATGTAGTGATTGTGACACCATCGCATCAATTTCCTATTGGGACAATTATGCCCGTTTCAAGACGAATAGATTTATTAAACTGGGCTAGTAAAACACATAGCTATATTATTGAAGATGATTATGATAGTGAATTTAAATATGAAACAGATAATATCCCATCTTTATTTAGCTTTGACAAAAATGAGAGTGTTATTTACTTAGGAACGTTTTCAAAAACACTGATGCCTAGTATAAGAATAAGTTATATGATTTTACCGACAAAATTAGTTAGACAATTTGAACTACAAAATCAAAACATAATTCCAGATTATTCCATGCTAAATGCTTTAACGTTGAATTTGATGATAAAAGAAGGGCATTATGAAAAATATATAAAGAAAATGCATCAGTTATACGGTAAAAAAAGATCGAATCTTATATCCCACTTGAATAGGTTATTTGGCGAGCATATTCAAATCAAAGATACACAAGCAGGATTGCATTTTATTATTGAAGTGAATTCTCCGTATTCATATGAAGAAATTGAATCACGTGCGAAAGAACAAAAATTGGAACTTTATACAATTAATCGGTTTAAAGTGAAAACGCTACAAAAAAATAATGAGCCAAAGATATTGATTATTGGATTTTCAAAAATAGAACAAAATCACATACCAGATGCAGTTCAACGTTTGAAAAGTGTACTTATCGAATGAACTGGTACCATTAAAAACGAATAACTGGTACTTTACAGAAGACCAATAATATTTTAAATTTCTAGACAATCAATGAAAATGTATAAATACTAGGAGGTTTCATTATGTCGGATAAATATGAATATTATAAAGTACAACGTGAAAAATACGTAGCGCGTGGTGTAGGAAACGGAAATTTACATGTAGCGGACGAGGCACAAAGTGCAACCGTTAAAGACGTTGAAGGTAATGTATTCATTGATTTTGCTGGTGCTATTGGTACTTTGAATGTCGGACATTCCCATCCAGAAATTACGAAACATTTAAAAGACCAATTAGATAAATTTATACATCCTGGTTTTAATGTCATTATGTATGAAAGCTATTTAAATTTAGCGCAAAAATTAACGGAAATTACACCTGGTCATTTTGATAAAAAATCAATTTTACTTAATTCAGGTGCAGAAGCTGTAGAAAATGCAGTTAAAATTGCAAGGAAATATACGGGAAGACAAGCTGTAGTCTCATTTGTGAGAGGGTTCCATGGTAGAACGAATCTAACCATGTCTATGACGAGTAAGGTTAAACCATATAAATTAGGCTTTGGTCCATTTGCTCCGGAAGTTTATCAAGCACCATACCCAAATTTTTCTGAAAAATCCGAAAATTTATCGAATGAACTTTACACAGAACATATCATCAATAAGTTACACGATTTCTTTATCGAAACAGTGGATCCGAGTGAAGTAGCATGTATCGTAATGGAACCTGTTCAAGGAGAAGGAGGCTTTATCATACCTGATATCCAGTTTGTAAAAGCTGTTAAACAAATTTGTGAAGATAATGGCATAGTTTTTGTAGCAGATGAAATTCAAAGCGGCTTTGCTAGAACTGGTAAAACATTTGCGATAGAACACTTTGATGTTGAACCAGATTTAATTACGGTTTCTAAATCATTGGCGGCTGGTTTTCCTTTGAGTGGTGTAGTTGGTAGAAAAGAAATTATTGATAGTGCATCACCAGGAGAACTCGGTGGTACTTATGCTGGAAATCCATTAGCATGTGAAGCTGCACTTAAAGTGATAGAAATCATAGAAAATGAAGATTTAAATGGTAAAGCAGAGCAGCTAGGTCATCATTTAGAAATATACTTAACAGCATTGAGTCAAGATTATGAACAGGTTAAAGCGATTCGTCGTTTGGGTGCTATGGTTGCATTCGAAGTCGTTGATCCGGAAACTGGTGAACCTGACAAAGCATTAACAAGTGACATTATTAAAACTGCAAACGAAAACGGTCTATTATTATTATCTGCTGGCATTAAAGGCAATGTGATTCGTTTCTTACCGCCACTAGTGATTACAGATCAAGAATTGAACAAAGGTTTAGATATATTAACAGAAGTATTTGAAAAGACTATTGAAAAGCAAACTAATTAATGAATAAGCGCTATTTATATTTTACAAGAGGAAAGGGTATGGATAAATGAAAGGGCTTTTATAATTATATTTAAAAAGGAGTCGTTACCATGAAAACGTTAGAAGTAATTAATCCAGCTACCAATGAAGTTTTAGAGCGTTTAGATTATGCTACACATGAACAAATTGATGATCAAATTAACCAAGCACATCAAGCATTTCAAAAATGGAAAAAGGTTGATGCACATGAACGTTCAGCCAAATTAACTCAATGGGCTCAATTAATTGATGAACACCAAGATGAACTTGCACGTCTGATTACACTTGAAGGAGGTAAGCCACTTGCAGAGGCAAAAGGGGAAGTAGCCTATGCGAATTCATATGTTAAATGGTATGCAGAAGAAGCCAAACGTGTCTATGGTCGCACAATACCTGCTAATTCACCTTCCAAAAAAATTGTTATAGATAAATTTCCAGTAGGTGTCGTAGGTGCGATTACACCGTGGAACTTCCCAGCAGCAATGATTACACGTAAGATGGCGCCAGCATTGGCAGCAGGATGTACAATCATTTGTAAACCTGCAGTTAAAACACCGCTCACAACCATTAAACTCGTGGAACTTGCACATGAAGCTGGCTTTCCAAAAGACGCTATCTCGTACATTATTGCTTCAGGTAAAGATGCAGGAGATATTTTCACAAATCATAAGTTTATTCGTAAAGTAACTTTCACTGGATCGACTGCTGTTGGCAAATCTTTAATTGAGTCTTCTGCACAACAAGTTAAAAATGTGACGATGGAGTTAGGTGGTTTAGCACCACTTATCGTTCATAATGATGCAGACATTGAAGCGGCAGTAGACGGTACAATTGCTTCGAAGTTTAGAAATGCAGGACAAACTTGTATATGTGCAAACAGAATCTATGTTCATGAAGATATCGCTGATGCATATAAAGAAAAATTAATAGAAAAAGTGCACGCATTATCCGTAGGTGATGGCCTAAAAGAAGAGGTTAAGATTGGGCCACTTATTGATGAGCAAGCTGTAGAAAAAGTGTTAGCACACATTAAGGATGCACAAGAAAAAGGTGGGCAACTATCACGTAGTATTGAAGATATTCAAGCATTGGGCGGTAATTTCTTAAAACCAGTTGTCATTACGAATGCAAATTTAGATATGAAAGCAATGCATGAAGAAACGTTTGGACCAGTTGCACCAGTGATGACATATAGTGATTTAGATGAAGTGATTAACATAGCAAATGATACAGAATTTGGTTTAGCTTCATATTTCTTCACGAACGATTATCGTACTGGATTAAAACTCTTTACTGAATTGGAATATGGCGTGATTGGTTGGAACGATGGTGGACCATCTGCTGCACATGCACCATTTGGTGGCTTGAAAGAAAGTGGTTATGGTCGAGTGGGCGGCATAGAAGGCATAGAACCTTATTTAGAGACGAAGTATCTTTCTATACAAGAATAACAATGTCTTGAAATAAAACAAAAGTAAAATAAAATATAAAAGCAAGTCAATTAAAGATTGAGAAAACGATTAGATAAACACGTATGATACGGTGTTTATTGAGTAAAATAAATACTGCTAAACGATGGTCTTTCTTCTCAACTTTAATTGACGTTATTGAAAATGTTATGGGGTATGTTCAATGAAATCACAAAAATCACAATTTAATCAATCAATGAATATTGTTGACGTCTTATTCTTAGCTATTGGTGCCATGCTTGGATGGGGATGGGTAGTCTTATCAGGAGAATGGGTGTCGACGGCTGGATTTGTTGGAAGTATTGTCGCTTTTTTAATAGGTGGATTATTAGTTATTGTTATAGGACTTACATACGCAGAGCTCGCATCAGCTATTCCGGAAACAGGCGGAGGATTCGTATTTGTTAAAAAAGCTTTTTCTCCTAGTATTGCATTTATTTCTGGTTGGTCTGTATTATTTGGCTATGTATCAGTAATTACATTTGAAGCGGTCGCTTTACCCACAGTTATCGATTATGTCATTCCTTTTAAACACCAAGGTTTTATGTGGCAAATCGCTGGGTGGGATGTCTATTTCACATGGGTATTGATTGGTTCAATTGGTAGTATTGTATTAACATCACTGAACTATTTCGGCGTAAAACCAGCAGCTATTATACAGACAGTGTTCACTATTTTCATTGTAGCTGTGGGCTTATTGCTTGTATTTGGTGCTGGATTCAATGGCAACTTTAGTAATTTAAAACCATTTGAAAATGGTGTCGGCGGGACCATGTCAGTATTGATGATGATTCCATTTTTATTTGTAGGATTTGATGTCATTCCACAAATCGCTGAAGAAGTGAAAGCACCCTCTAAAAAGATTGGTGGCATTTTAATATTATCCATTATTGCTTCTGTTATTTTTTATTTACTTATTGTCTTCGGTGTAGCCACAGGACTTTCTCCTTCAGCACTTAACGCGAGTAGTTTAGCAACTGCGGATGCAATGGTTAATCTGTTCGGACATAGCGGCTTTGGGGTCTTACTTGTCCTCGGTGGTGTTGCCGGCATTATAACCAGTTGGAATGCATTTATTATTGGTGGTAGTAGAATATTATATGCAATGGCTAAAAATAAAATGATTCCACAATGGTTTGCCTATATTCATCCGAAATTTAAAACACCGACGCATGGTATTTTATTTCTAGGTGTACTAGCTTTTGTAGCACCACTATTAGGAAGACCGGCACTTTCGTGGATTGTTAATGCAGGAGGTATTGGTGTTGTATTAGGTTATTTACTTGTAGCAATTTCGTTTCTTAAACTACGTAAGACACAACCCAATTTAGAACGTCCTTATCGCATTAAAAATGGGAACATCGTTGGTATAATAGCTGTTGTTTTAAGCATTTTATTTATCATCATTTACTTACCAGGCATGCCATCATCATTAGCTTGGCCATCCGAATGGTTAATTGTATTAGTTTGGTATTTCATTGCAGCTGTACTTTATTTTAGTCAGAAGAAAAAGGCAACAGCAACGGATTATGTAAAGATGCAAAGTGATAAGCAATCAAATTATTAGCAAAATTTAAATACAAAACAGCCGTGTCAGTATAATTGTAAACTGGCGCGGCTGTTTTGCTGGAAATAGATTTCGTAGGGGGGTTAGTTGGCAACATGAATAAGTTGATCGCCTGGTTTAATCCATTGTTTTTTAAAGAAATATTTATATAAAGTAAAGCTAATCGTTGCAGGCAATATCACGTGGAAGATGATAATTAACAACCAGGTTTGAAGTGAACCGCCCATGGTATGAATTGTCATAATCTGACCAATTAAACCACTTGTACCCATACCAGCACCAGCGGCATTATTTGTCATGGGAAATAATGTTGTCATAATTGGAGCGACAATCGCACTTGCTAATGTTGGTGGTACTAATATCATGGGATGTTTAATGATATTCGGTACTTGTAGCATACTTGTACCAATACCCACAGATAAAATGCCACTCCATCCATTATCTTTGTATCCATTAACAGCGAAGCCTACCATTTGTGCCGCACAGCCTATCGTTGCTGCACCAGCAGCTAAACCACTTAAATCAAGCATGAGTGCAAGGGCTGCACTTGAAATAGGTGCAGTAAGTGCTAAACCAAAGATGACGGATACTAAAATACCCATAATCAACGGTTGCTGTTCAGTTGCGGCAATAATAATTTTACCTAAACTAGTCATAAATTCATTTAACGCTGGTCCAAATAACTTAGCGATAGCACCACCGATCACAATGGTAAGTAAGGGTGTCACAATGATATCAATTTTAGTTTTACTTGCATAAAATCTACTTAATTCTACGACAATCAGTGTAGCAATATAGGCACCAACTGCACCGCCACCAAATGTCGTATAACCTAATGTGCCAACAATCACACATGAAAAAATAACTAAAGGTTTAGCACCTAAGCCGTAAGCAATAGCAACCCCAATAGCCGCACCAGTAACTGACATTGCGACTTTACCAATTTCTGATAAAAATGATAAATCTAACTGTGGTATGAGTGTTTGATTGCCAATTGTCTCTAAAATGAGACCGATAATTAAAGATCCAAATAATCCTAAAGCCATAAAACTTAATGCTTCAATAACCCATCTATGCAAATGATTTTTCATTAAGTAATCCCCTTATTGTTTAATTAAATGATTTTATAAATTAATTTTAGTATATAGATAGTTAATGAGGTTGGCTAGGTTAATCTGAGATTTTTTTCACATACTTAACATAAAAACTGCCAATGCGTTTGGATACGCACTGGCAGTCTTGTGATGATATTTAAAAGTATAAACTAGATTAATTTTTGTTTACAGAAGCATCATAGATAGATTCAACTGTTTCGCCTAAGATTTTATCGAATTCTTCATCAGATTGATTTACATTTAAATCATTGATTAATGCACGTGAGAAGCTTGCGATTAAATCTTTATTTTGTTTAAGTACTTCGTTTGCATGTTCTCTGCTATAACCACCAGATAACGCAACGACACGTACAACATTTGGATGGTTGATTAATGATTGATATTGATTTGCTTTAGTAGGGATAGTGACTTTAAGCATAACTAATTGATCATCATTTAATTTGTTTAATTCTTCTAAAATTGAATCAGTTAAATAAGCTTCAATGTCTTCTTTATTTTCAGCATTAATATTTACTTCAGGTTCAATAATAGGCACTAAACCAGCCGCAATAATTTGTTTAGCAACTTCAAATTGTTGTTTAACAACTAAATCGATACCATCTTTATTAAGCTCTAAGATATTAGAACGCATTTTAGTACCGAAAATTTTATGTTCATTTGCACGGCTTAATAAATCGTCTAATTCAGGCATTGGTTTCATCAATTGAACGCCATCTTTTTGTTCATCTAAGCCTTTATCTATTTTTAAGAAAGGAACAATGCCTTTATCAGCTAGATAGTCCGCTGTATGTTTGCCTTCTACTTCGCGGTCCATTGTTTGTTCGAAAAGAATTGCACCAACAATTTTATCTGAGCTAAATGAAGGTGATGACACGATACGTGTACGCATGTCATGAACGAGTTTGAACATTTCGTCTTCACTGTCATATTGATCTTCTGTAACGCCGTAATCACGTAACGCTTTAGGTGTACTGCCACCACTTTGGTCTAATGCAGCAATGAAACCTTTTCCATTTTTTACTTTGTCAAATTGTTCTTGATTCATTCTTACCACTCCTTTTACTATATTCTCTTATAGTATGATAAAAATTGAAAAATAACGCAAGCTGTAGGCACTCTTTGCATCAAAATATAATAAATATTGTGTCATTATTAAAAACTAATTCTGTAGCCCATGTGATTTACTAACTGAAATTAAAAATATAGGTGTTGGATTATAAAATTCATCTTGTTCTGAATAAATACGTAAATAAATTTCAGTGTCTAAATGAATATGATTAAACCCTAATGTTTCTAAGATATCTATATCTGTTTGAGGTCGAGGTTGGTGATTGATAGGTATACTTTGTTTGATTGCCTCACTTTCAGCGAGCATATCATTACCGAGTGTGTGGTGTGCATGTTCGGTGTTCAGAGATTTATAGTCAGTAAATGAATCGTTACCATAATTGGCATCAATATTAATCAATATACCGTCCGGTTTTAATACACGTAACCATTCTTGATATGCTGCCTTTGTATTAGGGAGTAACCAAGTAACATTGCGGGAAATGACTATATCAAAAGTTTCATTATTAAATTGTAATGCTTCAGCATCCATAACTTGAAAACGAATAGCTTGATGATGACTTTGGGCGTTCTGTTTTGCTGATTGAATCATATCAGGAGAAAGATCTATACCTGTGACATCGGCGCCTAGTTTACCGCATAAAATAGCTAAGAAGCCTGCACCAGTACCAATATCTAAGATTTTCATGCCAGGTTGTATAGGCGTTATGTTATTTATTTCTTCTATCCATTTTTGAGCATGTGCGCTTTCTAACTCTGCTAGTTTATTTTTACTAAAAGAATCTGCGCGTTTATCCCAATAATTAATTATCTGTGATTTGTCCATTTGAATTCACTCCGATTATTATAAAATATTGTTATTTATCCCATTATAGAATATTTAATTTTAAAAGTTTGTAATAACCATTTGAAAACATAAAAGCAAAATAAATCCAACAATATAGCGAACAACTTTTATGCGATTTTTTATAAAAAATACCCCCGTTTATTATTAAAACATAAAAAAATAAAAACAAATATTTATACTTAATTAATGAATAAAAATACATAAAGTAAACTTTGTAAGATTTATTAATTTCGTTAAATTTAAACTTAACACTGTGATTGTAGCAATTTGCAAAGCAGAATTAATTATCTATTTTATATAAATATTCATATAATCAATTTCAGAATTTTGAATGTAATTTGCATTATTATTTAAAGTTCGTTAGTCTCATGTTTGTGAATTAATATATATTTTTGCTAATGTTTATCTATTTTTAGCAACTTTTACATAGTTATAAAAATAAATACAGGGGTGTTCAATAATGAAGAAAAATAAAGTTATGGATTGGACGACCTTTATAGGCTCATCTGTTATTTTACTGATTGCAGTAATTCCTATGATGGTCTTTCCTAAAGCAAGTCAAGAAGTAATTACTAAAATGAACGATGCTGTTTCTAGTGCATTAGGTTCAGTTTATTTGCTTATCGGACTCGCTATTTTAGTATTTGTTTTGTACATAGCCTTTGGTAAATACGGTAATGTAACCTTAGGTAAAGCGACAGATAAGCCGGAGTTTAATAATTTTAGTTGGGCAGCCATGTTATTCTGTGCGGGTATTGCCTCTGATATTTTATATTGGGGGATTATCGAGTGGGCGTTCTACTATCAAGATCCGCCACATGGTGGTAAAGGTATGACTGATAGCGCACTAAATTATGCAACAATGTATGGCATGTTCCATTGGGGACCGATTGCATGGGCGACCTTTGTACTGCCAGCGCTATGTATTGGTTATTTATTATTTGTGAAGAAAAAACCTATTTATAAAGTAAGCCAAACCTTGCGTCCAATATTAAAAGGGCAGACAGATGGTCTTGTAGGCCAGGTTGTCGATATAATATTCATTTTTGGTTTGTTAGGTGGTGCAGCAACATCATTAGCACTTGGTGTACCTATGATTGCAGCAGGTATAGAACGGCTAACGGGCATCGATGGTGACAATATGTTAATGCGTGGCGCTATCCTATTCTTAGTAACAGCGATTTTCGCATATAGTTCATATTCAGGATTGAAAAAAGGCATAAAAGTGTTAAGTGATTGGAACGTTATCTTGTCATTTGTATTACTTGGTTTTGTATTAATTGTTGGACCAACTGTATTTATTATGGAAACAACAATTACAAGTATGGGGAACATGATTAAGAACTTTTTCCAAATGGCGACGTGGTTAGAACCATTTGGTGGTATAGGTGGTCGTAAAGAAACCAATTTCCCACAACAATGGACGATATTCTATTGGTCATGGTGGATTGTTTACGCACCATTTATTGGTTTATTTATCGCACGTATTTCTAAGGGACGTACTTTAAAAGAAGTTGTTCTAGGTACTATTATATACGGTACATTAGGGTGTATGTTATTCTTCGGTATCTTTGGTAACTATGCTGTGTTTTTACAAATTAGTGGACAATTTGATGTAATTCAAAATTTAAACACACATGGTACGGAAGCTACAATCATTGAGGTATTGCATCAATTACCATTCCATAATATTATCATTGTATTATTTATGCTGTCGGCAGTGTTGTTCTTAGCGACAACATTCGATTCTGGATCATACATCTTAGCAGCAGCATCTCAGAAAAAAGTCATCGGTGAACCATTAAAAGCAAACCGTCTCTATTGGGCATTTGCGTTATGCTTATTGCCATTTGCGCTGATGTTGGTCGGTGGCGAAAGAGCGTTAGAAGTATTGAAAACAGCTGCCTTGTTAGCAAGTGTGCCAGTACTTGTGGTCTTTATTATGATGATGATTGCATTTATGCGAACACTCAATGAAGACAGACTTAAATTGGAAAATCGGGCAGATAAGTATAGAGAAGTGGAACGACGGTCATTACGTATCACACAAGTTAGAGAACAAAAAGAAGACGATAATTTATAATTTGAAACAAAAGCTGAGACAAAATCATGTCTCAGCTTTTTTATGCGTTAACTTAAGTTTTAATTGTCATACTTATTTGTAAAATAAAAAGCGTCTCGTTTGAAATTTAACGACAAACGGACGCATTTTGAAATTCTGTTGTTTTTGGTCTAACTAGCTCACACAAATTAATCTTCTTTGTAGTTATTTTCAGGTATTGGGAAGTATTTAAATATTTCTCCACTTTCGAGTGCATCACTTAAATGACCTAACCATTCATAGTAAGGTAAAGTATCGATTAATTGTTGCTTCGTTTCAACTGCTTCCGTCTTTGTCGTTGCATCTGCACTTTCATCATTGATAATGCTATCTAATATTGCAACGGAATCATGGACTGCTTCAGCATTAATGACAATTTCTCGACGCCATTTTCGTGTGAAAAAATTACTGAAAAAGTTAAAGAAATCTTTCTCAGCAATAAAATGTTGCTTTCGACTACCTCTTGTAAATTGTTGCTTAACGATATCAAATTCTTGAAGTCTTTTGACACCAGCACTCATACTTGGCTTGCTCATCTGTAATTGTTCACGCATTTCATCGAGCGTCATACTTTCTTCGAATAGCATCGTCCCAAATAAATTACCAACACTTCTGTTGATGCCATATAGATCCATTGTTTCACCAATCGCATTGATGACAATATCTTTAGCTTCGTCTAATTGATGCTCAGGGTTGTTTGAATGTACCATATTGTACACCTCCGACCAAATATTTTTTTGTGAATTCAAATTATAGCAGGTCAACAAACAGAATTTAAGTAGCGTTTTATTATCTTCTATATATTAACCAAATGAAATTTGAACTTGTTTGACACCCTTTCATTTACTATGCTAACATAAACTCTATAAAATTCGTTAAATAAAAATTTAACAAACTTAACGGAGGTAATTTTAATGGAACTTGTAAATCAATTGTCTCGTCGTCAATACATTGATGGTGAGTGGGTAGATAGCTCGAACCAAGCAACAAGACAAATTATTAATCCATATAACCAAGAAGTCATCTTCGAAGTTGCAGAAGGTACTGCAGAAGATAGTGAACGTGCGATATTAGCTGCACGTGTTGCTTTTGAAAAAGGTGAATGGTCATTAGAAACAAGTGAAAATAGAGGCAAAAAAGTACGTGCTATTGCCGATTTAATTGTGTCACATCGTGAAGAATTAGCGAGACTTGAAACATTAGATACAGGTAAAACATTAGAAGAATCTTACGCAGATATGGACGATATTGCGAACGTATTTAACTACTTTGCAGGTTTAGCAGATAAAGAAGGCGGAGAATTGATAGATTCTCCAATTCCAAATACAGAAAGCAAAGTAATCAAAGAACCTATTGGTGTGGTAACACAAATTACGCCATGGAATTATCCATTACTACAAGCTTCATGGAAAATCGCACCAGCATTAGCAACGGGTTGTTCACTTGTCATGAAACCAAGTGAAATCACACCTTTAACAACAATTCGTGTATTCGAATTAATGGAAGAAGTTGGCTTTCCTAAAGGTGTCATTAATTTAGTATTAGGAAAAGGATCTGACGTTGGTGAACCATTATCTGCACATAAAGAGGTAGATTTAGTTTCATTTACTGGCGGTATAAAAACTGGTAAGCACATTATGAAACAAGCGGCAGATCATGTTACGAATGTTGCACTAGAACTTGGCGGTAAGAATCCTAATGTGATTTTTGATGATGCAGATTTTGATTTAGCAGTAGATCAAGCATTAAACGGTGGATTCTTCCATGCTGGTCAAGTTTGTTCAGCAGGCGCAAGAATCATTGTGCATAATGATATTAAAGATAAGTTCGAAGCAGCACTCATTGAAAGAGTTAAAAATATTAAATTAGGTAATGGTTTTGACTCAGAAACGGAAATGGGGCCTGTGATTTCGGCTGAACATAGAGAAAAAATTGAAAACTATATGGAAATTGCAAAAGAAGAAAATGCAACCATTGCTATCGGTGGTAAACGTCCTGAACGTGAAGACTTACAAGATGGTTTCTTCTTTGAACCAACTGTAATTACAGACTGCGATACTTCTATGCGCATTGTTCAAGAGGAAGTGTTTGGCCCTGTTGTAACAATCGAAGGTTTTTCAACGGAAGCAGAAGCGATAGAACTTGCGAACGATTCTATTTATGGTTTAGCAGGCGGCGTATTTACACAAGATATCGGTAAAGCTGAACGCGTCGTTAATAAATTAAAAATGGGTACAGTTTGGATTAATGACTTCCATCCATATTTCGCACAAGCGCCTTGGGGTGGATACAAACAATCAGGTATTGGTAGAGAACTTGGTAAAGAAGGTCTAGCTGAATATCAAGTAGAGAAACACATATTACGTAATACAAACCCAGAACCAGTTAATTGGTTTGGTAAAGCATAAGATAGATTTTTTAAATTAATAAAAGTAATGTATACAAACTATGGGAGGCAGTATCACAATGAAGCAATCATATGATTATATCATTATAGGCGGAGGAAGTGCTGGATCAGTTCTTGGTAGCCGAATAAGTGAAGATGCATCGAATAATGTACTTGTATTAGAAGCTGGACGCAGTGATTATCCTTGGGACTTATTAATACAAATGCCAGCAGCATTAATGTATCCTGCTGGTAATAAATTGTACGATTGGATTTATGAAACAACACCTGAACCACATATGGATGGTCGTAAAGTAGGACATGCACGTGGTAAAGTATTGGGTGGTTCAAGTTCAATTAACGGTATGATTTATCAAAGAGGTAACCCTATGGATTATGAAAAATGGGCGAAACCTGAAGGTATGGATTCATGGGATTATGCACATTGTTTACCATACTTTAAACGTTTAGAGAAAACATTTGGTGCGACAAAAGATGATCAATTCCGTGGTCATCATGGACCAATTAAACTAAGAAGAGGACCTGCGGATAACCCATTATTCCAAGCTTTCTTCGACGCTGGTGTTGAAGCGGGTTATAATAAAACACCAGATGTAAATGGGTTCCGTCAAGAAGGTTTCGGTCCGTTCGACAGTCAAGTACATAATGGTCGTCGTGTATCTGCATCAAGAGCATATTTACACCCAGCAATGAAACGTAAGAATTTAGAAGTGCAAACGCGCGCATTTGTTACGAAATTAAACTTTGAAGGTAACAAAGTAACAGGCGTTACATTTAAGAAAAATGGTAAAGAACACACAGTGAATGCGAAAGAGGTCATTCTATCAGGTGGCGCAATCAATTCACCACAATTATTACAATTATCAGGTATCGGTGATTCAGAACATTTACGTTCATTAGGTATTGAACCACGTATACACTTACCAGGTGTCGGTGAAAACTTTGAAGACCATTTAGAAGTTTATGTGCAACATGCATGTAAAGAACCGGTTTCAATGCAACCAAGTTTAAATAAACTTAAAATGCCATTTATAGGTTTACAATGGATTTTTGGACGCAAAGGTGCGGCAGCATCGAACCATTTCGAAGGCGGTGGCTTTGTGCGTTCAAATGATGAAGTGGACTATCCAAACTTAATGTTCCACTTTTTACCAATTGCAGTAAGATACGATGGTACAAAAGCGCCGGCAGCACATGGTTATCAAGTACACGTAGGACCTATGTACTCAAATTCTCGTGGTCATTTAAAAATCAAATCAAAAGATCCTTTTGTTAAGCCAGATTTTGTATTTAACTACTTATCGACAGAAGAAGATAAACGAGAATGGGTTGAAGCAATTAAAGTTGCCAGAAATATCTTAGGTCAAAAAGCATTAGATCCTTATAACGGTGGAGAAATTTCACCTGGACCTGAAGTACAAACAGACGAAGAAATTATTGAATGGGTAAAACGCGATGGTGAAACAGCATTACATCCATCTTGTAGTTGTAGAATGGGTCCTGCTTCAGATGAAATGTCAGTCGTGGATCCAGAAACATTCAAAGTACATGGTATGGAAAATCTCCGTGTTGTAGATGCATCAGTAATGCCACGTACAACAAATGGTAATATCCATTCACCAGTATTAATGATGGCTGAGAAAGCATCAGATATCATCCGTGGTAAAAAACCATTAGATCCAGAATATATTGATTTCTATCGTCATGGTGTACATGATAAAGATGCGGGTACTGTTAAATAAAATTTAATTAACGAAGTTTAGTAAAAATGAAATAGATATAGAGGTGAGACATGTATTTGTCATAGCCTTAGACTGCCGACAAAGCTTCTGGCTTTGTTGGCAGTTTTTTCTATTAAATAAAGAGGCCTAATCCATATTAAGGAATAGGCCTCTTGCTTTGAATGTGAGTGCGTATAGCTTATGCTAATTTCAATTTCATAAGTTAGTCGTTATTTTTAGTAATTAAATCTGAAATTGCTTTAGATGCTTTACCATTTTCTAATGAACAAAAGTCATCGTAAAACTGGTCGATTTTGTCTTTATAATCTATTGCAACTTGGTCTAGATTTTTAAGGTCTTCTGCTAATTGGTAAGGCTCTTTGTGAATCGGACCAGGTAAGTCTTTGTGATAGTCTAGGTAGAAGCCACGTAAATCTTGACCGTATTTATCTAAATCATAAGCAAAGAAGAATTGCGGACGTTTGAGAACGCCGTAATCAAACATAACAGATGAATAATCTGTAATCAGGCAGTCTGAAATTAAGTATAATTCAGAAATGTCACTATAGTTTGACACATCAATTGCAAAATCTTCGTATCCACGTAAATCTAAGGCATTAGAAATGAGATAATGCATTCTTAATAACACAACGTAGTCATCACCGAGTTGCTTTTGTAGATTATCTAAATCAATTTGTAAATTAAATAAATATTTACCTTTTTTTACGAATTCATCATCTCGCCAAGTTGGTGCATACATGATCACTTTTTTATCTGCAGGTAAATTTAAATTTTCTTTAATTTCTTGTATATAGGATGTGTCATTCGCGTGATTAACTAATACATCATTTCTAGGATAGCCAATCTCAAGTATTTGTTCAGGTTTCATCCAAAATGCGGTTTCAAATATTTTAGAAGAATATCTATTTGGTGACACTAAATAATCCCAGCGGCTTGTTTCTTCTCTGAAATTTCGTTTATAGTTATCCGTTGTAGTACCTGGCATGCGAATGACTTTCATATCATTGGCTAATCGTTTTAATGGTGTGCCGTGCCAATTTTGTATATATACTTGGTTAGGTTTTTTATTCAGATAAAGTGGTAATCTAGCGTTAGACACCCAATATTTAGCTTTCGAATATGCTTCGTAGTATGCTTTAGAACCTTTTTTAACTTTTTTAGCTGAACCAGGAATTTGAACTTTAGACGGGTTTTTAAAGACCCATATAAATTCATAGTTCGGATGGCGCTTCATCATATATTCATAGATATATTTAGGGCTATCACTGTAATTTTTACCACCAAATGCTTCAAATACAATCGTATTTGGGCTCACTTTATCTTCACTATCTGTTAATTGGTATAAAGCACGATTTTTATTTTTTCTACGTAACAAGATGCTTTTTACTAAACGGGCTTGTTTTCTAAGTTTATTTATTTTAAAAGCAGATTGACGTTTATTTACCATAAGCATTAAAGACTCTAATATAAAGAGTGGTTTTTCATTTTTGAAAAGTGTTGGAATTAATTCTCTTGTTACTTTTGGAAGTAATTCACTGTTATGCTTATAACGGTCAGGCGTTTTTCTAGATGATGGTTCAAATGAATGTTTGTATACATTTTTCATTTTGTTTTTAATGAAAGTTTTATTTTCTTTTAAAGGCGCACGTTTAACAGAATCAGAGAAACTGTATACATACGCGTTGAACGTAATACCAAAATCTTGTTTAGATAAAGCTGGTTTCACAAATGGGTCGTAGATTTCACCTTTAATATAGAAAGGAAAGCGACTGACGCGGACGAATCCATTTGCATATTTAATAAATTCTAAAATAAAAGACCAATCGACAAAGACGTTTAAGCCTTCATTAAATTGTAAGTTATGTCCACGTGCAATAGCAGTTTTGAACACAATATTACATACAGTCTGTTTTCTTAAAAATTGATTAGAATGTGTTTTGGTATTTAAATATTGCGTACGTACTAAATCCTGGTCAACGTATTGCGGTATATCTAGCGTAAATGCATGTATAGGTGCAATTAACGCATCGAATTGATTTAATTTCTTCATATAAAAGGATAATGCATAAGATGCCAAGTAATCATCAGAATCAATAAAGATAAAGTATGGCGCTTCTACTTCCTTCAATCCTACGTTTCTAGCATGGGCATGTCCTGTATTTTCTGGTAAATCAATTTCTTTAATTGGAATATCCCAATCTTTAAGTATTTGCGTTGCGAGTGGTTTCGATTGATCTGTTGAACCATCATTTACTAATATAAGTTCAAAATCTTGGAATCTCTGTTTTTTAAGGCTTATCAAACATCTTTCGATATAATCTTCTGAATTGTAATAAGTCACTATGACTGATATAGACTTCATTATGTACCCTCTTTTTACTGGAATTTTCTCATTATTTTCTATATAAGGTAAAATATTAACAAACTTTGTGTAATCTTTTCAACTTTGAAAACAAATTTTCTTGATTATTAAGTGCATAAAGTGTACGAATTATAATATATTTTTATTTATGCGCATATATTATTTCTAAAGCATATATTGTAGCACGGTTATGTACTATAAAGAAAAACAAAAGGCTTCAATTTATAGGTTAAATACATTATTTACTTCTATTATATTAAAACATATTTACTAGTTTTGGAAATATAAATAATGAATATTGATGTGGAAATAAACTTATGGCCTATCGTGATTGTTGTAGTTATCTTTACTATATAAGGTACATAATGTGAATAATGTTAAAAGGTTTAAAGTTAGGAGGTGAATAGGGTGACCATTAGATGTGCTAAAGAGAATGAATTGAAACGGATCAACCAAGTTATACCCAAAGTATTCGAAGAAGCGATGATGGGCATGCTTAACCTATCAGATGCGTCGTTGCGTGATATGTCAAACCAGTTGTTAATGCAAGGTGCAAAGTATTACGTGCTGATTGAAGACCATGTATTCAAAGGCTTTGTGCTTATAGATGAAAAAACAGATGATTTTATACAACAATCGTATGGCTTCATTTATGAATTATATGTCTTTGAAACTTATAGAAGACAAGGTGTTGCTGAAAAATTAATAGATTTTGTTAATGGATATTTTAAAAGTCAGGAAATAGATGAAGTTAGATTAAATGTACATGTACAGAATAAGGCTAAATTATTATATGAAAAAATGGGTTTTCAAGAGCGGAATGTGACAATGTCTATGAATTTTAAAAAATGAAACTAATTTTATAATGGGATATATTCGAAATAATTTATTTTTTATTGCTTTTTATAAACAAATGATTTGTAATTATAGTTAAATTGAGTATAATTTGATTTTGTTAAAAATGATTAAGGAGAAATAGCAAATGATAAATAATAATTTTGAAGAAATTCTGATGAATAGAAAGTCTGTAAAAGTATTTGATGAGCAAGTGAAAATACCGAAAGCAGAAATGGATGAAATGATTAAAAAAGCAACGACAGCACCATCATCTGTTAATATGCAACCATGGCGTTTTTTAGTAGTTGAAAGTGATGAAGGTAAAGAGACATTACGTCCACTTATTCGTTTTAACACGCGTCAAAATGATACGTCAGCGGCAATGGTCGTTATTTTCGGTGATATGAAGAGCCAAACATATGGTGAAGATATCTATACGAATGCAGTTAAACAAGGTCTAATGCCAGAAGAAGTAAAAAATGAAATGTTAGAAAAGGTCATACCATTATATGATAATGCACCCAAAGCACAAATGAATGATATCGTGAAAATTGATAGTAGCTTAGCGGCAATGCAATTTATGCTTGTTGCGAAAGCACATGGCTATGATACAAACCCAATTGGTGGATTTGAAAGTGATCAAATCGCAGATGCATTTGGTATAGATTCAGAACGCTATGTGCCAGTATTAATTGTTGCGATTGGTAAAGCTAAAAATCCAGCACATGGTTCATATAGATTACCTACAGAGACAGTTACGAAATACGTTTAATATATAGTGAAAGACATTTTCGAATCTTGAAAATGTCTTTTTTCGATTTTATTTTTATAAAATAGTATCTATGTCTATAACTTTATTGAATTTTGCACATATAAAAATTACAATAAATTTAGCGAGCTTAGACAAGGGTGTGATTTTATGTGGAAATATGGCAGCGTATTATGTATATCAGTGCTCTGTTTTTTAGTATTGTTTATTAGCTGTTTGAATGAAAGAGAAAATTTAACAAATCAATTATCTTTTTATGCAGTAGGTGATAATTTAATTCATCCAGTCGTTTATCAAGATGCTTTGCAAAATAATGGACAATTTAACTTTAAACCAATGTATGATCATTTAAAAGAAGATATACAATCTGCAGATATTTCATATATTAACCAAGAATCACCTATAGGCGGAGATGAAAGAGGTTTATCTGGGTTTAAACAATTTAATACGCCAGAAGCCATTGCGCCAAATTTAGTGGACATAGGGTTTAATGTAGTCAATGGATCTAACAATCATGCTTTAGATCAGGGAACTGCAGGATTAGAAAATGAAATAGATTTGTGGAAACAATTTGAGTCTATTTTCTATTTTGGGACATTTAATTCACAAAAGGAACGTGATTCGATTCCAATCGTTGAGAAAAATGGAATTAAAATGGCAATGCTGAGTTATACATATGGAACGAATGATATTCCTAAAGCATACCCCTATCAAATTAATTATTTTAATGAAAAGCAAATCAGAAAAGATATAGCAAAGGCAAAAGAAAAAAGTGATGCTGTCATTGTATCAGCACACTGGGGGAATGAAGGTAAGCAAAAACCCAATGCCAAACAGAAAAGATACGCTAAAGTATTTGCTGATGCAGGCGCAGACGTCGTATTAGGTACACACCCACATGTCATACAACCGATTAAATGGGTGGAAGGACAAGATGACCATAAAACATTAGTTGCTTATTCCCTGGGAAATTTTCTAAATGGACAAGCTACTGGTAATGAAAAAAATATATTAGGTGGTAATATACGTTTTAATTTGGAAAAAAATCCTAAAGGTGTTCAAGTCAAACAAGTTAAATGGCAATCATTGGTGACACATTATGATTTAGGTAACGATGATATGAATCCCAAACCTCAAAATTTTAAAATGTATCCATTAGATTATTATAAAGATCAAGTGGCACAAACGCATGCTTTAAATAATGAAGAGAATATGGAAGTCTCACGTCAGAGACTCGTAGATATTACGAAAGATGTTATTGATAATCAATATTTAGATGAACATAGTTATTAATAAATGAAAAGTCAAACAGCTTCCTTCAGTTTGTACACGATATGTGCAACAGAAGGAAGCTGTTTTCATATATTATGATATAACTTTTTTAGCTAAATCTGTAATGTATTTGAAGAAAGCATCGTGTGCGACGTCATCGACGACTGAAATGGTTCTACCGTTCACATCATCTATATAAGTTTGTCCTTGACTCGGTCCATCAGTAAAAACATTAACATTTAACTTACGTTGATGTACTAATTCAGGTTTACCTACATATGCAGTTGTTAATACATCCCATAAGAAATAAGTGGAGTTCGTTTGGAAATGCGTTAATGGAGGTACCGCTGCGTAACTGACCCCTAAGAAGTCAACACCTGGATAGTGTCGTTCGTTTGCCCAAGCTTGCCTGATGTCCCATGTGAGTGGTACACGATTTGTACTTTCCAATGCGATCATCTCTATTTTTATATTTGTGTCAAAGATAGTTTTAACTGCTTCTGGATCCCAAAAAGCATTCCATTCTGCAGTACCATCATGTTCAGGTTCTTCAACATTTCCTTTTTCTAAAAATGTACCACCCATCCAAACTAAACGTTCAATTTTATTAACAATGGTAGGCTCAACTGACACAGCTTTAGCTAAATCCGTTAATGGTCCAGTAAACAGTAAAGTTACTGGCGTATGACTATGTTGTAATTTTTTAATAATATCTTGATATGCATCGTGTTCAAGTAGATTTGAATGACCTTGATTAGGTTCATTTAAAATAGGTAAAGCATCCATAAAGAATGCATGCATACGCCAATCTTTAGGGAATGGATTTTTACCACGTTGTTTCGAAGCAGCGACATGGATGGGTTGCTTGCTAAAACGGTTTATAATTTTTTGAGATGCACTTGCTGCAGGTTCGACATAGCTATCAGCACCAATTGCACTGACACCGATAAGTGATACATCATCCATATGTAGTAACAGAAATAGAGAAATTAAATCATCGACACCACCGTCATGATTAAAATAAATTTGTTTCATAAAATAGCCTCCGTTTCATTTTGTAATACGATTATATCAAAAGTGAATCATAGTCATACAATACTGGTAATAAGCGCACAAAATAACGTTGCATTTAATAATTTTCAAAAACATTTTAAAAGAAATTGTTTTTGGAAATTAAAAAATAACTAAATATAACTTATAAGTGTTTATAACTTAATACATAGGTTATGTTATATAAATAGAAACAATTTAAGGGGTGTTTTTATTTGTGAAATTTAAAAAAGAGAAAGTTAACAGAGTAGATTCTGATCAGGCCAAAAAAGGTGTTGTAGCCACAGGGATTGGTAATGCAATAGAATGGTTTGATTTTGGATTATATGCACAATTAGCTGTGATATTAAGTGCAAATTTCTTTGGGAATTTACCACAAGAAATGCAAATTGTTTCAACATTTGCGGTATTTGCCTTTGCTTTTATAGTGAGACCAATCGGCGGTATATTTTTTAGTCACTTAGGTGATAAGTACGGGCGTAAAATTGTTTTATCGACAACGATATTACTTATGGCGGCATCGACATTGATGCTCGGGCTATTACCCACACAAGATCAAATTGGTATTTGGGCACCTATATTATTACTAGTTGTTCGTATGATTCAGTCATTTTCTACAGGTGGTGAGTATGCAGGTGCAATGACTTATATTGCAGAAACGGCTCCTGATAAGACACGAGGTAAATTAGGAAGTGGATTAGAAATTGGGACACTTGCTGGTAATATCATGGCAGCTATCTTAGCAGGACTGATGTATTCATTACTAAGTGATCAACAAATGGCTGATTGGGGTTGGAGAATTCCATTTATTTTAGCTGCACCATTAGGTATTATTGGTATTATCTTACGTTCAAGCCTAGATGAAAGTCCAGCATACGAATCTACATTAGAAGAACAAGAGGAATTAGAATATTCTTATTTAGATATTTTTAAATATTATTGGAAAGATGTTGTCGTTTGTTTCACTGGCGTCGCGTTCTTGAATGTAGCGAATTATATGGTACTGTCCTATATGCCATCTTTCTTGAATTCAACTATCAATTTAGGTGGAACGATGGGCTCGATACTGAGTACGATAACTATGTTAATTATGATACCAGCAGTATTTTTCTTTGGTTGGTATAGTGACAAAGTTGGTAACAAACGCACGATTATATTCGGTTTAGCAGGATTTAGTTTATTCTCAGTACTTGCATTTTGGCTAATGAGTATACCAATGATTCCATTTGTTATACTTGGATTGTTTATCATCGCATTATTTATGTCAACATTTGAAGGTGTTATGCCATCCTTATTACCTAGTATGTTCCATACAAAGGTTAGGTTACGTACATTATCACTTGTTTATAATATTGGTGCTGCAGTATTTGGTGGTTTAACACCTTTTATACTCTCAACGTTAGTAGAAACAACAGGCCAACAAATTGCACCATCTTATTATTTGATGTTTATTAATGTTGTTGGACTCATTATTTTTATAACAATGTTTAAATCGACCTCGAATAAATCTCTTAGAGGTTCTTATCCAAATGTCGAAACACAAGAGGATTATGATCATGTAGTAAAAAATCCAAAAGATGCATTATGGTGGGAAGATGAAGTTAGAAAGGATTAAATATAAGATTAAGTAGTTGTCGTGATTAAGAATGACAACTACTTTTTATTTTGAAAAATTTAAGATTAACCTATCATGAAGGACTACATTGAGCATCATTGTATTTTTAGACAAATAATAAATATTATATTTATTATTAAAAAAGATGTAAAAAATGTTAGAAATTTAGAATTAGTTAATTAATTATAAATGTTTTGTGCTATTATAAAAGAAATTAAAAATTAAGGGGAGGTAGAACGATATGTCTAAGACAGTGAAGATTGTTATAGCAGTCGTTATTGGGGTACTACTTATTTGTGGCATTGGGGGAGCAGCAGCATATTACATCACAAAGAACACACCTAAAAATACGTACTTATTAAGTGAACAGGAAACAGCAAAGCAACTGAAAGCATATGGTGAAGACAGGTTTGAAAATGAATTTGAATTTCAAGATAAGATGAAAGATGAGTCGTATTTAATTAATCTCAATGCAAGTGCAGATGTACCAGAAGCACTACTTAAATCATCGGACATACCAAAATCTGTTGTAGATGCTTCAAAATTAGGATTCAAAGTGGGACATGATCCTGATAAACAGCATTCAATTATCGCTTTAACACCTACAGTCGCAGATAATGAAATTGGGGAATTTCAATGGGCTGCAGATAAGCAAAATCAATATTATGCTGCACCAGTTTTAGACGATGTTTACAAAGCTAAAAATAATGAACTTGTCGATGTGTATAAAAAAATTACTGGGGAAACAACAAGCGTTGATGGAGAAAATAGTGGTATTACAAATGATTCATTAAATTTAAACTCATTGTTATCTGGTACACAAATATCTCAAGATAAAATTGATGATATTAGCAAGAAATATAGCGAAGTGATTACAGATAAATTAGACGATGATAATTTCGAAAAAGATGATGCAACGATTAAAGTAGATGGTAAGGATAAAGATGTTAAAAAAGTATCTATGAACATTAGTAAAGGTGAAACAAAAGCCATCTTAACAGCAATTTTAGAAAAAGCTAAAAAAGACAAAGATATTAAAACAATTGCAGAAGACCAATTTAATGCGAAAGACTATAAAAAAGCATTAGATGATACTTTAAAAGAAGTGAAAGATACAGATAAAGCAGAATTTCCAAGTGTTAAAGCAATTATATGGGAAGATGATAATCAGATTCTGAAACGTGATTTAACGATGAAAGATGAAGATGGTTCAACAGTGAAATTAAATGGAACAAGTCAGCTTGATGATGATAACTTAATGATTGATTATAAATTAACAGCAGATGACGATCAAACCGTAGCATTGAAAGGTAAGTCGACTAAAAAAGACGATCAATATAAAGATAATTATAAAGTGACGTTTGATGATGGCTACCAAGCGTCAGATGCAACGTTAACAAATACAGAAACGCAAGATGGAGATAAGCGTAATGACAAAGGTCAGATTAAAATCAATGCTAACTATGATGAAACAACGATTGATTTTAATAATAAACTAGAAACAGACACCAAAAATAATACACAAAAACAAGATCTTTCATTATCAACTGATATAGATAATGAAACAGTCATGATTAATATTAAAGGTGACACGAAACTTAAAGAAGACATTAAATTTAAAAAAGCAAATGCGCAAGATTTAAACACGATGTCAAATAGTGACTTTAGAAAACTGCAACGAGAAATTTCTAAGCATACGGAAGATATTGTGAAAGATGTTGCAAAAGATATTAAGGATAAAAAATAAATATAATGTAATTAATAAATGAGCACATTAATGGAGAGAGGAGTGATTAAATGAAAGCAATTCAATTGTTTCGCATTTATCACTCCTTTTTATTGAAAAAATGGCATCTTTTTTTGTATTTAATTTTGATGATGTGTGCTTTTTTAACTGCACTATTGGTTATTCAGTACATTAATCAAGATGATGCAAAGTTTAGAATAGGTATCGTTGATCATGATGGATCAGCGGAGACAAAACTCATACTTAATTCGATGGGAAATGGAACAAATCTAGGAAAAGATATTCGTATTAAGCAATACAATCAAAAACAAGCACAACAATTATTAAAATCTAAACAATTAGAGGGATATTATGTTTTTGAGAAAGATATGACAAAAACATTTTATAAAAATGGGAATTTACCTATTTCTGTTTATACATATGATAAAACATCAACTAAAAGTTTAGTTATTAATCAGTTAACTGATTCGGTGTATAGTCGACTCATGTTATCGATGGGTGGTGGATTAACATATACCACATTGTTACCAGAAGCAGATAAAGATGACACGTTACGATTACTGACTGATTTATTATTTACCGGTTTAAATCGAACAGGATCATTTGATTATCAACCAATACAAATATTTGATACATCAAGTTATTATGTAGTGACAGGATATTTAGCATCCATATTTATTTTTGCATTATCACTATTTTCAATTTTGAAAATGAATCAAGCTCATGCATTAAAATCACGACTACATATGTATCATTTTTCATTTGAAAAACTAACATTAATTAGAAGTTTATTTACACTCTTTTATACGACTGTTTGGACCGTGTTAGGATTTTTATGCATCATGCAGTTCTTACCGAATGCTTTTGAGTCCTATAATTGGCTCACGGTAGTTATTCAATTAGTTTATTATATCGTCATGATTATAGGTTGGTTAACGATTATTGATTTGATCACATTCCATTGGGTCAATATCGTGTTGAAAATTATACTTGCGTTTATGGTTATTTTATTTTCTGGTCAAGTCCTACCAACGATATATTTCAAACACTTATTTAATGGCGTGTTAAACGCGCAACCATTTAGTTTTGTTACAAATCAAATCTTAGAAATTATATTAAATAATTATATCTTAGATACACCGATTACTTTCTATTTGAGCTTTGTGGTAACAGCCATTGTATTATTAGTAATCATTGTTTGGAGGTATCGCCGATGATACAGCCCTTTATATTCATCATTATATTAAAACAATGGAAGCAATTAGTGGTTTTTCTAACTATTTTAATGTCTACTTTATTATTAATATGGTTTGCTTATGCATCGCTGAACCAATCTTTTAAAATTCCAGTCGCAGTTCAAGATCAAGATAAGTCTCAAGCTTCACACCAATTAATACAAAGTATTGACCAGAATGAATTTGTTAAAGTAGAAAAGTTAGAACAAGAAGCAATATATTTGGATGAAACCGTTAGTAAAAAAGAAGCGGTTGCAACGATTCATATACCTAAGGGTTATAGTGGGAAATTGAAAAATAATCAATTGAAATTAGCACTTACACTTTATGCAAGAGATGATTTCATAGGTGATATTACATTTGAGATGATAAGTCGTTCATTATACGAACAACAAATTCCATATATTGTAAAGAAACATCTAGATGAAGACGGTCAAAAGACCTCCATAGAAAAAGTGACCCATGCATTAAGTCAACACACACCGAAATCCGCTATTGCTCATCATGTTGTACGTAGCAATTCTGATACTTCTATATCAATCAGTGTTGTGTTTGGGATTATTTTGTTTGTTAGTAGTGTTCAAATATTGTTGCAACAAAGACTTAAACAAAACGGCCCGCTAACGCGTCTTTTTATATTTCAGCACAGTCAATTGAAACTGTTTACTATATATATTTTGATTCATACATTGATCTTAATGATTGTTCTTGGTATAACAACTATCGTATTCCAACAACAACTTTCAGTTATGTTTTTTGTGAAATCATTCGTAATGATCATGATGTATGAGCTAGGGGTTGCATGGTTACTTTTCAAAATGAATACGCTGAGTCACAGGCTTTTTATGACGCTCGTGTTTTCTTTATTAATGGCATTATTATATATCATTATTCAAGTATAGGAGGGATAAGATGATAGAAGTAAAAAATGTAAGTAAACAATATCGTAAAAAAAGCATCTTTGAATCCTTGAATATGACATTTGAAGATTTTCAATTAACTGTATTATTAGGTGAAAACGGGGCGGGCAAATCCACCTTATTAAGAATGATTGCTGGATTAGAGCATTCGACTAAAGGTGAAATATACTATTTTGGAGAACGACTATCCAAAAAGCAAAGGCAAGATAAAATCGGTTATGTACCGCAAGATATTGCACTATTTGAACATATGACAGTTAATGAAAATATTAGGTGTTTTAAGGCACTGTGCAAATCACCTATATCAAATGCGTTGATAGACGAATATGCGCAACAACTCAATTTGAATGAGCGAACTATGACAATTTCTAATTTGTCTGGTGGTACGAAACGAAAAGTGAATGTGCTGATAGGTTTATTAAGTAATCCGCAAATATTAATTTTAGATGAACCAACAGTAGGTATAGATTTAAAATCTAGATTTGATATTCATAACCTGTTAAATCAAATGAAAAGAGATCGACTCATTGTATTAACGACACACCATTTAGATGAAGTTGAAGCATTGGCTGATCAAATTAAAGTGATAGGTAATGATCCGTTTTATAGAGAAATTCTTGAAGATAAGCAATGGGCGTTCGAAGTATACAATAATAAATAAAGTGTTATGAACCACATGCAGTCACGGAATACTTCGTGATGATGTATGTGGTTTTTTGTATGTAATAGCTTGAAAAAGAAGTGACAATTGATTGACACAATAATAACAACGTTGTTATTTTACAGAAAATAATTTATAATGAATAATTGTGAATTCGCTTTCAATATTTTTTAGGGGATGGGGGAACGTAGGTTTGTCATTTTTAGGAGAACATTTACCATTAATATCACTTGTCATTGGTGTAGGGATATTACTGTTTTTAAATATTAAATTGAAAATTAATAGCATCTTATCACTTATATTTTCAGCGGTGCTTGTAGGATTTATGAACGGCATGAAGCCGCTAGCAATTTTAGATACAATTAAAGAAGGTTTAGGATCTACATTAGGTAGTCTCGCATTAATTATAGGGTTTGGTGCGGTCCTTGGTAAATTAATGGTAGATTCCGGCGCAGCACAACGTATTGCTTCAACACTAATAGAAAGGTTTGGCGCTAAATATGTTCAGTGGGCTTTAATCATCATAGGAGCTGTATTTGGAATTTCTGTATTTTATGAAGTTGCATTTATGATTTTAGCACCGCTCGTCATCAGTATTGCAGTTGAAGCTAAGACGCCTTTTATGAAATTGGCGATTACAATGGTTGCAGCGACAACTTTATCACACAGTATTTTCCCACCACAGGCAGGACCAACAGCACTTGTAGATGCTTACAATGCGGATATGGGTATGGTCTATATCTTGGGAATCATCGTATTTATTCCTAGTGTGATTATTGCGGGCATTATATTGCCGAGATTTATGAAACATATTGACTATCCAGTACCACCATTATTACAAAAAACAAAGCATTTTACAGACAGTGAAATGCCTAGTTTTGGTTTGAGTTTATTTGTGCCATTAATACCTGCGATTCTAATTTCAATATCAACAATACTGAGCTTATTTATTACGGAAGATACGACGTTACATGAAATCGTATCATTTATTGGAAGTGCCGAAATTAGTCTTATCATTGCTATTATTACTGCGATTGTTATGTTTGGACTTAGAAAAGGTAAAGATATGGATACAATGATGAAATCATTTGAAACTGGACTTAAAGGTGTTGCAACTATTATATTCATTGTCGGAGCGGGGGGTGCTTTTAAAGAAATCATTTTAGAAGCACATGTCGGAGACTATATAGCAGATATTATGAAAGGTACACATATATCTCCGCTGATTATGGCTTGGTTAATTACAGCGCTTATCCGCATTGCGACAGGGCAAGGTGTCGTTTCGGCGATTACTGCCGCAGGTATTGTTGGTCCACTGATACCAACATTTGATGTAAGTCCTGTACTTATGGTATTAGCAACAGCAGTCGGTAGTAATACCATTACACATGTGAATGATGCATCCTTTTGGTTATTCAAAGAATATTTTAATATTTCGATAAAGGATACCTTCAAGACATGGGGTGCGTTACTATTTACAACATCTGTGACCGGCCTCATTGTTGTATTAATTATGGATATATTTATTTAAAAATAAAGTAGAACACTAATGATTTGTATTTGAGTAACCTCATATAAAGCATTATTTACAAAGTATTTAAAGATATTTTGGTAAATAATGCTTTTTTTGGTATGAATGCAATAAATGGTTACAAAAGTAACAAAATTTTTTATCTAAATTCAGTTAAAGTACCGTTGTTATTGGTTTGAAGGTGTTTGGAGTTTATGTGATATAAGTTGGAAGCATTTTGCTATTATACTTTATGTGAATAAATAAGTAACATGTGTAAATATACTTTCAGGGTATTGAGGACAAGGTGTTAAACAACTTGTATTGGGCAACGCTTTTATACATTAAAATCTTTAAAAATAGAATAAAAATACGCTGATATACATTATTTGGTAGTGGTAAGTTGATTTGACTTGAATTATCATGCGAGTATAATAACACCATATACAAGATGGTGTATAAAATTTGCAACTTCTTGATATGAATATAAAAGAGACAATATTAGGAGTAATTATGGGACAAAAAGATGAAAGTAATAAAATTAATTTACCACAGCTTGTATTGCTAGGTTTAGGTTCATTAATTGGATCTGGTTGGTTATTCGGTGCATGGGAAGCTTCTTCCATTGCAGGACCGGCTGCAATTATTTCTTGGATTATAGGTTTTGTAGTTATAGGTTCAATTGCATATAACTATATTGAAATAGGTACGATGTTTCCACAATCAGGTGGTATGAGTAATTATGCTCAATATACACATGGTTCGCTGCTTGGATTTATTGCGGCTTGGGCAAACTGGGTATCACTGGTAACAATCATCCCTATTGAAGCAGTGTCAGCTGTACAATATATGAGTTCTTGGCCTTGGGACTGGGCAAAATTCACGACGGGTTTAATGGATGGTTCTACCATTAGTAATGCCGGTTTGTTGGCAGTGTTTGTCATTATCATTATTTTTTCACTATTAAACTATTGGTCAGTTAAATTATTAACTTCATTTACAAGTTTAATCTCAGTGTTTAAATTAGGTGTACCTTTATTAACAATTGTTATGTTGATTATTTCTGGTTTTGATACAGGTAATTATGGCCATTCTGTAGGCCAATTTATGCCGTATGGTTCAGCGCCAATATTTGCTGCAACAACAGCATCGGGTATTATCTTCTCATTTAATGCATTCCAAACTATTATCAATATGGGATCTGAAATTCAAAAGCCAGAAAAAAATATTGCCCGTGGTATTGCCATTTCGCTGACTTTAAGTGCAATTCTCTACATAGTGCTTCAAAGTACATTTATAACATCAATGCCAACTGAAATGCTACATGAAAAGGGTTGGAGTGGTATTAACTTTAACTCACCATTTGCTGATATGGCGATTCTATTAGGTTTGAATTGGTTAGCAATATTATTATATATGGAAGCAGTCGTTTCGCCGTTTGGTACAGGTGTATCATTTGTAGCTGTTACAGGACGTGTCTTACGTGCCATGGAAAAAAATGGGCATATTCCCAAATTCCTAGGTAAAATGAATGAGAAATATATGATTCCGCGTGTGGCCATTGTGTTTAATGCCATAATAAGTATGGTGATGGTATCATTATTCCGTGATTGGGGTACATTAGCGAGTGTGATTTCAACAGCAACACTGGTCGCGTATTTAACCGGACCAACAACAGTTATATCCTTGCGTAAAATGGCACCTAAAATGCATCGACCATACAGAGCGAACTTATTAAAATTTATGGCACCATTTTCATTTGTGATGGCTTCATTAGCGATATACTGGGCGATGTGGCCAACCACTGCCGAAGTTATATTAATCATTATCTTAGGACTACCAATTTATTTCTTCTATGAATATAAAATGAATTGGAAAAATACCAAAAAACAAATTGGTGGCAGTTTGTGGATTATTTTATACCTTATCGTACTTGCTTTCTTATCATTTATAGGCAGTAAAGAATTTAAAGGTATGAATTGGATCCACTATCCGTATGATTTTATAGTGATTATTATCATTGCACTTATCTTTTATAAAATTGGTACAACAAGTCACTTTGAAAGTATTTACTTTAAACGTGCTAAAAAGATTAATAAAGATATGCGTGCTAATTTACGAGAAAAGCGTAAAGCAAAGCAAGTTAAGCGTTAAACGTCATTTAATTAAATTAATAGAAGTATTTTAAACTAAGCGTCTGGAACATATAGCAATGTCTCGGGCGCTTTTTTATATAAATAGCAGCACAGTTAAACAACTTTATAGGCCACATTGATTGAGAAGAGTCTTAAAATCATTTTGAAACAATGTGATTTCTGGGCCACTTTTTAATATATCGAAAAATTCTATCATAGTTTAGTCACGTCGATACAATGAAAGTATGCAACATTGCAGTGAACAATATTTTATGCAAAATAAATGCATGACGTGTATTGCGATATAACAAAATTAATAAATGAATAAAGTTTAAAAAGTGCTAAAAGACAAGTGTTTAAAGTTATTCAACCTTGAAAATTTCAAAATAACCTTTGACTAATGAATTTAATAAGTGTATTATTTATGAATATTAATTCATTATAAAGAATAAATATTATGAAATGAGGGTTTTGATGCTTGACTTGTATGAACACACAGACAAATATAGTTCTAAAAATTATAATCCACTCAAATTGGCTTTAGCTAAAGGTCGCGGTGCAAAAGTTTGGGACATTGAAGGCAATTGTTATATAGATTGTATTTCTGGATTCTCGGTAGTTAATCAAGGCCATTGTCATCCTAAAATTATAAAAGCCTTTCAGGAACAAAGCCAAAAAATAACTATGGTTTCACGAGCTTTATATAGTGATAATTTAGGCAAATGGGAAGAAAAGATTTGTAAACTTGCTAATAAAGAAAGTGTTTTACCAATGAATACAGGTACGGAGGCTGTGGAAACAGCAATGAAAATGGCTCGTAAATGGGGCGCTGATATTAAAAATATTGATGAAGCATCTTCAGAAATCATTGCTATGAATGGAAACTTTCATGGTCGTACATTAGGTTCATTATCATTATCATCACAAGATAGTTATAAACAAGGCTTTGGACCGTTGTTAAACAATATACACTACGCAGATTTTGGAGATATAGACCAATTGAAGCAATTAATTAATGATCGAACAGCTGCGATCATTCTCGAACCGATACAGAGTGAGGGGGGCGTAAATATTCCTCCAACACATTTTATAAAGGAAGTACGTCAACTCTGTGATGAACACAACATATTGCTCGTTGCAGATGAAATTCAGGTAGGGCTTGGAAGAACGGGTAAGATGTTCGCAATGGAATGGGAAGATGTTGAACCTGATATATATCTATTAGGCAAATCTTTAGGTGGTGGATTATATCCGATATCCGCAGTATTAGCGAATCAAGATGTGATGGGGGTGCTGACGCCAGGCACGCATGGTTCCACATTTGGTGGTAATCCACTAGCTTGTGCCGTATCAATGGCAGCATTAGACGTGTTGAATGAAGAGCATTTAGTACAAAATGCATTAGATTTAGGTGAAAGGTTATTAAAGCAGCTACAACAAATTGAAAGTGATCTTATCGTTGAAGTGAGAGGTAGGGGATTATTTATAGGTATAGAATTAAAGACAGCAGCGCAAGTGTATTGTGAACAAATGATAAATAAAGGTGTGCTTTGTAAAGAAACGCAAGGCAATATTATAAGAATTGCACCGCCACTTGTCATTGATAAAGAGGAAATTGATGAAGTGATTCGTGTCATAACAGAAGTCTTGGAAAAATAAAAATTTAATGTAAAATGTCCGAATATTCAGAAAGGAATGAAGTGAATGATTGAAGTGGGTATCGTGGGTGGAAGTGGTTATGGCGCCATTGAATTAATTCGATTATTAATTCAGCATCCTAATGTAAATATAAAATATATATTTTCGCATTCTAAACAAGATCAGCCTATAAAAGAAACTTTTCCACATTTGGAACAACTCAACTATCACTATGAAACGTTAAAAAGTGAAGATATTGAATGCGACGTCGTGTTTTTTGCAACACCATCAAATGTGAGTAAATATATCGCGCCTCAGCTGGTAAGCAAGGGGATAAAAATCATTGATTTGTCAGGTGATTTTCGATTAAAGAATAGGAATGTTTATAAAACCTATTATGGTGAAACAGCAGCTGCTCAAGAAGATTTGAATCATGCAAATTATAGTATTGCGGAATGGTCTAATGTAAATCCCCAAACGACACAGTTAATTGCCAATCCGGGATGTTTTCCAACAGCTACATTGTTAGCAGTACACCCGTTAATAGATAAAGGTATGATACAACAAGACCATATTATCATCGATGCTAAGACAGGTGTATCCGGTGCAGGGAGATCTCTAGCACAACATGTTCATTTCGCGGAGATGAATGAAAATTTAAGTGCCTATGCGATAGGAAAGCATAAGCATAAACCTGAAATTGAACAATATTTATCGTTATTAGCCCAACAAGAAGTAAAAGTGACATTTACATCGCATCTTGTACCAATGACTCGAGGTATTTTATCAACAATTTATATCAAACTAAACCATGCTTTTACTAATGAAGACTTACATAATCTATTTAAAGATTATTATGAAGATAAACCATTTGTAAGAATTAGAGCATTAGGCCAATTTCCGAAGACCAAGGAAGTCTATGGCAGCAATTATTGTGATATTGGTATTTATGTTGATGAAGAAAATCAAACAGCGATTATCGTGTCTGTGATTGACAACTTGGTGAAAGGTGCAAGTGGTCAAGCAATTCAGAATTTGAACTTGATGTATGGATGGAATGAAAAAACAGGACTGATGCACTCACCAGTCTATCCATAACGCAGTGTGAAAGGAGAGATGAAATGAAAGACATTGAAACAATTGATACATTAAATCAATTAAATATAGATTTAGAAGGTGATGTGAGTTCACCATTAGGATTTATTGCTGGTGGTTTGCATTGCGGTTTGAGAAGGAAAAAAGTGGATTTTGGTTGGATTTATTCCACAACACCAGCTACAACAACGGGTGTTTATACATTAAATCAATTTAAAGCGGCACCTTTAAAACTAACTGAAGATAGTATTAATAAAGAAAGAACATTACAAGCTATCATAGTGAATTCTGCTTATGCGAATGCTTGTACAGGAGAAAAAGGTATACAAGATGCTTTAGATACCCAAACTTGGGTTGCGGAACAATTAAATATCGAACAACATCTTGTTGGCGTTGCTTCTACAGGTGTGATTGGCTCATTTTTACCAATGGATAAAATATATGATGCAACGCAGCATGTGTTAAAAGATCGATATAATAACAGTGAAGCATTCAATCAAGCTATTTTAACAACAGATACTATGACAAAACATCTGTCAGTCAAGTTTGAAATTGAGGGTACGACAGTAACAATAGGAGGGACTGCCAAAGGTTCAGGCATGATCCATCCTAATATGGCAACCATGCTAGGGTTTATAACTACGGATGTCAATATTGATGCGGATACGTTGGATTATTGCTTAAAACAATCAATAGATCAATCTTTCAATATGATCACGGTTGATGGTGATTCAAGTACCAATGATATGGTGCTATGCATGGCAAATGGTCAAGCGCAACACAATAAAATTGATGCATTACATCCGGAATGGCATAAGTTTGTATATGCCTTGAATTTTGTTTGCCACTATCTTGCCAAAAACATCGCCAAAGATGGTGAAGGCGCAACTAAATTGGTTACTGCTAAGGTCAAAGGTGCATACAATGTTGTAGAAGCAAGAAAAATTGCTAAGAGCATTGTCTCTTCGAATTTGGTGAAAACAGCTATCCATGGTGAAGATGCCAATTTCGGAAGAATTGTCACTGCTATAGGCTACGCATCACAATATATAGAGCCAAGTACAACCCATGTTTCATTATGCCAAGTGAATGTATTGGAAAAAGGTATGGCTGTTGATTTTGATGAACAACTTTTAAAAGAACAATTAACATCAGATAATATCTTGATTGAAGCAACTGTTGGAAACGGGGAAGGAGAAGCGGCAGCCTATGGTTGCGATTTATCATATGACTATGTACGAATCAATGCTTCTTACAGAACATAAGGAGTGACTGCAATGAATTATATTGTTATAAAAATTGGTGGTAGTACCTTGACTGAATTACATGAAACAACGGTTGATGATATTGCACAGTTAAAGCAACAGGGTATGCGGCCGATTATTGTACATGGTGGTGGGCCATTTATAACTGAAGCATTAGAACAACAAGGTGTAGCATCACTATTTGAAGATGGGTTGAGGGTGACTACAGATGAAGTATTGTCAATCACAAGTCAAATGCTAATTGGTAAGGTGAATCCTCAACTAGTAAGCAAAATGAATGACGCAAATGTAAGCAGTATTGGTTTGAATGGTCTAGATGCAAAGTTATTTGATGTTAAACCACTAATCGAAAAATATGGTTATGTAGGTGAACCTATAGATATTAATACAACGGTTATAGAAAATCTTACAGAGCAATATATACCTATCATTGCATCTATTGGTAAGCATCAAGCGTCCCAACATCTATATAATATTAATGCGGATACGTTAGCCTATAAAATCGCACAAATATTAAATGCACCAATCTATTTATTGAGTGATATACCAGGTGTCATAATAGAGAATAAAGTTAAGTCTACATTGAATTCGAAGCATATTAAAGATTATATTGAACAAAAGCAAATATACGGTGGCATGATTCCTAAAGTGCAAGATGCTATTACTGCTATTGAATATGGTTGTGAAAAAGTCGTGATTGCAGCAGGTCATGAAGCACATGTCGTTCAAAGAATAAGTAATGGACAGGTTGTTGGGACAACGATTGTGTTATGAGCATGATATAACAATGATTTCCTGGGAAATCATTAAATAAAGGGTCGAATCAACTTTGTAATAGTGTAAATGAAATTTGTTGATCATGGTCATAGCAATGCCTTAAAACTATGGGGCATATGTCAAGAAAGTATTGGTTGTCACAAATCAACTCACTTAATATAAAAGATAACAATAGTGAGATGGGGGAGAACTAGCATGACATATACCGTAATTACTGGTGCATCTTCAGGCATTGGTTACGAAACTGCGCTAGCATTTGCAAAAAGAAATAAAAACCTTATTTTAATCGCACGTAGAGTATCAAGATTAGAACAATTAAAAGATGAAATTAAACAAATTAAACCGGATGCGAACGTCATTATTAAACCCTGTGATTTATCAAATTCAGATAATGTGTATCAAATGTATGAATCACTAAGTGAATATGAAATAGATACTTGGATTAATAACGCAGGACTAGGAAATTATTCAGCAATAGAAGTGCAAGATATCAGTAAAATAGAAAGTATGTTGCAACTTAATGTACAGGCGTTAACTATTTTATCAACTTTATACATTCAAGATTATATGCATGTTGAATCAACACAATTAATTAATGTCTCTTCAGCTGCTGGATACATTGCAATAGGCAATTTAGTAACTTATTCTGCGACTAAATTTTATGTCAGTGCGTTTACTGAAGGACTTGCACAAGAATTATTAAGAAAAAATGCTTCTTTAAAAATAAAATTACTAGCACCGGCAGTTACCGAAACAGAGTTTGAAAAGACATCTCTAGATATCGATGATTTTGAATATCAAGGGAACATCGCGAAATATAATACTGCTAAAGAAATGGCAGATTATATAGTGACTTTATATGATAGCGAAGAAATATTAGGTATTGTAGATGAAGATACCTATGAATTTAAACTTGAAAAACCTATTTTTCCATTTAGACAGGGTTAAGTTAATAGGCTAGTCTGTAACAATGATTTAAGATAATTTAAAAATGAAAAGCCAACACATACGCTAATTATTCGGCATATGTGTTGGCTTTTTATATTAACGATTTGAATCATATTATTATATGTTCAATCAAATCATTAATGATTTTTTGAATAAGTGATTAATAGTTCTTTATAAAAATCAATGAATTTGAGGTACATTGCTTTTTCTACACGTTCATCTACTTGGTGTGGTTTTTCACCTGGGCCAAATACTAAGAATGGGAATGATTCATCTTTACCACGTAGTAAATTTGAAGCATCCGTCACACCGCCAATGGGTGCAGCGACAAAATCTTTATTAAATGCTGTTTTACCTATGGCTTTAGCAGTATCAATCAAGCTATTTTGTCCAGTAGTAAGCACAGGATCTAAATCAAGATACAATTCGCTTTCTAAATTTGAACCATTGGCATTATGTTTTTCAATTGTATTATTAAATAAATTTTTAACTTGATCATTGTTATATTCTGGGATTGTACGAATATTGAAATCAGCATCAGCATCTTCAGGAACAGAATTAACCTGAACGCCACCTTTGATTAAGGTGTTAGTGATGACAAGACCTTGTAATGCAGTTTCAATTTCTTCAACAGCAAATGTAGCTGGTAGAGAAGGTTTCATTCGATCTATCAAATGTGTGAAGTCTAAAGATTCACCTTTAATATCTTTAGATATTTTTTGATAAGCGTTATCGATATCTTGGATAAATTCAATTAAAGGTTTAATTGCATTTACACCGAGGATAGGCATAGAGCTGTGTGCAGAAGTACCTTGTGATTTAATTCTATAGTCCATGGACCCTTTATGTGCGTATACCATCATATCTTGGCATGGTTCAGCAATGATGAGCGCCTCTACGTCATCCATATAACCTTTTTCATAAAGACTTTGAGAACCTAATTGTTCCATCTCTTCACCAGTAGTAGCTAAGAATTTAATGCGGCCTTTAGTTAATAATTGCGCATCGTGCAATTCGATAAGTGCAATAGCAAGTGCAGCGAGTCCAGATTTCATATCAGCAGCCCCACGACCATATAAATAACCATCGTCTTCGGTAAGTTTAAAAGGCTCATATGACCATTGTTCACGATTGCCTTCTGATACAACATCCATATGTCCAGATATACCAATTACAGGGTTACCTTCACCAATGTCGGCAATTAAGTTAGCACGTCGCTCATCAACTTTATCAATAGTTGATTTAATGCCATGTTGTTCGAATAAATTTTGGAAGTATTCACATACTTCGATTTCATTATCATTAACTGTATTCATTGCTACAATATCAGATAATATTTGTACTTTTTCTTCTACAGAAAATGTACTCATAACATACCACTCCTTTAGAAAAACTATAATAAGTATACATCCGACAAATTATTTTGATAAGCAAAAAGACTTTTAATAAAAACTTTATAATTTTAATATATATGTTGCTTGCGATTGCAATAATGCGATTAGATGATTAATAAAGCTTGTTGTATACAAGTTTTAAAGCTATGATTTAAAAGAAGTAAAACATAGAAAAAGAGGTATAAATATGACGTTATCATTAACTAAAATTCATCAGGCACATCAACAATATACAGGCAAAGATTTTCCAAAATTATTTAAAGCTTTTAAGGACATGGGGATGATTATGAATACAGTAAATATAGAAAAAGGAGAAACATCATACATTCATCATGATGGTACAGAAATTACTGATGAAAGTGTTAAAGTAGCGATACCTGTTAAAAATCAATCAAATGTTACGTTGGTAAAAGATATATTACAACGTCATCAAGCAGGGGAAACGGATTTTCCTACGTTTTGTAATGAAATGGCACAAGCAGGCGTTTATAAATGGGATATTGATATTATCGCCGGTACATGCACCTATGTGGACAAGAAAGATCAAGTTGTCATTGCAGAAACAATACCCCAAGCATGATTTTTATTAATAAACACGAGTAAAATGATATGATATTTGAGACGTATACTATGACAGTATTTGTAATTGATGATACGGTAGGGAGTATAGAAAGATTATAAAGTGGCAAGATGATTGCTTAATTATCAATTGAACGTGAATCATTGATAGGATAGGTTGCTCGTTGATCAATTACGCCAAAGTGATTCATGTGTATATATCGTGTTTAATAATGAAAGGGGACAATAAGTATGGCAAGTGTAGCAATTATTGCAGGTGGTAATAAAATCCAATCTAGATTAACAGGTGTAGTTAAATATGCTGAAAAATATTTAGAAAATGAAGGCATTGATACGGATGTTATACATGTACATCAATTAGATGCCGAAGCATTGATTACCGCCGACTTTACCAATGAATCAATTAACAAAACACATAAAAAAATAGAAGAAGCAGATGGCATTATCATCGTCTCTCCAGTATTTAAAGCAGCATATTCAGGTATCGTGAAGACATATTTAGATTTATTGCCACGCGGTGCATTTACAGGTAAAACAGTGCTCCCACTCGCATTAGGTGGCACATTTGCACATGTATTAGCGATTCAATATAGTTTAGATCCTGTTATAAAAGAATTGGGTGCAGATACGATTCATAAAGGTCGATTTATTTTAGATAAACATATTACCGCTAATGAAGATGGGACTTATGGTTATGACCAAGAAGCAAAAGATGGCTTGAATAAAACGTTAAAAAAGTTTGTCAGTGATAAATCACAAGTGAAAGAATAAAAAGCGTTTGGTTTAAAGGCGTATCTACATTATTGTAATACGTCTTTTAAAATGCTTTATTTTAACACGCGTGTATTAAAATATGTTAAAGTGAACAAAATAAACTTTAAATGTTATTTTTTTATGTTTAATTAACACAATTGTATTAAAAAGGTGGTTCTGATATATGCCCAAAGTAGTAGATCACGAAAAAAAGAAGCAGCAAATTATTCAGTATGCATGGCAATCTATCGTAAGCAATGGTGCTAAGGGTGCTACAGTTAGGAATATTGCAAAGTTAGCACAAATGACACCAGGACAAATACGTTATTATTATCCAAACCATCATGACTTGTTAAAAGCAGTATCTGTCGAAGTAGATAGTAAAGTTAGAGGGCGGATTAAAGCGGTATATAACGATGGAAGTCTAAATCCGATTGATAAAGTCATACAAGCGATGTTGAAAGCTATGCCACTTGATGAAGAGCGATATGCAGATATGGAGGTCTGGTTAGCCTTTCAATATGAGTTACATGAAATAGGTAAAGATTCCATGGGGAATGAAATCTTTACCTTAGTAAAAACATCAATGTCATTTTTAGATCAATATGACTTACTTGACCCATCACTAAATCAATATGTAGCAATGATGAAGATGCATGCATTATTGGATGGATTGGCATTACATAAATTGTTAAACCCTGAGCAGATGCTGAATGATGATATTGAACATTTAATAGAGAGCGAAGTGAATTCCTGGTTAAGGAGGTAATATAATGAACGGGGTATTAATAACACTTATTGCAGCTGAATTATTATTTTGGATTGTCATTATTTTAGGTTTGATTTCAAGATATGTCTTACGCATGAAGCAAGTTGGTTTGATTTTACTTGCAATGACACCTGTTATTGACTTGATTTTAATTATTACGATGAGTGTAGACTTATTAAATGGCGCTAAAGCTACAGTTCCTCATGGCATAGCAGCGGTATATATTGGTGTTTCACTAGCATTTGGAAAACAAATGATTCAATGGGCAGACGAGCGTTTTAAATACTATGTTTTAAAGGAAGGAAATTTACCTGAAAAGAAAACGGGTATCGCTTATGCAAAAGCTTATTTCGTAAGTTGGTTAAGGCATGTTTTAGCTTATTTGATTGGAACAGGTCTATTGTGGTTAATTATAAATATTGTAGGACAAGGCGATAGTGTAGCAGCACTTTATCATGTTATTAAAATATGGACAGTTATATTAGGGATTGATTTGTTAATCACACTGAGCTACTTCATTTGGCCGAGACCTAAAAAGGTCTAAAATATAATGAAGTAAGGATATAAAAATAGTGGGACAGAAATTTAATTTTCAGGAGAAAATTGGATTTCTGTTCCACTTTTTAAATTTACTATAATGCAATGATTTATGATGGCTTTAAGTGCCATTGATGACGTGTATCATAAGATAATTGAAATGTTTCTGTTTTGATTTCTATTGGATACGCAATAGAATGTTTCTCAGAGAATGACCAACGTCTATCTTCAGGTGTGAGTAGAAGATAGCTTTCATCGGATGTATCACCTAAAAAGTTTAACGCATCAGGCTCAAAATGCGCGTGTTCAAACGTTTCAATTTTATAATCTGATAAAGCTTGATAAATTGCATTTGTCTCATTACATACAAAGCCAATTTCACTGATTCTCGAAAATTCTGGATCTTCCGTGATGTTAGACACTCTTGCTATCAACTCCACGATGTTTCCAGCTGGATCGTTAAAGTATACAGCGTGTGCGACAAAAGACTCAAAATAAGTGGTATGGTGACCGTCTTCCATCAATAAAAATAATATATTTTGATAATGTGCCTTCATGTCATAAAAATGATTATACGGAATATCAATTGCAAAATGATAATAAGGCTGAACAACTTCGTTAGAGTCATGGAATTGCAATTGTGTTTCACCTATTTGAACTATAAAGGTATCTGAATCAATAACTTCTACAGGACATTCCAAAGTTTCCTCGTAAAATTGTAGCATTTCTTCTAATTCTGAAGTACATAATGTTATACTTTCAAATTTCATATGTATATCCCATCCCCACGTAGTACCCATATTTAAAAAGTATTTTAATAGTACTTTATCAAAATAATAATAAAGAAGATAATATTAAGAATTTATATGACCTAAATGTTTTGAAATATTATTTGCAGTTTCTTGTAATTGAGTAATATAAAAGTCTTTTTTATGTAACTGTGTTGTAGAAAAAGACAAACTGATAGCCCCCTGAACATCGTTACGATAATTAACAAAATGAGTTCCTACGCAATAGATACCTTTTTCATTTTCTTCTCTATCCTCGGCATAACCTTGTTGGCGAACATCTCTTATTTCAGACATAAAATCATCGAAATTAGTAATTGTATTTTCTGTATATGACTGAATATTGGTTTCATTCCAAATTGAAGCAATCGTTTGCTCATCGTAAGTAGATAAAATGGACTTACCTACAGCTGTACAATACATAGGAGCTCTTTGCCCAATTTTAGAAGCCATAGTATAAACAGCATTGTTAGGGATGAATTTCTCAATGTATAGCACTTCATGACGATCTTCAATAACTAAGTGACACGTTTCAGTTACAGCAATGGCTAATTCACTGATCAAACTTTTGGCTATATTTAAGTAATCGATATTTTGAATACTAGCATAACCTAATTGGAACAATTTATAGGTTAATTCATATTGATGTGTCAACGTATCTTGCTTTACATAGTTGTTTTCGATTAAAGATTTAACTAATCGATGGATAGTTGTTTTAGATAATTGTGTCATTTCTACAAGTTCATTTAACGAAATAGGACCGTGTTTTGAGATGATTTCTAAAAGATTTAAAGCGCGATCTAGAGATTGCACATTTGACATAATTTGCCTCCTTGAATTGACAACGTTTTCATTTAAGCTATATACTAATATAGTATTTCTTTATATGGTACACCATTTCATAATATGGAACAACCATAATATAAGCACGGTTGTTGTTTAGGGAATTTAATTTTTGATAAGGGATGTGTTTGAGTGTTTGGGGAGTTTTGGCCATTAATTAGTGTCGTTTTGGGAGTTATCGTACTATTATTTTTAATTATTAAATGTAAGATTAATGCTTTCATATCTTTAATTGTTACATCTGTATTCACAGGTATTATATTAGGGATGCCATTAGATAAAATTGTAACAACAGTTGAAGCGGGTATGGGAAGCACTTTAGGTAGTGTCGCTATTATCTTTGGATTAGGCGCTATCTTGGGGAAATTGCTCGCTGATGGTGGTGGTGCGAATCGTATTGCAGATACACTGATCGATAAATTTGGTGAAAAATACATAAAATGGGCAATGATTTTAGCATCATTCATCATTGGTATTGCCTTATTTTTCGAAGTTGGGCTTGTGTTATTAATTCCATTAGCATTTACAATTGCGAAGCGTTTAGGGGTATCACATATGAAAATTGGTATACCTATGGCGATTGCATTGTCTGTAACGCATGGATTTTTACCACCGCATCCAGGACCGGTCGTGATTGCTAAAGAATTAAATGCTAACTTAGGTCAAGTATTGTTATACGGAATTATTGTTGCGATACCAACCGTTATCATTGTGGGTGGTTTACTTGTTAAAGTATTACCTAAATTATCACCAAGTGCTTATAATAAAAAAATTGATATGTCTAATATTGTTTCAGAAGTGGCTATAGAAGAAAAATATAGACCAGGATTTGGTATTAGTGTGTTTACTGCATTGTTACCTGTCATTCTAATGTTATTTGCAACCATTATTCAAATGATCACAGGTCATCAAGATGGTGCTACAAACCAATTTGAAAGTATTGTGTATTTTGTAGGTAACGCACCTATTGCGATGCTCATTTCGTTATTATTTGCAATGTATGCGATGGGTACGCGCAGAAATAGAACGATGAAAGATATTATGGATAGTGCTACTTCTGCAATTATTCCTATAGGTATGATGTTACTGATTTTAGGTGCGGGTGGTTCATTTAAGGAAATTTTGATTGATGGTGGTGTTGGTAAGACGATTGAACATATGTTTGTTGGATCAAGTATTTCACCGATATTGCTAGCTTGGATTGTGTCTTCGTTACTTCGAATTGCACAAGGGTCTGCAACAGTTGCAGCAATTTCAACTACTGGCATTGTCTTACCATTATTACAAGCGACAGATGCAAATTTAGCATTAGTGACATTAGCGATTGGTGCAGGCAGTATTATTTTTTCACATGTCAATGATACTGGATTCTGGATCTTTAAAGAATATTTTGGTTTAACCGTTAAAGAAACATTTTTAACATGGTCTGTATTAGAAACAGCGATTTCGGTGTGTGGTTTAGTATTTGTATTAATTTTAAATATGTTGATTTAATAATGAGAGGAGCATGAATACGATGAAAGCCGTATTTATTAATGGAAAAGAAGATATTGTATTAAAAGATGTTGAAGAAATAACGGAACATCATCAAACTGATAAAGTGTTGATGGAAGTTAAATATGTAGGGATATGTGGATCTGATTTACATTATTTAGCAGAAGGCGCAAGTGGTCCAGCAGTCATTAGAGAACCGCTAACACCAGGTCACGAATTGAGTGGTATTCTACTTGAAGATATGACATATGAAGGGACGACATTACCAAAAGGAACAAAAGTCACCGTCCATCCAGCTACTTACGGTGATAAAATTGAGCATTTGCTTGATTATCCTGAAGTTTGGCCAAATGGTTCCTATCTCGGTTCAGCTAGATATTTGCCACATAAGCAAGGTGGTATGACTGAAAAAATGTTAGTAGATAAAGCACAAATATTACCTCTTCCAGAAAGTGTTTCATTGAAGCTTGGCGCTCTAGCAGAACCTTTAAGTGTAGGTATGCATGGGATTAATTTAGCTGGAGGAGTCAAAGACAAAAGTGTCCTCGTTTCAGGAGCAGGTCCTATTGGATTATTAGCAGCAGGTGCAGCGTATACCTTAGGTGCCAAAAGTGTCACAATTACTGACATGTTAGCAGAACCATTAGCACGTGCCCACCATTTGGGTGATATCCAGACGTTGAACATTAAGGAAGCATCAGTGCCTGAAGATAGCTATGATGTGGTATTAGAATGCTCTGGTGCAACACCAGCAGTCACAACTGCATTCAAAGCAGTTAATATTGGTGGTACGATTATCCAAGTGGGAAATATACAAGATAAAGAAGCGCCGATTAATTTAGGACCTATTAATATTAAACAAGCAACATATCGTGGATGTTATAGATTTAATAGTGAGATTGAAGATGCGCTTGAAGTGCTAGCTGCAAATGAAAAAATAGGCAATGTCATTACTCAAATATATGATATAGAGGATTTTAAAGAAGCTTTCGAAATTGCTGTAGATTCTAAATTATCATCAAAAGTCATGATTAAATTATAACCGTATATATAAAGTAAGATAAAAGGACTAGGCTCATAAAAATTGAGCTTAGTCCTTTTTAATAATAAATATATGAATACATTAAAAGAATATTAAAGTGAAGATATAAGCACTCAAACCAACCAAGATACAATAAAGTAATGCTGGGCCGAGTGTTTTTCTAATTACACTACCTTCTTTTCCTGGCATATTTACAACAGCACAAACAGCTACGACATTGTGTACACAAATCATGTTACCAGCTGCTGCACCAATCACTTGAGCTGCAAGAATCGTATAAGGTTCAGCACCAATAGAATTAGCGATATTGAATTGAATTGGTGAAAAAGTTAATGTTGAAACAGTAGCACTTCCAGTAATAAAAGAGCCTAATGCGCCTAAGAAAGGTGCTACAAATATCCAAATAGGTCCTAAGTATTTAGACATATTCTCGGCAATATATTCTGGCATACTTATTAAGTCATGCGTATTGATACCAGAATTGATAAATACATGTACCATCGCTAGCGTTGCTACTAACGTAATACCCGTTGTTTTAATTGTATTAAGTGAGTCTATACTAGCACGCGAAATATCTTTGAATGGTTTTCTCTGAACTAGAATGGCAAAGAGCGCAGAGAGAATTAAAATAGTACCTGGTGAATAAAGAAATTGCCAGTCAGATGAAATACTTTCGAATCCTAAAATATTCCCCCAAGAAAAATCTAACGTTTGCGTTGTTAACTCTGTAATGATTGGTACAGTTCTTGTGAGTAACAATAATACAACAACCATTAAATAAGGCGCCCAAGCTGTTAATAATGGCATATCATGTTCAGGCGCTGATTCTGTATAAGATTCATCCAGTCCTTCTTTCCATTCCTGTTTCGGTAATAACCAACCTTTACTTGCCGTTATTACTGCTACAATAAGCCCTGTTAATGATCCAAGGATTGCAACGAATTCTGGACCAAATAAAAATGCGTAAGCAAACGAAGCAGCTACATAGATAAATCCAATTAATGCTAACCATGGAATCATTTCCAAAATTGATTTTAATTTATTTTTCTTACCAAAGAAGATAACCAAAGTAGCAATTAATATAATAGGTATAAAAATCCCGCTTAGAAAATCTAATGTTGTAATACGTTCAGCTGTAGCTTGGAATATTGAACTATCTGCGTCATTTAATGTACTTAAACCGACTAATACAGGTGTGCCTACAGCCCCAAACGAGACAGCAACACTATCAGCAATCAAAGCAGTAACAACAGCTATCATAGGTCTGAAACCAAGTGCTACCAAGAGTGGCGCAGTGACCATAGCAGGTGTACCAAATCCAGATGCACCTTCAATCAACGAACCAAATAAAAAGGCAACAATAATAACTTGAACACGCATATCTCCTGATATTTTTTTGAATCCGTCATTAATACGTGTGACTGCACCAGTTTGTCTTAATGTATTTAATAATACAAGTGCACCAAATAAAATATAAAGTATAGTCAAAGTTTTATGCGTACCTTGAAGTAGTGAAGCTAAAATAACATTTCCTTGCATCCCCCAAATAAAAATCCCTAACAATGTTACGACTAAAGCACTAATAATCATTCCCTTTAATGCTGACATACGTAATAATACTAAGAATATAAAAGGAACAATGACAGCACTAAAAGCAACTAATAACATCATGTAAAACGCCTCCTAAGCAAAATAGCAATCATCTAGTCATATGATGATTAAATATTACTCATTGTAAACGCATTCCTATAAAAATTCAAACACCAATAAAGAAAGAATTATATTTAAAAAAAGATTATCTATTAGAAAAAAGATACTTTAAAACAACTTCGTTTGAACAAAAATGAAATATAACTATTATACAAATTACAAGCTTAAATGAAAGGAAACGAAAAGAAATGAAAATAAATTTGCAATAATAGAAAAGATGAAATAAGATAATAGAAATTAATGAAAGCGTTTTCTTTTTAGTCGGAAGAAATTAGCGCATATTGTTTTAAAGAAAACGCCTGAATTTGAATTGATTTAGAATGAAAATTTATAGATATAGGGGTGTTTTAAGAATGAATAACAAATTAGCTAAAATGGGTATGCCTCCGACGTTGTTATGGGGTTATATTGGTGTACTTATTTTTATGATGGGTGATGGGTTAGAGTTAGCATGGATTAGTCCTTATTTACATGATCATGGTCTGTCCGTACATCAAACTGCTATATTAACAACATGTTATGGTGTGACGATTGCTATTGGCTCATGGTTTTCAGGTGTACTCGTAGAAATTATTGGTCCAAGAAAAGTGATGTTATTAGGTACGCTATTATATATTATTGGACACATGATATTTGTAGGCTTAGCGGTTCCTTCCATGAATTATGGCTTAATGATACCATCGTATGCGATTAGAGGCTTTGGTTATCCACTATTTGCTTATTCATTTTTAGTATGGGTAGCATATCGTTCTCCACAAAAACGTTTAGGTGCAGCAGTGGGTTGGTTTTGGTTTGTCTTTACAGGAGGTTTAAGCGTACTAGGTTCATTTTATTCTTCTTTGGCAATTCAAATATTTGGTCATATATTTACTTTGTGGACTGCGATTTTGTGGGTGGTTGTAGGCACATTTTTAGCAGTGTTTGTAAATCGAGATAAATTTGAAATTGAACATAAAGGTAATGGGTTTAAAACACATTTGAAAGAAATGGGGGCTGGTATTACCATCTTAAAACGAGAACCTCGTGTAGCTGTTGCATGTATCGTAAGAATTATTAATCAAGCTGCACAGTATGCATTTCCATTGTTTCTTCCGATATATTTATCTACTAAAGGTATTGCAACGACGACATGGTTAAATATTTGGGGTACGATTTTTATAGCCAATATTATTTTCAATCTTATATTTGGCGCATTAAGTGACAAGATAGGTTGGAAGAATACGATTTCTTATATCGGAGGCATTGGGTGTGCTGTATTTACATTAGGTTTGTATTTTATACCTGAAATATTTACGGGCAATGTGTTCATTATAGGAACAGTAGGATTTTTATGGGGCATGTGTTTAGCAGGATTTGTTCCCATATCAGCACTTGTACCATCACTTGTACATGATGGTGATAAAGGACCGGCTATGGCCATATTGAATTTAGGTGCAGGTTTATGTGTATTTGCTGGACCAGGGTTAGTCGCATTATTCTACGATAGTATTGGTGTACAAGGTATGATGTATCTCATATTTGGACTTTATGTAGCGAGTGCGGTTATGACGCGCTTTTTAAAAACACCAGAAGAACGTGGAATAGTTAATGATAAAGAAACTGTTTAAAGTTTGATAGACAAAATACTAGAAAAAATACAAAGAACAAGACTGTGATAGCTATAGATGTCACAGTCTTGTTTATTTTTGAGCAGTCATTAAATATTGCATTATAGGATGAAATTGAAAAATTGTTTTGAAAAAGCCTATGAGATATAAGGGGGTATCTCATAGGCATAGAATGAAAATTCACGATCAACGACTGATTCGAACATTCATTTCTGATTAAAGGGTGATTATGGAATCTTTTTAAGGTGGAGTGGAAATCAATGCTTTATTTTTCTTGGAAACCGCCTGAAACAAATTGTGCAACGATTTGTTTGATAACAGCTACAATATCTTTAAACATAACAATTCACCTCCATGAGATAAATGATTACACTCTCAATATACAATTATTTCGTTTATAAAAGTTGCGCAACGCATAACTTGAAATTTTAAGTGCACAACTGTTTATTTTCAGACATTTTTAATGCTTAAATGACGTAAATTTCAGCGTTAACGTTTAAGCATTTTTAGGATTATTTTAAATTTAAAAAACTTAGAACAGAACTAAAGTTAAATAATATTCATTATTTAGTATAAATATACTTGAAATATAACGTAAATAGCTTTATTATGTATATAAATCTTATAAAATATTGGAGTGATGAAAATGGGGCGTACACAACAGCACTAAACAAGCTAGCATTATTTAAAGGTAAAAGCTTTTTGAAGACATGTGATTTTTCAGCCGAAGAGTTACATACTTTAATTGATTTTACTGGTGAATTAAAAGAAAAGAAAAAGCGTGGCATCCCGCACCCTTATTTAAAAGGGAAGAATTTAGCATTCTTATTTGAGAAGCCTTCTACTAGAACGCGTTCGGCATTTAGTGTAGCCGCTTATGATTTGGGCGCTTATCCTGAATATTTCGGACAAGGTGATATACATTTAGGTGTTAAAGAATCAGCAGAAGATACTGCTAAAGTATTAGGCAGAATGTATGATGGTATCGAATTTAGAGGTCATCATCAGAAAGATGTAGAAGCACTTGCTGAAAATGCAGGTGTACCAGTCTGGAATGGGCTCACTAACGAATGGCACCCAACTCAAATGATTGCTGATTTTTTTACATTAAAAGACCACTGGGGCACTTTAAAAGGAAAAACATTAACGTACGTCGGTGATGCTAGAAATAATGTGGCACATGATTTACTTGTAACAGGTGCAATTTTAGGTGTGAATGTACATGTAGCAGCACCCAAAAGTTTACAACCAGATGAAGAAATTCAAGCTATCGCATACAAACATGCTGCTGATTCAGGTAGCAATATACTGATTACAGATGATATTCAACAAGCGATATACCAAACAGATGCAATATATACAGATGTTTGGTTTTCAATGGGAGAAGATCAATCGGTATTAGAACCACGCATTAACCAACTATTACCGTATCAAGTGAACAAAGAGATGCTTATCAATACAATGAATTCAGATGTTATCGTATTACATTGCTTACCTGCATTTCATGATGTGAATACACAAGTAGGACAGCAAATCTATGAAACGTATGGTTTAAGTGAAATGGAAATTTCAGATGACGTATTCAAAGGGGAACATGCTGTCATCTTTGACCAATCAGAAAATAGATTACACTCTATTAAAGCGATTATGGCTGTGACGTTGGGTGATATATTTTAATTTATCATTTAGGCATTAGATGACTGAATTGAAAATATAAAGTCTCACTGATTTAAAGTACTACTTTTTCATTTTGTGAAAATGAGTCGTTCTTATATATAAGTTAAAACTTATGTATAGCACAGAAAAATTTTAGTGAGAATTATGCATGAGCTTCAGCTCAGGTAAACATTTCAATCCTAGTCATCCTTGCTTTGATTGCATAGGTAGGACTACGAAATCTCTATTAGAAAAATTGATTTCTGTCTCACTCCTAATGTCTATTTCATATATAGGTAACACAAGCATCGTGTGTGAAGATCTATCAATAGTTTAACGTGTATGCTGCTAACAAATTAAATTTGTTGGCAGTTTTTTGTATTTTAAAAGTTAAAAATTAAACTTGATTGTGAATCTCATTGAAGATAAGTGGGGTGGAAAGGCATCGCTAAAACATAATATTGCTACCTATGGATAACGTAATGCGTATAAAATAGCCAATGATAACGCTTTATGAAAATATTTTTCATAACAGAATTTTATATTGATTAATATTTTCTTTGACTGTATATTTATGTTAATTAGGAGGTCAAAACATATGAGTAAGTTGTTTGAAAAGGCACAACAATTTGGGAAATCATTTATGTTGCCAATAGCTATATTACCAGCAGCAGGGTTATTACTAGGTATTGGTGGTGCATTGAGCAATCCGAATACAATCAAAGCCTATCCAGTATTGGATATAGCGCTTTTACAAAATATATTTATTTTAATGTCAGCAGCAGGAAATATCGTTTTTCAAAATTTACCGGTTATTTTTGCGGTGGGTGTGGCATTAGGTTTAGCAAAAAGTGATAAAGGCACGGCAGGTCTAGCGGCTATGCTTGGATTTTTAATTATGAATGCATCCATGAATGGTATGTTGACCATTACGGATACACTAGCCAAAGCGCATTTAGCAGAAGAAGGTCAAAGCATGGTTCTGGGCATACAAACCGTGGAAACTGGTGTGTTCGGAGGTATTATCACTGGTATAATGACAGCGCTTTTACACAATAAATTTCACAAAATATCTTTGCCAGCATATCTGGGATTTTTTGGCAGCTCCAGATTTGTTCCAATCATTACGGCAGTTTCTTCAATTGTATTAGGTGTGGTGATGTTTTTTATCTGGCCAACCGTTCAAGGGTGGATATTTGGTGTCGGCGGTATAGTAGATAAAACAGGAGTTATTGGCACGTTTTTCTTTGGATTTATATTGCGACTACTAGGACCATTTGGTTTGCATCATATTTTTTATTTACCATTTTGGCAAACGGCATTGGGAGGGTCATTAGAAGTCAAAGGACATATGGTTCAAGGTACACAAAATATATTCTTCGCTCAGTTAGGTGATCCGGATGTGACGAAATACTATGCTGGTGTGTCACGTTATATGTCAGGCAGATTCATAACAATGATGTTTGGACTTTGTGGGGCAGCATTAGCTATATATCATACAGCAAAACCTGAGCGTAAAAAGGTAGTCGGTGGTTTAATGCTATCTGCAGCATTAACATCATTCTTAACAGGAATTACTGAACCACTAGAATTTAGTTTCCTATTTGTCGCACCCATATTATATGTGATTCATGCCGTTTTAGATGGACTTGCATTTATGATGGCTGACATTTTCAATATCACTGTAGGTCAAACATTTAGTGGTGGTTTCATTGATTATTTATTATTTGGTGTACTTCAAGGCAATGATAAGACGAATTTTTTATGGGTCATTCCAATTGGTATTGTTTGGTTTATGCTATATTACGTCATTTTTAGATATCTTATTATGAAATTTAATTTTAAAACGCCTGGTCGTGAAGATGAAGGTGCAACAGAAACTGTAGAAGCAACGGATCGTGCTAAGACAATTATTGAAGCACTTGGTGGAAAGGAAAATATCGATGTCGTTGACTGTTGTGCAACTAGATTGAGAGTGACTTTGAATACAGATAAAGCCGTCGATAAAACAATGCTTACTTCCACAGAAGCACGTGGTGTCATTCAAAAAGGTAATGGTGTACAAGTTATTTATGGACCACATGTCACTACCATAAAAAACGAAGTAGAAGAACTTTTAGAAAGTGATAAGTAAGGTATGCAAATTAATGATTATTAATAGTTTAGAGAAAGTTTGGGTGAGCAGATGAATGTAATGAACTTAAAAAATCGTACAGTTGGGAGTCAATATGTAGCAACAGAAATACTTAAGCAAATTATCTTCAAACCGAATGCGGTATTGGGTTTAGCCACTGGTAATACTATGGTCGAAGTTTATAAAATGCTAGCTGACTTATTAAACATTAATCATATAGATGTATCGAATGTTGTAACGTTTAATTTAGATGAATACGTGGGCTTATCTGCAGAACATAAACAAAGCTACCATGTCTATATGGATACGCACTTATTTAAACATAACCCAACTTGGAATCATAAAAATATTTATTTACCTGTGGGGAATGCAACAAATATTAAATTAGAAAGTGAACTTTATGAGAAACGTCTAAATGAAATAGGTTCAGCAGATATCCAAATATTGGGTATTGGTGAAAATGGACATATTGGTTTCAATGAACCTTATTCATCTTTTGAAAGTGTAACGAGAGTTGTTGATTTAACGCCTTCAACCATTCATGCTAATAGCCAACACTTTAATCATATAGAAGATGTACCTAAACAAGCGATTTCTATGGGATTATCTTCGATTATGAAAGCAAATCGTATCATATTATTAGCATTTGGTAAAAATAAACAGCAAGCAATAAAACGTTTGTTAGCAGGTGAAGTATCAGAAGCGTTACCAGCATCTATATTGCACAATCATTCTAATGTAGAGGTCATCATTGATGATGAGATTTTCACTTCAATCATAGAAGATGGAACATTGTAAGTGAGATATAAATAATCATATGCGTCCTTCAAAGTAGACATTCTAAAAATGAAAACTTTGGAGGGCGCATTATTATGTCTTGTAATCATTAAATACTCATTTTGAAAATCAAAAGTGAGTCAATCTTGATTTTATTGAAATGGGTAAATTTTATATCATAAAAGAAATAATAATATAAAAATTGATTTTTGTAAACGTTTACAATTATAATGTAATTATACAATTTAAAAGGGGTGTATAGTTATGGTTAATGTAAAAAAAGAGCGTATGAAAGTCTATGTTTTGGATAACGGACGCATGAAGATGGATAAGAATTTGATGATTGCTAATTCCAATCAAGCAACATTAGATGACCCTAACGCCAATAACGAGATGCATGAATTCCCTATATATACTGTGTTTATAGATCACCCAGATGCTAAAATTCTTTTTGATACAGCTTGTAACCCGAACGCTATGGGAGATAGTGGAAGGTGGATAAGTGCGACACAAAAAGCGTTTCCGTACTTTGCTGATGAAGCTTGTCATTTACCTAATCGGTTAGAACAAATTAATGTGGATCCTAAAGAAGTAGATTTTGTCATTGCATCACATTTACATTTAGACCATGCAGGATGCTTAGAATATTTCACGAATGCAACGATTATCGTCCATGATGATGAGTTGAGTGGTGCGATGAAAACATATGCACGCAACCAACAAGAAGGTGCATATATTTGGGCTGATATTGATGCATGGGTGAAAAATAATTTGAAATGGAGAACAATTAAAAAAGAAGAAGATCATTTAAAACTTGTAGATGGTGTTCGTATTTTAAATTATGGTAGTGGTCATGCATGGGGCATCATAGGTTTAGAGATTGAAAGTGCTGAACTAGGTACGATTATATTGGCATCAGATGCCATATATACTAAGGAAAGTATAGAAGACACTTTGAAACCACCAGGTATTTTATATGATTCTATTGGATGGACGAAATCAGTTGAAAAAATTCAAAGGTTGGCAAAAGAGAAGAATGCTCAAATTTGGTTTGGACATGATGGAGAGCAATTCGAAGGATTTAGAAAATCTACGGAAGGTTATTATGAATAATTACTATTTTATCAAAATAGCTTTAAAACATTAGGGTGAATGAGGAGTGTATACTATGAAAACAAGAGCAGCAGTATTGCATGAGATGGGTAAAGAGGCTCCATATGTAGAAAGTCAACCTTTAACAATAGAAACATTAGAACTCCAAGGGCCTCAAGCAAATGAAGTGCTTATAAAAATAGGGGCAGTTGGTTTGTGTCACTCTGATTTATCTGTAATCAATGGGAGTCGTCCACGTCCAATGCCAATGGTATTAGGACATGAAGCAGCTGGAGAAATTATTGAAGTAGGTGAAAATGTTTCGGAATTTGAAGTTGGTGACCATATCGTATGTACCTTTATACCAAGTTGCGGTCATTGCATACCATGTCGTGAAGGTAGACCTGCTTTATGTGAAAATGGGGCAGCTGCAAATGAAAAAGGAGAAATGTTAGAAGGTGGATTTCGTTATCAATCTGATAATGATGAAACGATACATCATCATTTAGGTGTATCAGGTTTTGCGGATTATGCAGTGGTATCTACAAATTCCATAGTCAAAGTAGATAAAAACATTTCATTTGAAAAGGTAGCGATTTTTGGTTGTGCAGTCATTACGGGTATTGGTGCAGTCATCAATACAGCGCGCATTAATGCAGGGAGCACTGTGGCAGTTGTGGGACTAGGCGGGATAGGCCTTAATGCTATTCTTGGGGCTCGCCTGGCAGGTGCAAGTGAAATTATCGCATTAGACATTAATGAAGATAAATTTGAATTAGCTCAATCACTAGGGGCAACTGCTGTATTTAATTCTGGTGATAAAGAAGTCGTAGAAAATGTTAAACAACATACACAAGGCGGCGTCGATTATGCATTTGAAACGGCAGGCGTAGTACCTGCAATGGATGTTGCATATCAAATTACACGTCGCGGTGGAACAACTACGACAACGGGTTTACCAGATCCCAAACATCAATTTTCATTTCCTCAAGTAACACTCGCTGCTGAAGAACGTACGATAAAAGGGTCATATGTGGGGAGCTGCGTGCCTGATCGAGATATACCACGTTTTATCAACTTATATCATCAAGGACGTTTACCAGTAAATAAACTTTTAACTGATACATTACCATTAGAACAGATTAACGAAGGATTTGATCGCTTAGCACGAGGGGAAGCGGCACGTTTAGTAGTGACAATGGATTAGGGGTGTTCATGTGAGTAAATTTAATGACACATTGGAAAAGTATTTGTTGCCGGTCGCGTCGAAGTTAGGATCGAATAAAATTTTAATTTCATTGAGGGATGGCATTATAGTTGCAATGCCATTGATTATCATTGGATCACTATTCTTAGTCATTAGTGGAATTGCAATTCCTGGTTGGATTGAATGGTTGGAAGCACAGGGGATACAACCTTATTTAATGAAAGCAGTTAATGGTACATTTGGTTTAATGGGCTTGGTTGCGAGTTTTGGGGTGGCACATAGTATCGCTCGACAGTATGATACGGATGGTGTTTCAGCTGGTATTATTTCAATGGCTGCATTTTTAGTCGTAACACCTAATGTGATGACTGGAGGTAAAACGCCGGAAGAAGCGATACCTCAAATGTATATGGGGAGCCAGGGACTTTTCGTAGCCTTAATTATAGGTATTTTTTCTGGGCTAATCTTTCAATGGTTTATCAATAGAAATATTCGGATTAAAATGCCCGCTCAAGTTCCACCTGCTGTAGCAAAAAGTTTTAGTGCATTGATACCTGGCGCTGTCATTATTTTGTTGTGGCTAATTATCTATATAGCTTTAGATAACTTGCCGTTTGGTAATATACATGACCTTATTGTGAATACGTTAGGTGTGCCTTTAAGTTTAATGGGAGGTACTTTAATAGGCACGATTATATTGGTAGGCCTAAATAGTGCATTTTGGTTTGTAGGTATTCATGGGGCTAATGTAGTCAATGCAGTCATGCAGCCTATCTGGCTCAAAAATATAGATGAAAATCGAATTGCATATCAAGCCAATCCTCATGGCGATTTACCGCATATCATTACACAACCTTTTATAGATAACTTTGTATTTATGGGTGGGGGCGGCTCAACGATTGGCTTAGTAATTGTCATTGCAATATTAGCCTTTAAAAAACGTTCAAGTAAAATTACTAAAACAATGGCACCACTGACATTGATGCCAGGTATATTTAATATTAATGAACCGACCTTATTTGGTTTACCAGTCGTACTCAATGTTAGGTTAATTGTGCCGTTTATATTGGCACCGATGATCAATGCGACGATTACTTACTTTGCAATGGCAAGTGGACTTGTTCATTTAACGAATGGTACTGCTATGCCTTGGACAATTCCACCCATTATTAGTGGATTCTTAGCTACTGGCCATATTAGTGGATCCTTAGTACAAATGGTTTGTATCGTTGTTGATATTTTACTGTATTATCCATTTTACAGAACGATGGAGAAATATAATTTACATTTAGAGCAAAAAGAAGCGGATGAAACATAAGAAACCTAAATAAAGGAGATTTGTCTCATGGTAAAAAGATTATTAAGTGCGAATGCATCTGAAATTGTACAAATGACAGCTACAGAATTAAAGCAAAGTATTAAAGCGAGTGATGGTCGTGTTGTATTATCCGAAAATGTAGTCTCACGTACACCGGTCATTCCTGATATCACAAATGCTGAACTGGCACGTGCATTCGGTGCAGATTTAATTTTATTAAATGGCTTAGATGCGTTTGAACCTAAAGTTGTTAATGTCAGTGAAGATAAGCAAGTAATCGATGAATTGAGACGTCTGATTGGTAGACCGATTGGTGTCAATTTGGAACCAGTTGATGATACTGCAACGATGGCAGAAGAAAAATTAAATATTGTCGAAGGCCGTCAAGCAAGTTCAAAAACGGTAAAGGCATTAGAAAAATTAGGCATTAACTTTATATGTATGACAGGTAATCCTGGCACGGGTGTAACGAATGATAAAATTATAGACGCCATTTCAGAGACAAGAAAACATTTTACAGGACTTATTATAGCTGGAAAAATGCATAGTGCTGGCGTAGATGAGCCTGTAATAACCGAAGCGTATGTAAATCAATTTATAGATGCTGGTGCAGATATTATTCTTGTACCCTCGATTGGCACGGTTCCAGGATTTGATGAGACCCAGTTGAAAGACATTGTTAAAGCAGTACATCGTCGCGATGGTTTAGTCATGTCTGCGATAGGGACGAGTCAAGAAAGTGCGGATCCAAGCACTATAAGAGACTTTGCTATACGTAATAAAATTTGCGGTGTTGATATTCAACATATCGGTGATGCTGGATACTGCGGACTTGCACCAGTCAATAATATTTTTGAATTAAGCAAAGCCATTAGAGGAGAAAGACATACCGTATCTATGATAGCGAGATCAATTCTACGTTAAATAGTGAAACGACACTTTTAATCAGGAGGCATTTTTATGGCAGAAAAAACAATTATGTTAGTATGTGCAGCGGGAATGAGTACAAGTATGTTAGTACAGAAAATGCAAAAAGAAGCTGAAAAACAACAGCTTGATAGAGAGATTTTTGCTGTTTCCACTTCAGAAGCAGATCAAAAGATTGAAAATGATCACATAGATGTATTGTTATTGGGACCACAAGTGCGCTTTAAAAAAGATGAATATACTAAAAAGTGCGCGGAGAAAGATATACCTGTATCGGTGATTGAAATGAGAGATTATGGCACGATGAATGGAGAAAATGTATTAAATACAGCTGAGCAATTGATGACGAAGTAGAGGTGATTCAATGTCAGAAGAAGAAAAAAGCTTGGAGTTTGCCATGTCACTCATTGCATACAGTGGGGATGCGAAAAGTCATGCAATGGAAGCCATTTATGCTGCGAAAAAAGAGGCATTTGAAGAAGCTGAAACGAAATTAAAACTTGCAGAAAATGCGTTGTTAGATGCACATCATATTCAAACGAATATGCTAACTAAAGAAGCGCAAGGTGATGAAATAAAAATGTCATTGCTAACCATTCACAGTCAAGATCATTTAATGACAGCAATTACGTTCAAAGATATGGCCGTAGAAATGATTGATTTATATAAAAAAATAGATTCGAAACCATAAATATATTTATGAGTTATTGACAAAGTACATTTTCAAAAGATTTGAAGATGTACTTTTTTTCTTCATTAATTGTAAAAGAAACGTAAAAAACGGTAATCAACTTAATTGAGTTATATGTTAATTAATTGTAATTAAACAATAAATTGATATTTGGATAAAAAAGTTATTGACTTAATGAGGGGTTAGGCATAGAATGTTTTTATTCCGATAAGAATAATAAGAATAGAGGGCGCGAAATGAAAAAAATATTATTAGGTATACTGACATTACTTTTAGTTGTGGGACTAGCAGCTTGTGGCACTTCTGACAAAAAAGACAGTGAGCAAAAAACGAAAACAGCTAGTGAAGATAAAACATTCGTTGTAGGTACTGAAGGCACTTATGCACCTTTTTCATATCATGATAAAAAAGATAAACTTACAGGATATGATATTGATGTGATGAAAGCAGTAGCAAAAGAAATGGATTACAAAGTTAAATTTAAAGAAACACAATGGGATTCTATGTTTGCCGGATTAGACTCTGGTAGATTTAATGTCATAGCGAACCAAGTAGGGATTAATGATGAACGTAAAGAAAAATATAAATTCTCAGAACCTTATACGTATTCAGAAGCAGTATTAGTGGTTAACAAAGATAACAAAGATATTAAATCATTTGATGATGTTAAAGGTAAGAAATTGGCACAAACGTTTACTTCAAATTATGGTAAGTTAGCGAAATCTAAAGGTGCAGAATTAACGAAAGTAGATGGCTTCAATCAGGCTATGGATTTATTACAATCTAATAGAGTTGAAGGTACGTTTAATGACAATATTTCATACTTAGATTATAAAAAACAAAAACCTAATGCAGATGTGAAAATTATTGAAGGTAACGCTGAGAAGAGTCAATCAGCATTAACATTTAGTAAAAGAGAAGACGATGCAACAATTAAAAAAGTAAATAAAGCAATGAACAAATTAAAAGATAATGGTGAATTAGCAAAAATAAGTAAAAAATGGTTCGGCGAAGATGTTTCTAAATCTTAATACTGAACAGCAACATGCATTAGACGCAGCTGGCCAAGCATTTGCACCGATGCTTGAAGGATTAGTAAAATTTTCTATACCGATTACCTTAGTAACTTTCGTATTAGGTTTAGTTATTGCGTTACTAACAGCGTTAATGCGTATATCAACAAGCCGTATTTTAAGAGGGATTGCACGTTTTTATATTTCAATCATTAGAGGTACGCCGATGATTGTACAATTATTCATTATCTTTTACGGTATCCCTGAACTCGGCAGACTATTGACAAATAACTCTGAAAATCAATGGACGTTGGCACCAGTCATCGCAGCTATTATTGGTTTATCATTGAATGTTGGCGCGTATGCTTCTGAAATTATTCGTGGAGGCATTATGTCTATACCTAAGGGGCAGACAGAAGCGGCTTACTCGATTGGTATGAATTATCGACAAACGATTCAACGTATTATCTTACCGCAAGCGATTAGAGTCTCTGTACCCGCATTAGGTAATACATTTTTAAGTTTAATTAAAGATACATCACTATTAGGATTTATATTAGTAGCTGAAATGTTTAGAAAAGCACAAGAAGTTGCTTCAACGACATATGAGTATTTAACAATTTATCTACTCGTAGCACTGATGTATTGGGTAGTTTGTTTTATCATTTCAATCGCTCAAAACTTCTATGAATCTTATCTTGAAAGAGGGTATCGCTCATGATTGAATTGAAAAATATAAAAAAATCATTTGATGATAAAGAAGTGATCAAAGGGATTGATTTAAATGTTAATCAAGGAGAAGTGGTGACATTTATTGGTCGTTCAGGTTCAGGTAAGACCACTCTATTGCGAATGATTAATGCTTTAGAATTACCCACAGAAGGTGCTGTTTATGTCAACGGAGAAACTTACAGTAATACCGATAAGAAATCACAGATAAAAGTCCGTAAACAATCAGGGATGGTCTTTCAAAATTATAATTTATTCCCACATAAAACAGCATTAGAAAATGTAATGGAAGGTCTCATTACTGTTAAAAAAACGAAAAAAGATGAGGCTAAACAACAGGCTTTGGCTTTATTGGAAAAAGTAGATTTAACTGCTGTAAAAGACCAAAGACCAAATGCTTTATCAGGTGGACAACAGCAACGTGTAGCGATTGCTAGAGCTTTAGCCATGAATCCAGAAGTCATGTTGTTTGATGAACCTACATCTGCGTTAGATCCAGAACTCGTCAATGATGTACTTCGTGTTATCAAGGATTTAGCTAATGAGGGTATGACGATGATTATCGTGACCCATGAAATGCGATTCGCTAAAGAAGTGTCTAACAAGATTGTATTTATTCACGATGGTGTAATTGGCGAATCTGGACCTCCAGAACAAATCTTCAATCATCCACAAAGTGTTGAATTACAAAGATTTTTAAATATGATTCGTGAAGTTTAACGTTAGAATAAAGATTCAACGGGACGGTCATAATAAAATGATTATCTTGTCATATGAGTCTGGGACAAAAATAGATATCTCAGACGCTTTATCATTTAGGCAGTAGATGACTGAATTGAAAATGCGCTTATATCAAGCTTTTTTCAATCCTAGTCATCCTTGCCGGGGTGGGACTACGTAATCAATTTTAGAAAATTTGATTTCTGTCCCACTCCCTAATTAATCAGTTTTTAGTAATACAAGATTAAAATGATAGAGATGTATTTACAATAGTATACGTAATTGCTTATAGCAGATGAGTCCGAGACATTAATTGATGTCCGGGCTTTTTTATTTTATTTTTTTATAAAACAATATGATAAATGCGCTTTGAACTTTATAATTTAAAAATATAATGAGTTTTTATTTGATGTGCAACTTTTCGGATTTAAAGACGAAAGAGATTACACATCTACCATCATTAGAAAGCGTTTACAATAAAGAGGTAAGGAGGTTGCTAATATGTTAAGCAAGCGACAGTATCATATTTTAACGTTCATACTTGAATGTGAAACTTTTGTGCAAATTCATCATTTAGCAACGCACTTTAATGTTACAGAAAGAACAATACAATATGATCTTGAGTATCTTGAAGATATGGCAAGTAACTTAGGCTTAAATATTCAACGAAATAAACAAGCGGGGGTTAAGATAACCACAAATCCAGAGCAGTTAAAGTGTTTAGCACCGATGCATACAACACAGACAATACATTACGCTAAGGAAGAACGTTTATTGTATATCACATTAAAATTACTCGAAGCCAATACACCGATATCGTCACAAGTGCTTGCGACCATGGTATCTGTTTCAAGACGCACAATTGTAGAAGATTTGAAAAGCGTTCAAAGTTGGTTAGCGCAACATGAATTATTGCTTGAATATAAGAAAAATAAGGGATTTGTCATTCAAGGACCAGAAAATGCTTATCGTAAAGCGTATGCCGAAATGGTGCGGGCATATTTTAAAATGTATACGCACGAGATAGGACATGATTTGTTTTCGAATCATGAATTAGAGCGCATACTTTTAAGTGTTACAACGGTATTGAGAAATACAAATTATCAATTAGTACAAAGTGCCATAGATGGTTTGATTTATCATATTTTAATAGCGATTCATCGAGTGAATGAAGACTTTGTTTTTAAAATTCCAAATGATGCATTTATGAAATTGAAAGAGACAGAGCAATTTCAGATTGCGTTACAAATTCAAGATAGACTGGAAGACGATTTTCAGATTCATTTTCCAAAGAGTGAAGCAGCTTTTATAACACTACATTTACTAGGCGCTAAAACTTCAGAAATGAATCAATTAAATGAAGATATGGATACACTGGAAGTTCTGACTGAGCAATTGATTGAACGTATGAGCGGTGCCTTAGGACTTGATTTGATGACGGATATTAAATTACGTAATGGCTTAATTGTACATTTGAGACCAGCCATTCATAGATTGAAATTTGATATGACACATGAAAATCCATTGAAAGATCAAATTATAAGCCAATATCCTCAATTGATAGATGAAATTCAAAAACATATTGGGCTCATTGAAGAACATTACAATATTGTCTTTAATCATGACGAATTGACCTATATGATATTACATTTTGCATCTGCAATTGAAAGAATATCAACGATCAAAACAAACAAAATTAAGGTCGTATTACTCTGTGGATCCGGTATTGGCACGTCTCAATTATTAAAGAGTAAAATAAAACACATTTACCCAGAGTTAGAAATCATGGATGCATATTCAATTTATGAAGTGGATGAAACGATATTAAAGCATGAAGGTGTCGATTATATTATTTCTACTGTGCCCTTTAGGGAGACTGTTGTGCCAGTTATTCAGGTTTCTCCATTTTTAGATAAAAATGATCGGGAGCAGTTAAATCAAATAATCAATCAATCCAGAGAAAATTATGTGACCAAGTTGCGTGGATTAGGTCCAACATTAGAACAAGTGTTGCCACAATCTAGAGTGATTACGCAGCAAGCATCGCGAAATAGGGATGAAGCAATCAAGCAAAGTGTTGAACTGCTTGTCGAAGATGGTGTTGTGGAAGCAGCTTATGCGACAGATATTATTAATCAGTTAGATAAGTTTGGACCTTATATGGTTGTAAGCCCTCATATTGCATTGATTCACGCACAACATGAACACGTTAAACAATCGTTGGGCTTTAGCCTGATACATTATCAAGAAGGTATTCATTTCTCACATGATACGTATGATCCTGTCTATATCATTATTACTTTAGCAACAGAACATCCTCAAATACATTTAAATGCGTTACGACAGTTTAGCGAGTTAATTATGGATGAAGCATATCGAACAATTCTGCTTTCTGGCAATGCACAGGAAATCATGAAATCTATCCACAAGGTAAGCCAAGATTAAGGAGGTGCTTATAAATGAGTTTGGAAATTCTGTCAGCTGATAAAGTTCAAATAAAGGAACGGGTGGATAATTGGGAACAAGGGATTACTGTAGCTGCACAACCCTTATTAACCCAAGATTACTTTGAACAAAGTTATATCACAGCGATGATTGACAGTGTTAAGCAATTAGGTCCGTATATTGTTATTGCACCAGAAATCGCAATTGCACATGCAAGGCCAAATGATGAGGTGAATAAGGTAGGGCTCAGTTTACTGAAATTAAATCAACATATTAATTTTTCAGAAGAAGGTCACTATGCTTCACTTATATTTGTACTCAGTGCAGTAGACAATGAAGGTCATCTTGATATCTTGAGAAATTTAGCAACAACATTAGGGGACCAAGCAGTGGTAAATCAATTATTAAACGCACAAGAAGTTAAGGACATATTAAATATATTTAAAGGAGAATGATGAAAATGAAAATATTAGTTGTATGTGGTCACGGATTAGGTAGTAGCTTTATGGTAGAAATGAATGCACAGGAAGCTTTGAAAAATTTGAATGCACCATCTGATATAAAAGTTGAACATAGCGATGTAATGAGTGCAAGTCCTGATATGGCAGACTTGTTTATTTGCGGAAGAGATTTAGAAGAAAATACTAAAAATTTAGGTGACGTGATTGTATTAGACAATATTTTAGATAAAGAAGAACTTCAAACTAAATTAAGTGAAAAATTAAGTGAGCTGAAGCTTTTATAAATAACGCCTAAGGAGGTAGTAAAATGAAACCGATTTTAGACTTTATCGTTGATATTTTAAGCCAACCTGCAATACTTGTTGCTTTAATTGCATTTATTGGGTTAATCATGCAGAAGAAATCAGCAACCGATATCACTTCGGGTACGATTAAAACCATACTTGGATTTCTAGTATTGAGTGCTGGGGCAAATGTAGTAACACAATCACTTGAACCATTTGGAAAGATATTTCAACATGCATTTGGCGTGCAAGGTGTTGTACCCAATAATGAAGCGATTATTTCAATAGCGTTAGAACAGTATGGTACGACAGCAGCATTAATTATGGTATTTGGCATGATCGTTAATATCATCATAGCGCGTATTACAAATTTGAAGTATATATTTTTAACAGGTCATCATACGTTTTATATGGCAGCCTTTTTAGCCATATTATTATCAGTAGGTCATATTACAGGCACACTAACCGTAGTTATCGGTGCAATTATTTTAGGATTGATTATGGCGATACTGCCTGCATTAGCTCACCCAACAATGAAAAAAATAACAGGTAATAACCAAGTTGCTTTAGGTCATTTTGGGACAATTAGTTATTGGGCAGCAGGTGAAGTAGGAAAGCTATTTAAAGGTAAATCAAAATCAACAGAAGATATCAATTTCCCAAAAGGGTTGAGTTTTTTAAGAGAAAGTACGATTAGTATTTCGTTAACGATGACATTATTATATTTTGTAGCTGCACTTTTTGCAGGACCACATTATGTACATAGTGAAATTAGTAATGGTCAAAACTTTATTGTGTTTTCTCTTATACAAGGTGTTACGTTCGCTGCGGGTGTATTTATTATTTTGACAGGAGTACGTTTAATTTTAGCTGAAATTGTTCCAGCATTTAAAGGTATTTCAGAAAAGCTCGTTCCAAATACGAAACCAGCTTTAGACTGTCCGATTGTCTTCCCTTATGCACAAAATGCTGTACTGATTGGATTTTTTGTCAGCTTTATTGTAGGCGTCATTGGCATGTTTGTCTTGTTCTTATTGGGTGGCGTAGTCATACTTCCTGGTGTAGTGGCGCACTTCTTCCTTGGTGCTACTGCGGGCGTCTTTGGTAATGCCAGAGGCGGCATCAAAGGTGCTGTAGCTGGCTCTGCATTGAATGGTATATTAATCACGTTCTTACCATTGTTATTCTTACCATTTTTAGGAGAATTAGGTGGTGCGGCAACGACATTCTCAGACACTGATTTCTTAGTGGTAGGAATCGTTTTTGGTAATGTTGCGAAGTTCCTTGGTTTAATTGGTATCATCATCTTAGTTATCATAGTAGCAGCATTAGCAATTATTTTACAAAAAAGAACAAATGATAAAGAAGCAAAAGAGCAGTAAGTCACAATATATAAATTTATAAGTTTTTGAAATAAAATAAAGTAAGCGCTCGAGGCATAAAAAGATGCTTCGGGCGCTTATTTTGTATGCATTTAATGCCAATGCAATTGTAAGGGACCTTGTTCACCCCATATTGGATCTGTTTCGGGTAAGGGGACATTTTTAATGTTCATTATTTCCTGTATTCTATGATTTTTATCTCCAGTACATATGTCAAATGACTGTCCGTGTGGATATGCACCTATTACGGTAAAGTCATGACTGGCATTTAATAATTTGTGCCCAGTACCAGCCGGTAATATCAGCACATCGCCAAAGGTAACGTTAATTGTTGAACCATTACGCCCACCTATAAGCAAATCGGCATCTCCTCTGATCACTAAGAGTGTTTCATGCGCGTTACTGTGGTAATGATGATACGAAAATACACCACCAGTCCAAGTATTGCCCCATTGATTAGAGGTAATGGTTTTTTCAAAATGTTCGTGTGAATCAAATACACGGTGATAAATCAAAACAGGTAAGGATGGATGATTAGGCACGGTTCCATCATCTACGAAATATAAAGTGGATACTTTCACTTCCTCCATAGGTTTCATATAGTTACTTCACCTCTAAATGATTAAGCTTTATAATAAACAATTTGGCTTGTCGTTGCTAATAAATGCTGGTCTTGACTCCATATTTCCCCAGTTTGATCGAAATAGCCATTAAAGAATTTAAGTGCGCGTGTATGACCGAGTACTGAACGGTTTCCATTGGCCACTAGTGTTGCTTCATCAGCATGAAAATAAATTGTCATGCTGATAGTGCCAATTGGGACGAGTTCTTTGCGACGTACATAAATTCTCGGGAAAAAAGCATCGCAAATAGCAGCTAAGGATGAAAAATCTAACGCTCTGTTTGGATTATCTCGTATCCATTGTAAAGTAATTGAATCGGGATGATCTGTAGGTGCTAATGCAAGCGGTGCACCTTTAATCATTCTAATTTCGTAATTCTGTGCCCATGGCGGTGCACTATCTAAAGGTGTTGGTTTAATTTGATCTGGGCTTGGAACGTCTGGGAAAATTAACTCTGTAGACGACCAAGTATCACGTCTGTTTGCTGTAACTGCAGTACCAGTGATTACGGTCTGTTCATTTTGTGTAAGTTCAATATACCAATGTTGCGTTGAGCGATTGGTTCTACTTGGTTTGGCAATGATTTTAAAGTCACCATTTGCTACTGGCGCAGCATAATTAATGGTTAAGGCAATAGGATCGCCTAATCTTTCATCGTGATCTAATACTGCACGTAATAAGGTAGATGCAATGATACCACCAAAAGGACCCACCATATTAGCGTATGATTCAGATGTTTGACCACTATAAACACCTGAGGATTGTATTGTCAGTTCAGTTGCTTTATCAAAATTATGTTTGGGTGTCATGATTGATTCCTCCAATTTTAAGGCTAATATCATGTTATACCCTAAAAATGAAACGCTTACATTAATTTTTAGTTGAAATTTTGAAGGATATTAAAAAATTGATTAATATGCTGTTGTTTTTTGGCATAGATACCAATGGTGCGTGATGCGTTAGGTAATTTTATGTGTGTGTAAATATCACTATTAACTTTTTTAATATATGATTGTGGACAAATAGCTACACTATCACTTGTTGCAATGAAATTCATGATAGATTCTCTGTCTTTCACATATGACAAATCCAATTGTTTTGGGTCGATTTGATTTTTTTTGAAATCAAATGTGTCACCTGGGGGTTCTAATAGATAAAAATGTTGTTGATTCAAATCATTTAAACTGATTGTTTCTGCCTGATTTAAGGAATGATTTTTTGAAAATACTAGTTCAAAAGGTTCATCAAACCAATATTCATAACAGATACCTTCTTGAAGTTCAGTTTGTTCACCTATCACTAAGTCGAGTTCATCTTGTTGCAATTGATTCAGTAATGAAGTTGTACTATTGGCGGGTATTAATCTAATGCGTTCAGTTTGTTTATTCATTTCAGATAGTCTGTCTAATGGGAAATTAGAAATAATACCAACTTTCAATAAAGACTTCTCTGTATTTTTTAAATCATCAATTTGCTGCTTTATAGACTTTAATCGCTCGTATAGTTTGATGCCATCACTAGTTAAATGCACGCCTTGATGCGTCGCATTAAATAATTTATATCCGAAGTAGGCTTCTATTTGTGTAATTCTTTTTTTGATACCGGGCGTACTGATATTTTGCTTGATCGCAGCTTTGTTATAACTTTTAGATGCTACTACTTCAAGAAAATCTTCAATATAATCGATCTCCATATATATCCTCCTTTAAACTAGCAGTTAATACTATTCATACTATTCGATTATTCTGTAAGATACAAATCATTGATAATATAAAGTTTATTAGGAGGTATTTTTATGGTAGTTATTACAACATACATACGTGAGCACAGATTATGAAAGGTTTAATACAGTTTGTAGCCTCTATGGTAATTTTTGGCACAATTGGATTGATCATTAAACAAATTAATATAGATTCTATTGAAATTGCGATGTTAAGTAGTTTGATTGGCTGTTCTTTTTTGTTAATGATTTATTTTATAGGTAAAAAAAGATTGGATTTTTCTTTTTTAATGAAATTTAAAAGACTTATATTGATTTCAAGTGTCGCATTAGGTGGTAACTGGGTTTTTCTATTTCAATCTTATCAATATACGAGTATCGCAAATGCGACTTTAGGATATTATTTCGGTCCAATCATTGTATTAATATTATCTCCATTCATTTTGAAGGAAGCTTTAAGTACAAAAAGTATGATATGTATCATTGCATCGCTCATAGGATTGATATTGATATTAAGTAATGGTTTCTTACAGCCGGGAGCAAATGATGTGATTGGTATTTTAATGAGTATGTTAGCTGGTGGTTGCTACGCTTGTTTGATGTTAACAAACAAATTTATTAGACACGGTAGTCGCGTGGATTTAACTATTTTCCAATTAGGAATAACGTCACTGTTACTACTCCCTTTTGTATTCATGGTAGGAGGGTTTGATATTGCTGGACAATGGTCTGCCATACCGTTTGTTTTATTATTAGGTATATTAAATACAGGTATCGGTTTTTGGTTGTTTTTTTCAGGTATGGAAAAGTTAAATGGTCAAAAAATCGCCTTGTTAAGCTACATTGACCCTTTAGTCGCAATATTTATATCAGGTTTAATATTGCGTGAACAATTTACAGTCCTACAAATAATTGGAGGTATTATTCTAATTATATCCACATGTTTTAGCGAATTGTCATTTAAAAAATTAAGGCTACGACGGAAGCAAGGATTTTAAAAATTTGAACGGAGCGGATGAATATGAAAATAGGCGTTATCGGTGCGGGTAATATGGGGACAGCAATGGTTAAAGGATTTGAAAAGGCTGGACATATGAGTATGAAAGATTTTTTTATAAAGTCTGGAACAAGTAACAAAGCAGAATTACTAGCTGAAAAAGTCAAAGCACAACTCGTGAATCATTACGATGATTTATCGGAAATGGAAGTCATTATCTTAATGGTAAATGAAGATGCGGCATTGGATGTCATTAAGCAATTAAAAAAGGTTATCAATTCAAGTACATTATTAGTATCGGTTGTGCCAGCTATTTCAATCAAGGAAATGGAGGATGTATTATCTGAAACGCAACCTATTGTTAGTTTACTACCTAATACAGTCGTAGAAATTAATCAAGGCATGATTGGCTATCACAGCAATTCATATGTAGATGAAGCAATGATCAAAGCATTATTTCAGCCGATGGGAAAAGTCATTAAAGTAAAGGAAAGTGAACTAAGTATTTTCAGTACGATGTCTGGGTGTGGTCCTGCAATCGTAGATATTTTTATTGAAGCTTTGTCGGATGGCGCTGTATTAAATGGTATGAGTAGAGCGATGTCTTATGAAGTCATTACAGAAATGATTATGGGCGCTGCACAATTAGCACAACAGGGTGTTCATCCTGCAAAGTTAAAGGATGATGTAACCTCTCCTGGTGGTAGTACGATAAAAGCGGTAGCTACATTAGAAAAAAATGCGTTTAGATATGCCTTGATAGATGCAATCAATGGAGTTCAACGATAAGTATCGATATAAGCATAAAAAGCATTTTCCTTTAACTATTAAGGAAAATGCTTTTTGTTTGTATATGAAAATGCATGAGACTTATTTAAGCATTTCTTTATACACTTTATGATTTTGATATACGCATCTCAGTAATGGTGCATCGATATGATACTTCTCAGCTAAGTTTAATAAATAACCTTGTAAATGATCCGTTTCAATATTTAAACCTTTTTCCATATCGCGTTGCATGGAAGTCTTGAAATGGTATGATAATTGATCGAATGCGTTCATATATTGTGCCACAATATCGTCTGAAAGTGGCGCTTGATGTGCATGCATGATTGAAGCGGCTTCATTATATAAATTGCGGACAAAGTTAATGCCACCTTCACTGTCTCGAATTGGTCCAATTGGTGCATGCATTAATGTGGTGATACTGGATAACACAGTAATCATTAAATATTTATGCCACATGCCTTGCTCGATATTTGAACTTAATTTAAACTCTGCCTTTGTTTCAGAAAATGCTTGTGCTATTTTTTGCGCACGTTCGCTTTCACTTCCATCTAGTTCACCAAAAAAGAGTTTATCAAAAGGACTGGTCTGAATAATTTCTCCCATACTATCTAACGTTGTTTCAATCACACAATAACCGCCCATAACCTTATCTTTACCAAAGGCAGTCTGCAATTGTGGTACATGTGCCACGCCGTTTAATAATGGGATAATTGCAGTATGTCCATCAACGAATGGTTTTAAATCTTCGATGGCTTGGTCCAAATGATAAGATTTAGAAGAAAGTAAAATCACATCGAAAGGTGCTACACGATCATCTTTTGTAATAAGTTGAGGATTAAAATGGTAATCTCCACGCTCGCTGTGTATGGCTAAACCATTTCTTTCTAAATACGACTTACGTTTTGGTCTTACTAAAAATGTGACGTTCTGTCCACTTTCAGCTAATCTGCCACCAAAATAACCTCCGATGCCACCAGCACCTAATACTAATATACGCATTAAATACAACTCCTTATACGCTATGTATATTTGATTTACTTATTGATATATATACCACATTTGAGAAACATATACGCATATGAAAATGATTTTCAAACTAATTAATTAACCATTGGGACAATACATTTAATTTTTAAATATATGTTTTAAACAGATATAATTTGTGCAATATAATAAGTGTTCACTAATGATAATCATAGAGGGGGATACCAATGTCGTTTAAAAATAAACATAAGTATCAGTGGAAAGATCTGCAAGGGAGAGATTTTCTATTACCATTTATTTATTGGATAGGTAATTTTTGTTTATCCATCGTCATATTAACCATTATGATAGCAATGAATGAAACACAGGAAAAAGGCACATCTAGCTTTAATGTGAACATTACAGGCACGTCATCATTAGTAATGGAGATTATCAGTTTTATCATTATAGTAGGGTTATGGATATTATTTCATAGACATTCATTTAAAACATCATGGATACAAGGTTTACAAAATATTAAGCAACATTGGAAACTCATAACCATTACATTTATTGCTATGTTAGTATTTAAAGAAATTTATCCATATTTCGTTGATGCGTTTGCACCAGAACAATGGAAGTTTAAAGAAACACAAAATGATAAAATCGTTGAAGGTATGTTTGCTACACCTGTATCAACGATATTAGCTTTTTTCTCAATTGTAATAATTGCGCCTATGACAGAAGAATTTTTATTTAGACATTTGATAATTGGAGAGTTAGGAAAGAAACTTAATTTTTATGTGATGTCTGTTATTTCAATCATTGTGTTTGCTTCATTACATGTAACAGAAGCTAAATCTCCATTAGAAATTGTGATGTACCTTGTTATAGCTGTCGGTATTGTATATGTATATTTAAAGTCGAATCGCAGTTTAGCTGTAGCCATTGCGTTACACACTTTGAATAATTTGGTGGCATACATTTTTATGGTGATCATGTAATTTACATAATTTAAACTTAACCTATCTGTCTTTATTATTAAGCGACAGGTAGGTTTTAACATGTGATTATTTAGAATTTTCTAAAAACACATTGACTAATCTTGAGCGTAATGCTAGGATTAAATCACTAAACATACATAGGATTGACTCTTATCAAGAGTGGTGGAGGGATGTGCCCGATGAAACCCAGCAACCGTCGTTTTTCGAAATGGTGCTAATTCACAAAAAGTTATTTAACTTTTGGAGATGAGAGAAGGTGTAAACTTTCTCTTAATTTATTAAGGGGAAGTTTTTTTACATATTTAGACGTTGAAAAAATGATTAAGGAGTGAAAGTATTATGAGGAAATGGTTTATTTTAGGATCATTGTTAGTGTTAACGATTATATTAGCAGCATGTGGTAAATCGAATGGTGAAAAAGAAGATAAGGAAATTACGATTGCTGCTTCTCCCGCACCCCATGGTGAAGTACTAGAACATGCCAAAAAAGAAATGAAAAAGAAAGGCTATGATTTAGAAATAAAAACAGTGAATGATTATAAAGTACCTAATAAATTATTAGATAAAGCTGACGTTGATGCGAACTTTTTCCAACATACACCTTATCTTAAAGCAGAAAAGGACGACCATAACTATAAAATAGAAGAGGTTGGTAAAGTATTTACGACACCGATGGGCGTTTATAGTAAGAAATATAAAGATATTAAGGATATTCCTAAAGGTTCTACCATTTATGTATCAAATAATCCTGCTGAAGAAGGTCGTTTCTTATCATTCTTTGTTGATAAAGGATTAATTAAAATTAAAAAGGGCGTTAGTATTGAAGATGCCAAATTTGATGACATTGTAGAAAACAAAAAAGATTTAAAATTTAATAATAAACAAGGTGCTGAATTCTTACCTAAAACTTACAACAGTAAAGAAGGCGCAGCAGTGATCATGAATTCTAATTATGCAATAGATAATGGTCTAACACCGCACAAAGACGCAATTGCTATAGAAGGAAAATCATCACCATTTGCGAATATTGTTGCCGTACAAGAAGGACATAAAGACGATAAAAAATTCAAAGAACTTATGAAAGTTTTACAATCTAAAGATATGAAGAAATTTATAACTGATAAATATGGACAAGACGTTATACCTTATGAAAAGTAAAATATCATGTAAAATATAGGATGAAAGGTAAGGTGATTCGAGGATGTCTAAGCTAGGTATTATTGGTTTAGGAAGAGTGGGTACGCAAGTACTTACGGATATACAGCAACTCAATTTATTTTCAGAGATTGTTTTAATTGATGATAGAGGCGATGTGGCAAGTGGTGAAGCGCTTGACCATAATCATTCACAAGGATTAATTAATACGGCACACATCAACATTCACAGTGGTGACTACCAAGATTTGAAAGATGCAGACTTTATCGTTATCGCTGCGAGTGAACCAACCGATAAAAATAATGGTGACCGCACATTATTAGCACAAGGAAACTACACTATTATCAAAGGTATTATGTCTCAGATAGCGCAAGTGACACAAGATGCCATTGTGTTGCTTATATCTAATCCTGTAGATTCTATGGTTTACTTTGCAAATCAAATAGATTATCCAACGCATAAGATTATTGGTACGGGAACAGCTTTAGAAACTTCAAGATTTAAAACGATAATAGCTGATCATTATCAAATTGATCCTAAAAATGTTGAAGCTTTTGTAATTGGAGAGCATGGAGCGCATGCCATTCCTGTGTGGAGTAAAGTGCGCATTCATGGTATGGAATTATCAGAGTTTGAAGCGTTAAATCATAGCCCAGCGATTGATAAGGCGCACATCACTTCTATTATTAATGAAGTATCGATGGACGTCTTTCATCAAAAAGGCTGGACCAATGCAGCCATATCAAGAGTGACGTCATATTTGATACAATCCATTGCACTTAATCAGAGAACAATAACCCCGTTAACTTCACTGAGCACCGAATATGGTTTAGAAGATGGTGCCTATAGTTTGCCAACGTTAATAGACAAAAATGGTATTGTGCAAAGATTTGCAATAACGTTAGATAAAGAAGAACAAGAACAACTTAATGTAGCCCATGAATATATTAAACAAACGATTCATATGGCACAGCAATAGTGTTTATCAAATTCAAACACGCATTCATTAGATTATTTCTTTTGAATGCGTGTTTTGTTTTGAAAATAACTTTTGATATTAGAAAATAAATCTTTAAACTTTAGATTCATTATAAATATTACATAAATAATCAGAAATAATTTGTTAACTTTTTGTAAACTTTAATAAATTGTACTATATATTATTGAACGAAATTAAAAAAGTACTATAATTGATAAATAAAAATAGTATAGAAAATAAGTAGTTCAATTATTTGCCATTTCCTGTCCATTCTTTGATTTATGATGTTATCGACAATGAGCAGAAGACAATAATTAACTAAGTGTGGCTAACTTATTAATTTGTATCAGGAGGCATTTATATGGAAAAATTTAAAAATATGTTAACACTACAGCAATATCGTTACCAGCAATACCAAGATAATTCAAATTATAAGAAACATATGACATTCACTGTGACATGTTCAAAAAACATTGAAGTAAAAAAATTAATGTTGGCATTAAATGAATTAGTTCAACAGCAACCGATGTTACGCACGTTATATGAAATAAAAGACGGACAACCATTATTATACGAGTCAAATTTCTTCCCTTACATTGAACTAGTACCGATCGATTACAACGCGGAAAACTTTAATATCAAAAAATATATAGAAAACCACTTAAGTGAGGGATTGAATGCAAATGAACCTCAATTTACTTTTAAAATATTTGATTGTAATGACTTTAACCTTTTGCTGTTAAATTTTAGTTATTTAATCATGGATGAGGCACATATCAATAAACTTTTTAAGCAGTTATCTTATATCTATTCGAACATTTCCTCAGAAATAAGTTTAAAGGTATCTCCACTTAAATTATCGTATTTATTAAATAATAAAATTGAAAATCATAGGACGACTGACTTGGCCATAGGCTCTTATTGGCGAGTTAAAGAGACAATGCAAGCACATTATCGATATATGCCGATTAGATTTTATAGCCATGCGAATGAAATAGCTTCTAAGCGAATGAAGATGAGAAATCTATCGCGCAGTAAACTTATTTCAAGTATTTATTTAGCGAATTATTTTTTGAGTCTTAATCATGATATTACATTAGGATTATTGCAAAAATGCGACATAAAAAATGAATGCTCACCTTATGTATATCCCGATATGAACCTAAATGTATTGAACCTTAAAGTTGAACCAGATATATCAATTAAATCTATCGTTGATGAATGTGAAGTCATGCTTCAATGTATGTCAGAAAATAAATCATCAATATTAGAAAATAGTATGTCAGTCGATATGACACAATTTGAAACAGTTATTTATAATAGTGGTATTTTAGAAGCGATAGAAATTGGCGGAGAACTTTGTGAAATTCAAAGCATCTATCGTAATGACACAGAACATAATATAGCATTTTATATAAATCAAAACAGTGTTGATATGGTATATAACGAAAACAATTTTGACACATTAACCATACAGACATACTTTAACTTAACACAATCTATCTACCAACAGATTAGCAATGATATAGAACAAAGCATTAGTAATCTTAATTTATTGTTAGACCCATCAGCGAAATTAAGCATCCAAGAGATGAATCAAACAGATACTGAGATATTACCCCTAGTTTTATCTGAAAGATTTGAAAAAACAGTTGAAAAGCATAAAGATAAAGCTGCATTGATATTTAAAGATACAGTATTAACTTATGATATGTTAAATAAAAAAGTGAATGAAGTTGCACATTATTTACAAAATGCGAATATACAATCTGATAGTTGTGTATGTATTTTGGCAGAACGTGGTATTGAGATGATTATAGCAATTTTAGGAACTATTAAAGCAGGTGCAGCATATGTTGCCATTGACCCAGAAGCCCCCCAATCCCGTATTGATTATATTGTTGATGATGCTAATCCAAAAATCATATTATTGCACGGCGTATCATACAAGCATGACATACCAGTAAAATATATTAATGAAATACATCATGAAAATCAGTCAAATCCAAGCCATATTAATCATTTGGATGACATAGCCAACATCGTTTATACATCAGGTACTACTGGTAAACCTAAAGGCACTTTAATACGTCACAGAAGTATTGATCGGTTGGTTATTAAGCCTAATTATGTATCTTTAAATAGTGACACAGTGATTTTACTTTCAGGTACAATTGCTTTCGATGCAGCTACATTTGAAATTTTTGGATCGTTACTAAACGGTGGGACACTAGTTATTACTACTAAAGCGGAACTTTTGAATCTGGATGAATTACAACATGCGATTAGGAAATATGAGGTAAACACAATGTGGCTCACTTCTTCATTATTCAATCAAATTGTGAGTGAAAAAATTGAGGCATTAGAATCATTGTCTTATTTATTAATAGGTGGTGAGGCATTAAATCCTAAATGGGTAAACCTATTAAATCAACGTGATAGACATCCTCAAATAATTAATGGATACGGACCAACAGAAAACACAACCTTTACAACGACATTTCCTATCAGTGAAATATATGAATCATCAATACCAATTGGACGACCAATTAATCGAACGCAAGTATACGTAATGCAAAACAATCAACTATGTGGTTTCGGTGTTCCAGGAGAATTACATATAGCGGGTGATGGATTAGCAAAAGGGTATTTGCATCAAAAAGAACAAACAACTGAAAAATTTATTAATAATCCATTTAATGAAGGGATTTTGTATAAAAGTGGCGATTTGGTTCGATTACGACCTGACGGTAATTTAGACTATATCGGAAGAAAAGATAAACAAGTAAAAATTCGTGGTTTTAGAATTGAGTTGAGTGAGATTGAAAAAACGTTAATGACGATTGAAGGTGTAAATAAGGCAGTTGTCATCGTAAGAACGGAGGAACAAGAAAAACAACTTTCAGCATATTATGAGGGACCTGAAACACTTTCCCATACGATTTTGCGCGAAAAATTAGCGATGGACTTACCACATTATATGATTCCAAATGCATTCAAAAAAATAACGCGAATACCCACAACAGTGAATGGCAAAATAGATGAAGCAGCTTTACCTGAAATTAATATAAATTCTCAGCGTGTATATGATGCTCCGAAAAATGAATTAGAAGCTTATTTGTGCGGTGTTTTTGAAACAGTATTACATATAGAAAATGTGAGTACAACGGATCACTTCTTTGAATTAGGAGGACATTCATTAAGAGCCACACTAGCAGTGAATAGAATAGAACAAAAACTTAATAAAAAATTAACCATAAGTGAATTAATGCAAAACCCAACAGTGTCATCACTAGCTAAATTGTTAGACAATAAAAAAGTAACTGAAATTGAAACATTACCATTCGCTTCACATCAATCAAATTATGAAGTAAGCCCAGCACAACAAAGCATGTATTTTTTATGGCAATTGAATCAACATGATACGGTTTATAATGTACCATTTCTATGGAGATTAAGTTCAAGATTGAATATTACTCAATTACGACAAGCAGCAGAAGCATTAGTAAAAAGACATGAAATATTAAGAACGCAATTTATAATTAAAAATCATGTACTTAAACAAACAATTACTGATAATTTCAATATAGATTTCAATACCATTGAAACAATGGTAGAAGACGAACAAGTCCTCATTCAGCAATTGACTATCCTTTTGATTTAGAAAAAGGAAATTTGTTTAGAATGAGATATATTATAACGCCCAATCATGACTATTTATTTATAGATACGCATCATATTGTTAATGATGGCATGAGTAATACAATTTTACTCAAAGAACTTAATCATTTATATCAAGATAAACCATTACCTAAAGTTGAACATCAATATAAAGATTATAGCGAATGGTTGAAACATAGAGATTTAACTATACAACAAAGATATTGGCACAGTGTATTTAATGATGAAATACCTGTATTAAATTTACCAACAGACTACCCTAGACCAAATACTAAGCAAACGAATGGAAACATGATTAGATACACATTTAATCGTCAACTAACTACAGAAGTAAAAAAATACTTACAACAACACAATGTAACGGATTTTATGTTTTTTATGAGTGCTGTAATGGTATTACTTAGTAAATATAGTCGTCAACAGGATATTGTAGTGGGTAGTGTGATAAGTGCTAGAACACATAAAGACACAGAAAGTATGTTGGGTATGTTCGCTAATACTTTAGTATATAGAGGTTTTCCGAATAAAGATAAAGCATGGGAAACATTTTTAAAAGAAATGAAGCAAGTGAGTTTAGAAGCCTATGAACATCAAGATTATCCATTTGAGCGCTTAGTAGATGAACTAATAGAAGAACGAGACGCGTCAAGAAACCCATTATTTGATGTAATGCTCGTACTTCAAAATAATGAATCGAGCTATGCACATTTTGGTCATAGCGAATTGACACATATTATGCCCTTATCGACTACAGCAAAATTTGATTTATCTTTCATAATTGAAGAAGATAATGGACAGTATGTACTCAATTTAGAATACTGTACAAATTTATTTAATCAAGAAACTATAGAAATTATGGGTCAGCAATTAGAGTATTTAATACAAACGATTGTCACAGCTGATGATTTGACATTGGCACAATTATCGTTATGTAGTGAGGAAACAAAGAAATGGATAATAAATGAAATAAATGACGAAGAAACACCAATGCTACAACATCATAATATTGTGGCATTGTTTGAAGAACAGGTGTTAGAAAAACCAGACAGCCCTGCAATATGTTTTGAAGATATTGAATTATCATATGCTCAGTTAGGGCAATGGGTTGATTCCATTATTTACGAACTAAAAGCAAGTGGTGTCGAAACAGGCCAAACGATTGCTTTATATATGCAACGTGGTATCCCAATGATTGCAAGTATGTTAGCGATTGGGAAAATGGGCTGCACATATGTTCCTATAGATCCAACTAATCCACAAATGAGAACAGCTTATATTTTACAAGATGCTCAGGTTTCGTTAATTTTATTACACAACACAACCATAGATACGGATTTAATGTGTATAGATGTCTCCACGATTCAATTAAGAGATTTAAAATTCGACTGTATAGATATTGTGAATCAACAAGCGCTATACATTATATATACATCAGGTACTACTGGAAATCCTAAAGGTGTAACAATTAACCACAAAAATGTTGGAAATTTAGTGCTATCTTGGTATAAAGCTTTAGACTTATCAGGTGATGAAGTGTTTATGCAGTATGCAAATTATGTGTTCGATGCATCAGTTTGGGAAATTTATACGGCGTTATCACACGGACATAAATTAGTAATTGCGAATGACCATGAACGTTTAGATGTTCGACAATTAGAAATGTTAATAAAACAAAAAGAAATTAATGTTGCTTCATTACCAGTTCAAGTTTGTAATATGATGTCAAATTATCATATCAAGCGCTTAGTGACCGGGGGATCTGTTAGTACACCGGCCTTCGTAGAAAAAGTAAGTCGGTATAGTGATTTATATTTCAATGCTTATGGTCCAACAGAAGCAACAGTTATCAGCACCTATTGGTCATGGACGTGTAACAATAAACATAGCAAGGTTAATCGTGTACCAATAGGTAAACCGATAACGAATGTGCAAGTTTATATCATGGAGGGTGACCAATTATGTGGGATTAACGAGCCTGGTGAGTTGTGTATTGCTGGTGCGCAATTAAGTAATGGTTATATAAATCAAGTTGAGATGACAGAGTCATGCTTTGAAGACAATCCTTTTGGTCATGGACAATTATATCATTCTGGAGATTTGGCAAGATATTTGCCAGATGGAAATATAGAGTTTTTAGGACGCTTAGACGACCAAGTTAAAGTGCGTGGCTATCGAATTGAATTATCTGAAATTGAGAATGTCATTATCAGCCATCCTGATGTCGTTGATTGTGCGGTTATCGTAGAAGATGAAAAAAGAAAATCGAATATAGTCGCTTACTATGTCGGTGATGTTAATAAAGAAGTAGACATTATAAATAAGATTCGTAAAACATTACCACAATATATGGTTCCAAATCATATTAGACATCTCGAAGAAATACCATTAACTAAAAATGGAAAACTGAATCGTGACCAATTACCGCGTGAACTGGGTAACCATCATCGTTATGTGGCGCCACGTACCTATAACGAACAGATTTTGCAACAAATATTTTGTGATGTATTACAACGCAATCAATTGAGTATTGATGACGATTTCTTTGAACTTGGTGGAAGTTCTTTAGATGTCATGGCTGTTGTAGCACACTTAAAAAAATACAATATCCTAATTAATATGCAAGATATTTATCAAAACAAAACCATTAGACACATTTTAAATGAAGATCAAAATATGTCTGGTATCACTGTCAAAGTACCAGATAATTTATCGCAATTAAATAAAATAATAGCATGCAACCAATTACCTATAAAAGAACCATTAAGCAAAGAATCATTAGGTAATGTATGTTTGACAGGAGCGACAGGTTTTTTAGGTGCATATATATTAGAAAGTCTTCAAACTAAAGCAGACAAAATTGTATGTGTAGTACGTAGTGAAAATAGCTTAACAGCCACTGAAAAATTGCAATCAAATTTATTATGTTACTTTGATTCTAAAAAAGTCATCCAAATCATGAATCGAGTTGACCTATGTGTTGGAGATTTTACTGAGGATTTAAAGTTAGAAACTTATCAGATAGACACAATCATACATGCAGGCGCACGCACAGATCACTTTGGTGAAACGCATATGTTTAATCAATCTAATGTTGAGAGCACTAAGCACCTAATAAAAGTTGCTCAGCAATTAAACATTAAATTTATTTATATATCTACAATCAGTATAGGTTCCATTTTTCCAGAGTCTCATGAAGACAACCGTTTCTCTGAGACTGACTTATATAAAGGTCAAGTCATAGATTCGCCTTATACGTTAAGTAAATTTTATGGAGAGTTAGCTGTTCTGAATGCAATTGAAGGTGGACTCAACGCCAAAATTATTCGTGTCGGTAATTTGACTAGTAGTACAACTGGAAAAATAAACATGAAAAATATGAAAACGAATCGCTTTTCTATTATTATGAAAAACTTGTTAATGCTAGATGAAGTTGGTGAAACGGTTGCGAAATCATATGTTGAATTTTCTTTTGTAGATATTGTGGCTCAAGCTGTGGTAAACATAGCAATGTTAAGTAATGAATACGCAATATTTCACGTGTTTAACCCTTATCAAATTACAATTCAAGAATTATTAAATACATTTAAAGAGGAAAATAAACCAATAACAATCGTAGATGATGGCACGTTCCATAACATCTTAAATGAACAGCAAATGTATGAAGTAATTGGATTGAATAGTTCTACACAAGCCCAGCAACCAGCTCAGATAGATGCAGCATTTACAAATGAAATACTTAGAAATATGGGGGTTTATTGGCAAAAATTAAATAAAGGTTGGTTATGTGAATGGCATAAACGAATCAAAACGATATTTAAAGAAGGGATATAAATGTACATTATAATTACATCAATAGAAGATTCAATTACCCAAGATTTATTAGATTTAATAACACACCCATGGAAAGAGAAACGAACACCAATACCATATCGTTTTGAGTCAGACGCACTAATGCATAAAATTGGAGATATAGTAGTTCAATATGGATTATTAAAATTTTTTGGGGTTAAACCTAATCAATGGGAATATATTTTTTCTGAACTTGGCAAACCTCATATCGTATATGATAAGGAGCTGTTTTTTAATTTATCCTATGCATATCCTTATATCGTATGCGCTTTTGATAAACTGCCGATTGGTGTAGATATTGAGAAAAAAAGAGTTATAGACTTTGATGGAATCATTTCTAATTTCACAATAAATGAACAGTATTATATTAAAGAGAGTGGATCACTTATTTCGGCATTTTATGATATTTGGACAAGAAAAGAAAGTTATGTGAAGTTAATGGGAGTAGGTTTGAATGAAGTACTGGATAGTTTCGATGTACTCACACCGCTATCACACGAGCAAAATATATGCCAATTTCACAAGTACAGCAATAAGGACTTCATCATCAATGCTTGTACCTATAAACGAGCAAAACCAATGCTAGTTAAATTAAATTTATTAAATGATATCTTGAAGCATTATATATAAAGTGAAAGTATAGGCGTATTACGTAAGGTATTTAAAAATGTTAAAAGACGTATAGAAAGTGAATCTATATAAATAGACTACATGCATACGTCAAGTTGACATGATATCCACCTCTAAAAATTTGATTTTTAGAGGTGGATTTTTGTGTGTAAGCACAATAAATTAGACTTTAAATTAAATGTATTTCAAGTAGACTGAGAACATATAGTTATACTTTCAATGTTATCATTCAAATACTTTTTTAGTTATGTTTTAAATATCGCTTGTGGACTTCTTGTTTATCGATGAAGTAATGGCTACAATGTATTTAAATATAGTAAAGCACAGTAGTGAAGCATAAGAGAAAGTGAGGTGTAAAGATGATAGAAAGACACGTAAAGCTGATTCAGTTAATGATAATTAATCGTAACCATTTTTTAAGTGCAGATGAAATTGCAAAGTACTTAAATGTTTCTAATCGAACGGCGAGAAACGATATTCAATATATTAATAGTGAAATCTTAGAAACCCTTATTATCAGCGTAAAAGGGCGTGGGTATAAACTGAATCAAGATTTATATAATATGCAAGAAATAGAAGCAATCGTAACTGAATTCACAAATAAAGAAAGTGAACTGCTTATCAAGTTGGGTTATCAACTGCTCATGTATCAACAACCTATGACAATTGAAGGAATAGGGACAACATTTCATTTAACGAAGGGTGAAACCACCGATTATTTAAATAAAATTAAAGCATGGTGTACGTCATTTGAAGTGAACATCCAAATAACCAAGAAAAAAGGTATTACAGTTAATGGTAGTGAAATGAATATCAGAAATGCAATACTACATCTAAATCAACTCTCAGAAAATGTAGAAACAGTTGATGCCTTGATTTTAAATGAAATCCCTAAAGCGCATATTGATATCATAACTCGAATAATAGAAGTGAATTTAAATAAACACCGCCTATATACTTCTAAAATACGTATAACGCAATTACTCATACATCTCATTATTATTTTTAAAAGAAATAACGATGACGGACAATCGTGGGTTGTCGATGACACATCCTATCAAATTGCGCAACAATGTATAAAAGAAATGAATCATGAGCTGGGATATAGTTTAAATGAAGAAACGGCGAAGTTATTTTCATTTTTCATTAGTTATTATTTTAATCAATATGATTTAGGCTTCGAAAAGTTGTTTGTTAAGACCTATATTGAACGAATGATTGTTCAAATGGAGAAACATGTAGGTGTTGCATTTACTCAAGATCAAATGTTGCGGGAAAATGTCCATGAACATTTTAGTAGAACGTATTTGAGAATTGCTAAAAATGTATATATTAATAATCCGTTGACTGACGATATCAAGAAACATTATCCTTTTATATTCAATGCTTTATACGAAACAGTAATGCATCTGGAAAAAGATGCAGAAATCCATTTGGTTGAGGATGAGATAGCGTTTTTAGCATTACACTTTCAATCTTCTATAGATCGAAATAAAAAGGATAAGTTCAATATCGTCATTACTTGCTATTATGGCTTAGGTATTTCTAGTTTATTAGAAGCTAAGTTAACTAATTTGGATGACAGTATCGTCATTGTTGATACGATAAATTTAGAAGGTTTAGAAGCTTATGATTTTTCAAATATAGATGCATTAGTTACAACAAATGCTATTGAAACAAAAGGGTTACCAGATACGTTAGAAATCATTCAAGTTTCACCATTATTTTCAGAAGAGGATGCGAATAAAATTTTAACGGCCTGCCATCATAAACAAAATCCTGTCTTAAATCAAAATGAACTAGCAGGTATCCAATTTGATGTACATTCAGATAAGGAAGCATCGATGATGGCTTCTTATGTTTTTGAACAGGCTAAACAAATATTAGAAAGTCAGCATTCGGTAACCACTGATTATATTAAAAGTGCTTTAGATAGAGAAAAGTTTTCTTCGACATATATTGGGAATGAGATGAGCATTCCTCACGGTGATCCTGAAAAGGTACTGAAATCACATGTCATTATTTTTAAGAATCCACAAGGTTTTTTATGGAAACAAAATAAAGTTAAAATTGCATTTTTCCTCGCAATAACACAACAAGATATACCAATTATGAAAAAGATGATTCATGCGATTGCCAAACTCGCGCCCGACGATATTAATCAACTGTTGCAACTGAAGGACCAACAATTAAAAGAATATATTATCGATATCATCCAAACATAATTGCCACTAGCAACGGTAATTATGTTTTTTTATTTGATGTTGTATGCGTTTACAATATTAATTGAAGAGAGGATGATGATTATGAAAATTTTAGCGATTACGTCGTGTCCAAATGGGATTGCACACACGTATATGGCTCAAGAGAAACTTGAGCAAGCAGCACAAGACATGGGAGTAGACATCAAGGTCGAAACTCAAGGCGGCGTAGGTGCTGAAAATGTTTTAACGTCAAAAGAAATTAGAGAAGCGGACGGTATTATTATTGCTGCTGATCGTCAGGTAGACTTATCAAGATTTGATGGTAAATTATTAATTAATGAAAGTGTGCGCGAAGGAATTCATAAACCGCAAACACTCATTCAGCGTATCATAGATAAAGACGCACATATTTATCATGATGCCAATGACAGTCATTCAAGTCGGTCAACTGAAGATGATGATGAACAAAAAAGTGGCATCCAAATGGTTTATCAACATTTAATGAATGGCGTATCGTTTATGGTACCGTTTATTGTAGTTGGTGGTTTGCTTATGGCGATTGCACTTACATTAGGTGGAAAAGCATCATCAGAAGGACTCGTTATACCAGATAATTCCTTTTGGAAATCCATTGAAAATATTGGTAGTCTAGCGTTTAGTTTTATGGTACCTATTTTGGCTGGTTATATCGCTGTTAGTATTGCAGATAAACCAGGACTCGTTCCAGGTATGATTGGTGGTGCAATAGCTGCCGATGGTAGTTTCTATGGTAGTGACGCAGGTGCTGGTTTCTTAGGTGGTATTGTGGCTGGTTTTATTGCTGGTTATATCGCCAAATGGATTAAAAATATCAAAATGCCGAAAGTCATGGCACCTATTATGCCGATTATTATCATACCGATCATTTCATCACTTATTGTCGGACTCATATTTATCTTTTTAATTGGTGCGCCAATTGCAAGTATCTTTGAAGCACTCACAACTTGGTTGAAGGGCATGCAAGGTACAAATATTGTGATATTAGCATTGATTATAGGTGCTATGATTGCTTTTGACATGGGTGGACCTGTTAACAAAGTTGCCTTTTTATTTGGTTCTGCCCTTATAGCTGAAGGGAATTATGCAGTTATGGGTATGGTTGCAGTTGCAGTATGTACACCTCCTATTGGACTAGGACTCGCTACATTTATTAATAAACGTAAATTTAACAAAGGTGAAGTAGAAATGGGTAAAGCTTCATTTACGATGGGGTTATTTGGTATTACTGAAGGTGCAATTCCCTTTGCTGCGCAAGATCCACTTCGTATTATTCCATCGAACATGATAGGTGCGATGATTGCGGCAGTGATAGCAGCAATTGGTGGTGTAGGTGACCGAGTTGCACATGGTGGACCGATTGTGGCAGTATTAGGTGGTATCGATCAAATATTATGGTTCTTTATTGCAGTTGTTATAGGTAGTTTGGTCACAATGCTATCTGTCTTATTATTAAGAAAAAATTCGCCGATTTTAGCAGTAGATACAAATAATGTAGAGACTGGTATGACAGGTAACGAAGAAATGAACACTCAAGCAGATGAAGTCGATTCAAGTCAAAACGTATCTAGTGAAGGTGAGTCATCAGATGCAGAAGTAAATGTTTTTGATGAAAAAGTGATTCAAATTGTGGATACGAAATTAACAAGAGATGAAGCAATTGACCAACTGGTTGATCAATTAGATAATTATCATTATATAACCGATAAATCACAACTTAAAGGTGATGTACTTAAGCGTGAAGCGCAATCTACAACAGCAATCGGAATGAATGTAGCGATTCCACATGCAAAATCTACAGCGGTTAAAGAACCTATTGTAGCAGTTATGAATAATAAATCAGGCGTTAACTGGGATAGTTTAGACGGCACATTGCCTCAAATCGTCTTTTTAATTGCTGTACCTAGTGATAGTAGTGATACACACTTAAAACTATTACAAAGATTGTCACGCGCACTGATGGATGATGAAACACGTCAACATTTAATAGACGCAACAGAAACAATTCAGATATACAATATACTTAAAGAAATATAAATGGAGGTATAGCGAATGCCATTATTTTTACAACCTGTTTTTCAAGAACGTATTTGGGGTGGTCGTGCATTAGAAGCATTTAATTACGACATTCCTAATGACCATACCGGAGAATGTTGGGCTATATCTGCACATCCCAATGGTCCAAATGTGATTACAAATGGAAAGTATCAAGGCGAGAATTTAGAAAATGTATGGGCACAAGATAAAGCACTTTTTGGTGTAGATCATGATGAAAAATTTCCTTTACTTACAAAAATTTTAGATGCGAATGATAAATTATCAGTACAAGTTCATCCCAATGATGCTTATGCGCAACAACATGAAGGGGAATATGGCAAAACAGAGTGTTGGTATATTTTAGACGCAAAAGAAGATGCAGAAATTATTTATGGTGTAAACGCTCAAAATCAAGACGAATTGAACCAAATGATTGATAATCAACAGTTTGAAACGTTATTTAATCACGTGAAAGTTAAACCTGGTGATTTCTTTTACGTGCCAGCAGGGACAGTACATGCCATTGGTGAAGGTATCTTAATATTAGAAACACAGCAATCATCTGATACGACGTATCGTATTTATGATTATGAGCGTAAAGATAAAAATGGTGAGCAACGCGCGTTACATTTAGAACAAAGTAAGGCGGTTATAAACCTTTCTTCTGAATCACCAAATACCGAGCCACAACATGACATCGTTCAAGAACAAGCATACACACAATTTGTTTCGAATGCGTTTTTTACTGTAGGACGTTGGAACATTAATGGAAGTTTAATTTATCATATGCCACAATCCTATTGCTTGGTTTCGGTAGTTGAAGGCAACGGTGAAGTAGAGATTGATCAAAATACGTATCAGTTAAATAAAGGAACACATTTCATATTAACTACAGAAGACCAACATATTAAATTTACTGGTGAAATGACGCTTATTATAAGTTATGTATCGTAGCGTGTACTCAGTATTTGAAAATGTTAAATCATAACATAGCTATTAACATAGATGCTCAATATATACCTTGTTTATGGTCAATTAGTTTATGACGATAGGCAAGGTTTTTTAATGATAAATCAGTGAATCTTTGTCACTAATGAATTTTTTGTTCATAATGAAAGTAACACAATTATGGAGATGATAAGTATGCTGAAAATTTGTACGGATATAGGTGGTACTAAAACCATAGTGGGTCTTATAAATGACCAATTAGAAATTGTAGATAGTCAAAAATTCGCGACTAATCAAACAAATCCGATTCAAGAATTTACAGAAATTATTCATATTGCTGAAAACTATGTACACCACTTTGATGATGTTGATCAAACTACATTGAATATTGCAATGCCAGGACCTTGTGATTATACGCAAGGACTATTCCTCAATCCACCTAATTTACAGTCATATAATGAATTTAACGCTGGGCACTTTATTGAAAATAATAGTAGATTTAAACCGTATTTTGTAAATGATACCGATGCAGCTATTTTAGCTGAATATCAATATATGACATATCAACCAAAGGATTTTATATATTTAACGATTAGTACAGGTGTAGGTATGGCTTATATTAGGAACGGGGAACTTGTTTCCGGTGTTGATGGAAATTTCGGTGAAATTGGTCATACTATTATAAAAAGCGATAGCAATTATCAATGTCCTGTTTGTAAACAATATGGTTGCGTGGAAAATGAAATATCAGGATTAGCCATCAGTAGAAAAGCGAGTAGCATTTTAAATAAACATGTAACTACTGAAGAAGCGATAGAAATGTATCTCCAACATGCGCATAGTAAGATAACAGAAATGATAGATGAAGTGATGATATTAACACAACAATTGTGTACGAACTTGTTCAGTATATTTAATATTAACGATATTGTATTAGGCGGTGGTGTTACCCAGAGTAATCTACCATATAAGTCGAGTATTGAAAAATATGCACAAAGCCATCATTTAATTCAAAATAGCACTTTAAATATTACGATAAGCCAATTAGAGGCAAATGTTTTAACTGGCTTATATTACGTAAATAAATAATCTATCTGCTAGTGTGACGGAAATTTAATTTTCAAAAAGAGACTTTGTAGTCTCATACCGACAAAGTTAATTAGAATAAAGATTTGATATATTAATTAATATCCCAGATTCTTTGATTTAGTCAGGGATGGATCGTATTAATAGGTAATTATGGGGATTTACACTTAGGTTAGGCTTCGGTTTGTGTGCGGTAAGTGTTCCCGTAAGGGTTAAAAAAGCAGAGACATTTTGATATGTCTCTGCTTTTTTAGTGTATGTGTTATATATGCATTTTTAACGGTAGACCATAATAGTAAGTCTTTTGCATAAGCATTACTAAGGAAATTTTTAACATTAATTTCCAAGTGATGCTTTAAAACCATTATCGAGATCAGCAATAATATCATTAATGTTTTCAGTACCAACGGATAATCGAACCAGTTCTGGTACGACACCGGAAGCTTTTTGATCTTCTGGAGATAATTGTAAGTGCGTTGTACTGGCTGGGTGAATGATTAATGATTTTGAGTCTCCTACATTTGCTAGATGAGAAAATAGATTTAAACCATCTACAAATTTAGCAATATCGTCTACGGTACCATCTATGCCAAATGTTAATATAGCCCCCTGGCCATCAGGTAAATATTTTTGAGCAAGTTGATGATAAGCATTGCTTTCTAAACCTGGGTAATTGACCCAAGTGACTTTTGGATGTTGTTCTAGATATTGTGCGACACGTAAAGCATTTTCAGAGTGTCGTTCTAAACGTAAATGCAATGTTTCTAAACCAATTAAAAATTCATGCACATTAAAAGGTGATACTGCAGAACCTAAATCACGTAATAGCTGTACACGTGCTTTGGTGATATAGGCAGCTTCTCCAACATCTTTAGCATAAGAAATACCATGATAACTTTCATCAGGTTCTACTAAACCTGGGAATTTTCCGTTATTCCAATTGAATTTCCCGCTATCTACGATGACACCACCAATGGAAGTCCCATGACCACCTATGAATTTAGTGGCTGAATGTACTATGATATCTGCACCAAATTCAAAAGGACGTAATAAGTAAGGTGTTGGGAACGTGTTATCAACAATTAAAGGAATATCGTGGTTGTGTGCAACATCAGCGACAGCTTCTATATCTAACACATCAATCCGTGGGTTACCAATCGTTTCAGCATAGACGGCTTTTGTTTTATCTGTTATTGCATTTTTGAAATTGTCTGGATGGCTAGGATCTACAAAATGTACTTTAATACCTAGTTTTTTAAACGTGATGTTTAAAAGATTATAGGTACCTCCATATAAATTTGATGAAGCAACAATTTCATCGCCACTTTCTACGATGTTTAAAAGTGCTAAATGTATAGCTGCTTGTCCAGAAGAAGTAGCTAAGGCACCTACACCGCCCTCTAATGCTGCGATACGTTCTTCAAAAACATTTTGTGTAGGATTCATGATGCGTGTGTAAATATTGCCATCTTCCTCTAAGGCAAATAACTTTCTCGCATGTTCCGTATTATCAAAGACATAACTCGATGTTTGATAAATTGGAACAGCACGTGCTTTTGAAAAATCATCTACTACTTGTCCACCATGTATAGATAGTGTATCTAAGTGCCAAGGTTTTTGTGTCATAAGATGAAACCTCCTCATAATTTCTAAATTTTCTGATAATTATAACTATACAAGAGCCGATTATCTATTTCAAGTATGCTTACTAAAAAAGTAGGAATTAGATGATAACACTTTATTGACTTGAAAATGAAATGATTGCAAATATGAACAAAAGGATTTATAATTCTTATCGGTATAGTAAGGTATTGTGGGGAGAAAGCGCTATGGAGGGAAATGATGATTGCTTTTGATTTAATTGGAAATACACCATTAGTATTGTTGAAGTCATTTAGTAATGAAGATGTACAAATTTATGCCAAGTTGGAACAATATAATCCTGGTGGTAGTGTGAAAGATCGATTAGGAAAACATTTAATCGAAACGGCATTAAAAGATAAAATAATCCAAAAGGGTGATATTGTCGTAGAAGCATCTGCTGGCAATACAGGCATTGGTGTTGCAATTGCTGCTAATCATTATGGTATTCGCGCGGTAATTTTTGCACCTAAAGGATTTTCTGAAGAAAAGATATCAATTATTCAAGCGTTAGGTGCTGAGGTAATTAGAACAGATCAAGCGTTAGGCATGGCAGGTGCTCAAAAAGCTGCACGTGATTATGAAAGACAATGTGGTGCATATTATTTAAATCAATTCGAATCTAATCATAATCCTGAAACATATAAATATACAATAGGAAAAGAGATAACAGAAAAGCTTGAAGATATTGATTATTTTGTAGGTGGCGTTGGTTCAGGAGGGACTTTTACGGGTGTTGCTGAACATCTAGCAGCATCATATCGTACCGAAAGTGTTATCGTTGAACCTGAAGGCTCTATTTTAAGTGGCGGTAATGCTCATAGACATGACATTGAAGGAATTGGTTCAGAAAAATGGCCACCTTTTCTACCTAAAACATTGGTATCAGATATTATAAAAGTAAGTGATGACGTTGCTTTTCAAAATGTTAAATTATTGGCGCGTCAAGAAGGGCTTTTAGTAGGTAGTTCTTCTGGAGCAGCATTGGAAGGTGCACTAGAAATAAAAAAACATATCAATAAAGGTGTCATTGTAACCATATTTCCAGATGGTAGTGATCGATATATGTCAAAACAAATTTTAAATTATAAGGAGACAATCAAATGAATAAAAAAACACAATTAATTCATGGTGGACAAACAACAGATCCATATACAGGTGCAGTTACAACACCAATTTATCAAACAAGTACTTATATGCAAGATGGTATTGGTGATATGAGACAAGGTTATGAATATTCCCGTTCAGCAAATCCGACACGCAGTGCTTTAGAGGGCTTGATTGCAGATTTAGAGCAAGGTGAACATGGCTTTGCATTTGGTTCTGGTATGGCAGCTATTTCAGCTGTGATTATGTTACTAGATAAAGGCGACCATTTACTCATTAATTCAGATGTGTATGGTGGTACTTATAGAGCTTTAACAAAAGTATTTAATAGATTTGGTATTGATGCTGAATTTATCGATACGACTAATATAGAAGCTGTTGAACAATATATTAAACCTGAAACTAAAATGTTATACATTGAAACACCATCCAATCCATTATTACGTGTCACTGATATTAAAAAGTCAGCAGAAATTGCAAAAAAACATCATTTAATTTCGGTTGTTGATAATACATTTATGACGCCATATTTCCAAAATCCTTTAACATTGGGCATTGATATTGTCTTACATTCAGCAACAAAATATATTGGTGGTCATAGTGATGTTGTCGCTGGATTAGTTGCAACAAGTGACACTGACTTAGCTGAACGTTTAGGATTTATTCAGAATTCAACTGGTGGTGTGCTCGGACCTCAAGACAGTTACTTACTGATTCGAGGTATAAAAACACTTGGATTACGTATGGAACAAGTTCAACGAAATACACTTGCTATCATCGACATGTTACAACAACATTCGGCTGTGAGACAGGTATTCCATCCAAGTATCTCGAAACATTTAAATCACGACATCCATGAAGCGCAATCTGAAGGACATACAGGTGTCGTTGCTTTTGAAGTTGCTGATATAGAAAGTGCTAAAAAAGTAATCAGTGAATCACAATATTTCACTTTAGCTGAGAGTTTAGGTGCTGTTGAAAGTTTAATTTCAGTGCCTGCACTAATGACACATGCTTCAATCCCTAAAGATATTCGTGAAAAAGAGGGTATCGCTGATGGATTAGTACGTTTATCAGTAGGTATTGAAGACACTAAAGATTTAGTTGATGATTTAGAACAGTCACTAAATGCATTAGATAAATAATTTAAATTTCAAAAATGATATGAGTAGTGAATATAAATAAGTAGGGAATAAGCTGAAATTAATTTCGAATGATTAATTTCAGTCTTATTCCCTTTTTATATCTTATTATATTCATCTTTATTGTGGTTTGAGGTTTGATGCTGTGCGTAAGCATTGTTAAGGATGTCTGAGTTCGTTTTTTGTAATTTACTATAACGGCCGCTTGGTATTTTGTTTTCCGTAACTTCGACTTTAGGATAAATGAGTAACGGAATCAGTCCGATGATACCATAGATGATAAAGGTATATTCATAATTTAATACATCAATGACAATACCTGCTATTGATGAACCTATAACCTGACCAACCGCCAAAAGTAAGAAAGGTATACCTATGCCAAGTGAGGCATTTTTGACAAACAGTTTGATTCCCCAAACCAGTAAAACGCCGGTTAAGAAAATATAACTCAGTCCGAATAAGGATGACGCAATAAACGGCAACAACCAAATACTTGGCGTGAATGCTAATAAGATCGTAGCGCATGCTAATGCAATAACACCAAAATTAAATGCAAAATGAAGTCCTTTTTTATCAATAATTGCTCCAGAAATACCACCTACGACACCAAATATTCCAATTAAAATCCAGAAAATAGAAAGTGCAATATCTGAATAATTACCTGTTAATTGCACAAAGGATTTTGAGAATGTCCAAAATGGTGCTGTGGATATCCCGAGTAGTGTAGAAGCAGCTACGATACGTTTACTCGCCGAAATATCTCTAATATTAAGACTACCAGTATTAATTCTAATGTCTTTTTGAAGCTTAGGTATGATGATATAGTTCCAAATTAAAACAAACAATGCAATTAAAGCATATATTAAATAAGTATCACGCCAATCTAAGAATACAAACATCGCTGTTATCCCTGTAAACATTAAACCCATACTCGTTCCTGAATTAATCCAAGTATTTGCTTTACCTTGATCCTGGAGTTGAATCCACAATGATATGGTATAGCCATAAGGGGGGGAAACAAGACCGGTGCTTGCACCTGCAAAAATAACCCCGATTGATAGAATGATTGCGCTATTTGAGACACCTATAGTCACTAAACCAATGAATACAGAGACACCCGCAAGTATAATCATACGTTTTGGGCCAATTTTATCTGTCTGTAGCGTTGAATAAACAATTGTGAAACAATATGCTAAATAAAATAAAGATGAAATCATACCTGCTTGGGAAGCAGATAATGCCAAATCATTAGAAATTTCTGGTAAAAAAAGCCCAAAACTGAAACGACCTAATCCATAAGTAGTCGCAATCATTGCAATACCAGGGAACACAAGTTTTGAAAATTTCATTAACCTCAACCTCCTATTGTAGATAGAATGTTCATTCTACTTAGTGGTAAAAATATATAGAATGTTCATTCTAGTTATTTGATAAAGATAACGAGCAAGGTATTTTGTAGTAAAATACTTCATACTCGTTTGGAATTACTGGTTATGTGCTTCATTTAATAATATCTTGGCCATTGTTATAGCGTGTGAAGTGGCACTTTTAGAACCTAATAAAGCGGTCATAGAAGTTGTGCCTTCTAATAGTAAAGTATATTGAACGGCTAAATCATAACCGTTTTCGATACCTGCATCATCAGCAAGTTTTTCTAAATAATGTAAGAGTCTTTCTTTGTGCCCTCTAGCAGTATTTTCGATTTCATTATCAGTATCTGCATAATCTTCAATGGCGCGCATAAACATATCGCCTTTATAAGAGTAATCATTCAACCACTGACAATGCGCAGTAACAGCTGATATAAAAGGTTTTTCAGGATGCTGTTCAACATGACTGTCTAAATAGTGCCAATAACGTTTTTCACGTTGTTTTAGTACTTGAGCCACTAAATTATCTTTAGATTCAAAATGATTATATAGCGTCATCGTTGCGACATTAGCCTCTTGTATAATTTGCTTTAAACCCACGCCCTTAAATCCATATTCATAAAATAGGCGCTCTGCTACACTTAATATATCTTGTTTCTTTTGTGACATAGGTCTCACACTTTCGAAGTAGAATGGTCATTCTATTTTATTCTAGCAACGCATAATTAAAATGTCAAAAAAGTAAAGATAAACATATGAATAACACATTTATCTTTACTTATAGCATTGAATGGCGTATGTACGGTATGGTTCTCATTATCAAACATCATTATTTCTTAGGTATACCGATGACATGTCCGAGTTGCTTTGGCGGTTCGAACGTTTTTTGCTGATCAAAATAATGTTTGATTTTTTCTTGGATCGGTATAGGGAAATCCATACTTCGTCTTGTTTCATTTCCGACACCCATCATAATTGCTTCGTAGGTTGCGTTGCGTTCATCTTTGCTATTATACATTGTAAGGAATAGGTGAACTCTTTTAGCGTCGTAATCGTAAATATGAACTTTAATATAAAAAGATTCATCGAGTAAAAGTTCTTTTAAAAATGAAATATGCGCCTCTACGCTGAACATTGTCACATCTTGACTATGTCGATAATCTGTAGAAAAGTCGATAGATTCAAAAAACCCCACAACAGCATCACTGAAAATGGAATAATATTGTGCATCATGCATATGATTATTATTATCTATCCAAGATGGTTGCACTGTATTTTTATAGATATACTCATCTGTCACAAAAATCACTCCTTTATTTTTTTAGCCTGTACTATTATATCAATTATGGATAGACAGAGTTAACAATTTGTTTTGTAAGGCTTAAAATAGTTAATTCTTTATAAAATGGAAAATGTAAGATAGTATGATAGTAAGTTTCCTAGAAAAATACCAAATAGAAAAGGGGGAGGTCTATGGTATTGATCGCCTTAATATTATTTATTATTTCTATTGTCTTTCTTATTTATTCAATTACTTTACTAATGGGCAAAGATGGTACCATGTTTAGTTTGTTTACAAAAGAAGAAAAAGCATTGACTAAAGCACAAAAATTAACCATTTATCTCGTTACTATTGTGTTGTTTGTAGCAAGTTTAATTTGGCTATTGAATCTGATTTGAGAACGAGACTTTGAGCATTAAGAAAATAGTGTAATCCATATTCATAAGAAAAAGGTCTGGAAATCATTCCAGGCCTTTTTTAAAACTAATATTTTCTTAAAAAATCCACATCACGATCAAATATTTGTTTCACGACATAACTTTGCAACGCTGTGATGATATATTCAATCACTTGAGTCTTGTTTGATAAGATACGAAGGCTGAAGCCGTGTGTTGGTAGATGTGTGATACCAAAGCGACAGTCATATTCATGTTGGAAGTGTTTAATCTCTTCATATACTTGATCAATGAATTTTTGATTCACGCTAGGATGAATGAAATAACAAGAGCCTAAATGCGTATAATCTTCCATGTAACCTAAACCATCTACATTTTGTTTTGTTGGATCAAGTAACATATTATCAAACGTGACCAACGTTTCGTCGACATATATCTCATTTAATAAGTGCATATACGTATAACTAAAATATTTATCTGATTTGGAATACCCTGGTGTGAGAATATCCGTATAAAATAGAGAAGCTGTGGGTTCCAAATTAAAAATATTATGTTGATAAAATTTTGCATTTTCAAAGGCTATAATTGGGTCGCCAACATATTCAGCATAGCCGTCATTTTTAATATTGAATGTTTGGTATTGCTCGACGTGATCATTCAATGTTTTATAAATTTTTGTCGCGCCTTGTGAAGTTAATATGACCTTAGCGTTAGAATCAATATTAAAGTTCATAGTATAGCGGTCTCCATCTAAGTATCCTCCACCTACATTGACAATGTAGAAGGTAGGGATATCAGATTGATTTAAGTAGACTGGGCGCATGACTTTTAAGGCTTTTTCAAAAAAGATATCTCGAGCAACAGATTTTTTACCATTGTTAAAAACGGATAAATCTAATTGACCTGTCCAAGCTTGTTTATTGTCAGACATTTATGCTAATCCTTTAAGAAATACATCTTGTTCAATCCAGTTTATGACTTCATCCAAGCCTTCATCTGTTTTAAGATTCGTAAAAGTAAATGGTCGATTGCCACGGAATACTTTAGTATCTTCTGCCATACGGTCTAATGATGCGCCAACATAAGGTGCTAAATCGGTTTTGTTAATAACGAAGAAGTCCGACTTAATCATACCTTGACCGCCTTTACGTGGGATTTTTTCGCCTTGGGCAACATCGATAATATAGATTGAAAAATCAACAAGCTCAGGACTGAATGTAGCAGCTAAGTTGTCGCCACCAGATTCTATAAAGATAAGTTCAATATCTTCATTGCGTTCTTTTAATTCATCAATAGCAGCAAAGTTCATTGAGGCATCTTCACGAATCGCCGTATGAGGGCAACCTCCTGTTTCTACCCCGATAATTCTATCTTCGGGTAAGACACCAGAATTCACTAAAATTTTCTCATCCTCTTTAGTATAGATGTCATTGGTGATTACACCGATACTCATATCTTTTGCCAATCGTTTAACAATTTTTTCGATAAGTTGTGTTTTCCCCGCACCTACAGGGCCACCGACACCTATTTTAATTGTATCTGTCATAAAGCTTGTCCTCCTAAGATATAAAAATTCTTACATTTACGTTTTCATGTTCCATTTGATTGATTTCCAATCCTGGCGCAGTAATGCCTAGCTGTGACGCATCAACGGTCATGATATGGTCTCTCGTTTCTTTCATGATTGGAATCATCTTATGAACAATACGCTGTCCGGCAGTTTGACCTAATGGAATTGCACGAACTGCATTTTGAGTGAGACTTGATACATTCTGATATAGATAATAGTCAATGATGGTTTCGATATCGACACCGAGATGGTGACCAAGCATTGTAAAGCAAATTGCTGGATGCAACGATGCTTTTTTATTTTTCATTTGGGTATGATACCAGTTAATCCACTCGCTATCATATAATTCAGACGCTAGTTTAACCATGCGATTGCCCATTTGTTTTGAACCTTGTCTCGTTTCTTTTGGTAAGTTTTGAACAAAAAGTATGCGGTCTAATTTCAATATCGCTTTCGTATCGTTTTCGTTTAGGGCATCATACACTAAACGCATTGTTAAACCATCTGCATATGTTAATTGCTCATTTAAAAATAATACGAGCCATTGTTGGAAACTAGTTTCATCATGGACGGTATCACGCTGAATATATGTTTCAAGTCCAAATGAATGGCTAAAGGCACCTGTTGGAAATTGCGAATCGCAAAATTGAAACAGGCGCAAGTGTGCGTGATCAATCATGTGAATGTCCTATGTGTCTGAATGCTTTGTTAACTTTACGGTCTTCATGTTCATAAGGAATACCTAGGTCTTTTAATAAAGATTCCACTAAGTAGTCATATTGAACGAGCATTTCAGTTTCTGTAAATTGTGCTGGTAAATGTCTATTACCAAGTTGATGAGCGATATCTCCCATTTCTTGTAATGTACGTGGTTTAATTACCAGTAAATCTTCAGAATTTACATCAACAACAATCATATTTTTATCATCTTTATATAATATATCTCCGTATTGTAAATCAATAGGTTGTTTTAAACGGATGCCTATTTCGTTACCATGATCTGTTGTAACGCGTTGAATTCTTTTTACTAAGTCTGAATTTTCTAGGTATACCTTTTCCATATGTTTACCTTTTTCGCTATCTGATAGGTTAGCGATATTACCTACAATCTCTTCGATGATCATGATTTACCTCCTAGAATAAGAAATAGCGTTGTGTTAATGGTAATTCGGTAGCAGGTTCGCTTGTGATTTTCTCTCCATCAACAAAAACTTCATATGTTTGTGGGTCAACGTCTAAATCGGGTGTTGCATTATTATTTTTCATGTCTTTTTTACTTAATTTACGGATGTTGTGAACAGGTCTTAGTTTACGTTTCAAGCCTAATAGTTTACCAATATCATTTTCGTAGGCAGTGGTAGAGACAAATGTCATAGAAGTACTTTGCATATTACCACCTAATTGACCGTACATTTTACGATATTTTAAAGGTTCAGAAGTAGGGATAGAACCATTTGCATCTCCGTTAATTGCAGTGTTAATTAAACCGCCTTTAACGATGACATCTGGTTTAACCCCAAAGAATGCAGGTTCCCACATAATTATATCTGCAAGTTTACCCTCATCAATAGAACCGACATAATCAGAAATACCATGTGTAATCGCTGGGTTAATCGTGTATTTAGCTATATAGCGTTTGATACGATTGTTGTCATTATATTCACTGTCGCCTTCTAATGCGCCACGTTGTTCTTTCATACGATGCGCTACTTGCCATGTACGCGTAATGACTTCACCGACACGACCCATCGCTTGTGAATCAGAGCTGACCATACTGAATACACCCATATCTTGTAGAACGTCTTCAGCAGCAATGGTTTCTTTACGAATACGTGAATCGGCAAATGCAATATCTTCAGGAATAGAAGCATTTAAGTGATGGGTAATCATAACCATATCTAAATGTTCATCTATTGTATTTACTGTATAAGGCAACGTAGGGTTGGTTGACGAAGGTAGAATGTTCGGATAAGCAGCAGATTTTATTAAATCAGGAGCGTGACCACCACCGGCACCTTCTGTGTGATACATGTGCAAGACACGATCTTTAACTGCAGCCATTGTTTCTTCCATGAAACCAGCTTCATTTAATGTATCTGCGTGTAATGCAATTTGGACGTCATAGTCATCAGCTACTTGTAAAGCATGATTCAGCGCTGAAGGTGTAGCGCCCCAGTCCTCATGTACTTTCAAGCCTATTGCACCAGCATGAATCTGTTCAACTAATGCAGTATGATTTACAGCTTGACCTTTACCAGTAAAACCAATATTTAAAGGTAATGATTCTGCAGCTAGTAGCATGCGATGTAAATGCCATGGTCCAGGCGTAACGGTTGTTGCTTTGGCACCTTCAGATGCACCAGTACCGCCGCCTATATGCGTAGTAATACCACTTTCTAATGCTACTTGTGATTGTTCAGGATTAATGAAATGTACGTGCGTATCTATACCGCCCGCAGTTACAATTTTACCTTCAGCAGAAATAATATCCGTTGTTGCACCAATAATAATGTCTACATTATCCATAATATCTGGATTACCAGCCTTACCAATTTTCATAATGTAACCATTTTTGATACCGATATCTGCTTTGACTATTTTATCGTAGTCTATAATCATCGCATTTGTGATGACTAAGTCAGCGACTTGTTTATCATCACGTGTGACATTTGGATTTTGCGCCATACCATCACGAATTGATTTACCGCCACCGAATGCGGCTTCATCTCCATATGTAGCATAATCACGTTCAACACGAGCAAATAAGTTTGTATCGCCTAATCTTACAGAATCACCAACAGTTGGGCCATATAGACTTGTATATTGGGATTGCGTCATTTTAAAGCTCATACTTTTTACCCTCTTCCTTTATTAGCATTTTCACTGGTTTTATTATTTTCTGAAATGATTTCTGTTTCAGTATTATCATCTTCTGGTCTGTAAACGCGACTTTCATCAATAGGGCCGTTAACTGCACCATGGAATCCATAAATTTTACGTTTGCCACTATATTCTACAAGTTGTACATCTTTTTCATCGCCAGGTTCAAATCGAACAGCTGCACCTGCAGGAATATCTAATCGTTTACCATAAGCTTTTTCACGTTCGAATTGAAGTGCTGGGTTTGCTTCAAAAAAGTGATAATGGGAACCCACTTGAATAGGGCGATCGCCTGTGTTTTTAACATTAAGAATCGTTGCATTATGACCTTGATTCACTTCGATTTCCGTACGTTTCACTATAATTTCACCAGGTTTCATAATTTGTAATCCTCCTCTAAACGATTGGGTGATGGACAGTAATGAGTTTCGTACCATCTGGGAATGTTGCTTCGATTTCCATTTCAGTTAACATATCTGCAACACCTTCCATTACATCATCTTCGTTTAATATTTGTTTACCATAACTCATGAGTTCAGCAACTGTCTTTCCATCTCTTGCCCCTTCGAGTAACTCAAAGCTGATAATGGCTACGGCTTCCGGATAATTTAATTTTAGGCCTCGTTGTTGACGTCTGCGAGCCAAATCTGATGCAATGACCAGCATCAGTTTATCTTGTTCACGTTGTGTAAAATGCACAATCTCACTACCTTTCGACAAATTGAATTGTGTACATAAAAAAATATATGTGCATTTTAATAATAGGACGATTAATTTAGAACTACAAGAATAACACATTACATTTTACAAAATTAAAATTTTTTTAAATAAAATATTGATATATATTGCTTTAATTTTTTGTGTGTTTAATATATTATTGTTTAAGTTAGAATATATAGAAATCAGGTGACAATGTGGATGCGATTCGAATTGTATTGAAGAATATCTCACAGGTACTACTACTAAATAATTCGTGGACGGGATTGTTTATTTTGCTGGGGCTATTTATAGGTAGCTGGAAAGTGGGTGTGATGGCACTCATTGCGAGTGTGATTGCGTTGCTGCTAGCAAAAAGGACAAATTACTCAGAAGAAGAAATCAATACTGGATTGTCAGGTTTTAATCCAGTATTAACTGCAATAGCATTGACACTATTTTTAGTACCTCAATGGTATAGTCTGATTATTATTATAGTTGCAATTGTCATTACGATGCCAATTGGTTCTGCATTTAGAGAGTTTTTCAAACCGTTTGGCGTGCCAATGTTAACGATGCCTTATGTGTTTGTAAGTTGGCTCATTTTACTCATGTCATTTCAATTTAAATTTGTAAATGCAGATGTCAATATTCTTCCGAATGCGATACAGGAAATTCAATTTTCGGGACATCATATTCAATTTATCAACGCTTTTTTATCTGGCTTTAGTGAAATATTTTTATTAAAGAGTGTGTTAGCGGGCACGTTAATATTAATCGGTATCTTTATAGCATCTAAAAGAGCTGGTATATATGCGATAGGTGCCAACTTAATAGGGTTTTTAGCAGTTATCGTATTAGGGGCAAATCACGATCAAATTAATGAGGGTTTGTTCGGTTATAATGTCATACTAACAGTGTTAGCACTTGGCATCGCGTTTCGAACGAGAATACAACGGCCAATTAGTATCATCTTAGGCATATTACTGACTGTCGTAATCCATGCTGGTATGACAACTTTATTAACACCATATGGACTCCCTGTCTTTACGCTGCCTTTTATTATTGCAACGTGGATTATGCTGTTTGCGGGTAATCAAATGAAAGAGCAAGAAATATAAGCATATATTATCAAAAGTTAAGAACATGATATATGACCACTTCATAAGTTTATGTTCTAAGTGATTAATTATTTATTGGAAAGAAGGAATATGGATGAAAAAAATGGTCGCACTATTAGCAACCACAGCGATCGTGTTAGCAGGTTGCAGTGGATCAGGCAATGAATCAAAAGGTAAAACATTGAATGTTGAATTACCGCTAAAGACGACTTCTATAGCACCTTATGAAACAGATGTACCAGTGAAGATAGGCGCTGCAGAATCATTATTTAAAGCGGGCGCAGATGGAAAAGTACAGAAACTTTTAGTAGATACGTATAAACAGAAATCACCAACGCAATTAGATTTGAAATTAAAAGATGACATTAAATTTCAAAATGGTAAAAAAGTGACTGGTCAAGCTGTAAAATCGAGTCTAGAGGAAAGTATGAAAAAGAGTGATCTTGTAAAAGGATCATTACCAATTAAAGAGATTAAAGTAGATGGTCAAAATGTAAGCATCACTACCAAGGAGGCTTACCCTGAATTAGTATCAGAATTGGCTAGTCCATTCTCAGCTATTTATGATACAAAAGCAGATAGTGATGTAACTAAAACACCTGTTGGTACGGGTCCATATCAAATTAAAGATTATAAACAATCTCAAAATATTAAACTCGATCGATTTAGTGATTATTGGCAAGGTAAACCCAAATTAGATCATGTCAATGTCACATATCAAGAAGATGGTAATGCGCGTACGAGTGATTTAAGTTCAGGGAAAGCAGATGTGATCACAGATGTGCCAGTCGAAAAAGAACAAACACTAAATCAAGGTGACAAAACGACAACCTCTTCCGTTTCTGGCTTTAGAACGTCTCTAATCATGTATAATCATACAAGCGATAAGATGACAAAACCGGTGCGTGAAGCACTTGATAAAGTTGTAGATCGTGAAAGTATTGCTGAAAATGTTTCCAAGAAGCATGCGACACCTGCGACTGGACCATTTAATACAAAATTAGATTTTATTGATAAGCAACAAGTACAAAAGCAAGATATTGATGAAGCTCGAAAAATAATGGCAGAGGAAGGCTATACGAAAGCACATCCATTAAAATTAACAGTCTCAACGTATAATGGACGTCCGGAACTTCCGAAAATGGCTCAAGTGCTACAATCAGATGCTAAAAAAGCTAATATTGATATTACGATTCGCAATGTAGATGACATTGAAGGCTACCTTAAAGATAAGAGTCAATGGGATGCATCGATGTATAGCTTTGGAACGATTCCTAGAGGTGACACTGGTTATTTCTTCAATCAAGCCTATAAACCCGAAGGTGCCATCAATGCAGGTCAATATGAAAATGAGAAAGTAACAACATTGATTGATCAGTTCAATAAAACAGTAGATAAAAATGAGCGTAATCGTTTAACTAATGAAATCATCTACATTACAGATAAAGATAAAGCCAATAGTTATCTCACTTATATGGATAATATTGTCGGTATGAATAAAAAAGTTAAAAATTTAAAAACAACGCCTGAAGGCATCTACCTCATTGACTATAAGGTTGATAAAACATCATGATATTAAAAAATATACTTTCTAGAATTGGACAAATGATCATTGTATTATTTGTCCTTTCTACGATTACCTTTATTTTAATGAAACTTACGCCTGGAGACCCAGTAGATAAAATATTACATTTGGATGTAGCTAATGTTTCAAGTGACCAAATAGAAGCGACTAAAACAAAGCTTGGTTTAGATCAACCTGTGGTCATACAGTATGTACAATGGCTAGGACAAATTATCCAATTGAATTTTGGAACCAGTTACCAAACCGGTGAACCAGTTATTAATGAGTTAATTTACTACACGCCGCCAACTTTAATGATTGCAGCGATGACGATTGTCGTCGTATTTGTTGTAGCAATACCGTTAGGCATCATTGCGGCGAAATACTATCATACTTGGTTGGACACTTTCATAAGAAGCATGACTTCTTTTACAGTCAGTATACCTTCATTCTTCTTAGGCACATTATTGATTTATGTATTTGCCCAGAAATTGAACCTATTACCTTCTTCAGGACTTGATACGATGGCTGGCTATATATTGCCTGTGATTGCGTTAAGTATTGGTATGAGTGCATATTACGTGAGATTAATGCGGTCAAATTTAGTAGAACTCTATCAATCTAAAGAGGTTGAAGCAGCAAGATTAAGAGGGATGTCTGAACGATATATTCTATGGCAAGATTTATTTAAACCAGCCATTGTTCCAGTCATTACGGTACTAGGGATGTCTGTGGGTAGTCTAATCGGTGGTACAGTCGTTATAGAAAATTTATTCGGTATACCAGGTATTGGCCATTTTCTTGTAGATAGTATTCGAGCACGTGATTATCCTGTTGTTCAAGGTGCTGTTATCATGATTGGCTTCTTTGTTGTATTAGCAAATACGATGAGTGATTTACTATTATTATGGATTGATCCTAAACGTCGGTATAACAAATCACTCGATATGGAGCGGATGAATCGTCAGGATGGTGAATCATTATGAAGCCGAACAACCGCCAAAATATAATATTTTATGTGTTTGTCGCTTACTTTATTGTACTTGTGATTGCGCAGTTTTTTGTATCATCCAATAATGCTTATGAAGTCAATTTAGGTAATACTTTACAAACACCGAATTTAACACACTGGTTAGGTACAGATGATTATGGACGTGATTTATTATCAAGAGTGATTATTGGCGCTAGATATACATTAATTATAAGTTTAATTACATTGACTATAACAGTCATCATTGGTGTCCCACTGGGTCTCCTTGCAGGCTATAAGAAAGGTATATGGGATACGTTGATTATGCGTTTGATTGATATTGGTTTAAGCATTCCTGAGTTTGTATTAATGATTGCATTAGCTAGTTTCTTCAAACCGAGTATTTGGAATCTTGTCATTGCGATTACAATAATCAAATGGATGACTTATACCAGATTAACGCGTTCATTGGTTAGTAGTGAAATCAATAAACCTTATATTCAGATGGCAAGATTATTTAATGTACCGACACATGTCATTATTTTTAAACATTTTATGCCACAAGTGATGCCATCTATGATTGTATTAATGACGGTAGACTTTGGGAAAATTATTTTATATATTTCTTCACTTTCATTTTTAGGCTTAGGTGCACAACCACCATCACCTGAATGGGGAGCGATGCTTAATGCAGGTAGAGATTATATCAGTTCATATCCATTACTGATTATTGTGCCGGCCTGTTTAATTACAGTGACCATTTTATTATTTAACTTAGCAGGCGACGCGATGAGAGACAGATTATTGAAAGGAAAACGTGATGTGAATGACTAATATATTAGAAATAACAAATTTATCTATAGCAGATCGCTTTGGAAATATGTTGATTCACCACGTGAGCTTAGGTCTTAAAAAAAGTAAAGTGAATGTTTTAATAGGCGAGAGTGGTTCTGGCAAAAGTTTGACCGCTAAGGCGATGGTGCAACAAGTACCGAAGACATTAGACATGCAATATGATCGAATGACTTATGAACATTATGCTATTTCAGACATGCATGCACTTTTAGGGAAAGAGATTGGT
>NZ_JACBFD010000030.1 GCF_013391405.1 Staphylococcus sp. GSSP0090
GACTGGAGTACATGCGCTAAAGCACATGCATAAGAACTACTAATTCACATAAATGTGAAAGTAGTTCTAAAAAGTAGTTCTAATGAGACCCAGACGAGTATATGTCTGAGTCTCTTTTTTATGAAATGAACCATTACATATCATTGTATTTTAACTGTGCAGCGCAACATGCTAAAAAACCATTTCTCAACTGTATAGGGGCTACCAAGTATGCTATAATGGTTTGTATTATTTTAAAAGATTAGGGTGAAACGTACATTGGAAAACAATGTTGATATCCAAACGAAGCAAGTTGTTAAACAATTTGATAATAAAGAAAAATTTTCAGCGACTACGCAAGGACATTGGCAAAAACGTAACGCAGAATTTATACGCTACCAAGAAGATATTGATGGTGTCGTTGTTAATGTAACTGTTAAAATCGAAGCAACAGGCGTGAAAATCATGCGTAAAGGTGAAATCCAAATGAATCTTCATTTTGTAGAGGGTGAAGACACAATTACTTTATACGAAATAACTGGAGGACGTATACCTTTAACTGTGCGAACACATTCTATTCTACATTTTGTAACAGATCATGGCGGCAAATTAAAAGTACATTATGATTTAATACAAGACGATGAAAAAATGGGATCTTACCAATATGAAATTACTTATAAGGAGAAGTCTTAAATGAATATAATTGATCAAGTAAAACAAACGTTGATTGAAGAAATTAAACATAGTATTCAAAAAGCTGAGTTAGCCGAAGCAAGTGATATACCAGATATAAAAATAGAAATACCTAAAGACGATGCAAACGGCGATTATTCTACAAACATCGCGATGGTATTGACGAAGATAGCTAAACGTAATCCTCGTGAAATTGCACAAGCGATTGTAGATCATTTAGATACGACAGCTGCTAATGTTGAGAAGGTTCAAATTGCAGGACCCGGATTTATTAATTTCTATTTAGATAACGCTTATTTAACTGAAATTATTTCAGAAGCTATAGATAAAGATGAAAAATTTGGTAGCACTGCTGAACAAAATGGTAAAAATATATTATTAGAATATGTATCAGCTAACCCAACTGGAGATTTACATATTGGCCATGCACGTAATGCTGCTGTTGGTGATACACTGGCTAATATTTTAACTGCTGCTGGTTATCACGTAACGAGAGAGTATTATGTGAATGATGCAGGTAATCAAATTACAAATCTAGCGCGTTCAATAGAAGCACGTTATTTTGAAGCGCTGGGTGATGATTCGTTTGAAATGCCTGAGGGTGGCTATCATGGCAAGGATATTATCAATATTGCTAAGGACTTAGCTGAGAAACAACCTGAACTTAAGGATTTGTCAGAAGATGAACGTATTAAGACATTTAGAAAATTAGGCGTAGATTATGAAATGGAAAAATTAAGAACAGATTTATCTGATTTTAATACGCATTTTGATAACTGGTTTAGTGAAACGTCTTTATATGAAAAAGGTGAAATAACAGAAGTATTAAACAAAATGTCTGAGCTTGGCTACACTTATGAACAAGATGGTGCAACGTGGTTACGTACGACAGACTTTAAAGATGATAAAGACAGAGTATTAATTAAAAATGATGGTAATTATACGTATTTCTTACCAGATATTGCGTATCATTTTGATAAAATCAACCGTGGTAATGATACATTAATTAATTTATTTGGGGCTGATCACCACGGATATATTAATCGTCTTAAAGCCTCATTAGAAACATTTGGTGTTGAAAGTGACCGTCTTGAAATACAAATCATGCAAATGGTTCGTTTAATGCAAGATGGACAAGAAGTCAAAATGAGTAAACGTACTGGTAATGCAATTACGCTACGAGAAATTATGGATGAAGTTGGCGTAGATGCGGCACGTTATTTCCTAACAATGCGTAGCCCTGATACACACTTTGATTTTGATATGGAGCTTGCGAAACAAGAATCACAAGATAATCCAGTTTATTATGCACAATATGCACATGCGCGTATTTGTTCTATATTAAAACAAGCTGCTGAAAGAGGTATTACACCATCTAAAGATGCGGATTATACCTTGATTACAAATGATAAAGCCATTGATTTATTGAAGAAAGTAGCTGAGTTTGAAACAACGATTCAAAGTGCGGCTGCCAATAGAGCACCACATAGAATTACAAACTATATTCAAGATTTAGCATCACACTTCCATAAATTCTATAATGCTGAAAAAGTATTAACAGATGATGTTGAAAAAACAAAAGCATTGATTGCACTCATAGATGCAGTAAGAATTACATTGCGTAATGCGCTAAGTTTAGTGGGTGTCAATGCACCAGAAACAATGTAAGCGGAAAGTGTAATGGTTTAGAGCTGGTATCAGATTTATCATGGATGAAGATAGCATGTTTCATTCAAGTGACAAATCTTACTAGCTCTTTTTGTTAGTGAAAATAAGCGTGCAGATGAGGTATGTAAAATGACATTGGATACAGAAAGTTTATATCGCATTTTATATAAACATATGGGGCCACAAGGTTGGTGGCCTGCAGATTCGAAAATAGAAATCATTTTGGGAGCGATTTTAGTTCAAAATACAAATTGGCGAAATGCAGCCTATGCCATTGAGTCCTTAAAACAAGCTACGCAATTGGATCCACACCATATCTTGAATTTAGGTTTAGAAGATTTACAAACATTAATTAAGTCGAGTGGATTTTATAAAAATAAAGCGAAAACGATACTGGCATTACTATGTTGGTTGCAGCAATACGATTTTGACTATAAAGCCATTGCTGACAAATATCATTCTAATCTTAGAGAACAGCTGCTGCATATAAAAGGTGTTGGGAGTGAAACGGCAGACGTGCTCATCGTTTATGTATTTGGTGGGGTCGAATTTATACCTGATAGTTACACTCGAAGAATTTATCGTTTGCTGGGTTATCAAAACACAGAGAAATATGACAAATTGAAACGTGACGTGTCTTTACCTGAAACATTTACGAATCAAGACGCAAATGAATTTCATGCGTTACTGGATAATTTTGGGAAAAATTATTTTAATGGTAAAACGGCTCATAAATATACATTTCTAGATCAATACTTTGAATAGATAGATAAAATTTTAACAAAGTTAGGATCAAGACGATATTATTCAAGGGTTATCTTAGCTCAAATAAAAGAACAATTTTATATAGGCTCAACAAAAAAATTATTTAAAAAATAGTAAAATACAAAGTGAAATTTGATATGATAAAAGTAAAATATAAACTAGGAGACTATATCATGAAAAAGCAATTTAAAGTCATTTATCTTTTTATTATTTTAGCTGTTATATTGGCAGCATGTAGTACCAATTCTGACAAATCAACTAAAAATGAGCAGTCAGAAACATCCTATGACAGAATTATTTCTCTCATTCCAAGTAATACAGAAATATTATATGAACTTGGTTTAGGAGATAAAGTAGTGGGTGTATCAACTGTAGATGATTATCCAAAAGAAGTGAAAGATAAAAAGCAGTTTGATGCTATGAAATTAAACAAAGAAGCGTTATTAAAGGCTAAACCTGATTTAATACTTGCACATGAATCTCAGAAATCTACAGATGGTAAAGTACTGAATGGATTGAAAGACAGTGGTGTTAAAGTGGTCTATGTTAAAGATGCACAATCGATTGATGAGATGTATGAAACTTTTAAGCAGGTCGGTAAAGTGACTGGTAAAGAAAAAGAAGCCAATGCGTTAGTGAAAGAGACAAAAAATAATATTCAAAAAGTAGTCAATTCAGTACCAAAAGATGCAAAATCTCAAAAAGTTTTTATGGAAGTATCTTCAGAACCTGAGATCTTCACAGCAGGAAAAAATACATTTTTTGATGATATGTTGAAGCAACTGAAAGCTAAAAATAGCTTTTCTAATCTAGATGGTTGGCAAAAAGTGAGTAAAGAAGCAATTATTAAGAAAAATCCAGATGTGATGATTTCAACAATGGGTATTTCAGAAAAAGATTATCAACAAATTATCGACAAGAGAGGTGGATTTGAATCATTAAATGCTGTGCAGAAAGGTAGAATTGAAGCGGTGAATGGTGATCAGATTTCACGTCCTGGTCCACGTATTGATGATGGACTTAAAGCATTAAGAGATGCAATTTATAATGAAAAATAGACAGTGTAGTGAGTTCTAATCAAAAGAATTATTTAAATAACACCCTGAAGTTTTTTGTATGACGTACATCTCAAAATAAACCCGAAATAGAAGTGAAGAATTTTTAAATACTGAAACTAGGCAAGTTAAAGAAGATGACGTAGCAGAAGAATTGATATATATTTACAATAATATAATCATTACTGATGAAAACGGACAAGCTTAACAAGTCAACTTAGATAAAGCACAAGAAAGATATGGTTATGAACCTCGAGAATTTAAAGATGCTAAAGTATTTTCTGAGGTGGCAATCAAAGCAGATTTAAACAGTAAGTAGCATCAATGGCAACTCAAATTGTTTATTACAACACACAATGTGCTAGCCAATATCCTTCAGAAGACCAAATTTCATAATCAAGCCAAAAACAGACTAGCTTAGCTAGCCTGTTTTTTCGTATTTCCTTTCTACAGATTTATCAATGATAAACAAATGATAACTACAAGTACCCATACACCTAACAAGATGAAGTTAGCATATTTTATATCTAAATACACCTGCTAAAATGAATGATATTATAGTCCATATCAATAAAATAATGCCTAAGATTTTCATTGTTTTTTTCTTGAATTTCCTTTTGTTATTATCCAAAACAAACTACACCGTCCTCACTTGTATTGGTATCTACACGAAACGACCCATAGCGCATCGTCACTAACTGTATACACTAATCTGTGTTCCTGATTAATTCTTCGACTATCATATCCTGAAAGATTTCCGACTAACTTTTCAGGCTTTCCAATACTGTCTATAGCACCATCTCTATCAATGCTTTTTAATAAATTTATTAATTTTCTTAACCATCTTTCTGTTTTTCGATTGAAAATAAGTATAATCTTAAAAATCTTCGGGCGAGAATGTAACATTCAATTTTACTATAACTCATGTCCTCCACTAATCTACATTACCATTCACGAGCCACTGATTAATCATTGATTGTCACAGACTTACCGTTTCCACATTCTAAGTTCTCAATAGAGCGAGCAAGTCTTTTCGAGTTAGCAAGATTTTGTTGTAGATATAATGTTTCCATAATTGCATCATAATCTTTTTCCGACATCAATACGGCGTTATGGTCTTTCGTAGTAATTGTAATTATGTCACTATCCTCATTCACTTTGTTAATCATAGCTCTTAAATTATCTCTCACAAACGTATAGTGCTTGACTGTCATTTGCTTTCCTCCTAACTTACGGTTAACACTTTCCTAAATTACGTCTTAATAATGTTTTACGACTTTCTGTAAGGTTTTTCAAGTGTGATATACACAACCTTTTACTTTATTATGTAAGTAAGCAACTTAATTTTGTTAAAAGAGGATTCAACAATGACTTAACATTTATATTTAATCATTTATTTAGCAGACGAATAAAAACGCCCTTTTATGACTGACGTGAACCCCAAAAGTTAGATTTTTAGGTCAACTTTTGAAATTCAGTAAAGTACATACTATCTAGGGTGTATTTTCTAATTAATCATTTATTAAAATGTAGATAGTGTTAGAAGCCTTCAAATGGTATGGTTAGGGAGTAATGATTTATTTGAAAGTGTGGCAAAAACATGAAGTATACTCAAACGATGTGTTTATGGATAGTTTTCATCATTATAAGTTTATTATTGAGCTTATTTTGGGGTTTAGGAAATGTAAATGATACGCTATCGCAAACAATATTATATCAAGTCAGACTTCCACGTACTTTACAAGCTCTGTTAGCAGGTATTGGTTTAACACTTGCTGGACATATGTTCCAAACATTGTTGAACAATCCGCTTGCAGATAGTTTTACATTAGGGCTGGCAAGTGGTGCGACGTTTGGAGCTGGACTAGCTGTCGTGATCGGTGTTTCATTTATTTGGTTACCTATTTTTTCAGTGTTATTTAGTATAATGACATTAATATTGGTTATCATGTTAACCAGTGCGATGTCTAAAGGATATCCGATAAGAACATTGATTTTAGCTGGCATAATGATTGGTGCTTTGTTCAATGCATTTTTATATGTGCTCATTATTTTTAATCAAGAAAAAATGAACAACATTGTTAATTATATGTTTGGTGGCTTCTCATCTGCAGAATATAAAGAAGACATCTATATTGGTGTTGTATTGGCTATAGGTATAATCATTTTATTGAGTTTGATTTCGAAAATTAAATTACTACAGCTTGGCGATTTACGAGCACAATCATTAGGACTTAATGTGCGCAGTGTAACCTACAGTGTCTTGCTGATTGCCTCCATCATAACTGCTGTTATTGTTGCATATGTAGGTGTTATTGGCTTTATTGGGATGGTTATTCCACAGCTTGTACGAAGAAGTCGCGGACATTATAATTTAAGACAACAAATGTTACTAAATATGATCATTGGTGGTACGATTATGGTGCTTTCAGATTGGTTAGGTAGTGTTGTATTAGAACCTTTCCAAGTGCCAGCGAGTATCATACTGGCATTGTTAGGTATACCTGTATTATTTTATATTATGGCGACACAACCACGAATGCATGAATGATCAATTTAAGGTAAAATAAATGAATCAGATTGAATGAACTACAAGGAATAATTTCACTTTAATAGGGTGACATATTAATTAAAGAGGTTATGATAATGGATTTAACACAAATAAAAGCGATTGTATTTGATTTAGAGGGCACACTTTTAGATAGAAAAAAATCTCGAGAGAAATTTATAGAAGAACAATATGAAAGGTTTCATGATTATTTAGTACGTATTCAATTAGCAGATTTTAAAAGAAAATTTATAGAACTAGACGACGATGAAGATCATGATAAACCAGAACTTTACAAAGCCATCATTAAAGACTTTCATGTTGATCGATTAACGTGGAAAGACTTGTTTAATGATTTTGAAATGCATTTTTATCGCTATGTGTTTCCATATTACGACACATTATATACTTTAGAGAAGTTAACAGACAGTGGTTATTTAACAGGCGTTATCGCCAATGGTAAATCTAAGATTAAACAATATCGAATGCACGCGCTAGGTGTAGAAGATGCTATAAACTATTTGTCTACTTCAGAAACGGTAGGTTATCGCAAACCACACCCTAAAATTTTTGAAGATATGCTTGATCAATTAGGAACGCGACCTGAAGAAACAATGTATGTTGGTGACGATCCATTAAATGATGTTGCGCCAGCGAGAGCAATGGGCATGGTAAGTGTCTGGTTTAAAGAAGATGATGAAGTTGACGTTGAACCATTACCAGAAGAGGTTGATTTTACGATTAATACGACAGAAGAATTATTATCCATATTACCTATTGCGAAGAAAGGAAGAGAATAAATGAATTTATTTACAACAAGTGACGGTACTGCACTCAATTACAGAACAAGTGGTGAAGGCAATGCAATAGTAATGATTCACACTGCATTCGATAATTTAACAGTATTTGATATGATAGAAGAAAAATTCAATGAAAATAACCAAGTGATACTTATTGACTTAAGAGGTCACGGTTACTCTGATAAACCACAACATATTGATTTCAAGGAATATGCAGAAGATATTAAAGAATTATTAGATTATTTATATGTGACACAAGCATCATTCATTGGTCATGAATTAGGCGGTTCCGTTTCTAGCGCATTTGCAGCTATGTATCCAGAAATGACTGACTCAATTACTTTAGTTAATCCAACGTTACTTGATGATATGTCTCCAGAAGAACGCTTGTATCGTAAATATGCCAATCAAATTAGAAATTGGGATAAAGAAAAACAACAGAAATTTTTAGATAAACATTTATATTACTCAAAACGAAAAGCTAAGAAATTTTTGAAACAAGTTGAAGATACAAATGGCATCGCTACACAAGCTGAATTAGATGCAGTCAAAGCTTCATTTAATGATAATAATATCATGAGTTATTTAAGTGAAATCGAGTTGCCTACTTTAATTATTGCTGGTCAACACGGTGAAAGAACAACTATTGTTGAAGCGAAAGAAGTGGGAGATTATATTGGTGAAGTACAATTTGAAACATTTACTGCTTCTGGATTATATCCTTTTGTTGAAGAAAAGGATAAATTTGTAGAATGCGTTTTGAAATTTATCAAAGACAATGAAAAAGAATTAACATTTTAAAATATTGAGTGATAGGATTAAAGCATCGTAAATACTGCGATACGGTAATACGACAATTTTTATTACGAACTGCGTTGGTTTTGTAATCTTCTTGTAACAATACTGTTATTTTAGTAATATTTATAGTACAATGTGGGTAAGCACAAAGAAACTGATAAATAAAGGAGAGCGTGCTTATGAAAAAATTATTTGCAGCAGTAATCGTATCGGGATTAGCACTTTCTGGAATAGGTACAGGTAGTGTGGATGCCGCGTCAGGTAACTCTATCCAAAATGTTAAATCACTTCAACAAGGAGATACAACTTTAGAAGGTGCGAAAATTGGTGCACCCGTTCAAAGTTTATTGAAATCTAATGATGTATCTGTATATTCACACAGCCCGGATGGTAAAGAACATTATTATGAATTTAAAAAAGATAATGGTGTACTTGTTGTAACAGCTGACGGTAAAAAGAACAATGGAAAAATTACTCGTGCTTCTATGAGTTATAATGATACAAATGGTCCAACTTATAAAGCGGTTAAAAATGTTGTTGGCAGCAATGCTGTCACACGTGAACATTATAATAATGTAACTGGCAATTTTGGTTATGTTCAAGACAATGATTTATCATATCAATTTAGTTCTTCATCACCAAGTGATAAAAATATTAAATTGTACCGCATTGATTTGACTAAGTCATAATATCAATGAATCTATGTAAGTAGATTATGAAAGATGAAGTTCATGTATAAGCATTGTTGCAATACTTTATTAATATAAGCGTTGTGACTTTTGCATAAGAACCATGCAATTTCATAGAAATATGAGTTCTATAGAAAAAAACGGTGTGCTAGAGTTACCTCATTTATAGGTCGTTCTGACTCATCCCATCCAATAGGCCGAGACATATTCATGTCCCGGCCTGTTATTTTATTGCTAAAATAAACTATAGTATGAGATTATTAATAAAATAGCTTTAACATCTTAATGATGATTATTAACTACAAAGGTCATTGTGAGCAATGATTAAAATGAATTTTATAAAAGGAGTCAATTATGAGAGTTAACGATAAGGTTTTAGTAGAAAATATTAATGACTATTTTACTCATAAAGGCCTTTCTCCAAACTTAATAGAGGATATTAAAGAGAAATTAAAAAAGGATTTCCAAAAATCTGAAGCCAAAGATGAAGACTATATTGAATATAGACGCAAATCACCAGCAGAAATTATATTAACGATCCAACGTAATTTATTTACACTACAACTCAATCCGATTGTATTTTTTATTGTTAATTTTATTTTACTTTCTTACTTATATGACAAACAATATGTTCCGTTTCAAGCGGCTACTGGTACTTCGATTTTTTACTTTTTAATCATATTACCAATTTCAATTTTCATATATTTGCGAATTGATTGGAAGAATTATTTATATAGTAATAAATTTGAAATGGTGATTGGTTTAGTAGTTGCAATTGCTGCGTTTATCCTTGTGATACTACATACGTTTGATATTAATTTGGGTATTGTGGCAGTTACGATATACGCGCATCAAGTTGTATTTTTTATCGGTATTTTATTCAGTATTTCAGGTATATATTTTAAAAGATTAGAGTTTACAGGCATTGGTTTATTATTATGTCAAAAAACAATCGATGCTATGATTGGAAATGCAAGTATTGCACAAATTGGTTCAATCGTTATTTGGATATTGTTATTAATTGTAATTATTTATTATACCATTCGTATTTCTTCAAGAAATTAAAAGCGTATATGATTTAAATATGTAAATGAAATGAATGCGTTTCAATGTCAAACCACCGAGTATGGTGTGGCAGTGGAACGCTTTTTTATTTTTTCAAATACGTATTTATTGATCAGGCTTTATTTGAAAAAATTTAAAGTTAAAAAGATAGCATAAGCTAATTCAATAACGGGTATATGTGTTTTGTAAAGGGAGGTGGCCCAAAATGGAAAAAGTCGCAACAAATTATAACAACGAGATTGCATACATCCGAGAGGGTCAAGGTTTTCCTGTAATATTAATTCATGGCCTAGATGGCAACATGGCTTCTTTATATGGCCTAAAAGATGAATTAAAACATAAATTTGAAGTGATTGTTTATGATGTTAGAGGACATGGTAAATCAACGAAAAAAAATTCATTTAATTTAGAAGATCATGTAGAAGATTTAAGGGCTTTGATGACTAAGTTGAATATTTCGTCTGCACATCTTATTGGTCATGATATGGGAGGATTAATTGCAAAGCATTTCACTGATAAGTATGAATCAAAAGTCGCAACATTAACTTTAATTGCTTGTAACCTTATTGATAGTGTACATGCATTAAATAAACTAATGATTGAACATCAAGATGAAATTGAAGGTTTTGATAAATCAGAAGCGCTGATCTTACTTTTACCTTATATGTATAAAGAAAAAGAAAAAGCTAAAAAATGGTTTCAAAGTCAACTCATTTATAGTAGACAATCAGCAGAAGATAGCGCTGTAGCCACAAGAGCACTCATGGATTTTCCTGTATTTAATAAAGATATTGTTATTGAACAAACGGATGTCCCTACATTAATAGTGAACGGCATATATGATCCCTTAATGACATCAGAGGTTATTGAAAAATATCATTATGCATTTACAAGGCTGCAAATACAATCTTTTAAAGAATCAGGCCATGCGCCACATATTGAAGAACCAGAACATTTTTTAAATCTTTATAATGATTTTATCAAGGCGAATACATTTCAAAAAGAGTAATGAGATATAGCATATTTTAAAAGCAATAAAGAAAGACCTATCATTGATAAGTTAGAGATATCTTACATGGTTAGATGCGTGATATCGATATTAGAATACGATCATTATCTAAGCTGAAAATCAAAAATGAGTAAGCTTATTTTATTATACAAAGCATTGAGTTTTCATATACAAAGAGACCGAGACATGAGTAACATGTCCCGGTCTCTTTTGAGTAAGCTTAAACTTCTTTTTCGTCGTTAGCTTCTTTGATACGATCATTCACACGTGATAATAACTCATTAATTTTTTTACGTTGTTTCGTATCAACTAAAATTAATACAGTTCTTTCATCATGCTCATTACGTTTTTTATCGAAATAATCTTCTTGAGATAAGTTTTTAACAGCTTTAACAACTTGCGGCTGTTTATAGTTCAAATGATTAATAATATCTTTTAAATAATATTCTTCACTTTCATGTTCACTAATATAAGTTAATACAGCGAACTCCTCAAAACTTATTGAAAATTCTTTTTTGATAATTCCTTTCAATTTATCAGCGTAAGTAACCATCGCTAATAATTCAAAGCAATCATTAATTTTGGTGATAGCCATCCTTATTCCTCCCTATTCTATTGCCCAATCAAATATACATATTAAAAGTGTTTTTGTATAAATATTTGTCTTAATTCAAAGTTAAATACAAAGAGTTTATCATAATTTGCAGACCTATTATATTTGAGTAAAATATATTAAAACTGCTATTATTTAGTTTATTATAACTAAATAAAAATAGAAAGTAAACAAAAAACTGTTTAAGCGGTACATGAATGATTTAAGATATTAATTCAATTCTTTAAATACCAATAAGGGAAATATAATTAATATTTCTCATTTTCAATTTTCCATAATTTGATAAAATTACTAAAAAACTAATTTATATTTAAAGGTGTTTGCTATTTATACTGTGTACGTTTAATTTTTTGACAGAACATGATTCGCGTTTTTAGCAATCGTATCGCCTACATTTAACCCTTGTATAACTTTCATATCATTGTTATTACCCAATTTTTCTGTTTTAATAACCCGTTTAATAAATTTTTTATTTCTTTGTAAAAAAACGAATTGCTCATCATATATTGCAGTTTTTGGAATTACAATGAGATTGGTAGGTTTTTCTACACGTAAATGTTTACCGAATTTAATATCTGGTTTGGAAGTGATTTCAACATTATATTGTGACGGTTGTGTAATCACTTCGTTATTTAAAGGTAGTTTACTAATGAAATTTACAGTACCTGTGAAACTGTGAAAAGGATCTATGCTTACGCGCACTTTATCCTTTAATTCCAATGTATTTACTATAGATTCTGTTACTTTAGCTTTGATTATAGCACTTGGATTGAAAATTTGCAGAATAAGTTCATTGTTTTTGGAAGGTATGCGTTGATTAATGACAATGTGACCATCCATAGATGCATAAATCGTTGTGCGTAGTTGTGTTTGAAGGGTTTCGATTTCAGATTGTGTGCGATTAATTTCGAGTGTGCTTGTAGGAGATTTAAGAGGGTCTAATTTGTTTAAGTGAGATAAGTATTTTTGTTTAGACGTAATTTGATGTTCGATGTTGACATTGTAGTATTCAAATAAAGGCTGATTTTTCTTGACGTTTTCATCATTTTTAACAAACCAATTGTGGATGATGCCTTTGTTTGAACTGAAGAAAATATTTGTTAGTTGGGAAGGGGATTGTATACCTGTGAAGTGTTGTGCTTCTTTGTATTGAATTTTGATTGTTTCTATATTATGGGGATGTCTGGTGTTAGACTTAGTTAAATAGAGCCAGCTTAGTAGGGCAATGCTACAAAAGAGGGCAAGTAGTGTGATAATAAATAAAACTTTCCGCAATAAAGTCACCTCTTGATGTTTTGATACTGTCATTATACTGCGATGTGGTAGGGCTTTTCTATAAAAAAATCGCGTCATTTACTAAAAGTTTAAAGTAAATAACGCGAGAACGCATTTTTAAAATAATCTTAACAAAATAATACCAATCATAATCGCAATAATGCCAACAATTTTTCGTGTAGTGATTTTATTAATGCGTGTACCTAATAAACCGAAGTGATCAATGATGACCCCCATCAGCATTTGACCTAGCATTACAATTATTGTCGTTAATGCAGCACCGAGATGAGGCATTAATATAATATTTGTAGTTACGAATACAACGCCCAATATACCGCCGATAAAATAGATTGGTTTGAGTTTCCCTTGTTTTGCATCGATTGTCTTGAGTTTAAGACTTCGATTAAAAATAAGTGTAAGTATGAATAAGACAATGGTACCAACTGCAAATGAAATTAGTGCGGCCATGACAGAAGAGTGAATTTGTTGGCCTAAAGCACTATTGATTGCTGTTTGAATTGGCGGACAAAACCCAAAGACAAATCCAATAACTAACCAAATATAAACGGTAGATGAATGTCCTTTTTCAATTGGTGTGCGTTTCACATAGTTCATCAGGACAATACCGAAGATTAAAACGATAATACCTATTACTTTAAAGATGGTAAAAGGTTCTTGCTCGGCACCAAACCAGCCAAAGGTATCAATCATGACGCCCATTATGATTTGTCCAGCTACTGTCATAACAACGGTTAATGACGCGCCTAAACGAGGTAATAGCAATAGATTACCTGTGAGGAAAATAACACCAAGCATACCCCCGACAAACCATATGTAACTAAAAGATTGATTGCTATAAAAGTGTGTAGTAAATACATGAGGGTTGGTAACAAGATTAATTAAAATTAAAAAAATAGTTCCAGTTGCAAACGAGATTGTGGACGCATAGAATGAAGATTTCGTATAAAGGCTTAATCTAGAATTGATTGAAGTTTGAAAAGGAACCACCATACCAGCGACAATCCCGAGTAAATATAAGAGGATCATATCATCACGCTTTCTTTCAAGATACATATATTATATAGGAAAGAGAAAAATATTCATACATTTAAATTTAATCGAGAAATATTTGTATATTACAGAAAATAATGTACACAATACACAAAATGTAATAAAATACGTATGTTGATTCTTTTATAAAATTAAAAATTAGCAAAACAAAACAGTTTTAAATAATATAAGTAACAAAAGAAGTGAGTGACAATAGATAGTGAAACGGCTTTCCATAATTCGTCTTTTAGATCAAGAAACGTTTTTCTTGGGCGCAGGTAGTGATGATAATATAAAGAAGTATCAATTTTTAGAAGTGTTAAATTCAAGACATTCATATAAAAATTTAGCTCAGGTTGTCGAAATATATGATAAATACGCGATTTGTAAAAAGTTAGGTAAGAAAAAAGTGTTTTTTGGTGACACTGTTAGGTTACGACCATATAGAGATTAGGTAACTTTATATTTAAAACTTGTTACAGTGTAGGTTTGTTTAGGGTATTGTTTGATTCTATAGTTTAGTACGCAATCTTGGCTCAGGATAACAGCTCATAACAAATTCTATAAAAATGAATAGCATGTTTAAATATATGGTTTACTAGCCTATAAGCATTATCGTATTTGAATGAGTTAACAATGTATATAGTAATCAAAAAAACGGCAATCTCTATTTCAGGTTAATAGAAATTACCGTTTTTTTATTTTCTAAGATGCTCTTTTCCATATAGTTTTTGATCATAGAAGTGGTTGATATTTAGATATGATAGGGAATTATGCACCAATCTTTGTCTCATGAGAACAACATAGCATTCAAGTAGTGCTTAATGTATACTTATATCTAATTTTTTAGTTATCTTTATTTAATAAGTGAGACGGAGAAGCCAGGTTTTTGCTTCTCTATGATTTTAAATAGCTTAGTTTTCAAAAATGAGTTTAGTAGATTTGTCTATAATTTGTGCTGAATGAACAGATGTTGGAATACCAGATTTAGGTCTTAAAATGTCTAAGTCGATAATTTTAGACATACCTTCTTTAACTGCTGATTCGTTTACGAAGTGTTCAATTTTGGGTAATGGTAATTTGATAGCTTTATTTACGGCATCATTGAATACAAGTTCTAGTGTTTGTGACATTGTTTAGTTCCTCCTAATTTAGTTAATAGCTTCAGTCTTAATGACTTCTAACTTGTCAAAATGTTCTCCAGTGATTTGTTCGATAATTGACTTAAAGCTCTTAAGTTGTTCTGTTGTTGCTTCCGTATTTAAATTAGTAAAGTGACGTTTGAACTGACTTGCTTTTCCATCTTTATCGTACAGTGTGCGTGACATTGTTACTGCAAGTTGACTAATTGTACTCATCTGTTTCAACCTCCTTTCACTATATATATCGAAATAAAATAGCGAAGTGGCCAAAAATAATTTGAGAAATTTAAGCTAACCCCTTCCATGTGACATAAATATCATATATCATTAAATAAGAAACATTTATGGTGAGAGGTGGATATATGAACCAAGTTGATCCAATTAGGGATATTAATGAGATAAAAGCAATGTATAAAGTATTGAGTTGCAAATCAAAACGTGATTATTTGTTTTTTAAATTTGCGATACACACAGGTGTGAAACTGTCTGAATTATTAAATCTTTGTGTGAGTGATGTAAAAAGTGAAGAAAATGAAATCAAATATTATTGGTTAGAGGAACATGCAACACATATTCATATTAGATTGCCAGATAAGTTAAGAGATGAATTGGCACATTATATAGACGAAGAAAATTTAGCTGATAACCAATTATTGTTTCAATCTAATAGAACATTGAAGGGTTTATCACGACAACAGGCGTATAGAATTATACATGCTGCAGCAGTTGAACTAGGCATGTTACATATAGGTTTAACTACGCTCAGGAAAACATTCGCATACCATGCGTATCAATCAGGTATATCAATTTCAATCATTCAAAAATATTTAGGGCATCAAACGACCTATGAAACGATGAAATTTATTGGTATTTCCACTAAAAAAAGCAAAACAACGATTGCTTTAAATTTATAACATAATAATTAAAGGGGGGATACGATGAGTTTAGTATACTTACTAAGCACTTTAATGTTAATAATGGTCATTTTATTATTGACACTGACAAATATAAAATTCCAGAAATATGCTGGACATATAGCGCTTTTAGCACCAATTGTCGCTTCGATTTATTTTTTGTATCAATTACCAAATGTAATGCAAGGTAACTTTGTATCAGTTAAAATCCCTTGGCTTACATTATTGGATATTAATATAGACTTTAGGCTCGATGGTTTAAGTTTATTTTTTAGCTTATTAATTTCTCTTATTGGTTTAGCAGTTGTATATTATGCAACGCAATACCTATCCAAAGAACACGATAATTTACCACGTTTTTATGTTTATTTATTATTATTTATGTTCAGTATGTTAGGCGTTGTGACTGCTAACAATACAATTCTATTGTATGTTTTCTGGGAATTAACGAGTGTTTCCTCATTCTTACTCATTGTTTATTGGTACAGTAAAGGTGATAGTCAGTTCGGGGCGATTCAATCGTTTATGATTACGGTATTTGGTGGTCTGGCATTATTGGCAGGCTTCATCATGATTTACATTGTGACAGGTACCAATTCAATTACTTCTATTATTGAACAAAGTGATAAAATAGCGCAAAGTCACTTGTTTATACCCATTATCATCATGTTACTACTTGGTGCATTTACTAAATCTGCACAATTCCCTTTCCATATATGGTTACCTAAAGCGATGGCAGCACCGACACCTGTAAGTGCATACCTTCATTCGGCTACTATGGTAAAAGCAGGTATATTTTTACTATTTAGATTTACACCTGTATTAGGATTAAGTGACTTTTACATCTACAGTGTCACGTTTGTTGGTTTAATTACAATGATTTTTGGTGCAGTCAATGCCATAAGACAATATGATATGAAAGCAATATTAGCATACTCAACTATTAGCCAATTAGGTATGATTGTTTCTATGGTAGGTCTTGGTGGTGGATTTGCACAACATCCAACAGGTGAATTATCAAAAATTTACGGTATGATTTTATTTGCAGCATTATTCCACCTCATGAATCACGCATTATATAAAGGTGCCTTATTTATGGGGGTAGGTATTATAGACCATGAAACAGGGACAAGAGATATTCGCCGTTTATCAGGTTTAAGAAAAGTATTCCCAATCACGCATATTGTGATGTTACTTTCTGCTTTATCTATGGCAGGCATACCGTTTTTAAATGGCTTTTTAAGTAAAGAGATGTTCTTTGATGGATTAGTAAGTGCAATTGAATTACCTCAATTTAATCTTACACTTACTATTATTATTACTGCGATCGGTGTGATTGCCAGTATCTTTACGTTGGTTTATGGGGTCTATATGATCAAAGAGGTATTTTGGGGAGATGCACAACAAGCAAACTTACCAAAAGAATCACCGCATGAACCATTTTTATTCACGCTACCTTCTGCAATTATGATGATTTTGTTACCGGTTATTTTCTTTATACCTAATCTATTTGGGCATAATATCATATTACCGGCGTTACGAAGTATCACAATTGGAGAAAAAGTAGATCAAGTTGCACCGCATGTATCACAATGGCATGGCGTCAACTTACCGTTAATTTTAAGCTTAATTGTGATCATTGTCGGATTTATAATGGCACTTAAAATTAATTGGAAACTGTATGCAAATCAGGTAAAAGTTAAAACGATTACAGATTTATATTTAGGTTCGTATAAACAATTTGAACATTATTCTGGCTATGGTATTCGTTCATTAATGAATAACCGTTTGAATCATTATATTACCATTACGTTGCTCATTTTTAGCATGGTTGTCATCTACGGAATCATACAAGCTGGTTTCCCAGAAGTACATCAAATTCATGTAAGTGATTTCGGTCCTATAGAAGTCATTACGTTAATTGTTGTATTTGTACTCGGGATTGCACTTATTTTTATTAGACAACGTTTAACGATGGTTATACTTAATGGGATTATTGGTTATTGCGTAACGATATTCTTTATCTTAATGAAAGCGCCAGATTTAGCGTTAACACAATTAGTAGTAGAAACGATAACAACGATTCTATTTATTGTTAGTTTCTCTAGACTACCTAACGTTCCACGTGCGAAAGTGCATAAAAAACGTGAAGCAGTAAAAATTATTGTTTCATTATTAATGGCAGTCATTGTTGTTACGCTCGTATTTATTGCACAACAAAGTGATTCAATGCCAACAATTTCAACATTCTACCATGATGCATATAAATTAGCAGGTGGTAAAAATATTGTGAATGCCATTCTTGGAGATTTCCGTGCCATAGACACATTATTTGAAGGTATGGTGCTTATTATTGCAGGATTAGGTATTTATACGCTACTTAACTTTAAAGAACGGAGGGGTCAAGATGAAAGAGAATGATGTTGTATTAAAAACCGTAACAAAGATCGTTGTGTTTATATTGTTAACATTTGGATTCTACTTGTTTTTGGCAGGTCATAATAATCCAGGTGGCGGATTTATCGGCGGTCTTGTGTTTAGTTCAGCGTTTTTACTAATGTTCTTGGCTTTCGATGTTAAACAAGTATTAGTAGCGTTACCGATTGATTTTAGAATTTTAATGATTTGTGGTTCATTACTATCATTTCTGACAGCTGTTATACCTATGTTTTTTGGTAAACCGTTCCTTTACCAAACAGATGCTTATGTACAGTTACCATTATTAGGTGAAGTGCACTTAACAACGGTTACTGTGTTCGAAGCAGGCATCGTATTAGCCGTTGTGGGTGTTGTAGTGACCGTTATGTTATCGATCAGTGGTGGTCGTTCATGAATCTGATATTATTAATGGTTATTGGCTTCTTAATATTTATAGGAACGTATATGATATTATCAGTCAATTTAATACGTATTGTTATCGGTATTTCGATATACACACATGCAGGTAATTTAATTATTATGAGCATGGGTAACTATAATAAAAATAAAGTTGAACCTTTAATAGGTGAAGGCAGTCAAAATTTTGTTGATCCTTTATTACAAGCTATTGTTTTAACAGCGATTGTTATTGGTTTTGCTATGACTGCATTCCTTCTTGTATTAGTTTATAGAACCTATCGTGTGACAAAAGAAGATGAAATTGATGTATTGAGAGGTGATGACGACGATGCTAATGAGTAATTTATTAATTTTGCCATTACTTCTGCCAGCAGTATGTGCGTTAGGGCTTGTCTTTATCCGTACACACAGTAGATTATCTAGAATATTTTCTATCGGCACAATGGCAGTAACAACAGTTGTTTCATTACTTCTACTAATTTATGTTATGTATCATAAGCCGATTGCATTAGATTTTGGTGGTTGGCAAGCACCTTTTGGCATACAGTTTGTCGGAGATTCATTAAGCCTCTTATTAGTGACAACATCTAGCTTTGTTGTCACATTGATTATGGCATATGGTTTTGGTAGAACTGAAAAACGTGCCATTCGTTATTATTTACCAAGTTTTATTCTATTCTTAACAGTTGGTGTCATCGGCTCATTCTTAACGGCAGATTTGTTCAATATCTACGTTATGTTTGAAGTGATGCTACTAGCGTCATTTGTACTGATCACATTAGGACAATCAGTTGAGCAATTACGTGCAGCAATTATCTATGTAGTATTGAATATACTAGGTTCGTGGCTACTGTTGTTAGGCATTGGTTTGTTATACAAACTGACTGGTACGCTGAACTTTGCACTTGTTGCGCAAAGGTTAAATCAAATGGACGATAAAAGTTCAATTGTCATCATCTCTATGGTTTTCTTGATTGCTTTTGGTGCCAAAGCAGCATTAGTATTATTCATGTGGTTACCTAAAGCATACGCTGTACTAAATACTGAATTGGCGGCATTGTTTGCAGCTTTAATGACCAAGGTCGGCGCATATGCATTAATTCGTTTTTTCACATTAATATTTGATGAACATAGTGGCATAACACATCCGCTATTAGTCTTTTTATCTTGTATTACGATGTTGATTGGTGCATTTGGTGTGCTTGCTTATAGAGATATTAAGAAAATTGCAGCATATCAAGTTATTCTATCGATTGGTTTCATTATTTTAGGATTAGGTTCTAATACAATTGCTGGTGTAAACGGGGCAATCTTCTACTTAGCCAATGATATTGTAGTGAAAACATTACTCTTCTTTATTATTGGTAGTTTGGTATACATGACTGGTATTAGACAATATAAAAGTTTATATGGACTTGCTAAACAAGAACCGTTCTTTGGTGTAGCTTTTGTAGTAATGATATTAGCAATCGGTGGTGTGCCACCATTTAGTGGCTTTCCAGGTAAAGTATTCATTTTTAAAGGTGCCATTGAAAATGGTAACTATATTGGCTTAGCATTAATGATTATAACGAGCTTAATTGCTATGTTTAGTTTATTTAGAGTTTTCTTTGTGATGTACCTTGGTAATGAAAGCAAGGGAGAAGTTATTACATTTAATAAAATGCCTACGTATCGTAAAAGTTTACTTGGCATACTGGTTGCAGCAATCATTGCAATTGGCTTGGCCGCACCACTATTATTTAAAGTGACAGATAATGCAACACACTTAAATATGGATGATGGATTATATGAAAAAATGGTAAATCCTCATTTAATAAAGGGGGATAAATAATGAGACAAGTCTTACTTAATATTGTCATCGCATTTTTATGGGTATTATTTCAAGATGAAGACTCTTTTAAATTATCCACCTTCTTTGCTGGCTATCTTATTGGTATTTTAGTTATTTATATTTTACATCGCTTTTTTGGCCAACAATTTTATTTAAAAAAAGTTTGGGTTGGTATTAAATTTTTAGCTGTATACCTATACCAATTAATAACATCAAGTATGACGACAATAAATTATATTTTATTTAAGACCAAGGATTTAAATCCAGGATTAGTGACTTATGAAACGATGTTGGATAACGATTGGGAAGTGACATTCTTAACATTATTGATTATCATTACCCCAGGATCAACCGTAATTAGAATATCTAAAGAAAAGAAAAAGTTCTTTATACATGCAATCGATGTTTCCGAAAAAGAGAAGCAAAAATTGTTGAAAAGTATTAGACAATATGAAGGACTCATATTGGAGGTGGCAGAATGATCGGCACACTGACAGATTTTTTCATAACAAGCGCACTGATTTTATTTGGGATTGCCTTATTATTAACGTTATTTAGATTAATTAAAGGGCCGACCACTGCGGATAGGGTTGTCACATTTGATGCTGCTAGTGCGATATTGATGTCAATGGTTGGTTTGTTAAGTATTGTATTTGGAACCTTTTCGTTCTTGGATTCAATTTTACTTATCGCTATCATTTCATTCGTAAGTACGGTGTCAATTTCTAGATTTATAGAAGGGGGACACGTTTTCAATGCAAACAACAAGCGAAATCGTTAACCTAATTGCAGCAATCATGATTTTCTTAGGAAGTATCATTGCTTTAATAAGTTCTATCGGATTGATTAAGTTCCAAGATGTTTTTTTACGAAGTCACGCTGCGACTAAAAGTTCTACGCTATCTGTATTATTAACGTTAGTAGGCGTTATCATATACTTTATTTCTTCACAAGGTTATTTAAGTGTAAGATTAATATTAGCCTTAGTATTTATTAATTTAACATCGCCAGTTGGTGGTCACTTAATTTCACGTGCCGCTTATCGCACGGGTGCTTATATGTATAGAAAAAGTGATGCGCCAAGACAAACCAATATTTTATTGAGTTCATCAGAAAATAATACATTTGAGCAACTGAAAAAACGTGCACATGAACGTGAAGAACGCAGACGTAAAACGTATGAAAAAGAACATGATTATTAATAAAATAGATTTTTAAAAGAAGTAGCATGGTAAGATCCATATCATATGGGTTCCCATGCTACTTCTTTTTGTTAAGGACATGAATAATCAAGTGTGATTATATGTGTAAATAAATTAATAACGTAAATGAAAAGTTTTGATGTCATAGAATGATGTAAGAGAAAATAAATTGAAAAATAAGTATGAAATATTTTGTTTTTAAGTGCAATACGTTTAAGAGATGGGGCATAAAATGATAAAATAAAATATATTTGTAATTGTGTTTATTTTTAAGTTCATTATCAAATTGGGGAATGAAAATAATTTGATAATTTGTGATTAAGAGTTTGGGACGCAATATATTCATGTGAAGACGATATTATTTTTTGTTTCAACCTCAACAATTATGAAAGAATAATGACGTTGAAAAGAGGTGAAACCATGCAAATATTTGAAACGATACTTATATTTTTAGCACTAGTCATATTAAGTTCATTCTTACACACTTTTCTTCCAAAAATACCTTTAGCTTTCATCCAAATTATATTAGGTATGTTATTGTACGTAACACCTATTCCAGTACAATTTAATTTTGATTCGGAATTATTTATGGTTGCTTTAATTGCGCCATTGCTCTTCGTTGAGGGCGTTAAGGTCTCTCGTGTTCATCTAAGACGATATATTAAACCTGTATTGATGATGGCATTAGGGTTAGTCGTGACAACTGTGATTGTAGTAGGTTTGTTTGTGCATTGGATTTGGCCTGAGTTACCTATGGCTGCAGCTTTTGCACTCGCTGCTATATTATGTCCAACAGATGCCGTAGCAGTCCAAGCTATCACTAATGGAAAAGTACTTCCGAAAGGTTCTATGACAATTTTAGAGGGTGAATCTTTATTAAATGATGCAGCAGGTATCATATCTTTTAAAATTGCCGTAGCCGCATTGATTACTGGTGGATTTTCAATGGTCAATGCTGTTGAACAATTTTTAATTTCTTCTATCGGTGGATTTATTGTTGGATTATTAATAGGTGTTGCGCTTGTGCGTTTTCGTGTAACACTATCAAGACGTGGCATTGAAAATATTAATATGTTTACATTTATCCAACTTGTAACACCATTTATTACATATATTGTTGCAGAAATGTTCCATGCTTCAGGCATTATTGCAGCAGTTGTTGCAGGTTTAGTACATGGTTTTGAACGTGATAGAATTGCTCAAGCACGTACAAGGTTACAGATGAGTTATAATCATACGTGGAATATATTAGGATATGCATTAAATGGATTTGTGTTTTCTATCTTAGGATTTTTAATTCCCGAAGTAGTTGGAAGAATAATTGAAAATGAACCGCATAACTTAATATTCTTGATTACTGTAACATGTCTGATTGCATTGGCGATTTATCTGTTTAGATTTTTATGGGTTTTTGTTTTATATCCATATTTTTATTTACCGGTGAGCCCATTCCAAAAAATGATTTCGCATAATGAAGATGAAGAGAAACATGCAGAAACACCGCCTAAAAGAGGTATGTATGCGTTTATAATGACCTTATGCGGGGTGCACGGCACGATTTCTTTAGCTATTGCATTGACTTTGCCATACATGTTGGCAGATCATCATTCATTTATTTTTAGAGATGACTTATTATTTATAGCCTCAGGCATGGTGATCATCAGCTTGATTGTGGCACAAATGGTACTGCCGATGGTTACGCCGAATGCTAAAAAACCTAAAATCGTCGGTATGAATTTTAAGCAGGCACGTGTCTATATCTTAGAAAAAGTGATTGATTCATTAAATCAGCAATCATCACTAAACTCTAGCTTCCAATATGGCAATGTCATAAAAGATTATCATGATAAGTTAGCGTTTTTAAGAACCGTTGAGAATGAAGATGAAAACACGAAAGAACTTCAGAGGCTTCAAAAATTAGCATTCGATGTAGAAAATCAAACACTGAATGGCCTTGTTGAAAATGGTGATATTACTACAAATGTGTTAGATAACTATATGCGTTATACAGAACGAACACAAGTATATAAACAAGCTTCGTTATTACAACGTATAAAAGTTGAAGTGAGAGCAATGATATTAAAGAGAAGAATTCGTTCGAAAGTGAAAACAAATGCAGCATCGCCATTATCTGTTGTTGATAATTTACGGGAAATATCTAACATCATGCGTACAGTACATTATCGTGTCGTTAGTCGTTTGGGCAAAGAAACAACTGAAAATAACAAATTAGAAGTAGGTATGATTTGCGATAGTTATCTTATGCGTATTGAGAATTTAACGCCTTCTAATTTCTTTAATCCTAAAAATGAAACATCTATCACGAAAATTAAATTAAGCGCATTAAAAGAGCAACGTCGCATTTTAAATCAACTTGTGGAAGATGAAGAAGTAAGTGAAGTAACAGCTTTAAAAATTCGTGAAGCAATTAATTATGATGAGATGATTATTGTAGATAGTTTAACGGATTAATCAGTCAATATAAAACACTAGATTCTATTTTGAAAGATGGTTACAAACTGCCAACAAAGTCTCCAACTTTGTTGGCAGTTTATTTGTGCGCGCTCTCCGCAGGCACTGTCTTAACCTGTAGTCTTTGCTAGTATTTTCCTGTAAGAGTCAGTCAAAATATGATATGTAAAAGAGGAACACATGAGCTAAAGCTCATGCATAAATGCCACTAAGCCATGTAATGACTAAGTGGCATTAAAAAGCTCCATCAATGGGGGGAGGAGCCACCATTGATGGAGTGTAAGGGAGATGATTTAAGGCTTGAATACCACCATGCCGTACGCTTAATTAGGAGGGAAGTCGTACGGCATGGGACTATTCACCTATTGCTAGGTTAATAGCCCGCAGCATCTATTCCATACTACCGTGCACAGTCTCTATATTCGATTTCATCATATTGTAATATGAATCACCTTTAGAACCTTCTTGTCCTATAGAATCAGTAAATACTTCACCATATATATCTTTATTCGTTTCTTCGCTTAAGCTTTGCATACTCTTCTTGTCAACACTTGTTTCTACTAGTAGATGTTTAAGTTGGTTATCTTTAACGAATTGAATCGCTTGTTTCATTTGTTCAGGTGTACCTTGTTTTTCAGTATTAATTTCCCAAATATAACCTGGTTTAATGTCATATTGTTTTGAGAAATATTTAAAAGCACCTTCACTTGTAATCATTGCTCTACGATCTTTAGGAATGTCATTGAATTTTTCGTGACTTTCTTTATTTAATGATTCTAATTTAGCGATGTAGTCTTTACTGTGAGATTCGATATCTGATTTGTGTTTTTCATCATGTTTTAATAATGTGTCACGTATTGTTTCAACATATTTGATGCCATTTTCTAAACTTAACCATGCATGAGGGTCTTGCTTAGATTCATCGCCTTCAGCACCATTTAAATAAAAAGGTTTAACTTTTTCAGACACTTTAACTACACTGTCATCTTTAGTTGATTTATTAGCTTGAGATAATGCTTTGTCGAACCAACCATTACCAGTTTCTAAGTTCAAACCATTATAAAAAACAATATCTGCATCTGTTAAAGCTTTAATGTCTTTTGGTTTTACTTCATATTCATGTGGATCTTGGCCAATAGGTACAATACTGTGAATTTCTACATTATCTCCAGCAGTGTTTTTTACCATATCGTATAAAATAGAGTTCGTTGTAACGACTTTTAGTTTTTCATTTGAATTTGAATCACTTTTACCATTACTACAAGCAGTTAAAAATAATAAAAATATTAATGCAATTGATAATAGTTTTTTCATGTTTGTTGTCCTCTCTTATTAAATAATTGTAATTTAGTTAAACTGAATACCACGATATAAATTAAAAATGCAAAGAATACAATTGTTGCACCACTTGGAATGTTGTATATGTAACTGAAATATAAACCTACGATTGCACTAACTGTACTAATCAAACTAGATACAATCATCATAGTATGTAATTTTTTTGAAATTAAGAACGCAGTAGAAGCAGGTGTAATCAGTAGGGCTACAACTAAAATAATACCTACAGTTTGAATGCTTGCTACGGTTACAAGTGATAATAATAGCATGACAAAATAGTGAATTAGCGTAGTATTTAAGCCACTCATTCTACTAAATATTGGATCAAAAGTTGAAATCATTAAAGGTCTATAAAAAACGATAATTAATATGACGACAATGACACCAACAATGATCGTTGACCAAAAAGTTGTTTGTGTAACGGCAAGTAAATTACCAAATAAAATATGATAAAGGTCCGTCGTACTATTGATTAAACTAACTAAGACAATCCCTAATGCGAGAAAGGCTGTATAGCTAATTCCGATAGCAGCATCAGGCTTAGTTTTACTATTTTTTGTTATAAAACCAATGAAAATACTAGCAATCATACCTGTAATTAAAGCCCCTATAAACATAGGTATATTAAATAAGAATGATAAAGCAACTCCAGGTAAGACCGCATGACTCATTGCATCTCCCATAAGCGATAAGCCTCTAAGTACAATGATTGAACCAACTGTTCCGCATACAATCCCCACAACGATTGAAATAATTAACGCGTTACTTAAGAATTTATAATCTAGTAAATGTTGTAAAAAATCCATTATAAGTTACTTCCTTTCTATTACTAAGCCGTATTGGGTTGTGACGGCGCACTTATAAATGTCTTGTTTAAATGCTCTGGTTGCATTGCCGTTGTACTGTCCCCAAAAAAACGAAGTGTCTTGTTTAAAAGGATTACCCGATCAAAATATTCGTTCGTTTTCGATAAATCATGATGGACAATCAGCAATAATTTGCCTTCTTTTTTAACTTACGTAATTGATGCATAATGATTTGTTCACTATGGAAATCAATACCTACGAAAGGTTCGTCTAATAAGTACAATATACTTTCAGACATTAAAGCGCGTGCTACAAGTACACGTTGTAATTGACCACCACTTAAATCTGAAATTTGACGATGGCGCAAATCTTCTAATTCTAAAGTTTGCATTAATTGATTTAAGCGTTGTTTTGTCGTTGGTGTCACCCATTTAAACCAACCGATATCTTTATACGCCCCTGATAACACGACATGTTCCACATTAATAGGAAAATCTAAATCTATGTGTGCTTTTTGAGGGATATAAGTTACATCTTTCAAATTATTTTGTATGGAATCATCATTTAACTGAGCAGAACCTGTTGATTTAAATTCTCCAATCAATGATTTAATCAATGATGATTTTCCAGCACCGTTGGGTCCCATAATACCTATAATTTCACCTTGAATAGGTATAGATAAATTAATATCTTGAAGTACATGTTTATTCCCAAGTGTAAGATTTAAGTTTTCTACTTTTAACATTTTATACCTCCTTAATAATATTTTTAGGTTAACCTAATTTAATTTATAATATACCATGAACTTTTAGCGTGTCAAGTTGATTCGTGATACAATGAGGTGAATGATTTGAGAGGTGAGATAATGCTAACTGAAGAAAAAGAAGACTATTTAAAAGCAATTTTGACGCATGATGGTGACCATACTTTTGTTTCTAATAAGACGCTATCCCAATATTTAACGATTAAGCCACCATCTGTAAGTGAGATGGTTAACCGTTTGGAAAAGTCAGGGTATGTTGAAACAAAGTCATATAAAGGTGTAAAACTTTCAGCAGAAGGTTTAACTTATACATTAGATATTATTAAACGTCATAGATTATTAGAATTATTTTTAATAAAAATTTTGCACTATAATTGGGAAGAGGTACATCAAGAAGCGGAAGTTTTGGAGCACAAAGTATCTCACTTATTTGTGGAACGTTTAGATAAATTGTTAGATTATCCAATTACGTGTCCTCATGGCGGCATTATTCCGAGAAATAATCAATATAAAGAGTTATATACTACCAATTTATTAGCGTTTGATACAGGCGATATAGTGACAATAAAGCGTGTACGTGATAGAACGGATTTATTAATCTACTTATCTAGTAAAAATATATTAATCGATGAACGTATTGAAATTTTGAGTAAAGATGATACAAATAAAGTGATTATCGTAAAGAAAGATGAGCAAATTACCGTATTAAGTTATGACAATGCAGCACATATATATGCTGAAATGTAATTTTTTATAGTGCGTTATATACATTGATGTAAACGAAAAAAGCAACTACTCAAAGATGAGCAGTTGCTTTTTGTATGATAGAAATAATTTTATTGTCAGAAAGAAAAATAGGATTGTAGTAGATGATAAATTGTAAATAAATTAATGGCAATCCATAGGATACTGAACAATGTCGTTGGCATATGTGTAAGTTCTTTCAGTGTCGTACCATCCCAAGATATAGGTTGGCGCGAAAATGTTAATTTAAAAATCGTCCAAGATGACTGAAGCACTTCACCGAGTAATACACCTAAAATAAAATGATAGCTAATGGATACGATATAAAGCATCATTTGTTGATTATCACTTTGGAATAAAAAATATAATAAAGTAATGAATAATAAGACAATTAAAATAGGGACTAATTTTCTAGATGTTAATGCTAGAAAGTAAATGAAAATGATTAAGTAAGCAGTAATAAATAAGCTAGGATATTGATTTTCTAGTGCTAGAAAACCTAAAAACAACATGAATGGTGGCATGATGTAGCCGCCAAATGTTGTGATTGCTTGACCTAAAGTTGATTTAGATTGTGTAATGGCAAAGCCTTGTTGAGAAGTTTCTATACGTTCTGAAGGTTTGGCAACAATAACTAAATCTTTTGCTTTACCACCGCTTATTTTATTGAATAAAATATGTCCAAATTCATGTGTTAGCACAGGGATATAGTTTAAATAAATATCGAGTATCTGATTGATGGATTTATGTCTATAGGTATGAATGATGATATAAATCAATGCGATGATCAGTACCCAAATTAAGTTGAGTTGTATAGCAGAACTAAAAAATGCTTGTATTTTTGTCATAATATAACCTCGATTTAAAATTCCAACAATCTCTTTTATTATTAAGATTGTTATAGCACACAGTTAATTATAAAGTAATTTAATATAGAAAGCATTTGGACTTTTGGCGTAGATTGTGGTTTAATTTAAATTTCAAAAGTATGAACAAAGAACATTTAGAAATATTTGCGATATAAATTGGTGCTTCGACTTTTTTAAATTGGACGGTAGATGACTGAATTGAAAATACGCTTATATTGAGCTTTTTTCAATTCGAGTCATTCTTGACGGTCTAGGAGTAAGGAATCTCAATTAGAAAATGAGATTTCTGGTCCAATCCCTAAGATAAAGTGTAGGTATCAAGATGATTTACTTTTTTGTCACGTGTAGTTGTTGAATATGTTACTATGACAATAATAAATTGATAAGCGGTATTTGAGTGAGGAGATTCTAAATCATGATGGAGAACAACCATGTAGATAAAATAGATGTGTTATCTGTCTATTTTGATAATGTGACATTAATAGAAATGCGTAACAATATTAAACGGTTTTTTCTAGCAGATGAGGGAAAAAATTTATTTATCGTTACGGCAAATCCTGAAATTGTAGACTATGCTACAGAGAATGAACCATATCGAAAATTAATTAATAGTGCAGATTATGTTGTACCAGATGGAACAGGCATAGTCAAAGCAGCAAGTATACTTAAAACACCTTTGAAGACGCGTGTGCCAGGAATTGAATTAATGGAAGAATGTTTGAAAATAGCTAATGCTAATAAGCAAAAAGTATTCTTACTAGGTGCAACAAATGACGTTGTGAAGATGGCGGTACAGAAACTTAGTGAGAACTATCCTGAAATAGATTTTGATTTTCATCATGGCTTCTTTGATTTAACTGATGAAATGGTGTTGAAGCAAGTGACGTCATCTAAACCGGATTATATCTTTGTTGGAATGGGTTACCCAAGGCAAGAACAATGGATAGAACGACATGCACACCGTTTTAATAAAACAGTACTTATGGGTGTGGGTGGTTCAATTGAAGTGTTTAGTGGGAATAAAAAAAGAGCACCTGTAATATTTAGAAAATTAAATTTAGAATGGGTATATCGCTTACTTATTGACTGGAAACGTATTGGTAGAATCAAAGCGATTCCTAAATTCTTGTTTAAGGTATTTAAAGTGAGATTTAAAAAATAAAGTAGCAACACACAGTAAATATAATTTTTTATAAATTTTTTTAATTGTCTATAGTTAATTAAGTTAGAATGGTGAGTTAAAAGCATGACTTGAGCTAAAGTTCACTTAATTTCATAATAAATAGGAGTCCAAGACATCGGTATATTGATGTCTTGGACTCCTATTTAAATTTAAGGGAATTATTTTACAACAAATCTTGAGTCATCTAACTCATTTCTGAATTGTTTTTGTTCCGCTTTAGAACGCTTTTTAAAATCATTTAAGAATTTTTCATATTCAGGGAGAACTTCGTCCAATTCACCGAATTGTTTGAGCTTGCCTGCTTCAATCCAAGCAATTTTAGTACAAAATTCACGTACTTGTTTCATGTTGTGACTGACAAAGAATATAGTCTTACCTTGTTCTTTGTATTCAAATATTTTATCTAAGCATTTTTGTGCAAAGGTTTGGTCACCAACAGATAATGCTTCATCGATAACGAGAATATCGGGATTCGTTGTGATGTTGATGGAGAAACCAAGTTTAGCACGCATACCACTCGAATATTTTTTTACAGGTTGGTATATAAATTCACCTAGTTCACTAAATTCAATAATTTCAGGTGTGAGCTTTTTAATTTGTTTACGTGTGAAGCCCATGCAAAGCATTTTGAATTCAATGTTTTCGATGCCAGTTAATTGGCCATTTAATCCAGCACTAATGGCAATGACACTGACATCTCCATCGCGCTTGATATCGCCTTCGGTAGGGGAAAGAGATCCGCCAATCATATTACTTAAAGTAGATTTACCTGAACCATTTATGCCTACTAAGCCGATGACATCACCTTCATAAGCAGTTAAAGACAAATCATTTAAAGCATAGAACGTTTTGTTTTTATGAAAAGGTACAATGACATCCTTTAAACGTTCTTTATTATTACGATAAATACGATATTCTTTCGTTACATGTTCAATGTTAACCGATACGTTCATATTTTTACCTTCCTTGTTTACAGTTAATCCTATTATATTATACATTATATTAGTTGTTAAATTTATTAACCTATTGTAAAGTAAGTGAGTACAATTTAACATCATTATTACTTATACAGTTGTTAAATTTTACTGAATATATTTTATAAAATCAACTATTAAAGATAAAGTTACAAAAAACAAATAGTTACGAATCGCTTTTATCTGAATTTATAACATCTATTTTTCACTACTTTAATATGTAATAAGAAATACAATAACATTTTTTAATTGATCATTTAAGAGTGGAATGAAAGTTGTTATATATAGATATAAAGCGTATATTGGAATTGAATTACAATAAATAGCGTCATGAATACATGATGATAAGCAAATCGATTGAAAGTGTGGTTTATTTAAATGAATGCAGTGTGGGTAGTATTTAGAGAGCATTTTAAAAATTTCTATCTTATACAAAGGCTTGCGCAGTTCCAAGTGAAAATTACGAATACGAATAATTATTTAGGTATGGCGTGGGAATTAATTAACCCAGCGATGCAAATTATGGTTTATTGGTTTGTTTTTGGTCTTGGTATTAGAAGTAATCATCCTATAGATGGCGTGCCATTTATTTACTGGTTACTCGTAGGTATAAGTATGTGGTTCTTTGTTAACCAAGGTATTTTAGAAGGAACAAAATCAATAGCGACGAAGTACAATCATGTAGCGAAGATGAATTTTCCATTATCCATCATACCGTCTTATATTGTAATGAGTAGATTTTATGGTCATTTAGCTTTACTCGTTGTTGTTATATTTATATGTATGTTAGCTGGTTATTATCCAACGATTTATACATTACAGCTGTTTTTATATGTACCATTTGCATTAATCTTAACAACTGCGATTGCATTGTTTACATCGACTTTAGGTGTACTTGTTAAAGATACGCAACAAGCCATTCAAGCTCTAATGAGAATGGTATTCTTTGCTTCATCTATTTTAATTGTACCACCAGACGGTATTGTAAAAGATGTCATGAAATTAAATCCAATTTATTATCTAGCAGAAGCATATCGTTCTGCTGTGCTACATAAAGAGTGGTATTTCATCACGCATTGGGAATTAACACTGTATAACATGTTTATTATTATACTTCTATTTGTATTGGGCTCAATACTTCATATGCGTTATCGAGATCATTTTGCAGATTTCATGTAAGTAATAAAATATTTAAAGTATAGAATATAAAGAAAGCAAAGTCTGGGACACATGTCTCAGACTTTTTCTTCACTATAAATAAACACGTTTCAACAATTGTATTAAGTATGAAATACCAAGGATACATAAAATGGAACTGCTTAATAAATTGGCGTGTTTCAAATGAAAAAAGGATTTTTCTATAATTTTTTATTTATGATAGATATAATATAAACAAACGTATTGAAAAAATGATTGGTGGTGAACATAGTGAGGCAACTTATTAAAAAATTATATATGGCTATAATTCAAGTTTTGAATTTGATATATATAAAGCAAAAAGTCCAAAGTAAACATATTGTTATTATGATGACGTTTGCTGAAGATGTATTACCTATTGTTGAAGCATTATATAGAAAAGGGTACACAATCACTGTGATTGGAAATGAAGGAAATCGCAAATATGTTCAACAATTTGAAACAATCAACTTTTTACCGGCTGGTAATAAGCATGTATTTAAACATATCAAAGCGATGAGTTCTGCAAAAGTGATCATTATAGATACGTATTATTTGATGCTGGGTGGTCTGAAGAAAAAAACGAACCAAACCATTATTCAAACATGGCATGCTGCTGGGGCTTTAAAGCATTTTGGGTTAACAGATCATCAAGTTGATCTATCAAATGCTAAAATGGTAAATCAATATAAAAAAGTCTATCGTGCGACAGATAAGTATCTTGTAGGTGGAGAACCCATGGCCGAATGTTTTAAAGCATCTTTTGAAGCGTCAGACGAACAAATTTTAAGAACTGGATTACCAAGGTTAGTGCCGTACACCAGACTCGATGTAGTAAAAAGACAGAATGAGTTGAAAAAACAGTATGGCATTGAGGGTAAAGTGGCAATTTATGTACCTACATACCGTGAACATAAGCAAGCCAATCGTCAAATTGATAAAATTAATTTTGAAGCAGCTTTACCAGAATATACACTACTTAGTAAGTTACATCCTTCAATTTCAACAGAAAACCAAACTGTGATTAATTTACAATCACTGATGATTTTAGCGGATGTTATCATTAGTGATTATAGTTCATTAGCGATTGAAGCTAGTATATTAGATAAGCCATCATTATTTTATGTATATGATGAAGCACAATATGAGGAAGAGCGAGGATTAAACACATTTTATAAAGCGATTCCTGAAGCATATAAAGCATATACAGAAGCAGAATTAATAGAAAAACTAAAAAATAATGAGGTACCATTAACACCGTTATTTAAAGATTGGCATGCGTACAATGTCAAAGATAGTTTGACGAACGTTATTAATGAGATAGAGAAAATGGTGAAAATATGAAAATTTCAATTATCATTCCTATATTTAATGCAGTGAAAACAATTCGTAGAGCAATTGCCTCCATAGATACGAAACAAGATTATGAAATTATATGTATCAATGATGGTTCAACAGATGGTAGTAAAAAGGAACTTGAAAAACTGCAAAATGAATATAAGAACGTCATTATTATCAATCAAGAGAACCAAGGCGCAGCGGCTAGTAGAAATGTTGGCCTTGCCCATATGACGGGTGATGTGTTTATGTTTTTAGATGCGGATGATGAATTTTTGCCAAGTAGAATTGATTTTATGGCAGATTATTATCAACGAGATGTTAACGTGGATATTGTCATTGGTCAAATTGGCCGTGAAAAAGATGGGGATTGGCAAACAATTTATTCACATCAACCTATTCAAAAACTGGATAAAGTAAATCTAGGTCAATGTCCAGAGATGATGCAATCTATTGGTCCAGGCGCTAAAATGTTTAACGCTAAGTTTGCAGACTTACGCTTTGATGAAGATGTAGTGTTCTGTGAAGAGCATACATTTATAATTAATGCATATAAAAAAGCAAGTGATATTCAATTATTACCTAATATTGTATACGGTTATAATGTACAGGAAGGGTCCGTAACGCATCAACGTACGAATCAATTCATAGCATATATGCAAGATGCAGTTAAAGTAAGAGCGCGTGTGATGGATACATTATTACTTAGAGAATCAAGAATTTATTATAGTTACCGAATGGATGAGTTGATTGTCAGTTATTTGTTACAGTCATATATTGAGAAACATAACGTCATTACGGAACAATTATTGGATTTAGTTACTGCTTACATCCATGAAATGCAGAAAACAGATTATGACGGCGCAGCAATGTTTAGAATTGTTAAAGTTATTGAGCAAGGTAGCAAAAAATGGAATAAAGTATTATATCAACTGTGGCGAGATACGTTGTTAAGTGTAGGTATTGGTAGGCCAAACTATTATCGCTTTAAAGCAGAAATTCTACCAAAACGCGCTCGATTTAGAGGTAGAATGAAATTAAAACAATTTTTAAACCGATGAAAATAGTCGATATTCGTAAACTTGTGTGGAATATGCTATAATTTCTAAAATGTAAAAAATAAGTAAATTTTTTGTTAAGGAGTATAGTTTATGAAACGAGTAATTACCTATGGCACATATGATTTATTACATTATGGTCATATTGAATTGTTAAGAAGAGCAAGAGAAATGGGTGACTATTTAATAGTTGCTTTATCTACAGATGAATTTAATCGTATTAAAAATAAAAAATCGTATTATAACTTTGAGCAACGTAAAATGATGTTAGAATCTATTCGTTATGTTGACCTTGTTATCCCAGAAAGTGGTTGGGGACAAAAAGAAATTGACGTTGATCGCTATGAAGTAGATACTTTTGTGATGGGTCATGATTGGGAAGGCGAATTTGATTTCTTAAAAGATAAATGTGAAGTGATATATCTTAATCGTACTGAAGGTATTTCTACGACTAAAATCAAAAAAGAATTATATGGCGATAGTGAAAAATAAAGTTTTCAACTTTAACGCGCATGAGAGAAAAAGAAATTAATATAATAATAGGTTGTTGAAGTGAGTACTTGATATGCTCCCTTCAGCAACCTTTTTTTTGTATTAACAGGAAATACATTAAACATGAGGCAACGTATTACCTTCTATGAACGCCTTTAAGTTATCAAGTGATTGTCCTAAGCCTTCCATATTTGTATATACTGTAGTTTCGCTTTCTTTGGATTCTAGTTGGAAGGTAATCATTTGTGAATCATCTTCAGAAATAATTGAAAATATCTGTAAAGGAACCAAATCTAAAATTTTGAAATTCATCGTTATACGAGAACCATCTGGTAATTGATTGTGTATATTTGGTAGTAGTGTGAATGTGACAGGAGCATCTACAGATAATTCTGGGATTGACCAAGGTGAACCAGGCGCGTACCATTGTGTAAGTTTATGGTCATCTGTTATTGCTTCCCACACAATCTCAACATTCTTTAATATGTGTATTGAATGCGCTATATTCATAAAATAGTCTCCAATCATAGTATTTTGCTAAATTATAACATTGATGCAACTAGATGATGAGTGAATAAGATAAAATGTGACACTGCGTTGATGACGTATGATTACGTTGAGCATTTTGAAATGTAGGAAGATGGGCGTGGATTTTTGAAAGAGGATTTTTAGTCATACATTGCTAAAGGGCCAAGCGTGAAACACTTTGGTATAACAGTCATTAAACCTCAGTGGTCAACTGACCAATTGAAAAAGAACCTAAAACATATAATAATGTTTTAGGTTCTGAGCAACGTTTTAAATTATTTTTTATGACGTGATTTTCTTCTGAATAAATCGATGATTAGATAAAACACAATGGCTATCGCAGCAATGATTAAAATAGTACCTAGTAATGTTAAGATTGGGTGGTCATCCCAAGATGATTTTACAATTGTTGTTGCTTGATGAACAAGTGGTTTATTTACGCTAACAGATGGTGGTCCGTATTTATCTGAAATAAATTCACGATCATATTCGATATGTGCCTTGTCATCTTCAACAACGACTTTGTAATCATTTTTATCAAAGTCTTTTGGTAGTACATCGTAAAGATCTTTTTCAACAAAATACGTTTTGCCATTAATTTTTTGTTCTCCTTTTGATAATACTTTTGTATATTTATATTGATCAAAAGACATATTCATTAATCCATTACCTATCATATTACGTTGTTTTTCGCCACCGAGGTTTTTATAGTCACCGGCGCCCATAATAACTTGATTAATTCGAAAACCATCACGTTTTGTTGTAATGGTGTGGTTATAATCTGCGATATCACTTGAACCTGTTTTTAATCCATCAGTACCTTCAAGACTCATATCTGCACCTTCAAGTGAATGGTTAAATGTATAATAAGTTACGCCATGTTGGGTTGGTGCGAGTTGTTTAGTAAAATCTAAAATTTTTGGTGTATCTTGTACAGCGTGTTGTGACAAAATACCAAAGTCTTTCGCAGTTGAAGTCGTATTGTCTTCATTTTTATATTTTTTTGGCGCGAAATCTTTTAATTGATTATTTTCAGCACCAGTAGGGTTTACAAAATGTGTATCTTTCATGCCTAGCGATTTTGCTTTTGAGTTCATCTTGTCTGTAAAGTCTGAAAGATTTCCAGAAACTTCTTTAGCTAAAATGAGTGCAGCAGCATTACTAGAGTTAGACACAGTAATCTGTAGTAATTCCTTGATGGTATATGTTTCGCCCGGATAAAGTTTTGTATTACTTAGCTCTGGTAGCGTTGACATTCTGTAATGTTCATCTGTGATTTTAACCTTATCCTTTAAAGATAAGTCCCCTTTATTTACTGCTTCAAGTGTTAAATACATGGTCATTAATTTCGTCATCGAAGCAGGATACCATGTTTTATTTATATTGTATTGATATAGTAATTGTCCTGATTGCGAAACATTAATGGCGCCTTCAGGTTGATATGAATCTGTCACGTTGTAGCCATATTGATTTGCTGCTTGTGTTGGTGTAATACTTTCAGCTTGCGCAAAAGGTGTTATAATTGTACCAACGAAGAGTACAGTTATAATTGTTAGTATAAACTTTCTCATAATGACATTCCCTCTTAATATATTCAGTTTTGGAGCAATAGAAATATTTTAGCATATTGCAAACTTATAATAAAATATAACCCTATTAGTTTTGGGTGTTTGTGGAATGAAAAAGAGTTGTGTAAAATGGAAATGAAGAAGTATGATGTATAAATGAATTTTTAATATCTTCTCAATTATTGTATACGGGAAATAAAATTTTTAAGAAGAGGTAAAAAACATGAAGCAAGAGAATCCATTATTCTACTTATTCAAAAAATTATCATGGCCAGTAGGGCTCATTGTTATTGCTGTATTGATTTCTTCACTAGGTAGTATTACAGGGCTACTCGTACCATTTTTCACTGGTAAGCTTGTGGACAAATTTTCATTTGAAAACATGAATTGGATGTTTGTCGCTGGATTCATCTCTATTTTTATAGTAAATGCATTATTAAGTGGTATTGGTTTATATTTACTAAGTAAAATAGGAGAAAAAATTATTTATGCCATTCGTTCTGTATTATGGCGTCATATCATTCATTTGAAAATGCCATTTTTTGATCAAAACGAAAGTGGTCAATTAATGAGTCGTTTAACTGATGACACGAAAGTAATTAATGAATTTATTTCTCAGAAGTTGCCCAATCTCTTACCTTCCGTACTAACGATCATTGGGTCTATGATTATGTTATTTGTAATGGATTGGCAAATGACGTTGTTAACGTTTATTACGATACCTATTTTTGTATTGATAATGATACCACTAGGTAAAGTCATGCAAAATATTTCTAAAAAAACGCAGTCAGAAATTGCGAATTTCAGTGGTTTGTTAGGGCGCGTTTTAACAGAAATGCGATTAGTAAAAGTTTCTCACACTGAAGATTTAGAATTGGATAATGCGCATAAAAATTTAAAAGAAATATATTTTTTAGGATTAAAACAAGCTAAAATTACAGCCATTATTCAACCGATATCTGGTGTGATTATGTTACTAACGATTGCAATTATACTAGGCTTTGGTGCAATTAGAATTTCAACAGGGGCAATCACTGCTGGTACGCTCATTGCCATGATATTTTATGTAATCCAACTTTCATCACCACTTATTAATCTATCAACATTAGTTACAGATTATAAAAAAGCAGTCGGTGCCAGTAGTCGTATCTATGAAATTATGGAAGAACCAACTGAACTTTTAAACGAAGCTCAAGTAGCTGAAATTAATGACGGCAGTTTAACATTTGAAAAAGTTGATTTTAAGTATGGTACGAAACCGATTCTTTCAGATGTTAATTTTGAAATACCACCAAGTAAAGTGACGGCGTTTGTTGGCCCTTCAGGATCAGGTAAAAGTACGATTTTTAATATTATAGAGCGTATGTACGATATTGAAGATGGCGATATTACATATGGTGGTCATTCAATTTATGATATTGCATTAGGTGATTGGCGTGAAAAAATAGGTTATGTCATGCAATCGAATTCAATGATGAACGGTACGATTAAAGATAATATTTTATATGGTATTAATCGTGAAGTAAGTGATGAAGAACTGATTCATTACGCGAAGTTAGCAAATTGTCATGAATTTATTGAGCAGTTTGAAGATGGTTATGATACGGTCGTCGGTGAACGTGGATTGAAACTTTCAGGTGGTCAACGTCAACGTATCGACATTGCCCGTAGTTTTGTTAAAAATCCAGATATCTTATTACTGGATGAGGCTACTGCTAACTTAGATAGTGAGAGTGAACGCAAAATACAAGATGCTTTAGAGGAACTCATGGAAAATCGTACAACTGTTGTGATTGCACATAGACTTTCTACTATTAAAAAAGCGGAGCAAATTATCTTTATTGATGCTGGGAAAGTGACAGGCGTAGGTACACATCAAGAACTGATTACGAATCACGAAAAATATCAACAATTTGTAAATACGCAGAACTTAACAAAATAAAAAAGCGCAGAAACGGCTTCATTTGTTTATCAAATGAAGCCGTTTTCATAATGGAATACGAATTTTAAAAAAGCAAAAATGATAAAAAACATATATAAAACGAACTATAAAATAGTTATTTTATATAAAGTACATGCGTGCTATACTGATTAAGTAAATAAAAAGTACGGTCTTAAGAAAGCATAATACAGTTATGATGATTGATTAAACTGAAATTAGAAGAAAAAGTAGATGAATGAAAAGTTGAAACATAATCGCTAACGCATGTGTTATGAGATATATAGGCAAACGGTTTATTTATACTTTCTGAATGCATATCAACATATGTACTTTCAAACATACATGGGATAACAATGATTTAAATTAGAAATGGTGGGTGTATGATGTTCTTATTGATAAACATAATAGGGTTGTTTGTATTTTTAGGGATTGCAGTGTTATTTTCTAGAAACAAAAAACATATTCAGTGGAAATCTATCGCGATTTTAGTGTTAATAAACTTATTTTTAGCATGGTTTTTAATGTACTTTCCTTGGGGGAAAACCGCAGTACAATCTTTAGCAAATGGTATTTCTTGGGTGATTGATTCTGCACATGCGGGGACAGGTTTTGCGTTTGCAAGTTGGGTCAAACCAGGCGCAATGGACATGGCTGTCAGTGCATTGTTCCCAATTTTATTAGTTGTACCATTATTTGATATTTTAATGTACTTTAATATATTACCAAAAGTCATAGGCGGCATAGGTTGGGTATTAGCGAAAGTTACGCGACAACCTAAATTCGAATCATTCTTCAGTATTGAAATGATGTTCTTAGGTAACACAGAAGCTTTAGCTGTTTCAAATGAACAACTGAAACGTATGAAAGAAACGCGTGTGTTAACAGTTGCAATGATGGCAATGAGTTCCATATCTGGGGCAATTGTGGGTGCATATGTATCCATGGTTCCAGGTGATTTGGTTTTAACTGCCATTCCATTAAATATTATTAATGCAATTATTGTTTCATCGATATTAAATCCTGTCACACTTGAAGAAAAAGAAGATATTATTTACAGTATTCAAAATGATGAAGTTGAGCGCCAACCGTTCTTCTCATTCTTAGGTGATTCTGTACTCAATGCAGGTAAATTGATTCTTATTATTGTGGCGTTTGTTATCAGTTTTGTAGCTTTATCAGATTTAATTGATCGATTAATTAATTTGATTACAGGTATCATAGGGAACTGGGCAGGTATTAAAGGAAGTTTCGGTTTAGACCAAATACTAGGTGTATTCATGTACCCATTTGCCTTACTATTAGGTTTACCATGGGGCGAAGCGTGGATTGTAGCTCAACAAATGGCTAAAAAAATTGTCACAAATGAGTTCGTTGTGATGGGGCAAATTAAAGACGTGGTAGATTCCTATTCACCACATAGACGTGCAGTCATCACAACATTTTTAATCTCGTTTGCGAACTTCTCAACAATTGGTATGATTGTAGGTACATTGAAAGGTATCGTGGATAAGAAAACATCCGATTTCGTCTCGCAATATGTACCGATGTTGTTACTTGCAGGTATTCTAGTGTCATTAATGACGGCAGGTTTCGTTGGCTTATTTGCTTGGTAATTAGAATGAGCGAACAAGTAAAGATGGATAAACTATTTTTAATAAATAAGGAAGCATCGTGATTTACTTATAAAGTGGCATGAACATACTTATATGCATTTTATTATGAATGTAAATTGGAGTGGTTGGAGCTTAATTTTTCAAAATTAGGTTTCTGACCACTCTTTTTTATTGTCTGAAAAAGAAAGGACATTCTCGTTGTATAGCAATATTATAACAGTGTTGTGGAGTTGCATGAGATCAATAAAAACAATAAAAAACCAAGTAATTGAAGTGAGGAGACACATTCATCATTACTTGGCTTTTACGGGAAATGAATTAATTGTACATAATTAGTAAGGACTAGGTACTAATTACATACTCGAGCAAAAATTGTTTTGTTTGTTACTATAAACAACACAAAGGAGATGGCTTCTCATTGGCTATCAATAAGAAGATAGATTTTATTATAGCAAACCGAAGTGTATAAGTAAACAGAAATTTCAGAATTTTTAAACTTTTAAAAATTAAAATATCATGTATTGGCAGTGTAATGACGTTTTAAACTGATAAATGGGGCTTTTCGATTATTATAGATGTTGTGGTATTTGTGATTATTTGCTAACATTCAATTGATTGAAGCAAATCGAAGGGGGTCGTGTGGGTGAATAAAACAATACGTGATTTAATATTAGTCGTTTTTGGATCATTTATATTTTCAGCTGGCGTAAATACATTTATCATATCTGCTGATTTAGGTGAAGGAGGCGTAACTGGTATAGCGATTGTTCTTTACTATGCCTTTCACATTTCTCCGGGTATTACAAACTTTGTTTTTAACGCATTGCTTATTGCAATAGGCTATAAATTTTTAAGTAAGAGAAGTATGTACTTAACGATTGTTGCAACAATACTTATTTCTATATTCTTAGAGTTAACAGAAAGTTGGAAGATTGAAACGGGAAATATTTTAGTGAATGCGGTGTTTGGCGGTACGTGTGTTGGTCTTGGTATTGGTGTTATCGTACTTGCTGGTGGGACAACAGCTGGAACAACGATTTTAGCGCGTATTGCTAATAAATATTTAGATGTAAGTACGCCGTACGCATTACTGTTTTTTGACTTGATTGTCGTTGCGATTTCATTATCTGTTATTCCAATTTCTAGTGCACTGGTAACAGTCATTTCACTATACATCGGTACCAAAGTGATGGATTATGTAATAGAAGGTTTGAATACGAAAAAAGCAATGACCATTATTTCAAGCAAACCAGATGAAATTGCTAAAGTCATCGATGAACAAGTGGGACGTGGACTAACCATTTTAAATGGACGTGGATATTTTTCAAAACAAGACAAAGATATCTTGTATGTTGTTATAACGAAGACACAGGTCACACGTGCAAAACGATTAATTAGAAAAATAGATAGCGATGCCTTTTTAGTGATACATGATGTACGAGATGTATATGGTAATGGTTTTTTAATCGACGAACATTAATGATTAACGCCATTCAGTTATATACTAATTAAATGTGAAAACATATTAAGATTAGCTATGAAGTTATCTATGATGATAGATGATTTCATAGCTATTTTTTAATATTTTAAAAACCTTGGTACAATCGTATGTATAGGTTGATAAAAGTAAAAAAATATAGAATTAAATCGAAAGGGATACTATAAAAACATTTGATAGTCAATAGGTTTAAAAAATGATATAATGACATCTATGATAATGATTATCATTTAAAAAGATGGGAACTTTATGCGTTAATGAGATAAATATAATATGGGAATAAATAGGCTGTTAGGCCTACTGATATAGGAAGAAGGGAAATTATGAATCGCTTAAAAGGAGAACAGGTCACTATAGGTTATGGAGAAAATGTCATCGTCAATAATTTAGACGTAGACATCCCAGATGGAAAAATCACTTCTATTATAGGACCGAATGGTTGTGGGAAATCAACATTACTCAAAGCGTTATCACGGTTATTACCGATTAAAAATGGAGAAATTAAGTTAGATAATGAGAACATACATTCACATTCTACAAAAGAAATTGCAAAGAAAATAGCGATTTTACCTCAATCGCCTGAAGTTGCTGATGGTTTAACGGTTGGTGAACTTGTTTCTTATGGTCGTTTTCCACATCAAAAAGGTTTTGGTCGCTTGTCTGCAGAGGATAAAAAGGAAATTGATTGGGCTATGCGTGTAACCGGCACGTATGATTTCAAATTGCGTTCTATTAACGATTTGAGTGGTGGACAACGCCAACGTGTCTGGATCGCTATGGCTTTAGCGCAACGTACAGATATTATTTTCCTAGATGAACCAACAACATATCTAGATATTTCTCACCAATTAGAAATCTTGGAATTGATTACGCAGTTAAATAAAGAACAAGGCTGTACAATTATCATGGTCTTACATGATATTAACCAAGCAGTTCGTTTTTCAGATCACTTAATTACTATGAAAAATGGTGACATTATTGCGACTGGTGAGACGGAAGAAGTATTAACGAAAGAAATTTTAGAAAAAGTGTTTAATATTGACGTAGAGATTAGTACAGACCCAAGAACTGGAAAACCTATGCTAGTAACATACGATTTATGCAGAAAAAGTTATTCTGAGGTTTAGGGGTAAATTATGACTACAAAGAGAAAAGGGAAGTTGAATTTTACAGCAACATTTGTGATAGCGGTGGTACTATTAATTGTTGCTTTGCTTGTTTCAATTTTGTTTGGTGATGCTAAAATTCATTTATCGACAATATTTGAGGCAATATTTAATTATGATCCTAAAAATCAACAACATAATATCATTAGTGAAATACGAATACCAAGAGATGTGGGTGCTATATTAGTTGGCGTAGCGCTCGGGACTTCAGGTGCAGTTATTCAAGGCGTTACTAAAAATGGTTTAGCTGATCCCAGTTTAATTGGTTTGAATTCAGGTGCCTCATTCATGCTTGCGCTCACTTTTGCATTTTATCCTACTGCACCATTTATCATTATGATGTTTGCTGGATTTATAGGTGCTTTAATGGGTGGATTTATTGTCCTTATGATTGGTAGGTCAAGAAGTGACGGCTTTAATCCTATGCGTATTATCTTAGCAGGTGCAGCTGTCAGTGCCTTATTGACTGCATTAAGTCAAGGGGTTGCATTGTTATTTAGATTAAACCAAAGTTTAACGTTTTGGAGTGCTGGCGGTGTTTCAGGTACAACTTGGAATCAATTAATGTGGGCAGCGCCATTTATTTTAATTGCGCTTGTTATTATTATTTCAATGAGTAAGCAATTAACCATATTAAATTTAGGTGAAACACTTGCTAAAGGGCTTGGTCAAAATGTAGCATTTACACGCGCAATTACATTAATTTTATCAATGATTATGGCGGGGATTGCTGTAGCGATGGTTGGTCAAATTGCATTTGTCGGTTTAATGGTTCCACATATCGTGAGATATTTAGTTGGTACAGATTATGCCCGTGTTATTCCACTGACAGCAGTTGTTGGTGGGTTGTTACTACTTGTAGCAGACACAGTTGCACGTATGCTAGGAGAAGCCCCAGTTGGTGCAATCATTTCCTTTATTGGTGTACCTTACTTCTTATATTTAGTTAAAAGAGGGGGACGCTTCTCATGATAGATCCAAGATTAAAATATAAACAATGGGTCACAATGGTGGTTCTAACCATTTTAGTATTATTAGCATGTGCTTGGAGTATGACTTCAGGAGAGTACAAGATGTCGGTGGGTACGTTTTTCAAGACTTTAATTGGCCAAGGTGCATATACCGATACCTTAATACTTATGGAATTTAGATTGCCACGTATGATCATTACCATCTTAGCAGGTGCAGCATTAGCTATGAGTGGTGCCATTATTCAAAGTGTGACTAAGAACCCATTAGCAGAACCAGGTATCCTTGGTATTAATGCTGGGAGTGGCTTCGTCATAGCCCTGTTTATTGTCGTAGGACAAGTTGACGCAGCCAATTTTGTTTATGTGCTTCCTATTATTAGTATGATCGGTGGCGTACTGACTGCACTGATTATTTTTTCATTCAGTTATAATAGAGGCGAAGGTATTACGCCTGCAAGTATGGTGCTTGTGGGTGTTGGTATGGCTTCAGCGTTAAGTGGTGGTTCGCTAACATTAATGTCTACGTTTGATGAAGACCAATCAGAGTTTATTGCTTCATGGCTTGCTGGTAATATCTGGGGAGACGAGTGGGCATTTGTGATTGCCTTTTTACCATGGATTATTGTACTCGTGCCATTTTTACTATTTAAAGCGAATGTCTTAAACTTATTGAATACACATCAGCACATTGCACAAGGTGTCGGAGTGAAAATTGGTAGAGAACGGATCGTACTATTGCTTGTAGCCGTTTTACTTTCATCAGCTGCAGTATCGGTTGCTGGTGCAATCGGTTTTATAGGTTTATTAGGGCCACATATTGCTAAATCAATTGTCGGTCCAAGACATCAATTATTTTTACCAATTTCTATATTAATAGGCGCTTTTTTACTTGTCTTAGCAGATACTTTAGGTCAAGTTATTTTACAGCCGTCTGGTATACCGGCAGGAATTGTTGTTGCAATTATTGGTGCGCCATATTTCTTATACTTAATGTATAAAACAAAATCAGTTTAATAGTTGATAATCCTGAAACGGATACTTGTTTAAATTTTACAAGTATTCGTTTTTTAATATTAAATTTTAAAAGATAACGATGTGGTTGAATAAATTAGTAAAATAGACACTAATATGTTAGCGTTTACATTTATCAGTGGGGTATACTATGAATAAGTAGATAAATGAGGAGGTCGTCATTATGAAAAAATTGATTAATGAAAAAACACATTTTTTAAATGATATGTTAAATGGACTTTCGATTACAAATAACGACATTGAGATTATTTCAGATACAGTTGTTGTCAGAAAATCCAAAAAAGAAAAGGGGGTAGCGATTGTTTCTGGTGGTGGAAGTGGTCATGAACCGGCGCATGCAGGTTATGTAGCGCAAGGCATGTTGGATGCTGCAGTTTGTGGCGAAGTTTTTACATCACCTACCCCTGATAAAATTTTAAACGCGATTAAAGCAGTAGATAATGGCGATGGTGTACTGCTGGTAGTTAAAAACTATGCAGGTGACGTTATGAATTTTGAAATGGCTCAAGAAATGGCTGAAATGGAAGATATTCAAGTTGAGACAGTTGTTGTGAAAGATGATATTGCAGTAAGTGACGATGAAAAACGCAGAGGTGTCGCAGGAACGATTCTTGTTCATAAATATGCAGGTTATTTAGCAGATAATGGGGCGGTATTATCAGATATTAAAGAAAAAGTAGAGCGCTTTTTACCCAATATCAAAACGATTGGTATGGCCATTACAGCACCTATGGTACCAACAACTGGTCAATTTGGTTTCGACATAGCAGATGATGAAATGGAAATAGGCATCGGTATACATGGAGAGAAAGGTTTATCAAGAGAAAAAATAGAAACGGTAGATCATATCGTAGAACGTTTATTAAATGAATTGTTCAAAGAAGTACAATCAGATGATTTGATTGTGATGGTCAACGGTATGGGCGCCACGCCACTTTCAGAACTTAATATTGTAGCAAAATATGTGTCTGAATATATGGATAAAAACAATAAATCTGTTGCGCAGTGGTTAGTGGGCGATTATATGACGGCATTAGATATGCAAGGATTTTCATTAACACTTATACCTAATTCAGAAGAGATTTTATCCGCAATCAATCACTCAACTTCAAGTAATTATTTTAATTAAAATGTCTTAAAATATAAAATAAAGGAGCGAAAGCATGAATATATCTGAATTGAAAGCGCGATTATTAAAATTGGTAGAGGTATTTGAAGAAAAAGAAACACTGCTCACGGAATTAGATAGAGCGATTGGCGATGGTGATCATGGTGTTAACATGGTAAGAGGTTTTAAAGCGTTACCCGACAACATTGATGATAGCTCTATGCAAAGTTTACTAAAGTCTACTGGGATGACTTTAATGTCTCATATCGGCGGTGCTTCTGGTCCATTGTATGGATTCAGTTTTGTAAAAATGTCGCAAGTGGTCAATGAAGAAATTGATAAAGACAATTTAAAAGTATTATTAAAGTCATTTTCAGAAGCAATTGCGCAAAGAGGCAAAGTAGAATTAAATGAAAAAACGATGTATGACGTTATCGAACGTGCGAATCAAGCCATGCAACAAGATGAAGCATTAACACTTGATGTATTGCAATCCTATGCTGATTTGACAAAAGATATCGAAGCAACAAAAGGACGTGCTTCTTATTTCAAAGAAGATTCAAAAGGACACATTGATCCAGGTGCACAGAGCAGTGTATATATTTTAAATGCGTTGATTGGAGATGAATCATAATGACTCAAATCATAATCATTAGTCATAGTAAAGAGATTGCATCGGGTACTAAAGAATTATTGAAACAAATGGCGCCGGATGTGACAGTGATTGATCAAGGTGGCGTTGGAGATGATATCGGTACGTCATATGACCATATACAAGCGTTAATTAATCAAGTCGATGATGATACGTTATGTTTTTATGATATTGGATCTGCCGAAATGAACTTAGATTTAGCAATTGAAATGTATGAAGGCCAACATCGAGTGAAGAAAGTTGATGTACCAATTGTTGAAGGGAGTTTTACTGCTGCAGTTAAATTATCCGTAGGTGGATCGATGGATGAGACCATAGATGAATTAAACAAAACATATGGCTAAAGCAAATAGTTATTGATACAAACTAGAAAAGTAAGTTAAATATGAAGACAGCAACTAATTTGACAAAAAACTTCTTTTTTAAATGAATCTAGAGTTGGAATATGGTAGAATAAAAGCTAACTGTTATAGAAATCTGGAGACCTAGGAGGACATTGCCATGAAAGATTTAATACAAAAGCATGTCTTAAACGGCGAATTTGAATCAGTCAAACGTTTAATGTCCCAGTCAGATTTTATGGAATTTGAAGAAGCTTATATTTCAAGTGCTCATGAAGTGGAAAATATTATGTTTTATACATGTATTTTAGATATGATGAAGGAAGAAGAAACTGCAGAAATGCATGATTTAGCTTTTCTCTTATTAGTCTATCCATTAAGTGAACTCCATGGGGCTTTGGATTCTGCATTTTATCATGCAGAAGCATCCATAAAAATCACTGAGGGCAAAGAAGTAAAAAGCTTGTTACAAATGTTATTGTTACATGCAGTTCCGGAACCAGTCATTTCTGATAAAAGAGCATTTGATGTATCACGCCAAATACTTAAATTAGACCCTACGAATAGTGTTGCGCGTAATGTACTTAAAGAAACTGCTAAACGCATGGATAATGTGGTTGTTGATTTCAACGAGTTGAATCGTTTTAAAAATGCACATTAATTTAGTTAATTTAAGTGAAACATTATAAATATTAGACTTTGACTAACAATACAATCTATTTAAAGCAGAACCAAGTAAACGACATTCATATGTGATGCGTTTACTTGGTTTTTTTGTGTATTAGGCCTACCATCTGGGTAATGTACATGTGAGTGCGAGAAAAAATTTCAAGAAAAATAAATAAATTTTAGGAAAAATAGAACTGTATAAAGTTGCAAAAATTAGTTGAACGAAGTGATTTTATCAACGGTAATTTTATAGGAATAGTATATTTAATACAATGTTTGAATTTTTAATAATATTAAGTTGAATGTATGTTTGTGTTAAAAATAATGAATAGTGTAAAATTTTATGGTGTCTTGTTGCAAAATATATTCAGTAAGTTATAATAACTCAATGTGTTAACTATTAGGAGGTTAAAATTACATGAGGTTGAATAAAGAAGCGGTAAAAATTGGATTCGCTTATGTTGGTATCGTCGTAGGTGCCGGCTTTTCAACAGGACAGGAAGTAATGCAATTCTTCTCACCATATGGCTTATGGTCATATATCGGTGTAATACTTTCAGGTCTGATTTTAGGATTTATAGGTAGACAAGTGGCAAAAATTGGAACTGCTTTTGATGCACAAAATCACGAGTCTACGCTAGATTATTTATTTGGGAAAAAATTTAGTAAAATTGTCGATTACTTATTAATATTCTTTTTATTTGGTATTTCAGTCACGATGATTGCTGGCGCAGGATCAACATTTGAAGAAAGTTTTGGCGTGCCAACATGGTTAGGTGCATTGATAATGGTGATTGCAATTTATATTACATTATTAATGGACTTCAACAAAATTGTACGTGCATTAGGCATCGTTACGCCATTCCTAATCATTTTAGTTGTTATTATAGCTGCGTATTACTTATTTAATGGAAGTATTTCGTTTGGTGAAGTCAACAACTCAGTCCCAGAGGCAACGGCTTGGAAAGGGATTTGGTTTGGTATCAATTATGGTGGACTAGCGTTTGCGGTTGGTTTTAGTACCATTGTTGCTATTGGCGGTGACGCATCAAGACGTAGAGTGTCCGGTTCAGGTGCATTATTTGGTGGTATCGTCTATACAATATTATTAGCATTGATTAACTTTGCACTACAATCTGAATATACTTCAATTGAAAGTGCAGATATACCAATGTTAAATTTAGCAAATGATATCAGTCCATGGATTGGTTTAGTATTATCTGTCATTATGTTAGCAGTAATGTATAATACAATTTTAGGCTTAATGTACTCATTTGCCGCAAGATTTACAGAACCATACAGTAAAAAATATCATATCTTTATCATAGTTATGGTTATTGCTGCATTTGGATTAAGTTTCGTAGGTTTCTCAGGACTCATCAACTTCCTATATCCAGTTATGGGTTATGTAGGTTTAATTGTTGTTATTGGTGTGCTTGTGAAATACTATAGTAGAAAACGTCAGAATAAGAAATTTATAGCATAAATTCAAAAGATATGTTGAATGATCAGCATGAGGGAGTAGATTTTTGTTTCTATCTCCTAATTGAATCAGAATCTGGGGCGTCAATTGATGTCTCAGATTTTTTATTCATTTATATTTATAACCCAATTCACACTACTGTATCAATATGAATTATGGTACAATGCTTCCGAAAGGAAAGGTCATGCATGAAGAAAAATTACAAGTGGACGATGATTACTGTAATCATATTTATTGTAGTAGCGTTAGTTACCGCACTGTTATTAAAACAGCAGTATGATCGACAGCATTCAAGAGAGATAAAAGAAAAAGTACAAATTAATAATAGAAATGTTAACGCATTTACTAATATCACATATAGTACAGGATTACCAAACAGTAGGTTAGATATTTTGACGCCTACTGATTTAGATAAAGATAATAAATTACCTGTTGTTTTTTGGATGCATGGTGGTGGTTTTATAGCCGGTGATAAACAATATAAAAACCCATTATTAGCAAAAATCGCCGAACAGGGATATATCGTTGTCAATATTAACTATGCACTTGCTCCTGATTATAAATATCCAACACAACTTCATCAAATTGATCAAGCAGTTAAATTTATTAAAAAAAATAAACATGAGCTACCTATGGATTTTGATCAAGTGGTCTTTGGTGGTGATTCAGCAGGTGCTCAGTTATCAAGTCAATATACTGCAATACAAACCAATGAATCCCTAAGAGATGATATGTCTTTTAAACAACAATTTGAACCAGATAAAATCAAAGCGGCAATCTTTTTTGGAGGCTTTTACGATATGAAGACAGTGAAGGCCACTGAATTTCCAAGAATACAACTCTTTATGGAAAGCTATACAGGTAAGAGAGATTGGGAGAAACAGTTTAAATATATTAGTGAGATGTCTACGATAAATCAAGTTACTAAAGATTATCCACCCACATTTTTATCAGTAGGCGATGCAGATCCATTTTATAGTCAAAACATTGCGTTTTATAAAAAATTAAAATCTAAAGATGTACCGACAGATAAACTGTTTTATGATGGCACACACAATTTAAGACATCAATATCAATTCCATCTAGATTTACCGGAATCGAAACAAAATATGAAAAAAGTTCAAAGTTTCTTAAGTAGAAATACAAGTTCTTCTGGAGTAGAAACAGAAGTAGATGAAGAAACGTCGAATCCTAATGGTATCGAATTAAATCCGTATTGATTCATGTTTGAATACATCAGTTGTTTGAAAAAAGAAATGAAAATGAACGTAACGAAAAAATAATCGAAATAAACACCCCCTACGCATTAATTTGTGTAGGGGGTGTTTACGTTCTGGAGCCAATCTATAATATCGTATTAAATTTTAGTTGGATTTCTTACAATATTAGCTATTTGCTATACGATGCGGGTACCTAGATGCGTGCACATGCAATTTTCGCCATAACAATATTTTAAAAGATGTATTTGAACGAAAAAGATAAGTTCACTGCTAATTATTTTAACTTAAACCCTGAAACTAAATGTACAGGATATTTATTCCTATGCCTTCTTACTCATTAGAAGGAAATGATATGAAAGTTAAGTGTACATGCTTAATCGTGGTTTAAATGAAACATTGAAAAAAATAATAAAATTAACTAACTACTTAATCCATGTTTCATATACAATGAAGTTAGATATAAGTTACGTTTAGATCAATAGTAGTGAGGTAAATTAAAGTAGTAACTTCGACATGACATATTTATTAAAGTATTTACCATCAATATTCAATTTGTCACGTAATTCACCATCAATTTGGTATCCTGCAGTTTTAAATAAATCGACTGCTGTTTCATTTTCAGGAACCACAGAAACTTCTATACGACGGATATGATGATTTAAACACCATGCTTCAACAGAGTTAATTAATGATTGACCGAGTCCTTTTTCGCGATAGTGTCTAATGACACCCATAGAAAATATGGCTTCGTGGCTTGTGCGTTCAAAGTTGCCCGTCGTAACAATGGCAAAGCCTACAAGCTCGTCGTTATTCTCTGCTACATAAATGGCATTTGAAGGTGATGTGATATAATGCTCCAAGTTTGCAATGGCGTCATTGTTTGACGGTGCATATTCACCAGGATTATATATTAAGTAATCAGATTCATCATAAATTGTTGTTAATAATTTTACAAATGGATCTATATCATTGATACCAATTTCGCGTATTTGATGAACCATGTATGAACACTCCTTATATCTATTTTGCTAATACTCAGTTATAGTATAACTTAACATCATTAGCATGATATTACTAGGAATTATTTAAATAGAGTCAAACTAATGAAAAGGAAGTATGCGCATGAAACCCAATATTTTACTCGCTGGTGTCACAGGTTATATAGGAAAAAACTTGATTCATTACATTAAAAATGAGGGTAATCTATACACATTATCTAAGTATCCTAAAGAGAAAGATTTCCAAGAAGTGATATGGCTAAAAAAAGATATTTATAATTATGAAGATGTATTAAATGCGATGAAAGATATGGATATTGCGATTTATTATTTAGATCCAACCAAACATTCAGCTAAATTGACACAAGCAACAGCAAAAGATTTAAACTTAATCGCTGCTGACAATTTTGGCAGGGCAGCTGCTGAGAATGGCGTGAGTAAAATTATATATATTAGTGGAAGTCGCTTTGATCATGAAACCATTCAACGCTTGTCAGCATATGGTGTACCGGTGGAACAAACAGATGCGATTGTATCACGCCCTCATGTAGCGGTTGAATTACAAGTATCTAAATATGATGATGTACGCAGTGCGTTGCGTATTCAATTACCGATGAACTGGACATTAGCACAAATGGTTGAATATTATTTTGATTGGTTAAATGAAACAAAGGGCACGATGTTACATACATATAAAGATAAAGATAATTATGTCATCTACGTTAAAGATAAACAGAAACCTGTGTTAGTGCTTCATAAAATGCAAGTCGAATCTGATATGATTGTGTTACATTTGGTTAGTGGTTCCATTGTGAAACCTAATGTAATAAAGCGAGGGAAGCTGGAATTCCGTATGCTTAAAGGAACACAAACTGTCTTAGTGCATCTATACGACTATATACCTAAATTAGCTTGGCCAGTGTATTACTTATTTCAATCGCCATTCCAAGGTTTAATGCTTCGTGGCTTTGAAATTGATTGTCGGATTAAGCATTTTAATGGACGCATCCAGTCAGGTGAAGATATAAAATATACGAAATAAAAAGGTGATTATATGGACATTCTATTAGTAGAAGATGATATGACATTATTTAAAGAATTAAGTGAAGAATTAGAGCAGTGGGATTTTAATGTAAATGGTATCGATGATTTTAATGAAGTGATGACTAAATTTGAATCTGTTAATCCAGCAATTGTCATTATGGATGTTAAATTACCTAAATATGATGGCTTTTATTGGACTAGAAAAATTAGAGAAGTCTCCAACACGCCCATTTTATTTTTATCATCTAGAGATAATCCAATGGATCAAGTGATGAGTATGGAATTGGGTGCCGATGACTATGTACAAAAACCATTTAACACTAATGTATTAATAGCAAAACTCCAAGCAATCTATAGACGCGTTTATCAATTTAGTTTAGATGAAAAACGCGTGCTATCATGGCAAGATGCAGTATTAGACTTATCAAAGGATAGTATAAGTAAAGATGATCATCAAATATATTTATCTAAAACGGAGATGATTATATTAGAGATGCTTGTGAAAAAGCAAGATCAAATTGTTACGAGAGACACATTGATTACTGCATTATGGGATGACGAAGCCTTTGTTAGTGATAATACATTAACTGTCAATGTGAACAGATTAAGAAAGAAATTATCAGATATAGGTATGAATGATGCCATTGAAACGAAAATTGGTAAGGGATATATGGCGCATGGCTAATTTGAAATGGTTTTCAATCTTTTTACGCTCACGCATATATTGGATTTTATGGTTATTATTTTTGCAATTTATTTTCTTAGGAATCGCTTATTTAGATTATGATATAAGTGTGTCTAGCATTTTATATATTATTATTTTAAATATAGGCTTATCACTGTTGTTCTTAATATTTACTTATATAAAAGAAGTGAAATTTTTCAAGCATCTTGATGATAATATTGAACCTGAAGCTTTGAAACATAAATCCTTAGCGGATACGCCGTTTCAACAAGAAATGGTGAATTATTTATATGTGCAAATTACAAATCAAAAAGCATTAGTTACACATCAAAGGCAGCAAATCCAATCTACGGAAGCGGCCTTGACTGATTTTGTACATGATATTAAGACACCAGTGACGGCCATGAAACTACTAATAGAAAAAGAACAAGACTTATCTAGGAAGCATGCCCTTCTTTACGAATGGTCACGTATCAATGATATGTTAGATAGACAGCTCTTTTTAACAAGACTCGAATCTCAGAATAAAGATATGTATTTTGAACATGTGCCATTGAAAAGACTTGTAATAGAAGAAATACAGATTACAAGGTACATTAGCCAGTCAAAAGGCATAGGCTATGATTTAGACTTTGATGATACATTGAATGTATATACAGATACAAAATGGTGTCGCATGATGATTAGACAGGTACTATCTAACGCTGTTAAATATAGTGAAGAAAGTATGATCTATATACGTGCATCAAAAGAAAGTGGACAGGTTGTACTTGAAATTAAAGATGAGGGCAAAGGCATCAGTAAAAAAGATTTACCTAGAATTTTTGATAAAGGCTTTACGTCTACATCAAATCGGAATAGTACAGCATCATCAGGATTAGGACTCTATTTAGTTAATCACGTTAAAGAGAAACTAAGTATAGGCGTACATATTCAATCTGAAATAGAAAAGGGAACGACAGTTAAATTTGTGTTCCCAAATCAAAATGAAATTGTAGCAAAATTATCTCAAAATATGTAAAAGTAACGTACTAAATAAAGAAGCATTTAGATGAAATGAATTAATTGAGCTGACCCCAAATAATGGGAATAAAATAAAAACACTTTCGTTGAATTCATTTAAAATGAATCATACGGAGGTGTTTTTTCTATGAAAAGAGTGTCTTATTCATTAGAAACAAAGTTTAAAACTATTGAAATGAAAAAAGCTGGTTAT
>NZ_JACBFD010000031.1 GCF_013391405.1 Staphylococcus sp. GSSP0090
ACCCCGGCAAAAATAATGGAGCAGAAGACGGGATTCGAACCCGCGACCCCGACCTTGGCAAGGTCGTATTCTACCGCTGAACTACTTCTGCAAAATGAAACTGGATGAGCCATAGTGGGCTCGAACCACTGACCCTCTGATTAAAAGTCAGATGCTCTACCAACTGAGCTAATGGCTCATGAAATGGTGCCGGCCAGAGGACTTGAACCCCCAACCTACTGATTACAAGTCAGTTGCTCTACCAGTTGAGCTAGGCCGGCTATTCATTTGAAATGGTGGAGGATGACGGGTTCGAACCGCCGACCCTCTGCTTGTAAGGCAGATGCTCTCCCAGCTGAGCTAATCCTCCACATAAAGTCAATTCGATTACTAAGCCTGGCAACGTCCTACTCTTGCGGAACGTAAGTCCGACTACCATCGGCGCTAAAGAGCTTAACTTCTGTGTTCGGCATGGGAACAGGTGTGACCTCTTTGCTATTGCCACCAGACAAAATAACTTACTCAATTAATGATACATTGTTTAACGAATATTTGCAATAGTTAATTTTACACTATCTTTAAATTCTCTTTACAAGATCTTTACTTGAATACTTGTTATGTAATAACTCGTTTTTGACGACTTTTATATATTACAACGATTCAACAATTAAGTCAATAGTTTTTAAAATATTTTTTAATTTGCTATATCGTATTTGTTAAGCCGTATCTCGTTTCCTTAACTCGACTTGAATTATCTTACCATATAGAAACTGAGTTTTCCATCCTTTTTTTAGTTTATTTTTATAATTTTATAGGAGAATCTTACTTAAATGTATCTTATTACTTTAAAAAATTGAATTCTTATACTTCTTGTCTCACACTTTATACCATATCCTAGATAATTACGCCTGCTAAAACAGTAAAAAAAAGGATTAATCTATATGACATCCATTGTGTAATGTCTAAAGATTAATCCTATTCTACAATATTTATAGAAATTATTTTTGTCTCATATAAGGGAACAGCAATACATCTCTAATAGAAGCAGAATCTGTTAGTAACATAACTAATCTGTCGATACCTATTCCAAGTCCACCAGTAGGAGGCATACCATATTCTAATGCTTCGATAAAGTCTTCGTCCATTTCATGTGCTTCATCGTTGCCTTGTTCTTTTTCTACTAATTGCGCTTCAAATCTCGCTCTTTGATCGATTGGATCGTTTAATTCAGTAAATGCATTACCATGTTCTCTTCCAACGATAAACAACTCAAAGCGATCTGTAAATCTCGGATCTTCCGCATTTTTCTTAGCTAATGGAGAGATTTCAATTGGGTGACCATATACAAATGTTGGTTGAATGAGTGTTTCTTCAACTTTTTGTTCAAAGAATTCATTTAATATGTGACCATATTTCATATTTTCTGTAATTTCTATACCATGTTCTTTTGCAACTGTTTTCGCTTCTTCGTCACTTTGAATGTTGAAGAAGTCGACGCCTGTTTCTTCTTTAACGGCATCAGCCATATGGATTCGTTTCCATTTAGATTCTAAATCTATAGTTTCTTCTCCATAAGTTACTTTCGCAGTACCTAATACTTTTTCGGATATATGTCTAATCATATTTTCTGTAATATCCATAATATCATGATAATCAGCGTAAGCTTCATATAATTCAATCATAGTAAATTCCGGATTATGTCTTGTAGACACACCTTCATTTCTGAATACGCGACCTATTTCATAAACTTTTTCTAATCCACCAACAATTAAACGTTTCAAGTGTAATTCAATCGCAATTCTCATATATAAAGTAGCATCTAATGCATTATGATGTGTAACAAAAGGACGTGCAGCTGCTCCACCCGCGATTTGGTGCATCATCGGTGTTTCTACTTCTAAAAATCCTTGTTGATTTAAATAGTTACGCATCTCTTGCAATATTTTACTACGATTAATAAATGTTTGTGTGCTATCTTGATTAGTGATTAAATCTAAATAACGTTGACGATAACGTTGCTCTATATCTTGTAAACCATGGAATTTATCTGGTAGTGGTCGTAGAGCTTTAGTTAACAGTGTAAATGATTTTGCTTTAACTGATAGTTCACCCGTGTTTGTTTTAAACATTACACCTTCCACGCCTACGATATCTCCAAGATCTGCAGAATTCCAAATAGCAAATTGGTCTTCACCTACTTGGTCTTTTCTTACATAAATTTGTATTTGACCACTTAAATCTTGAACGTGAGCAAAGCCTGCTTTACCTTTTCCACGTTTAGTCATTAAACGTCCAGCAATACTTACATGACTTTCTTCTTCTTTTTCGTGTAATTCTTCTTTACTAAATTGATCCCATGCATCATGTAATGGGGTTGCCATTGCAGTACGATCAAATTTTTGACCAAAAGGATCTATTCCTAAATCATATAATTCTTGTAATTTTTGGCGACGGACCTGCATTTGGTCATTCATTTCTTCTGACATAACTTTCTCTCCTTTATGCTTCTTGTTCTACTTTTATTTTCTATTGCTTGGACTTCTAATTGAAATATTTAAGTAAAAATGATCCATTATTACTGAATTACAACTTAACTAAAATACTTTCGCCTTGTTTATACTTAGCAGTGAACACCCTTAAGATAGCTAGATATATTCAAATGGTTTTCCTTATTCCAACTTTCTCACTCTTCAATTCTACTAGACGATGCACACGGAATAAAGTTATTTAAACTATTTTCTATTTTTTATTGGTCCATTGATAAAGCCTTTGTTTTAGATAGTGACTCGCACAAATTTCACGCAACATAGCTTAACTTTAGATACATGCTATCCGCTTCTTCATAAAACGCATTACGCTAGTCAACTCAATAGGAATATGTACATAGTCTATCCAACTAATCCCATTTCACACCCATACAACTAACATAGATTAATTAAATTCAGTTCATATGATGCACGCGCACAAGATGACTACTCAATGATGCATTCGCGCATTTTCGCTAAATTTTATACTGTTTAACTGAATCATCTGGCGTCACTAAATGCCCAATTTCCTTATTAGAATTAGGTTCAATGACGTGCGTTGCGATATCATTTAATGGAATAAGTACAAACGAACGTTCTAACATACGTGGATGTGGCACAATTAACTCAGCTTCATTTATAATCTGATTTCCATATAACAAGATATCAACATCTAAAGTTCTTGGGCCCCAGCGTATATCTCTCACTCGATGTAATTGTTGTTCAGTGTCTAAGCATGCTTTCAATAATGCTTTTGGATTCAATGTGGTTTGAATTTCAATACATTGATTCAAAAATTGTGGTTGGTCTACATAACCTACTGGGTCAGTTTCATAAATTAGTGATGTCTGCGTAACTGTAATACCATCTTTATCATTCAAAATGGATATGGCTGTTTCAAGCTGAGCCAAACGATCCCCGACATTACTCCCTAAACCTAAATATGCAAATGTCATGCGTGATTCTCCCTCACTATCTCTACTCCTACACCATCATAATGACCTGGTATCGGTGGATTCTCTTTAGTGATTCTGACTTTCGTTTCCATTACACGATTATAGTGTGAATTTATACGTTTTGCAATACGTTCAGCTAGATGCTCCAATAAATTAACTGGTTCGCCTTCCATAATTGCTTTAACATCTTCAAATACTTCACCATAATGTACTGTATCCTTAACATCATCTGATTGACCTGCTGTGCTCAAATCAACATTCATCGTAACATCAACAATAAATATCTGACCAATTTCATTTTCAGCTGGTAGCGCACCATGATAGCTATAAAATCTCATACCGTTAAGAAATATTGTGTCGCTCATTATCATTCTCCTTTAAATAGTCCATGCTTTGCCCTAAAGCAACATTCAATGCAACATTATGAACTCTAACCGCTTTTACACCTTCCATTATACCATAGGCCGTTGTAGCAGCCGTTGCTTCATCTCGTTCAACAGGTGTTGTCTCATGATCAATCATTTCTTTTATAAATCTTTTTCTACTTGTAGCCAATAATACTGGATAGCCTGTAGCTACAAGTTCATCTAAGCGTGCCATGACTTCTTTTTCTTCTTCTCTTGTTTTTGCAAATCCAATACCTGGATCGAGCCATATTTTATGTTGAGGAATACCAGCCATTTCAGCTTTATTTGCCTGTTTAAGTAAATATACTAACATTTCATCCACCACTGGTTCAGATCTTTGACCATCACCATTATGCATTAGTACAATTTCTCCCTCATATTTTGCAACAATCTCAAATATACGTGCATCATTCAGTCCAGCCCATTGATCATTTATCATTGATGCACCTAGCTTCATTGCTGCCTCTGCTACTTCACTTCTATATGTATCAATTGATAGTTGAACGTCTAAGTGACTTAATGCCTTCACTACAGGTAATACACGCTCCAACTCTTCTTCTACAGTAATTTCTTCAAATCCTGGTCTTGTAGATATACCACCAATATCAATGATATCTACACCCTCTTCCATCATTTCTTCTGCTCTTTTCAGCGCATTATCAACCGAGTTATATTTACCCCCATCTGAAAATGAATCAGGTGTAACATTTAATATGCCCATAATTTTTGTGTGTGCCATATTCATTTTGCTTCCTTTCACTTATAAAATGATTCAATTTTTAATTTTGTATCTCAATTCTATAATAACGATATTTTCTACATTTTTCAGTAATCAGCGCTTAAATCATATACAACAACTAAAGGTTTAATAATAACAATCAACATAGTAAAGCGAACGATAAATAGCAAAAAGCCGGCGCACATTTAAATGTGCCCGGCTTAATTTTACATTATATTGAATTAGTCATCGAATGCGAATAAAGGAGTAGAAAGGTAACGTTCACCATTACTTGGTAATACAGTGACTACTGTTTTACCTTTTCCTAATTGTTTTGCTTTTTCAATAGCTGCATAAATCGCAGCACCTGAAGAAATACCACATAAGATACCTTCTTCTTTAGCAACTCTACGCGCCATATCCATTGCAGTTTCATTACCCACTTGAACGACTTCGTCATAAATATTTTCATCTAACGTATCTGGAATAAATCCTGCACCTAAACCTTGTAATTTATGAGGACCAGGTTCGCCACCACTTAAGACTGGTGAATCTTCTGGTTCAATTGCAACTAAGTTAATGTCTGGATATTTTTCTTTCAATACTTTACCAGCACCACTCAATGTACCACCAGTACCAACACCAGCTAAGAATGAATCGATTGTTTTACCTTCAAATTGTTGTACTAGTTCTGGACCTGTTGTTAATTCGTGAACACGTGGGTTAGCAGGGTTCTCGAATTGTTGCGGTTCATAATAACCATGTTCTTCTTTCAATTCTTTTGCTTTTTTAATTGCACCTTTCATCGCTTCTGAACCAGGTGTTAATACTAATTCTGCGCCGTATGCTTTTAATAAGTTACGACGTTCTTGGCTCATAGTTTCAGGCATAGTGAACACAGCTTTATAGCCTTTAGCAGCACAAACAAATGCTAGACCAATCCCAGTGTTACCACTTGTTGGTTCAACAATCGTATCACCTGGTTTGATTTTGCCTGCTTTTTCAGCTTCTTCAATCATTGCTAATGCGATACGATCTTTTACAGAACCACCTGGGTTTTGGTATTCAAGTTTCACATATACATCTGCGATATCTTCGCCTACTACTTTATTTAATTTAACTACTGGTGTATTACCAATTACTTCTACAATATTATCTACTGGTTTATTTGTCATAAGTATTGCTCCTTTTCGTTAAAAAGTTTAAAACCTACTTTTTTCATCGGATATACATTCTATTTTATCAGATTTTTCTGTGAATACAACTGCAAAAACTTATCATTCCAAATTTAAACTAACATAATACTATTTCTTATTTCATTCTAACCGGTTTATTACATATTATCTAATAATTGATGTAGCTCTTCTTCAGAAAATTGATACTTATTTCTACAGAAGTGACATTCAGCTTCAGCACCATGGTCTTCATTTATCATACTTTGAATTTCGGCTTCTCCTAGACCTTTAATCGCATTTAAAAATTTATCGTGTCCACAATTACATTCAAATTGCGCCGGTACATTTTCTAGGATTTGCACATTTTCTTCACCTAATATTTCAAAAAGTAACGCTTCAGGCGATAATCCTTGGTCAATTAACTTAGAAACAGGTGTCATATGATTAATCGCATCTTCTAGTTTATTAATTGTTTCGTCTTCTGCACCTGGCATCACTTGTATTAAAAATCCTCCAGAAGCTTTAATTGAATTATCTGGATTAACTAATACACCTAATCCTACAGATGAAGGTACTTGTTCACTTTTAGCAAAATAATATGTGAAATCATCACCGAGTTCACCAGAAACAAGCGGACTCGAACCAGAAAAATAATCTTTCAGTCCTACATCTTTAACAACGGTTAATGAACCATTGGTCCCAACTGCACGACTTACATCTAGCTTACCATTATCATTTAAAGGAAAATGGGTTTGTGGATTTGTGACATATCCTCTTACATTTCCTTTGGCATCTGCGTCGGCAATCACTTTGCCAATCGGTCCTTGACCGTCTACTGTAACCGTTAATTTCTGATCGCCTTTCAACATTGCTCCCATCATAAGTGTTGCAGTCATTGTACGACCAAGTGCTGCTGAAGCAGTCGGCCATGTATAATGTCTTGTCTGTGCTTCTTGTACACTCTCAGTTGTCAAAGCACTATATGCACGAATCTGTCCTCCAAAAGCTAAAGCTTTTACGATATAATCATTTGTCATTTTTAAAATTTCTCCTTTAATATTAACTAACTTTATTATAAATTATTTCATTTTGATGTCTATTTGGGTTACTTATTAATAACGCAACTTATTTTAAGCTTTAGCTAAAAAAATTGCGAAACATCTGTTTATGAAACAATTATTTTGAACAAAAAAACTTCTTTCTACTATTCGTATCATAGCAGAAAGAAGTTTTAAATTCAGGCTTTAGTTTCGACGATCAGAGTCATTCGGATTGCCTGGTCTATCAATGTCAGGTGCTTGTTCATGGCCAGTAGGTTCTGAGTTATCACCGTCAGTTTCATTGTTTCCAGATTCTCCATCTTCATGATCTTCTTGTTGATCATCATCACTACGATTTAATTGTTCTTTACGCACATCTTCGTATGATTTGCCGTATTTACCATCTTCGAAGTTATTATTTTCTTCTTCTACAACTTTAGCTCCGTCATAGTCAACTTCTGGTAACACGCCATCATGGAATAATGATTGTATTTGTTCAGCAACTAATGTTTCTTCTGTTAATAATGACTCAGCAATTAAAGTTAATTGTGATTTGTGTTCTAACAGAATGTCTTTACAACGCTCATATTGTTCTTTAATAATACGTTGTACTTCTTTATCAATTTCATAAGCAATCTGTCCAGAATATTCTGGCTCACCTTGCATATCTTTACCTAAGAAGACTTGACCATTACTGCTGCTTGAGAATTGAATAGGTCCAAGTTTCTTACTCATACCATATTCTGTAACCATTTGACGCGCAATTTGTGTTGCACGTTCAAAGTCATTAGAAGCACCAGTAGAAACTTCATTAAAGTTAATATCTTCTGAAACGCGTCCACCAAGTAAACCACAAATTTTATCTAACAATTCTGGTTCTGTCATTAAGAAGCGATCTTGTTTAGGTAACATCATTGCATAACCACCTGCTTGTCCACGTGGTACAATCGTTACTTTATGAACAACTTCTGCTTCGTCAAGTACCATACCAATAATCGTATGACCTGCTTCATGGTGCGCAACAATATTACGTTCTTTTTCTGAAATAACACGAGATTTTTTAGCTGGACCTGCAATAACACGGTCAGTTGCTTCTTCTATATCACGCATATCGATTTTTTTCTTACCTTCACGTACAGCAACTAGAGATGCTTCGTTAAGTAAGTTTTCCAAATCTGCACCTGAGAAACCTGGTGTTCTTTGAGACACTGCTTTTAAATCTACTGTTTCATCAAGCGGTTTGTTCTTAGCGTGAACATGTAGAATCGCTTCACGTCCTTTAACATCTGGACGACCTACTTGAATTTGTCTGTCAAAACGACCTGGACGTAATAATGCTGGGTCTAAAATGTCTGGACGGTTCGTTGCAGCGATCATAATGATACCTTCATTTTCGCCAAATCCATCCATTTCAACTAGTAATTGGTTAAGCGTTTGTTCACGTTCATCGTGTCCACCACCAACACCAGCACCACGTTGACGACCAACTGCATCAATTTCATCAATAAAAATGATACATGGTGCATTTTTCTTAGCATTTTCAAATAAATCACGCACACGACTTGCACCGACACCAACAAACATCTCAACAAAGTCAGAACCACTAATTGAGAAGAATGGTGTGCCTGCTTCACCAGCAACCGCACGTGCAAGTAAAGTTTTACCTGTACCTGGAGGTCCTACTAATAGAACACCTTTTGGAATTCTAGATCCCATTTGTTTAAATTGTTTATTGTCTTTTAAGAAATCGACAATTTCAATTAATTCTTGTTTTTCTTCATCCGCGCCTGCGACATCAGAGAAGCGAACACGTTTCTTCTGGCTATCGTACATTTTAGCTTTGGATTTACCAAAGTTCATCATACGACCGCCACCACCGCCACCACCTTGTGCTTGGCTTAGGAAGAAAATAAATAATAATGCAATAATTAATACAGGAATGAGTGTAGTTAGAATGCTAACAAACACACTTTGTTTTTCTTCTTCTTTAACTGTAAATTTCAATCCATCTTGGCTTTGTGCTTTATCAGTTATTTTTTCTAATTCTTTATCGTTGTTATATAAAATTGTTGAAGAATATTCTTTATCATCTTTGGTTTTACCACTTACCATATATACATTTTGTTCCGGCTGTATTTCAAGTGATTTTAAATCACCTTTATCTAGCTGTTTCACAAATTGGTTATATGTAAGCTGTTTTGGCATATTGCCATTTCCATTTAAAAATGAAAATAAACCAAATATTATAACGCCAATAATTGCGATAACAAGCACATTACGAAAGGCTTTCTGCATGCGTCGTTTCCTCCTACTTCAATAATAAAACTAACAAAAATTGTAACACAATACATCAGTTTACGGCTAGTATTTCAACTTTTGTATTATGTTTACAATTTTCAACGCTCTATTTTAAATTTAAATTATCTCTAATGCACATAGTTACAAAATTTATTATTTCACAAATTAAGTCCTGTTCGTTTTATGTATTCATTAAAAACACTTTCTAAAGCGAACTCATATCCATACTGATTAATCTATTTACACTTAGACTAACATTATATAATAATTTTTAGTTTCATAAAATTGTATTGCTTACTTTGAATAAATTTCTGGTTTAAGTGTCCCTATATACGGTAAATTACGATAGTTTTCAGCATAATCTAAACCATATCCAACCACAAATTCGTCTGGAATTTTTTTACCAACGTACTTAGCTTCAATATCAGCTTTACGACGATTAGGTTTATCTAGTAATGTTACAATTTCAAGTGAATTGACACGACGTGATTCCAATAATTCAGTAATTGATTTTAATGTAGTTCCAGTTTCTAAAATATCTTCGATTATTAATACATCTTTATTTTCAATTGATGAACTCAAATCTTTTAAAATTTGAACTTCTCCAGTAGATTCTGTTCCACCGTGATAACTCGAAACATCCATAAAATCAATAGCTAAATGCGTATCAATATATTTGATTAAGTCTGCCATAAACATGACAGAACCTTTTAATATCCCGATACACACAAGTGGTTTCCCATTATAAGCTTGTGTAATCTCTTCACCTAAATCTTTACAAATCTGATGAATATCTTCCTCTGATAATAATATTTCCTTTAAATCATCTCGCATTTTTTCATTCCTCTCCCATATTTCGTATAAAAATTGATTGTTCGTATTTATTTTTTAAATATAATGTGCCAACAGCAATAATTTCATTTTGGGCATTAACCATGACCGGTAGTTGATTCCGTTCTGCTTGAATGATTTTATGATCAATAAGTAACCTACTTATTTTTTTATGTCCTTCCATACCATTCAACTCAAATTTGTCTCCATCTCTTCGTGTACGAATGACTATTGGAAAGTCTTCGGCAGGAAAGTCATGTTTAATCTCAATATGATAATGACTATAGTTGTAAATACCAGGGTGAGTAATCTGAATTGGAAAATGTTTCACATCATAATTTGCCATTATTATAAATTTATCATAAGCGATATGAATTATCCATTTATCTGTCGTGTATAATGTGCATTGTGTCAAATTTCCTTCTAATTTTTGGAACCATTCATTATAAGTCTTTTCAGTTATTGATCGAGTAAATTGAAGTTGTTCAAACAGTTTATCTAATACAGCCATCTTGACACTGTGCCTTAACTTTAAAAATTTTGACCTTGATATCGTATACTTTTGTGTTTTATCACTTTTATGTACATCATGCTTCATAAACGTTGCCGCTTCATTATGTATCACTTCAAGTTGCTCATCGTGCCACTCTTTTAATTTTATTATTTGTTCTGTAGCAAGTTGGGCATTTTTATTTATTTCAGGCAAAATACGATTGCGAATATCATTTCTAACGTATGCATTTTGTTTATTTGTCTCATCTTCATAATAAGGTACATGATGCATCTTTTGATAATCACGAATGTCCTTTTTTGTTATCGACAGTAATGGTTTACATATCTCATAAGATGCGCGTGTTGTTCGATAAGCCATGCCCAAACTACTTCTTGTGGAACGTCCAGTCATCACTCGATAAAAAATAGTTTCTATTTGATCATCTTGGTGATGGGCAGTCAATAAGATATCCGCCTTTAATTCACGCATCATCCTATCAAACCATTGATAACGCGCGACTCTTGCTTCATTTTCAATACTATTTCCTTTTTCAATAACCTCTGATAAATCTAAATGTTTAACGTAAAGTTCAACTTTGTGTTCTTTACAAAATTGTTTGAGAAAACGTTCTTCTTCTTTCGCTACTGAGCGGATGTTGTGATTTACGTGTAGGCAGGTCAATTCTGCGTATGAATCTTTCAATCTTGTGATGAGCTCATGTAATAACACCATGCTATCAACGCCTGTCGAAACCGCCAATACAATGTGCTTATCTTTTGTCCAACCCTTAGTATTAACGTCCAACATCATCTACCTCCCACTCACGCTTTATCTTTCAACAATCATCCTTGCCAACTTGGTGATTATCCTATATTGCAATAAAAAAGAGACTGTTTCCTCAATTAAGAAAACAGTCTTAGATTGTTATGCTCAAACTTAATATTGGAATCATTGGTTGTACTTGTTCTCAATAAATCAGTTAGTTGTATATGAAACAGTTGTATTATCTATTATTAACGTCTAGCGCCTTTGCCGCCGCGTCTTGATTCAGTTTGACGTTTGATGGAAGTTAATTTATCTTCACTATCTTTTAAGAAGTTTGTTAATTTCTTTTCAAAGTCTTCACCTTTGGGTTGCGGTTGTTTATGACTAGGTTTACTTTGAGGTCTACGTGGACGATCTTTTGCTTTTTTAATAGATAGACTGATTTTACCGTCATCAGCAATAGATAGCACTTTAACTTCAACTTCATCTCCAACAGATAAATGATCTTCTACGTTTTCAACGTAATTATCTGCAACTTCACTTATGTGAACTAAGCCACTTTTTCCTTCTGGAAGTTCGACGAAAGCGCCAAACTTTTTAATACCAGTGACTTTACCTTTAAGCTTGTTTCCTACTTCGATTGACATATTGTAAATAAATCCTCCCGATTTGTTTCGATTTTAACCTTATTATATGCCTGTTTGCATAAATTAACAATGGTATTATGATGCAAAAAAATAATTTTCGCTATTTATCTTCTTTAGAAGATTTTGAGCCTGCGTCCGATTTGTCATCAGGCAACTTAAATATCACTTCTCCATCATTACTTAAATAGTAATCATCTCTCGCTACTTTCTCTATATAGCTCTTGTCATTTAAGTTGTTAAGTTGTTCTTTTAATGCTAATTCCTCATCTTGTTGCTTTTGATATTTCTCTTCTTTTTGTTGTCGTTCTACAGCATCATCATTATTACTTTGCTTCTGAGTGACAAGCATAATACATAAAATAATGATAATCGCGAGTAGTATACCTCCAAACAAAGTAATACGTCTACGTATCACACGTCTTCTCATTTTTTGTTTTTGTTTCTTTTTGTTTTCAGAAGAGGTAAATGTATTTCCGATATTTTCAACTTTTTTACTCAATGCTTGCCACCTCCTCTCTTATTCTCCGCCAACTTTTTCTTCTTTAACAATCTCATACATGCCTTTTGCATTTTCTTTAGTTGCATGTTCACTTAGTCCCGTCACATTTATTGTTACAATTTTTTGTCCAAAACGAATGACAAGTTCATCCGTCACTTTAACATCTGTTCCAGCTTTAGCAACTGAACCATTAACGGTTATGCGACCTTGATCACTAATTTCTTTCGCTAATGTACGACGTTTTACCAGTCTTGATACTTTTAAATATTTATCCAGTCTCATGATTTATCTCCTCCTTGCTCTAAATAGTATTGTAAGGCAGTTTCATCTAACGACATATTTTTTGTTTTATCATACAACTTCATGAAATGCTCTGCAAACACTTTTTCGAATTTCACACGTTGGACTTTTCCTTCTTTTGTTTTTGCGTCTGACCAAATATGTTTTAAATCTTCTTCTGTTTCTACATGCGCTTCCCCAAAAATATGTGGATGTCTACGTATCATTTTTTCAGACAAACTTTGTACTACTTCATTTATATCAAAATAACCTTCTTTTTTACCAATACTTGCATGCAATAGCACTTGTAATAATATGTCTCCAAGTTCTTCGATCATATGCCAGTCATCTTCATTATCTATCGCTTCGAACAATTCAAATGTTTCTTCCAGTAAGTAACGTTTTAAAGTTTGATGTGTTTGAACTTTATCCCATGGGCATCCCTTCTCATCATCTACAAGTCTGTCGATGATGCCTACCGCATATTCAAAATCAGCCATATACGCCGTATCATTTTCCACGCGTTTAATAAATACACTAGTTAAGTTACTGAAAATTTCGGCGTGGTGATCTAATTCGTATAATGGCGTTTCAATTACCTTAGCACCACCAGCATGTGCGCCATCAATAATTGATACAATTTGTTCATCATCGTAACGTGTCATCAATGTGACTTTTAAATCACCAGCGGTCATTGCACTATACACTTGCGTAATCAGGGTGTGTGTACGAATATTCAACTGCTCGCTACTTAAAGCAGTGACATCAAGTAATGTAAAGCCATCATTGGGATCAAGTTTAACCGCTTCGAAGATATCATCAATGAAACTTTTCCCACCTAGAACTTTAATTTCAATATCGCCCGCTTGTTGTGCATAAGTTTCTAGCTTAACCGTAGTAGTCTCAGCAACGCGTGGGTGACCCGGAACTGTATAGATGATGTCTGTATCTGAATTTCGTGCTTTACTCATAAGTTGAGACACAATATTTTCATAAACTTCATCAAAACCCTGACTTGATTCATATACTTCGTCAAAACTTTGAAATACAACATCTTCAGAAGCCAATGTTTCAATAACCGGATGATCTAACGTACGCGTATAAACCAAGGGTTGCTCTTTCAAAAATTTATATATTCCAAAGGGTAATGATTCAATTCCATAATTACCCAATCCAACAATTATAATTTTACCAGTCATTATCGTTTTCCTCTTTTCATATGGATAAGTTTATCTCCCAATGGTAAATGCTTTAATTCTTTAAAAGTTAATAATTCCGTACGAACAATTGCAATGATGATGACAGTGACACCTACACCAGCTGCGACTACCAATTCAACAAGACCTGCAACACGCCCTTGTGTAGGCAGTACCCACATTGTTAGTTGCACGGCAACCGATAAGATCAGCATCGTGAAAATGATTTTTGCGACATATTTTTTCATATTACGGAATTGATAATGTTTCAATACGTTGTAATGTAAAATGCTAGCAAATATGATCAATGAGAGCACAGTACTTATACTGCCACCTAACATGTATAACGAAGGTATCAATACGATATTTAAAACCGCTTTACTCACAACGCCCATAATAAACGCTTGAAATACAGGTCGCACTTGATTTTTCACTTGTAATAATGCGATATCCATCATAATTAAGGACACAAATATAACAGTCAACATGTACACGGCTAAAGTTACGGTTTGACTATCATTTTTAAAAAATACGTGATTCATGATTGGTAGTAAATTAATCAAACCAATGCCCGCGGCAACACTAAATAACATTGTAATTTTGATAGAAGCATTCGCATATCTATTGATCCGTACATGATTGTTAACTTTAATCGCATCTGTAAGTAATGGAATAAGTACAAAACAAAATGTCGTAGTAACGATTAACCCCATTTGGATAAAGGAGGCGCCTCGATCATAAATCCCTTTTTGCGTTGCAGCTTCTTTAAAACTCAATCCTGTATTTTGTAATGCATGGATAACAGTAAAACTATCCACCACTTGCCATACAATAACAATGAGTTGACTGACAGCGAAAATGACAATAGCTAACGCCAATTGTCGCCACGCAACGACATTTTTATCCTCATCATTTTGAGCTTGAGACGTGGTCCATTTGAAAGGACGTTTCAACAGAAGGTACATACTTGATGCTAAAAATCCAAATGCTGAGCCTATAATCGCCAATGTTCCCGCAGCATATAATGACCATTGTTGTGTCATAAACAGGACAATCGCGATAATGATGATGCTGACGCGAATGAACTGCTCTATAACCTGGGAAATTGCAGGGATATTCATGTTTTGATGTGCTTGGTAATAACCTCTATAAGTACCTAATATCCCGATAAACAAGAAACTAAAACTTGATGCGCGCAACATTGGTGCGAGGTTGACATCTCCCATTAATGTCGCAATCCACTTTGCACAAATTAACAATACTAAGAAAAAACTAGCACTGACAATCTGCAATCCGACTAACACTTTCGTATATTGTCGAGGATGTCCGTCTGCACCAAACATTTGCGTAACGGCACTCGGTATTGCATTCATTGTTAAAATAACACCTAAAGCAACAATTGGATACACTTGTTGATAAGCATACAGCCCTTCGTCACCCATGATATTTTGATAAGGTACACGATAGATTGCACTTAATATTTTAACTATAATGAGTGCTAATGTAAGCACAACTACTCCGTTAAAAGCAGATGACTTATCCGTTTTAGATTTCATCAGAAATAACCATACTTTCTTCTAAACTTTTCGTTAAGAATTTTAGATTGTCTAACCAGTTTCCTGTTTTATTTAACGTGACTTTCATTTTACCTTCTTGAACCCCAACTTTCATCGTACGTCCAAGTGGTTGTGTCTGTTTAAATAAAGTTTCACCATTGATGTCTGTCGTGCCTTTTTCTGATAGATAGACTTCTACTTGCTTACCAATATCTTTAATTAAAGTTACACCTGCATGTAAAGCATGGACTTTAATTTCCATCATTTCTAATAATCTTTCTACTTCTATCGGATAGTCGTTGAAACGATCTATTAATTCATCTTTAACATCCATTAATTGCGTTTCACTTTCAATTTTACGCAATTTTTTATAGATTTCAATTTTAGCTTGTTCATTCGGTATATATTCAGCTGGTAAATATGCATCTATATTAAGTTCTATTTCAATTTCAGGCGCGTCTTGTTTTTCTGTTTTCACACCACGTTTTTCATTAACCGCTTCTTCCAGCATTTGAGAATATAAATCAAAACCAACAGAATCAATGAAACCGTGTTGTTGTTTACCTAATAAATTACCTGCACCACGAATATTCAAATCTCGCATCGCAATTTTAAATCCTGAACCTAGCTCAGTAAACTCTTTTATCGCTTGTAAGCGATCCTCTGCAGTTTCTGACAACACTTTATTTGCAGGATGTAAGAAATACGCATAACCTATGCGGCTAGAACGCCCTACACGTCCTCTTAATTGATACAATTGACTTAATCCGAAGCGATCGGCATCTTCAATAATCAATGTGTTGGCATTGGGAACATCAACACCAGTTTCTATAATCGTTGTCGTCACAATGATGTCATACTCATGGTTAATAAAGCTAAGCATCGTTTCTTCTAAATCGCGTTCATTCATTTGACCATGTGCTACGCCGATATTTGCATCTGGCATAAGCATTTGCAATTGCTCTCTTTTCTCGTAAATAGATTGCACTTTATTATAAAGATAGAACACCTGACCATCTCTTGATAATTCACGTTCTAATGCTTCTTTTATAAAATTCGTATTTTGCTCCAAAACATAAGTCTGTACTGGGAAACGATTCTCAGGAGGTGTTTCTATGACTGATAAATCCCTCACACCTAGCATGCTCATATGTAGTGTACGTGGAATAGGTGTCGCTGTTAATGTCAGTACATCTACATTGTTTTTCAGCGATTTAATACGTTCCTTATGACGTACACCAAACCGTTGTTCCTCATCTACGATAAGCAAACCTAAATCTTTATAGTGAATATCTTTACCTAACAATTTATGTGTCCCTACAACAATATCTACGAAGCCTGATTTCAGTCCTTCTTTCGTTTCTTTAACTTCCTTTGTCGTTCTAAATCTACTTATAAGTTGTACTTCTATCGGAAAGTCTTGCATGCGCTCTATCAACGTTTCATAGTGCTGTTGTGCAAGTATTGTCGTCGGCACTAGAAATGCAACTTGTTTTCCTTCCATAACTGCTTTAAATGCTGCACGAACAGCGACTTCAGTCTTCCCATAACCAACATCACCACATAGTAACCTATCCATAGGACGCTCAATTTCCATATCCTGTTTAATTTCTTCTATAGACTTACTTTGGTCAGGTGTAAGTTCGTATGGAAAATCAATTTCAAAATCATTTTGTTCCGCTGTATCAGGGCCAAATTTATAACCAACTGACATTTCACGTGCTTTATACAGTTCGATTAATTCATCCGCCATATCTTCAACGCTTTGTTGAACTTTGGCTTTCGTTTTTTTCCATTCTGTGCCACCAAGTTTATTTAACTTAGGTGATTTGTCTTCTGACGCGACATATTTTTGTACTTGATCCATTTGATCAACAGGAACAAATAACTGATCTGTTCCTTTATATTGTAATTTAATATAATCTTTATGCACGCCACCTACTTCAAGTGTCTCGACACCTAAATATCTACCCACACCATGATGAACATGAACGACATAATCGCCAACTTTTAAATCTTGGTAAGATTTTATTTTTTCAGCGTTTGTTAACGTTTTTTGTTGTTTCGGTTTTTTCTTTTGTTTAGATTTGAATAATTCTCTCTCTGTGACAACAACTAATTGCATGTAAGGTAGCTCAAAACCTTCCGACAAACTGCCTTCAGTAATAATAGCACTACCACCTTCATTTCGATGGCTCGGTGTATCAATAAACGTAGGTATGTGCATTTCATTTAGCATAGATTGGATGCGCTCTTTTTTCGTCTCTGTCTCAGCAAGGACAACGATTGTGTAGTCATTTTGAATAAATCTTTGGAATTCAGAACGCATAATGTCATATTGTCCATAAAATTGTTGCACTGGTTTACATGAGAATTTAATAATTTCGTTTAATTGAACAGGCATCGTTGCCGTAAATAGCGTGAAATAGGTAACCGCAAATGGTTTTAATAAATTTTCAAAACCTTCATATTGTAAAAAGCTTTGATCAATAAAACCTTTTCCGCTTTCTATTAAATTTTGCATGAATTCGTCCGTTTCAGTAGCAAGTGTTGTTTCGGTTTCTTTAATTCTATTAAATTCATCTACAGCAATAATGGCATCCGTTTTAAAGTAATCCATAATCGTTGCAGGTTGTTCATACATAAATGACACTAGCCTACGAAGCACTTGGTGATCAAATATTTCTGATTCGAACAACTGAAAACTTTCATAAGTTTCTTTTAAATCATTTCTCACAGACTTTTCAATTTTTGGACGCGTTGCTTCATATGCTTGTTTCAGTTTTTGTTTCGTATGTTTAAGTACATCGTCCGTAATGATATAGTCACTAGCAGTAGTGATATCTACATGTTCCACATTGCCTTCAGAACGCTGAGATTCTACATCAAAATCACGTATAGAATCTACTTCCGTATCGAAAAATTCAATACGTACCGGTTTACCAATTAATGGATAAATATCTACAATCCCACCACGTAATGAAAATTCCCCGATATGTGACACGACACTTTCTCTACGATATCCCATATTTACAAGCTTATTTAAAAACGCGTCGATGTCGATATCGTCACCTACAGTGAGTTTTAATTGATGAGATTTCCACATATCTACTGGTGTGAGCCATTTTTTTAATCCGTTTAAAGGTACGATAAATAACCCTCTCTCTTCTTGAGCAAGTGCCGTTAATGTACGCACGCGTTCACTCATAAACTGAGGGCTTTGTGTTGAAAATTCTTCCGTCATAATATCCTGCATCGGATATTTATATATATCACTATCTTCTACAAATTGCAGTAAGTCACTTTCCAACTTATCTGCTTGATAAAGATTGTTTGTAACAACGAGTAGTTGTTGTGTGCTATTCAAATATTTTTCAGCAATGATTGTTGCTTTTGCAGCACCTGACAGTCCCGTTACTAGAACATTTTCTTTACCAAATACTTCGTTTAACTCTTGGTATCGTTTGTCTTCGTTTATATATTCTGTAATTATTGATTTCACTTAATCTCACCATTATATTCATTCATAACACGATCAAATCGATCACTCTCTATATAAGCTTCGATAGCACGAGCAGAATGTTCTATTACTTTATTCATTGTTTCCATTTCTTGATTTGAAAATTTTTGCAATACATAGTCTACGATGGCCATACCATTTGAAGGTCGGTCTACACCGATTCTAATTCTTTTGAACTGGTCAGTTCCTAACATTTGAATAATAGATTTCATACCGTTATGTCCGCCAGCACTACCTTTTTGTCTGAGTCTAATTTCACCCTGAGGTAAGTCTAAATCATCATATAATACAATTAAGTCATCTACATCGATGTCATAGTAATTCATCAAGGGTGCTACTGCCTCACCTGATAAATTCATCATTGTCATTGGTTCTATGAACATTACTTTCTCTCCAGCAAAACGCTCAATTGTGTATGCGCCTTTAAACTTCTGTTTGTCTAAAGTAAATCTATTTTGATCTAACATATAATCTATGACTTCAAAGCCAATATTGTGCCTTGTTTGTTCAAAGCGCTTACCTATATTGCCTAGTCCTACAATACATTTCATTACGTTACCTCCACTCGTTGTGCGCGCACTATTTTATATTCATATAAATTGTATTCTTTACAAATTATCTATTTTGTATCATTCACTATAATAACATAAAAAAGCACCTGCTTAACGTATTAAGCATGGTGCTTTCTATAAGATAAAATATTGCGTTGACTATCAACACATGACATTAACTAAAAGAGAACGATTATTCTTCGTCTTTTTTGTCTTCGTCACTTTCATCTTGTGTTTCGCCTACAACTTCTGGCTCTTCAGTAGCTGATTCGCCTTCCATTGCTTCGATTTCTTCTTCAGTAGGTTCATCTGTTGGAGGAACTACTGTTACGATTGAATCACTCGCTTCGTTTTCAATAGTGAATTGACCAGAAACTTTGATATCTTCAACTGAAAGACTATCGTTAATTTCTAATTCACTGATGTCAACTTCGATTGATTCAGGGATATTATCTGGAGTAGCTGTAACTTCAAGGTTGAATAACGGTTGTTCAACAACGCCACCTTCTTTAGCTCCTACAGCTTCACCAACTAATTGAACTGGTACTTCAACAGTACGTTCTTCAGTCATATTGATTGCTAAGAAGTCAATATGAGTGATTTGGTTTTTAAGTGGATCGAATTGGTAGTCTGAAACCATTACTTTAATTGTTTTAGAACCTACGCCTAATTCGATTACACCGTTACGTCCAACTTCACGGATAACTTTGATAAATTCTACTTCGTCTACTTTAACTGAAGTATTTTTAGTACCGTAACCATAAACGATTGCTGGTACTTTACCAGTGTTTCTTAGTGTTTTAAGGTCTGAACGTGTTTGTTTACCTTGACGAATAATTGACTTTAATGAAGCCATATTCAGTTTCCACCTTTCATAATGCTCTATTTTAAGAGCTCCTCATTTGCCCATCAACAATCTGTTGCTTGCAAATGTTTATTTATCGTGATATTTCACGAACGAAATCATTATACATTGCTAAATGTGATTAGTCAAATAGCACACTAACAGATTCACGTTCATATACGCGAATAATTGCTTGTGCCAATAGTCCAGCTACTGATAATTCTTTAGTATTTTCTGGTTTACGTTTTTCATCTAATTGTATGGAGTTTGTAACTACAAGTTCTTTAATCGCTGAGTTTTCAATACGTTCTTTTGCAGGACCTGATAATACAGGATGTGTACAACAAGCATAAACATCTTTTGCACCTTTGTCTTTTAACGCTTGTGCCGCTAAAGTAATTGTACCAGCAGTATCAATGATATCGTCAATAATAATTGCTGTGCGCCCTTCAATTTCACCGACAATATTCATCACTTCTGCTACATTTGGTTTTGGACGACGCTTATCAATAATCGCGATTGGTGTTTTAAGAATATCTGCTAGTTTACGCGCTCTCGTTACACCACCGTGGTCTGGTGATACAACGACACACTCTTCAGGGTCGATATCTGTTTCATTTTTAAAGTATTGCGCTAAAATCGGCACACCCATTAAATGGTCAATTGGCATATCGAAGAAACCTTGTATTTGAGGTGCGTGTAAATCTAATGCGATCATGCGGTCTGCGCCAGCAGTTTCAATTAAGTTGGCAACGAGTTTTGCTGTGATTGGTTCACGACTGCGTGCTTTTCTATCTTGGCGCGCATAACCGTAATATGGAACAACGATATTGATGTTCGCTGCCGAAGCACGTCTACAAGCATCGATCATGATTAACAATTCCATTAAATGTAAATTTACTGGATTTGATGTTGGTTGAATAATAAAAACATCACAACCACGAATACTTTCTTCAATATTGATTTGAATTTCTCCATCACTGAAACGTTTCACAGAACATTTCCCTAATTCAATTCCAACATGATCTGCCACTTCTTGGGCTAATGGTTCATTACCCTTTAAAGAAAATATTTTCAAAGCAGAATTCTTATACTCATTGTTTAACATTTATAGTCCTCCAATTAATTCTTTCAATTCATTTTGGTTTGTAGACAAGGCAAAACTTATATCGCTCAGCAACATAATAAATTGTTATGATTATCTTTTAACTATATTGATTTTAACAGTTTAAGCAAGCTTGTCTAAACATTTGTGTTTATTTTTTCAAATAACCTTCTTTGGTCGTTTGTCTAGCTCTAGCTAACGCTAAACTGTCTTCTGGTACATTATTCGTAATGGTTGATCCTGCGGCTATAAATGAACGATTACCTAAAGTAATTGGTGCAACGAGGTTTGTGTTACATCCGATAAAGGAATCATCACCAATGACTGTCTTAAATTTATTAATACCATCGTAGTTAACGGTAATAGAACCACATCCAACATTTGTTCTTTCACCTATTTCTGCATCACCAATATAACTTAGATGAGGTAATTTGGCACCTGCTTTTACTACTGATTTTTTCACTTCAACAAAGTTACCCACTTTTACTTTTTCACCTAAATCTGCACCTGGACGAAGTTGTGCAAACGGACCAATCGTAGCATCATCAGCCACTAAGGCTTCATTAATAACAGATTGTTTAATGGTTACATTTGATCCTATTTGGCTATTCGTGATTTCCGTATATTGTCCAATCAGCGTATCTTCACCAATCACGCTATGACCAGAGAGTTTCACACCAGGCTCAACCACTGTATCTTCACCAATTTTAACATCAGCTCCGATATAAGTCGTCGCAGGGTCAATAATGGTTACACCTTGTTTCATATGGTGTTCATTAATACGTTTTCTAAACGCCTTTTCCGCTTCACTAAGCATGATTCTGTCATTCACACCTATAATTTCTTCAAAGTCATTTGTATGGAAAATTTCAACAATACCATGATCTTCTAAAATTAAAGAAAGTACATCAGGCAAGTAATATTCACTCTGCACGTTATCATTTTTGACTAATTCTAATTTTTCGAACAGGACTTGATTATCAAATGCAAAAATACCTGAACTAATTTCATTAATTTGTTGTTCTGCCTCCGTGGCATCTTTTTGCTCAACAATGCTTACTAACTGTCCTTTTGCGTTACGTAAAATACGTCCATAACCAAATGGATTTTCTGCAGTTGCTGATAAAACCGTTGCATGTGCTTGGTTGTTTTCGTGATGTTCAATCAATGACTTCAATGTTGCTGTAGTAACGAGTGGTGTATCTCCACAAACCACTAACGTCGTTCCTTGGCTTTCACTTAAATGCTCACTTGCCATTTTAACAGCATGTGCTGTACCAAGTTGTTCTTCTTGAAAACTATAAAGCGATGAATCACCCAATGTCTCTTTGACACTATTTGCGCCGTGTCCAACAATGGTAACAAGCTGATCTACGCCAGATTGCTTCACACTATCTGCAACATGTTCGATCATCGTTTTACCTGCTACTTCATGAAGTACTTTGTATTTTTTTGATTTCATACGCGTACCTTTGCCGGCTGCAAGTACTATTGCATGTCTTTGCATGTATGTTAACCCTCCATTAAAATATACACTTCTTTCCTATTATAATTTAACGCTAGTCCCACTTTCAAGGCTCAAAGTACCAATGTTATATAATAGATATATTTTTATTGCTAAATTAAAAAAATGTACAACTCTATTTGTCATCATTACATAGCTATGGAACCGTTTCATTATTAGTATCAAAATCTAGTATATCTTTACTATAATAAAATTTTAAATTCACTAAAACATTAATATAACTGTGCTTATATAACTTATTGTAATATTAATTAAAATTTAAATGACATTATTTTACTTTTCTTCATTTTTAAATTTTAAAAGCAAATCCTTTTTGTCACCTTTGAAAAATAAGTTTTTTATCATTTTAAAATGCTATAACATAAAAAACAGACCGAAACATCGATGTTTCGGTCTGTTTTTTAACTTTTAGGTGAGAGATGACTATGTTGGCATAATAAACTAACCTATTTATAATACATTACACATTCACAAAAAAATCAATAGCACTTAAAGACAATATTTAGCTAAGTTAGTCATTTAAATAGCCATCTCTACTGAAGTAGTACAAAAAATCATTATATAAATAAATTTTCCACACTACTCATTTTTGTATATAACAACTATTCCCTCTCAAATAGTTGAGCATATTTTATTTAAGCTTCTTCAGAATCGTCTGATGATTGCGCATTTCTGTCTGGGATGACTTCATCAGTCTCTTCATATACTTTCATTACTGCATCCTGTATTTCTTGTCTCATTTCTGAGTTAATTGGATGCGCAATGTCTCGGAATTCACCATCTGGTGTACGTTTACTTGGCATTGCGACGAATAGACCTGTGTTGCCTTCAATTACGCGTAAGTCATGTACAACAAACGACTCGTCTAGTGTAATTGAAACAAGTGCTTTCATTCTTCCATCTGTTTGTATTTTTCTAAGTCTTACATCTGTCACTTTCATGTAGTGAGCCCCCCTAGTATCTCTTTGTTAGAAGCTTAACAATTTTATTAAAAATTATAAATCCTTATTTTACTTTTGCGATTAACTCTATTTCAACTTTAACATCTTTAGGCAACCTTGCCACTTCAACACAACTTCTCGCTGGTTGGTGATCACTAAAGTATTGGCCATAAATTTCATTTATATTTTGAAATTCATTCATATCAGCAATGAAAATAGTAGCTTTGATAACCGAATCTAAATCAGCTCCAGCTTGGTCTAACACAACTTTTAAATTTTCTAAGACTTGTTGTGTTTGTACTTTCACATCGTCACTAACAATTTCTCCTTCTAAATTTAAAGGAATTTGTCCTGATGTGAACACAAGTCCGTTTATTTCTGTTGCATGCGAATATGGCCCTAATGCTTCAGGTGCCTTTTCAGTATTAATAACTTTCATGATGTCGAATCGCTCCTTTTAAGAAAATTTAGTTAAACTGTTGCCTTGTTCCACCTTAAATTCCTGATTGTATTCATCTACATCAGATAATTTAACTAAGGATGTATAATCTTCAATTAGTCTTTGCTTAACTTCTTTTGATTCTACTAGTACCGATACCCCTTTAACGTGAGCTTTAAACTCATTCATCAAATTCATAACACCATTGATCGAACCTCCAGCACGCATAAAATCGTCAACCACGAGCACGTTTGAATTTTCTGGTAATGTTCTCTTAGAAAGCACCATCGTTTCAATCTTTCTAGATGAGCCTGATACATAGTTAATCGATACTGTTGAGCCCTCAGTCACCTTATTATCCTTTCTAATAACTACTACCGGCAAGTTCAATACATTTGCTACCGAATTTGCTAATGAAATCCCTTTAGTTGCAATCGTGACAATAGCATCTATCTCTTCATCCATATATAGTGTTGCAATTAACTTTCCAACTCGATTAAGTAAAGTAGGATTTCCCATTAAATCAGATAAAAATAAATATCCACCTGGTAATAAGCGATCTTTTTCTTGAAGTTGAGCTATCACTTCATCGATGACTTCCGTCGCTTCTGCTTTACTCATTTCTGGTTTATAAGTCACACCACCACTAGCACCTGCCGTGGTAATAACCGTTCCTAGCTTTTCTTTTTGAAAAGTTGTTTTAATAATTTGTACATCTTCACTAATTGAAGATTTAGCTTGTTTAAACTTTTGTACAAAATATGTTAGTGGTATTAATTTATTCGGATTATTCATTAAATATTGCGTCATATACACAATACGTTCACTTCTTTTATAGCGCATTCAGTTCATCCCTTCTTTTTCAGCCTAATAACCTTACAATATGTACTTCATTGCAGCAACCATTAACCGCATTGTAAATATGCCTTGCTTGTCGCTCTTTCCTAGCTAAAGCATAAACAGTCGGTCCGCTACCACTCATCACAGCACCATCCGCACCATTTTCTAACATATTGGCTTTTATTTTTAATATTTCATCATGCATCTTTCCCGAGACAGGTTCTAATCGATTCGAAAGACTTTTACATAATTGTTCGTAATCCCCAGAAATTAAAGCATGTTTACACGCTTCAGTATGGACTCTATGCTTTTGTGTTAAATCTAATTTTTTAAATATATTTGGTGACGATATACCTAAATCGGGTTTAGCAACCACAACCCAAGCAGAAGGTGGTTTATCTAAATATTCGATGATTTCACCCTTGCCCTTACACAAAGCAGTCTTTCCTAATATACAAAAAGGAATATCCGTTCCAATTTGTATTCCTAATTCACACAGTTCCTCTAACGATCTATTTAACTTATATAAACGATTCATACCTCTCATCGTAGCTGCAGCATCTGTCGATCCACCTGCTAAACCTGCTGATACTGGTATATTTTTATCAATCGTAATGGTAAGACCTTGATGTAGATTATAGGTCTTTTTCATTAGTTCTGCAGCTTTATATGCCAAATTTTTATTATCGGAGGGAACATAAGTCTGTTCTACGTCAACAACTATTCTTTTATCTTTACGAAGCTCAAATGATAAACGATCATTTAAATCAATCGTTGTCATAATCATTTCAACTTCATGAAAACCATCATCTCGTTTAAAGAGTGTGTCCAACGTTAAATTAATTTTAGCTGGCGCAGTTTCATAAATCATATTCCCACCCTCTTTCAATTTCGATAAGGTAATAAAATGATTTTAACATATTGTTATCATTGTGTTATCGGTTTTTTCAAAAGTTAATATGTTGTATCAAAATACATACAATTAAAAATTTAACAATAAACTTTTAATTGTAGTGAAAAATAAAACCATTTCTTAATTCACTATTTTACAATAACGTGTTTACGATATAAAATCATTTTCTGTATTTATGTAAAAATCAAAAAAGGTATGTTGGCGCTATACACCAACATACCTTTTATATCAATCGTTTGAATATTAAAGTCTTATTGTAAAAGTAAGATTCGATAATCAAACTTGACTTTAATTATTTTATTTAGTGTGCAACTGCTTCTTGATGATTATCATCTTCAAAAGAAACTTGTACGTTTTCAGTTAAAACGTCAGTGTATGTATAAGACACACGTTCAAAATTATAAATATCTTGATCTAGTTCAACAATAAAAACAGAAGGGTAAGTTTCTTTTAACACACCGCTACGTTCAATTGTTTTCTTACGTCCACCATTCGCTTTAAGTACAATTCTGTTTCCTAATTGACAATCAAGTGAATTTTTGATGTCTCCAATAGATTTTGGCATATTGCTCCACCTCGCTACAAGTTGTATAATAACACAAAATGGAGGTTTTTGTCAAATAAAATATCAATTTTAGCAATGTCGGACACGCTTGTCAATAATTTAAAATGCTAATTCTGTGAAATTTTGCAACCCATTGTATAAATTTGCAAATTCTTTTATTGAAAGCGTCTCCCCACGTCTTCTTGGATCGATATCAGCCGCTTCTAACCATTCTAATATTTGAGCTTTATTCGCCTTACCATTAACAAATAAACTTTGGTAATTATTATTGATGGTTTTGCGTCTTTGACTAAACGCCGCTTTCGTCATTTTGAAAAATCTATTTTCGTCGTCAATATCAACGATAGGTGTTTGACGCTTCATCAATTTCACTACAATAGAATCTACATTAGGTGGCGGTAAAAAAACTGATTTAGGCACCGTTAATACTTTGCTTGTTTCTGTATAATACTGTGCAACGATTGAGAGTGAACCATAGGCTTTTGTTCCAACTTGTGCATTAAGTCTTTCTCCAACTTCTTTTTGCATCATAACAACATAACCATCAATTGGTAACTTCTGCTGCATTAAATTTAATAATATTGGTGTCGTAATATAATATGGTAAATTTGCAACCACCATAATTTTTTCACAATCAGCTAGATGTTCTGTTACGTAATGAGCAATATCTGCTTTAAGTATATCTTCATTAATCACTGTTACGTTATCATAAGGTTCCATTGTATCTTTCAACACTGGTATTAAACGTTGATCAATTTCAAATGCGACAACCTTTTTTGCACTTTTCGCCAATTGCTCTGTCAACGATCCCATACCTGGACCAACTTCTATAATACCTGTCTGTGCGTCAATATCACTTGCGTCAATAATATTATGAATAATATTCACATCGATTAGAAAGTTTTGACCAAGACTTTTTTTAAAATTAAAACCGTATTGATTAAGTAAAGCTTTCGTACGAGTTGGTGTGGCAATATCTTTATAATCCATTTACGACTCACTTCCTTCTTCATCACTCAATGCAGATCTAACATCTTCTTCTGTATAGCCAAAAGCATTCAACTTATTGATTAGCTGTTTACCATTGGAATGACCTATATGTAGTTTGCGACCTAATTTTTCTCTTTTGTGACGTGCATCCTTACCAACGATTAACCCTAATTCGATTAAGACATCTTTACTTATTGATTCGTGCCCTTCTTCAAAAGGTGTACTCACATTCATCAAAGCTTCTCTGATATCACTTAATTGTGCATGCTCTACGCCAATTTTTCCACGCTTATTTTTAGCCTTTTCTCTATCTATATACGCATGTTTCACACCAGGGATCTGTTTTTGTATCGTATTGCGGATTTTATCACCTGGGAAATCTGGGTCCGTTAATACGATAACACCTCTTGTTTCGTATGCTTGTGCAATCACATTTAATGTCGATTCGTTAATGGCACTACCATTTGTTTCAATCGTGTCACATTGAACCGCTCTTTTTACACGTTCAGTGTCATCTCTACCTTCAACTACAATAAATTCATTTATTTTCATTTATTGTTTCACCTTTCGTCACTTTAATTCATGTTAGATAAAAATAAAAAGGTATCGGTTTTAATTGTGATGATGACTTAGTATACCTTATATCAACTAAGCGCTATCTCAGACCGATACCTTTTTGAAATATAATTATGCTTTTAATTTAAACAATCGTTCTGCATTTTCAGTTGTTTGTTTGCACACTTCTTCGTAACTCACACCGCGCAATTCAGCAATTTGTTCCGCAACTAAGGTTACACGGACAGGTTCATTTCTTTTGCCTCTATATGGATGTGGAGATAAGAAAGGTGCATCCGTTTCAACTAACAGTCTATCAAATGGTACATGCTTTGCAACTTCTTTTGGTTGTTTTGCATTTTTAAATGTAACTGGACCACCTAAAGATACGTAAAAATTCAATTTATTGATAACATCATCAGCAATTTCAGGCGACGCACTAAAGCTGTGCATAATGCCGCCGATTTCTTCAGCGTGTTCTTCTTTGAGGATATTCACACAGTCTTGTGTTGCTTCTCTATTATGAATAATAATTGGTAAATTCACGCGTTTCGCTAAAGCAATTTGCTTTCTAAATAATGCTTGCTGAACATCTTTAGGCGATTTATCCCAATGGTAATCTAGACCAGTTTCACCAATACCAATAACTTTAGGGTGCGCTGCAAGTTTTTCGATCCATTCTAAACGTTCTTCAGTACAATCAACTGCATCTACAGGGTGCCAACCAATAATGCCATAGATAAATTCATATTGGTCAATGAGTTCCATCGTGCGCTCAATTGTTGGCGTATCAAAACCCACAACAAACATACGATCTACACCATTTTCTCTTGCGCGTTCAATGACTTCTTCTAAATCTTCATCGTATTGATCTGCATTCAAATGAACATGTGTATCGATTAGCATATTAATTCCGCTCCCTTAATTTGTGATTATTTAATTATTGCACCATTTGGAATTGCACTAGGTAAACTCACAAGTGTAAGTACACCATCTTTTTCAGCAGAAAGTATCATACCTTCTGATTTTCTACCCATTAATTTAGCTGGTTTTAAATTAGTGACAACTGCAACTTTTTTACCAATAATATCTTCAGGTTGATAGAATTGGGCAATGCCTGAAACGATTTGACGTTGTTCACTATCCAAATCAACTTGAATTTTTAATAACTTATCAGATTTTTTCACTTGTTCAGCATCAATCACTGTTGCAGCTTTGATTTCAACCTTATCAAAATCTTTGATATCAATTTGTGCTTTACTAGGGATTGTTTCTTCAACTTCTTCCTCGACTTTATCGGGTTGCATTGATTCTTTGATATAGCTAATTTCAACTTCACTATCCAAACGAGGGAAGATAGGTTGTGGTTTATCACTCACCATTATCGGTTGCGTTAAGGCACCATATTGTTCAATACTTTCTAACTCAAAAAGTTCTGGTGCATTAATATTTAATTGTGTAAAGATTTGTTTTGGTGCATGAGTAAGGAATGGTCTTAATAATACCGCAATCACACGAATATTTTCTACTAAGTGTGCCATTACATTACCAAGCATTTCTTTTTGATCTTCATCTTTAGCTAAAACCCATGGTGACGTTTCATCAATATATTTATTTGTGCGGCTGATGAATTTCCATACAGTTGAAAGTGCTACTGAGAATTGTAAGTCATCCATGTTTTCATGGAATGTTTTAACAGTATCTAATGCCATTTGTTCCATATCTTTATCTAATTCATGCTTAGGACCTTGATATGCTGGAAGCTCACCATCAAAATATTTATTCACCATTGAAATTGTTCGATTAACTAAGTTACCTAAGTCATTAGCTAAGTCATAGTTTGTACGTTCTACAAATCCTTCTGGCGTAAATACACCGTCAGAGCCAAATGGTAATTCACGCATTAAATAGTAGCGTGTTGCGTCTAAACCGTAACGATCAATGAGTACATTCGGGTCAACGACATTCCCTTTAGATTTACTCATTTTTCCATCTTTCATAAGTATCCATCCATGTGCGAACACTTTCTTAGGTAATGGAATATCTAGTGCCATTAATAAAATTGGCCATATAATAGAGTGGAATCGTACAATTTCCTTAGCCATAATATGAATGTCTGCTGGCCAATATTTCTTGAATAAGCTATCATCGTCTGACAGATATCCTAATGAAGAAATATAATTTACAAGCGCATCTATCCAAACATAAACAACATGCTTAGGATTCGATTGAACACGAATGCCCCAATCGAATGATGTTCTTGATACCGCTAAATCTTCAAGTCCTGGCTTAATGAAATTATTAATCATTTCATTTTTACGTGAAGGTGGTTGAATAAACTCAGGATTTTCATCATAAAATTCTAATAAACGGTCTGTATATTTAGATAAATTGAAGAAATAACTTTCTTCTTTTACTAATTCTACTTCATGACCAGAATCAGGACTCTTACCTCCGACAATTACGCCATTTTCCATAATCGGATCGACTAATTGTGTTTCAGTATAATATGTTTCATCCGGAACAGAATACCAACCTTCATATTCACCAAGGTAAATATCTCCCTGAGCCAATAAACGTTCAAATATTTGTTGTACAACTTCTTTATGTCTAATTTCTGTTGTACGTATAAAATCATCATTTGAAATCTCTAGTTTTTCCCATAAGTCTTTAATACCAGCAATCATTTCATCAAGATATTCGATTTCTGATTTCCCAGCTTTTTGTGCTTTTTCTTGAATTTTTTGCCCATGTTCATCCGTTCCTGTTAAATAACGAACATCATAGCCTTGCATTCTTTTATAACGTGCGATTACATCACCAGCTGTTGTTGTATAAGCATGACCGATATGTAAATTCCCACTTGGATAATATATTGGTGTAGTGATATAAAATGTTTCTTTCGCCATCAATGTTCCTCCTCGTTTCTTACATCATAAATATATCTAAATTTATTATTGTTTTCAATAAAGCAGTTGTATGTTTCTATATTGTTTGTATATGCACTTCGTATGAATAAATGCTATGGATAATATACAATGCATATCCGATTTCCAACTTATTATATTGATATGATTTAATAATCTCTATCTTATCTACATTACCATAAATCATGCATTTTATGGGAGTTTTTCAACTCTTTTTTATTGAATATATGTGATTTTATATGACATCACTTTCACTTCTTTTTAAAGTTTTGTAACGAGATTAATTAACCTCATGATAAATGTCATAAACTTCGCTTGTTTTCATATGACGTTCTTCTGCAACAACTTTTATAGCTGCTTTAGGTTTCATATTTTGATTTATATGATACGTCACATGTTCTTTAATAGACATATCTTCAAACCATGCAGTATCCGCCATACGTTCCTCACCTTCAACAAGGACAACAAATTCACCCTTCAATGGAATATTTCCATCTTCAAGTTGTTCCATTACTTCGCTCACATAACTTGTGACAATCTGCTCAAACTTTTTAGTAAGTTCCCTGCCAACTGATACTTTACGTTGTTCATCTATATTTCGTATTGTTTTTAAAGTATCTTTTACACGATGCGGTGATTCATAAATAATCAGTGTGGCATTTTCATACATACGCTGTTCTAATATCGCTTGCTTTTGCTTTTCTTTTCTAGGTAAAAATCCTAAGAATGTATAAGTAAAAGACGGCAATCCGCTAGCCATAAGCGCTGTTAAACCAGCATTAGGTCCAGGTACTGTTTCCACTCTGATTTGTTTTTCTCTTGCTGCTACAACAAGTTCATATCCTGGATCACTAATAAGCGGTAAGCCTGCATCTGATACCAACGCAATATCTATACCTGATTGTAATTGCTCAATTAAATAATCCGTTTGTTGTTCTTTGTTGTGATCGTGATATGACTTGAGTGGTGCTTGAATATCATAATGTGCACATAATTTTTTGGTTACTCTTGTATCTTCACAAGCTATCAAATCTACATTACGTAATATATCTACTGCACGATATGTAATATCTGCTAAGTTACCGATGGGTGTTCCTACTAAATATAATATTGACATAAACTACCCCTCATTTATTAATTTAAGTTTTTTTTGACGTGAAAATGTCTTAATCTCATATTCCCGTTTCAATGCTTCAGATTTGGTATCAAACATTTCTTGATAAACTAATTGTACTGGACGTCTAATTTTTGTATATTTGGCTCCTTGGCCATTGTTATGTTTAGCAATTCTTTTTTCTATGTCTTTTGCATATCCTGTATATAGACTGCCATCTTTACACTTAACAATATATATAAAATGTTTATCCATAATATATTTCTCTCATTTCTTCAGTATAAGTGCCATCTTTGTTATATATGTAAAATGGTGGTTGAATTTCTAAGCCCTGATTCCCACCTTTTCTACCTTCAACAACAATCGTTTGAGCCGCTTTATCTAATTTACTATAAATAAAGTAAAGCTTTTTAGGTTCAATTTGATATGTTCTCATATGACTTAAGACATCCATTAGACGTTCCGCTCTATGAACGATGATGAAACGACCACCTTGCTTTAATAAATGTCTTGCAGCATAACAACAATCCTCTAGCGTACACATTATCTCATGTCTCGCTATCTTATGGGCATCTTTTTGATGTTGATGTTGCTGATTTATTTTAAAATATGGTGGGTTACAAGTAACTAAATCATATTGAGATGGTTTTAAATACTTATGCGCTTCTTTCAAATCCATTTGGTACATATGAATTCTCTCATCTAATTGGTTATAAGTCACACTTCTTCTAGCCATGTCTACTAACTGTTCTTGAATTTCCACGGCATCTATCATTTGCTGCCCTTTATGAGATAATACTAATGGAATCACGCCGTTCCCAGAACATAAATCCATAATATGATCGTGTTTTTTTACATTCGTAAAATGACCCAGTAACAACGCATCCGTAGAAAAAGAAAATACATTATCATTTTGAATAATTCTAAGATTTTCTTTTAATAAATAATCTAACCGCTCATTCTCTAACAACATATCCCTACCTCCTTAAAAAAGAGGACGAGATAACGATGCTTAATAATCAAGCCTATCGTTACATCTCATCCTCAATCACATATCATCATTATCCTTTTACCATTTATATCAGTTTGATTATTCACTTAATACTTCAAGGCAAAATAAACAATCGTCACCTTTTCTGTGTTTGCCGAATAACTCACCATTACAAATATGAAAACCTTCTTTATAAAGCATTGCTAAATTATCTTTACTACGAAGTGGTTGTTTCTTTGGTATCTTCTTCCCGTTTTCAACCGCTTTAGGTTTTTCTTCTTTATCTATTAAAGTTTTCAGATTTTCATTTTCTATTTGTAGGGCGACATTTTCTTCAATTACTTCAACAGTAAGGTTTTTTAAATTTCCCATATCACTATTGATTTGATTTATATTCGCTTCTAAATTTGCTAATTTTTCAAATATGTCGCTACGATTCAATGTTGTTTTAGCCTCCTAATTTAATGTTTCTAATTCTTCCATTTTATATTCAAGTGGCTGCTCTAGACCTTCGACTTTAACTTGCATAGAAATGTCTAAAATATTCAAACCTACGACTTTCCCATTACCCTCTGGTGTCTCAATAGCGTCTCCAACATCTGGTAATTGTGCACGTGCTTCTTCATAATAATCATTTTCATATTTAAGACAACACATAAGACGGCCACATGCACCAGATATTTTAGTTGGGTTCAGGGATAGATTTTGATCTTTTGCCATTTTAATAGAAACCGGTTCAAAATCACCTAAAAATGTTGAGCAACATAACGAACGTCCACAAGGTCCTATACCACCTAGTAATTTAGCTTCGTCTCTAACACCAATCTGCCTTAACTCAATACGTGTTTTTAACTTTTGTGCTAATACTTTAACTAATTTTCTAAAATCGACACGTTCATCAGAAGTAAAATTAAAGATAACTTTGGATTTATCTAGTGTATATTCGCAATTCACTAGTCTCATTTCTAACGCTTGTTGTTGTATCGTATCTTTACACAATATCAATGCTTCATTCGCATCATACTCATTTTTTTCATATTGTAGTAAATCATCTTCTGTAGCGAGGCGTACAATTTCTTTTAGTGGTAATGTGACATCTTGATCTGCAACATCTACTGGTGCATATTTCACACGCCCCATTTCTAAACCTCTTTTTGATTCTACGACTACCCAGTCGCCAACGTTTAAATCAAAGCCCTTTGGTGAATAATATTCCATTTTACCTGATTTTTGAAAATCTATTCCGACTACATTTTGCATTATTAATTCACCCCTTTTATTACAATTTGTTCAAATACTAACATCGGGTTCACATTTTGATTCAACTTTTTATGCGCTTCTGTTATTTGATCATACATCAAAATAATCTGATTATATGTTAGTTTTTTAGAAAATGCTATGATATCTTCTTTTAAATCGTCATATATCATATCTTGATCCATACCTACTTTAGCATGCATGACGTCTTCAAAGAAACCATTAACCGCTGCTAATGTCACTAATTGTAATTTTCTATTTTTAGCATGTTTTAATAAATCAACAATAGCTATCAAAGCCATTGAACGATTGGTTAGTAGTAATTGGCACCATTTAACCACACTCTTGCGTAACGCCATTAAATCAGCTTCTTCATTAAGTGTGTCAGCTACTTCAATTTGCGTTGTATATGTACTAAGTAATTCAGCTACCGGCTTAGCAATTTCTCGTTCAACTAAGCGCTCAACAAATTTAGTTTTATCAATAGGCTTGAAATAAACATGTTGGCATCTAGAATGTATCGTATCTAGAATTTGTTCTGGTTTTGTAGTTAATAAAATGGCTATTGTATTTTCTGGAGGCTCTTCTAAAAACTTCAAAATACTGTTCTCACCTTGAACTGTTAACTTTTCAAAAGACTCAATAATATATACTTTATAATCGCCTTCGATTGGTAGTTGGTTCATGTGATGTACTAATTGTTCAACTTGATCTTTCTTTATTGTTGTTTCTTCAGATGACACATACATAAAATCAGGATGATTGAATGTGTCTACTTTTAACTGACATTGATGTTCTCCATTACATAAAATAAGTTTCGTAAAATCAATAGCGACTTGTTGCATCGTTTGGCCATCGTCACCTTCAAATAAGTAAGCATGCGACAGTTTATTCGATTGATACGCTTTTGTCAGTCTTTCTTGTTCATCCATCATAAAGTTACTCCTTTATATAAAAAGGCTGCTCATACATAGTCACCTTACAAAGCACATTTCTTAAAAGACTATCTTACTTGTGTCTTAAACAAAAAATGTAATTTGAAAGGTTACCATATATAGCAACCATAATTCTAGAATTGATGGAAAGCTTCAACTGGCATTACAAATACCGTTGCTCCTCCAACCTCTACTTCAACTGGGTAAGGAATATAAGAATCTGCGCTTCCACCCATTGGTGTTATAGGTGATACAAGTTGTTCTCTATTACCACAAGTGTCATTAATTACTTTTAACATTTCATCTACACGGTCATCTTCGACACCTGATAGGAATGTTGTATTACCCGCTCTTAAAAATCCACCAGTTGTTGCAAGTTTTGTTGCTCTAAAGTTATGTTTAACAAGTTTGTCTGAAAGTTCTTGACTATCCTGGTCTTGTACAATTGCTATAATCATTTTCATACTAAACACCTCTTCCCAATATTATATCATAATTTTTCTAAGTATTTGATGATAGATTCATATGTTGTATTTACAACTTCATCTATACTTCTATCAGCATCTATCACGATAAAGCGTTCAGACTCATTATGAATAATTTTTTTATAACCTTCAACTACTTTTTCATGAAATTTTGCATTCTCTTGATCCAGACGATTTTGATTGCGTTGATTTTTCAAAATACGTTCCCGACCCACTGCTACACTGACATCTAAATAAATCGTAACATCCGGATATAGACCATTTATTGCAAATTCATTAATAGATTTCACTTCTTCTATTCCTATACCCCGTGCATAACCTTGATATGCTAAAGAACTATCTATATAGCGGTCACATAATACTAATTTTCCACTTTCTAATGATGGGATAACTTTCCCCACGAGATGTTCACGTCTTGAAGCAGCAAATAATAAAGCTTCCGTACGATCATCCATATCGTCTCCTTCGAGTAACACTTCTCGAATTTGTTCACCCGTCTTTACACCACCAGGCTCTCTTGTAAGCACAACATTATATTCATTTTCTAATTTTTTTGCTACTTGTTGTATTACTGTCGTTTTTCCCGAACCCTCAGGCCCTTCAAAAGTTATAAATGCAGACATCTTATTCATCCTTAATTTCAATTTTATTATCTTTCATACCTTCAACTCTAATTTGATGATTACGCCAATAATGCATTAATTCTATCATATTTCTAGTTATAATTTCTCCTTTTAGCATGACTGGAATACCTGGAGGATAAGGCACTAAATTAGTCGCTAATATTTCATTATGCGCTTCATCGATACTAATTTTCTTTATCTTGTTTATTTCTCTACTATCATATATGCCTTCCTCATTATAAAAAGGTAAATATGTTTCTTCAAACGGATCTCTGTGTTCTATATCCATTCCTTGGATTCTCATAAGCAAATCATCAAATGGAAATTGATCATCTTTATGCCATAACGGTAAGACCAATAAAACTTGATTGGTGTCAGCAAGCTCTACATAGATCTCTTTATTTTCAAAAAGTGTTTGAAGTTCGATACCTGTATAACCGTCACATTGAACATTCAATTTGAGCGGATCATCTACATTAATAATATGCATCCCTTTATCTTCAATCACTTTGATTAACTGTGTCCTTTTTTCAAAAAACACCTTACTATCATAAGTTTTGTAAAATTCATGAGCCAATTCCAAACTACTCATTAAAAGATAGGAAGGACTCGAGGATTGAAAATAACTTAAATATTTCAATATACTTTCGCGTAACGGCGCCTGCTTATGTATAAAAATAATAGAACTCATCGTGAGTGATGGTAACGTTTTATGATACGATTGTACTACATAATCCGCTCCCATATTCAGTGTAGACTTCGGGAAACCTGTTAAATTGAAATGCGCTCCGTGCGCTTCATCTATTAATGTAGGAATGTCATGGGCTTTCATATACTTGATCGTAGATGCTACATCAAAGCACTCACCATAATAATTAGGATAAGTAAAAACTGCTAATTTCGCTTTGACCACCTGAGTTTTCAATGCGCTTTCGTCTGGCCCAACGTACTGTTTTGTCTTATTACTTATATGCATTTTTAATAATCTACTAGAACCATGAGCTAAATCTAAAGCATGAAAAACAGATTTATGCACATTTCTAGCAATGAGATACGCTCCTTTTACTTTCGCAAAACTTTGTATCACTGCTAATATACCTGACGTCGTTCCATTAACTAAAAAATAAGCATCATAATCAGGATGCTTATCGATATGTTGCATACTTTGCGCAATGACATCCTCAGCTTGATGTAAATCATCCAATCCTGTAATTTCTGTCATATCCATTTCCATTTTTAACGCACTTAAATAACCTATCGTCATATTTTTATGACCTGGCACATGCATTGAGATTGGTTTTTTATTCAATAAATGATTGAGTCGATTTGTTAGTGGTAATGTCATTAAATCCCCTACTTTTCAAACTGAAGTTCTATTTTATATTTCACTATATTTTAACATGTCACTAGCCACTTCACTAGAGTCATTATGCCTAGCTACAATTTTACAAATAAGCTAATAGGCATTGGACAAAAACCAAAGCTTCATAGGTTGTTTTATTTTTCAGTTCTTCGAGTTCTTAAGAAATACTCGCATCTTTTTTCACTTTCGCGTATTACTTTAAAGCATTACTTTCCAATTTATTGGAATTAGTAATGCTTACATACGTGTTTTAACACGTATGTTCCCTATTATATACCGCTTGTAAGCTCGTTTCGTCTTCCGCTTAGTTCGTCAGCTTCAAACGCTTTCTCACAATAGGTCATTTTAGTTTTCAGTTCTTCGAACTGGAAGTTAAGCTTTTTGGATATAAAAAAAGAGACCCGCTTGGGTCTCTAATTGCCTGTAAAACGTCACTTCTCATTTCAATGAGTTTAGTGACGTTTACACATGTGCTTCAGCTCATGTGTTCCTTTAAAGCATTACTTTTCAATTCATTGAAATTAGTAATGCTTACATACGAGTTTTAGCTCGTATGTTCATTCGGAACGTAAGTCGGCTACCACCGGCGCTAAGGAGCTTTTCCTATAAAGTACTACTGCACAATTCCATTGTGCATAGTAGTACTTATGCATGAGCATTGGCTCATGCGTTCATTTTCTTAAGAAGCGCTCGCATCTTTTCTCACTTTCGCGTATTCCTTTAAAGCATTACTTTCCAATTTATTGGAATTAGTAATGCTTACATACGTGTTTTAACACGTATGTTC
>NZ_JACBFD010000032.1 GCF_013391405.1 Staphylococcus sp. GSSP0090
TAGGGGTGCTGGAAAAGTAGTGCAGTTGGCTGACTTGTCAGTGCCCTTACAGGGCTGGCCAGTAAGGAAGGCTTACAGCCGCAGAACAAACCACCCGTTCACACGGGTGGTTTTGATTTTATATGACGTTTGAAATACCAAACACGATTTATTCATAATTCTAATTTAACGTTTTAGTGGTTAGAGCTGTGAAATTACATTGGCTTTAACGACTTTGTTACCTAAAATAGGTGATTCATCACTTTTAGATTTTGATTTACCTTCATGTGCTTCTTTGAAAGCATCACTCTTCAACCAACCTTTAAAGTCGTCTTCAGAATCCCACCAAGTATTAATATACATTTGATCATAATCTGCTTCATCATCAATAAGCCAGACTTCTACTTTTTGAAAGCCATCTAATTCTTGAATTTTACCACCTTGTGTAAATTTTGGTGCCATTTTTTCTGCGAATCCTTTTTTAACATCGATTCGATTTGTTACAACATACATGCTTTACACCTTCTTTCGTTAATATAAATATATTATAGCATTGTTGATTTGAGAAAATAATTGAGAACACTTATTAATTAGAAAATGGATCAGTATTAAATAGAACTGAATAATTCAAGATAATTATTATAAAAGTAAAAATGAATTAGTATAGAAGAAAAGAGGTACAACGAGTAACATTTACTCGCTATACCTCCTTTATAATATGATTTAAGTGAAGTCATTATATAAATTACTTGGTAACTTCATTATAAACTTTTTGATCATTTTGTGTATAGATAATGTATTCATGGTCATCAGTATCGATAATAACGCGGTTCGTTTTTCCAAATGTAGAACCGATTCTTGAAACTTTATCTCTATCGAGTTTTGGTACTTCATGGATATTTTGATCTTGTGAAATATTTTTAATTTCACTTGTTGGAATTTTAATATCTGCGACTCTCCACTGAATTCTTACTTCATTGTTATCTTTTTTAACTGTCATTGCCATTACTCGAACACATCCTTTAAATAATTTGTAGCTATATCATACAATAGATTGCAATCGTTTTCAAGTAATTGTGTGATACTTTTTATAAAAAGGTTATACTCAAATTCATTCACGAAAGTATGTTCGCATGAATAGTAGGATTATGCTAAAATATTAATGATAAGGAGAAGTGAAAATGACAGGTAAAACACATGCATCGTGCGGCTTATTAGTCGGGGCTTTAACTATAGAATATTTTCATACAGATTTGTTTACTTCAATTACAGTTATTACGCTTGCAGTCATATCAAGTTTATTACCTGATATTTGTCATACACAAAGCAAGATTGGTAGACGATTTAAAGTGATTAGTTTTTTTATTAGAATGATATTTGGACACAGGACATTTACACATTCATTATTATTCATTGCAATCATTGTTTGTTTACTTTATGTGATTCAAACGCCTACATACTATTTAGTTACAATTATTCTAGGTTTGCTTTCACATGTTATACTAGATATGTTAACGCCAAGAGGTGTTAAGTTATTTTATCCAATACCAATTAGTGTGAACTTCCCAGTTGTATTTAAAACGGGTGGGCTAGTAGATATCTCATTGGCAAGTGCATTAACTATTGGTGCAATTTATGTGATTTTCCAGCCGTTTTTTAATAATCTATTTTTAAATTGGTTATAATTATGGTTGTCCTTAGAATCATAATAATATAAAGTACATATAGTGAAATGATATATCCATAATATAAAAAAAGTATAAATTATATCTAATTAAATGGATATTAAGGAGAGAGAGCATGCTAGATAAGAAAGCGTTAGAGAAGTTTAATCAGGAACATCTTATTGAGTTTGAAAAATTAATGAGTTCAAATGAGAAAGAACACTTATCTGAAAAACTTGATTCATTAAATTTAGCTGATATTAGAAATTTATATAACGACTTATACGTGAATAAAAAAGTAATTGACGATGTTTCTTCAGTTAATGAAGTTAAATATGATGTTAAAAGTGAATTTACATCTGATGAACTCGAACAATATGAAAAAATTGGGCTTGAAGCGATTCAAAAAGGCAAGTTTGCAGTTTTATTAATGGCTGGTGGACAAGGAACAAGATTAGGTTATAAAGGGCCAAAAGGTTCGTTTGAAATAGAAGGTACGAGTTTATTTGAAATTCAAGCAAAGCAATTATTAACATTAAAAGAACAAACAGGCCAATATGTAGACTGGTACATTATGACAAGTAAAATTAATGACAAAGAAACACAACTTTATTTCGAGTCGAAAGATTATTTTGGTTACGATAGGAATCATGTCCATTTCTTTATGCAAGATAATATTGTTGCTTTGTCAGAAGAGGGTAAATTAGTATTGGACGTCGATAGTAATATCCTCGAAACACCAAATGGTAATGGTGGTGTATTTAAATCATTAGCGAAAGCAGGTTATTTAGACGAAATGACCGAAAATGGTGTTGAATATATTTTCTTGAATAATATTGATAATGTATTAGTTAAAGTATTGGATCCATTATTTGCAGGATACACGTTTCAAAAAAGTATGGACATTACTAGTAAATCAATACAACCCAAGGATGGAGAAAGTGTTGGTAGGTTAGTCAATACGAATCAAAAAGATACGGTTCTAGAATATTCAGAATTAGATCCAGAAATTGCTAATGAGTTTAACAATGCTAATATTGGAATCCACTCATTTAAACTAGCGTTTATTAATAATGTTGTTGATAAGGACTTACCGTATCATTTAGCAATTAAAAATTTAAAACAATTAGATGAAGATTTTGGTGTAATTGAATTACCAACATTAAAATTTGAATTGTTTTATTTTGATATATTCCAGTATGCGCATAGCTTTGCAACCTTACAAGTTCCTAGGGAGGAAGAATTTTCCCCACTTAAGAATAAAGAAGGTAAAGATAGTGTTGAAACGGCTACGGCTGATCTAAAACGTATGAATATGATTTAAAAAGGTGGTAGCGCTCATGTCTCACTCAGTAGAAGCTGAAGATAATAAACTGGTAAAAACATTTAAAGATATTATGCCCTTGACCTTTGGGGAAGAAATTGGTAATTCGGTATCACATGGAGTAGCTGCTTTTATAGCATTATGTGCATTGCCTTATGCAGCGATACATAGTTTTCTTGATTATGGCGTATTAGGCGCCTTTAGTGTGTCTGTTTATGTAATAAGTATTTTTTTGATGTTTATCTCATCAACTGTATATCATGCCATGCCAAACCAATCATCACATAAATTTATATTAAGGATTATCGATCATAGTATGATATATGTTGCGATTGCAGGGACTTATACACCGATATGTCTCACGCTAGTAGGCGGTTGGATTGGTTGGTCTAGCATGATTGTCTTGTGGGGCATTACAGTTTGGGGCATTTTATACAAATCATTAGCAAAAAATGTTAATCATAAATTAAGTTTGATTATGTATTTGGTTATGGGATGGATTGGTGTATTGTTTCTACCAACAATTATTTTTGATTCATCTTTACTATTTATGTTATTCATATTGTTTGGTGGGATTGCATATACAATAGGAGCTTGGTTTTATGCACAAAAAAATCGACCATATTTTCATATGATATGGCATTTCTTCATTGTAGTTGCATCCGTATTTCACTTTGTAGCTATCATGTATTTTATGTAAGATATAAAGGCTGTTAACAATGTCCATTGACGTTGTTAGCAGTATTTTTTATGTGAGTTTTAATTTTTTAGATTTCGAAGTTCGTTTTAAAAATGTATTGAACTAATACATAAATAATGGTTAAGTAAATGTGGATAATGTTAGAAAAATTAATGGTTAGGAAGTCATATATGAATATAAAATCAGTAGGTATTATTATTGCATTAATATTGATTATGTTTATGTCTGCAATAGAAACATCCATTGTTTCATTAGCTTTGCCAACTATAAAAAATGATTTAAATGTAACTTCATCTATTTCATTGATATTTGCAGTGTATTTTATCGCAATTGTTATTGCTAACCCAATTGTTGGCGAATTGTTGGATCGTACCAAAATAATATATATTACATTATTAGGGCTTGTGCTATTTACAATAGGAAGTTTATTTTCAGGTTTAAGTAATACATTTACTATGTTAATTATATCTCGTTTTATACAAGGATTAGGTGCAGGCGTCATGATGGCATTAAGCCAAATTGTACCAAAACTAGCTTTTGAGATACCTTTACGTTATAAAATAATGGGAATTGTTGGCAGTGTATGGGGCATATCTAGTATTATTGGTCCTGTTTTAGGTGGTGGTATTTTAGAGTTTGCTACATGGCACTGGCTATTTTTCGTAAATATTCCAATTTCAGTGATTGCAATCATACTCGTAGTCATCACATTTCATTTCGACAACGAAAGTACATCAACGACTTCTAAATTAGATGTAAAAGGTTTGTCGTTATTTTATATGTTTGTATTCTTTTTAATATTTGCAGTGATGTATACAGATAATATGTATTTAAATATCATTTCGATCATATTAGCTATTATTGTTGGCTTTGTGTTATATAGAAATGAAAAGACAATAAAAACACCATTTATACCTGTGAAAGAATTTAACAAAACGATTGTTTTAATCTTTTTTACTGACTTCGCCTATGCAATGATACTAATGGGATATAACCTTTATATGCCGATTTATTTGCAAGAAGATCTTGGTTTATCGCCTTTGCAAAGTGGGTTTGTTATTTTTCCAATTTCATTTGCATGGTTAGTTTTAAATTTTAATTTAGATAAAATAGAAGCTAAAATGACTCGAAAAACATTATATTTATTTGCATTTACATGTTTAATGCTTTGTGGCATTTTAGTATTTATAGGTACGGACTCACCGATTTTTATTGCTTGTAGTTTATTATTAGCAGGTATAAGTTTTGGTACAGTTTATACTAAAGATAGTGTTATCACACAAGAAGAAACATCTCCTAAAAATATGAAGCGTATGATGTCATTATATACTTTGACTAAAAGCCTAGGTAATTCGGTTGGATCAACGATTATGGGTTATGTCTATACATTATCATTTGCATTTGTTGGTTTGCATATTCATAATATTCTAATCTTAAGCTTTGTCATATTGTTTATACTGATATTGTTATGGTCATTCACATACAAAAATAAAATAAATTAACGCATCATAATCTAATCGTGCATTGTATTTTTAAATAAACACTACAACAAGGAATAAATATAAGTATTGCAGTTCTGTCGCTTGGTCGTACATCGTTATAATGGTAAGATGTATTATGCGTTCATATCATATAAAAGAAAAAATTAGGATATATAGTTAATGATTGATTAAAAGGGAGGACAGTAAGCAATGAAATATTTTAGATATTTATTAACAACGCTTATTGTGCTTTCTGTATTTATTATCTCAGGTGCCATATTTCTAACATTTTTAGGATTTGGCTTATACGGATTAAGTAGAATTTTAATCTACTTTCATCTCGCTGATTTCGGATATAACAAAAGTTTTTACGATAATTTGATATATTATGGTAGTTATATTGTATTAGGCTATTTCAATTTATTCATTGTAGAAAATCTAATGGATTATTTTAGAAAAAAATTACCTGAAAACCCATATTTTCAAGGACTTACATTTCAATTAATTACTTTTTCGGTAACTACATTGCTTTTTTATTTTATTGTGCATATACATTATACCTATATTGACATTGATTTTTGGGTGATTGTATTAATTATTGGTGTACTATTCATATGTAAAGAAATATTTTATCCGGATAGTAAAAATTTGAACCAAAGAAAAAGATAAGGTAGGTAAAAATATTTTTTCTAAATAGGGGAATCTATTTCATATTTTGAACGTTACTTGACTTAGTTACTTTAATCTATAATGAAAGTAGTTAGCTTATTATTCTAAATTAGGAATAAAATGAGCTAACTGCTTTTTTATTATGTAAATTATATTTATACTTAAAATAAGCTATTTAAAGCAAATGTTAGTTTTGTTTGTTAAAATATAATTAATATTTAAATAAGAGGGGGACGCTTTGTGTTAACGATAGCGCAAGTTAAAGAACTTGTTGGAGAATTAAAAGATCCAATAATAGATGTACCATTAAAAGAAACAGATGGAATAGTAGAAGTTACTATTAAAGAAGAAATAGAACACGTTAGTGTAAAAGTGGCAATGGCACAATTAGGTGGTCAACCACAATTAGACTTACAAATGGCTATAGTAGAAGTGTTAAAAGAAAATGGCGCAAACACAGTAGGTATCAGATTTGAAGAATTACCAAGCGATGTTATAGAACAATACCGAGGTTCTGTTGAAAACGAGAACCAAACGATTGAAGGATTGCTTTCAAAAGATAATCCAGTTGAATTTATCGCTATTGCTTCTGGTAAAGGAGGCGTTGGTAAATCTACAGTCGCTGTTAACTTAGCCGTATCATTAGCACGAGAAGGTAAAAAAGTAGGTTTAGTAGATGCGGATATCTATGGTTTCAGTGTCCCAGATATGATGGGAATTGATGAAAAACCAGGTGTACAAGGTAAAGAAATCATTCCGGTAGAGCGCCATGGCGTTAAAGTTATATCAATGGCCTTCTTTGTAGAAGAGAATGCGCCCGTTATATGGAGAGGTCCTATGTTAGGGAAGATGCTAACTAATTTCTTTGTTGAAGTTAGATGGGGAGATTTAGACTACCTTATCTTAGATTTACCTCCAGGTACAGGCGATATTGCATTAGATGTTCATACAATGCTACCTTCAAGTAAGGAAATTATAGTTACAACGCCGCATCCAACAGCAGCATTTGTTGCAGCACGTGCGGGTGCAATGGCTAAACATACAGAACATTCAATTTTAGGTGTTATTGAAAACATGTCTTATTTCCAAAGTAAAGAAACAGGAAATAAGGAATATGTATTTGGTACTGGTGGCGGAGAAAAACTTGCAGAAGAATTACAAACTGATTTGCTAGGACATTTACCATTAGAACAACCTTCATGGAATCCAAAAGACTTTGCCCCGTCAATCTATCAACCTGATGATCGACTAGGTGAAATCTATCAATCGATGGCACAACAAATCATTGATAAAACAAAAAAATAGACCATACGCGTAGTGGATAGAATTTATTTTGAATTCTATCCACTTTTTTATTGCAATTTTCTAAAATGATGATAGAATAGTTTCTTGTGGCAAACAATTGCTACTAAATAGGCAAACAAGAGAAATCATAAAAAGTTAAATTAAATATTGACATTCCATTGTGGAATTGATATTATTTAAAAGTCGTCAAAAACAGCGACGACATTGTTTAAAGAAATTATAAAAAGTGTAAAAAATATACTTGAAATAATCTTAATAATAATTTAATATTATTAAAGTAATGTTAATTACTCATTAAAAAATATTAAATTTTTGTTGACAAGTTCTTAACAAAAATGATATAGTAATGAAGCAACTATTTAAATGAACATTGAAAACTGAATTGCAATATGTCAACGTTAATTCCGAACGCAACATTTAATTGTTGGTTCAAAACAAGTGTTAGAGATAACACAAATTAGTATTTTATGAGCTAATCAAACATCATAATTCATTTATGGAGAGTTTGATCCTGGCTC